>JAEZDN010000122.1 GCA_023433275.1 Verrucomicrobiota bacterium
CGACCTCGGCGAAGGTGGCACCCCGGTCCCGGAGGCGAACGCGCGCCTCCACCAACAGCGGGAGCCCCTTTTGGGTTAGGGTTACGCGGGCGAACAAGTCGCGCCGGTAGGCGTGAATCCAGTTCACGTCACGCAGGCGGAGGTCGAAGAGGGTGGCGACAATTTTGGGATAGAGCCACGCGTTCACCCGCATCAGGGGATTGTAGCCGAGCCGCGCGGCGCGCACGCCGACGATCACATCCGCGCGCCCGAACTGCCCGACATAGGGCGACAGGTCCGCAGGCTCGGCCGGCATGTCAGCGGGCCATAGGATGAGGTACTCGCCGGTGGCGCGGAGCACGCCGGTGCGGAAGGCGCCGCCAATACCTTGGTTGGCTTGATGCACGACGACCACGCCGGAGAGGTCGCGGGCGAGCGAGTCGGCGATCGCGGCGGTGCGGTCGCGGCTGCCGTCATTGACGATGACGATCTCGGCTGGCACGCGGAGCGAGGCAAGAGTCGCATGCAGGCGGCGGACGCAGTCATCGAGCAATGCCTCCTCGTTGTAGGCGGGCAGGATGACGCTGAGCTGCGGGCTCATGGGCTGGGTAGGGCCGGTCCGGCCTGATTGAGTCCGTCACGCCGAGGACGGTCACTCATCGACCCTGCCGGGGAGTGCGTGGGACGACGGCTCATGCGCGGGATGATGTGGCGCGCGCGGGCACGCCCACCACGGTGGCGCCGGCGGGCACGTCACGCGTCACCACCGCCCCGGCGCCGATCACCGCGTTTTCTCCGATCGTGACGCCGCCAAAAACGAGTGCGCCCGAGCCGATCGAGGCGCCGGCCTGGACGACGCAGCGTTCCATCTTCCACGCGCCAGCCAGGGTCGCGGCCACGGTCGGATGACGGTCATTGATGAACATCACGCCGTGTCCGACGAACACGTCAGCCTCGAGCGTGACGCCCGAGCAGATGAATGTATGACTTTGGATGCGGCAGCGCGGTCCGATCGATACGTCGCGCTGGATCTCGACGAAGGTGCCCACCATGCAGTCGTCGCCAAGCGTGCAGCCATAGAGATTGATGAAGGCATTGAGGCGCACGCGCTGGCCCAGCCTCACATCGGGTGCGATGCGCGCGAAATCGGGGTGCGGAGCATTCATGCGCGATGGCAACGAGTCGATCCGTCGCGTCTCATGTGCGGGCGACCGGGGCGGCGCGCCCGTGATTTTTCAAGGATTCCATCGCGGCCTCCATGACGCGCACGACGGCGAGGCCGCAGCGGGCGTCGGCGGCCGGAGCGCGGCGGGTGCGGATGCAGTCGATGAACTCCGCGTCCTGTTTTTGCAGGGGCTCGGACATCTTCACCTTCGGAATGGTGATCTGCCCGTCGCGGAGGATGAGTTGGAATTCGCCGAAGGAGGAATAATGGTCGGCGGTCACGCCCTTGTCGTAGTAGCGAATGGGTTCCAGGTTGTTCATGTCGTCCCAGACGGCCATCTTGTGGTCGCCGACGACGGTGAGTTGGCGGACCTTGCGGGGATTGAGCCACGAGACGTGGGCGTGGCAGACGATGTTGCCAGGATAATAAAGGGTCAGGAAGCCGACGTCCTCGATGCCCGCCTGCAGGACGCTGTTGCCCGTGGCGGAGACCTCGACGGGCTGGCTGTTGAGCAGGAAATTGAAAATCGAGATGTCGTGACTCGCCAGGTCGTAGATGGCGCCGACGTCCTTGCGCACCGGGCCGAGGTTGGTGCGGATGGCGTCCATGTAATAGATCCGGCCGAGTTCGCCGCGGTCGAGGTCGGTCTTCAGGTGAAGCACGCCAGGATTGTAGAGGAAAACATGGCCGACCATCAGGATGCGGCCCTGACGGGCGGCGAGATCGGCGAGTTCGAGGCACTGGGCCGCGGTTTGGGCGAGCGGCTTTTCGCAGAGCACGTCCTTGCCCGCTTCGAGGGCGGCTTTCACCAGTGCGAAATGGGTGTTCGTTGGCGTGGCCACCACGACCGCGTCGATGTCCGCGGCCTGGGTGATCTCGGCGGGATTGGAGGTCGTCGCCACGCCGCGCAGGAATTTCTGGGCGGCCTTGAGCCGCGCGTCGGAGGCGTCGCAGACGCGGACGACCTCACAGCCGTCGTGCAGACTGAAATTCCGCACGTGATTCGGTCCCCATTGACCGAAACCAATCACACCGATGCGGAGGGGGGAAGGGGCGCTGCTCATTCGGTTCCAGCCTTTCTGGTCGGCGCGGGAGCGTCCAGAGTGAAGTCGGGCGGCGTGCCCTTTACCAGCCCTTGACGGGCCCATGCAACGCCGCCGCCACCTCGTCGGCTGTCAGCCGGTAGATGAGGATCGCGTAGCCGGCGTGGCCGTCGGGCGTGCGTGTTTGAAGGTAGCGACACAGACGGGAAAAGCGGAGCAACTCGAAACGGGCATGCTCCGTGGCGGGGTCCAAGTATTCCTGCTCCCAGCGCGAATGCCACGGGCCGTGAAAGGCTCCATACACCTCGGAGAGCGACGTGGCGCTGATGCAATAGAGTCCGGCCCGATAGTCGAAGCGGCTGGGCGGCGGAGCGGCGATGTTCACACCCGGGAGGAAATGGGTGGGTCGCACCCCATAATGCGGCGGCCAGGCGCTGCCGAAGTAGGAAAGGAAGACCGGTTCATCGGGCTGGCGGTGAACGGCGAGCCAGTCGCGGAGGGCGGGCAGCGATTGGCCCCAATCCAGCGAGCTATCGACCACCAGGCGATACGCCTCGGACGGCCCGCCGGCCACGGGATTGAAAAACGCGGGATAGTGCGGACGGATGCGAATGGATTCCGCCGCCTGGCCCCCCAGAAGCAGAAGGGCAACTATGAGAAGCCGACGTGAGCCGGCGGCGAGCGTTCCGGCCGCGACGAAAAGGATCGGGTAGGTGGCGAGGATGTGTCGATGGCCGATGTTAAGATGGCCCAGAATCGCGGAGGCGAGCACCACGGTGGCGGGCACAAGGAGGGGCATCCATGGCGCAAGGCGCTCGACACGGGCCGCCGTTTCCCGGCTGCGCCAGCGCCATACCCCGGACACACCGGCCGCGACAATGGCGGCCAGAAAGGATAGCGGGGTCTTCGTCAGCATGAGCACCGGAAAAAACTCCCGCCACCCATGGATGCTGTGCTCTCCGGCGAGAAAGGCGGGGCGCCCGGCCGCTCCGGCCAGCACATTGGCCAGGCCAAAGATCCATCCATAGGGCAGCAGGTGGTGGTCCGCGGCAAACTGCAGCAGCGCGCCCTTCGGGCCGATCAAGCCCAGCATTTGGTCCCAATCCCAAGCCAGTCGGTCGAGCGGAGGCGCATCGGGCGCGGCGACATCGAAGCGGAAACTGAAGAACGCCCAGATGACCGCCACGCCGGCGAGCGCCTGAAGGAAGCACAGCAGGATATTGCGCCCGAATCGCGCGCCACGGGCGCTCGCGCCCTCCATGCGAATCATGGCATCGCCGACGGCGAGCAGAGCGTAGATCGGCAACAGCAGCACGCCGTTGAACTTCGCGACCAGCGCCAGACCGCTGCACGCTCCTGCGAGTGCGCCGCTCCGGAGATCCCGCCGTTCCAGATGCCGCCAGAAAAACCAGGAAGCGAGCGTGAGGCAAAGCGTGCCGGCCATGTCCGAGGTCGCAAGTGCGCTGTGCGTGAGAAAATTCGGGCAAAAGGCGTAGAAGGCGAGTGCCACCAGTGCGGCCTTGTCGCCGTAACTGCGAAGGGTGACGAGATAGATGAACAGGCCCAGGCCTACGCCGAAAAGCGCATTGAGGGCGCGAGCCCAGTACAACATCCGGTCGATATCGTTACCTGAGGCATAGAGGAAATCCCACCCGATCTGCCAGTAATCGGAGGAGCGCCAGCGGGCCTCGTCCATGGGAAACGTCGCTCCGAGCGCGAGC
Source organism: Verrucomicrobiota bacterium (assembly GCA_023433275.1). GTDB lineage: Bacteria > Verrucomicrobiota > Verrucomicrobiia > Opitutales > Opitutaceae > Lacunisphaera. The sequence continues at coordinate 3,909 of JAEZDN010000122.1, forward strand.
GGGGCCAGGCCATGCACGCGCTGCGGCAGGTTTCCGTTCTCGGAATGCATGCGGAAGTCGCCGAAGCGATCGTAAGTGTAGCCCGCGGTGATGTGCGGCAGCTCGTCGGAGGTCTGGCTCCATTGCCGCGAGGCGGAGGTCGCCTGCCACCAGAAGAGGACAAGGAGCAGCGCGGCGAGCAGCGTGCACGCCCAGCGAGGGACAACAGATGGACGCGCGGAAATCACGGCAGCGTGGGCCCAGCCTGCAACGATGAGGGGCGCGCGAGGAGAAGAAAGTTTCCCTCCTGGTGGATTATCACGAAGTCACGGCGGTAAAGCTGCACCCAGCGGCGCACGAGTGATTCGGGCAGGCGCTCGAAGGTGGGAACCGTCCAGCCGTAATTGAGCTGGGGTTGGGGAAAGAACGCGAGTAGCGGAATCCCGGGATCGGCGAGCCAGGCCTCGTAGTCCGCGGGTGTGGCAAGATTCAGGTGGCGCGCATCCGCCGGCGGGAGCGTCGTGTTGAAACTGAACGGTCCCATGATCAGCGTCGGCGGCACAGGCCGGCCGGTTTCGAGGGCGAGGATAAGGTTGGGACCCACGATGGGGGTTCCGGCCGGCACGACGGTTTCAACGATGTGGCGCGCCGCGGCGAGTTGGGCGGGGAGGGCAGGATTGAACGCGGGCGCGTTGGGCGTCAGCCACTGTGAAAGGCTGAGCCGACGGGCGGGAAAGTCATGCCACAGCACCGCGGGCGCGGCAGCGAAATGAAAGGCGGCGATCGATGCGACGAATGCGAAGCCAAGTCTGGGGTCCCGATCCCGCGCCAAGCGGTAAAGGGCCAAGCCGACCGGAATAGCCAACGGAGCGAGAAACGGCACGGCATATTCCTCGTACACGCCCCCGGGCAGCAGATTGCAGAGCAAGGTCACCGTGGCGGCACCACCCAGGACCAGCTCGGAACGCGATAAGAGCTCGCCGCTGGAGGATGATTTCTGCGGGCGGGATCGGCCTAACAGCCATGCGACAAAACCAATGCCGGCGGCGAGCCACAGGGCGGGAGCGAGCGTGAACACTTCCTGCCAGGCGAGGTGCCAGGATTTCAGGGGAACTGAAATGCGGTGGAAATCGATTACCCAAAACATGGCCGCGTCGGGCGCGGCCCAAAGAAACGGCACCAGTAGCACAGCCGCCGCCAGCGCGATCGTCGCGGCGGAGATCAGCATCCGGATGCCGCGGTGATCGGGACCGGGTTCAAGCACGGCGGCAAGCGCGAGGAGCGCGAAAAAAGGGGCGGCGGGGAGCCGGCAGCCGGTGCCGATCACGCCCAGCAGCACGATTCCGGCGGCCTTGCGCCACCCGGGCGGACGCTCGAGCCAGATCCATGCGGCGACGGTGACGAGCAGCGAGGTCAGTGCATAGGTTTTTCCCAGATGGATGAAGTACATCCACGGCGCGGAGAGGGAGAAGAGGAGCACGGCGCCTGCGGCGGTGAGCACCGAACTCCGTCGCGCAACGAGCCGGGCCGTGATGACGAGCGTGAGGGCGGCCCACACTCCGTTGACGGCCCGTTGCTCGAAAAGCCCGAAACCGGTGAGTTGCATGACCAACCCGTTGAGGTACGGGAGGAGCGGGGGCTGCGTATAACCAAAATCGCGGTAGGGCAGGGAGCCTTCCCACACGGCGCGAGCCGCGGCGGCGTAGAAGCCTTCATCGGGATTCGGCGCCCCGTGCCGGATGCACCAGAAGGCGGCGCCCAGGTGGAGCAGCACCACCGCCGCGGCGGGCCACCACACTCGGGAAGGGGTGGAGCGGTTCATAACGCTCAGCGCAGCACGCGCGGAGGGTCGAGGGGGACCGGCCCGTAGAGCGCGGCTTGCACCTCCTGATCCGTGAGCCGGAAAAGCATCAGCGAAGCGCCGATGAGTTGGAGCGGCTCGCGGTCGTGCAAGACATGGCAGAGCCGGGCGAACTGGAGGATCTCGATGTCCATGGCGTCACGCGACAGCTGCTTCTGCTCGTCCTCGGTCAGCGAGCCCTGGCGCGCGGACAGGGCGTTCATGCGCTGCACAAGCTGCCAATAGAGCGTTTCCTGCGGCTCGGCCCAGGTGCCCCGCATGGGCAGGAACGTGCAGTGGAAATACGTGGCGCTGATCACAAACCACCCGCCCCTGACCTGCGCCGGGAAGAAGCGCTGGCCTGAGTCGTTCATCTCGTCGCCGAAGCGAGTGACACGGAGGTCGTAATTCCTTGGCGAGTCCGCGCCGAAATAGGTGAGAAACACCGGGAGCGGATCGGCCTGTCGCTCCCTTTCCGCGAGCCAGGTTTTCAAATCCGGCAACCCCTGGCCCCAGTCGAGTGAGGACTCCACGAAGTAGTGATAGGCGCGCTCGGTGCCGCCGATGATCGGCTGGAAGTAGGAGAGGTAGAAGGGTCGGGCCCTGACGGAGTCGAATGCGTGCAGCACCACGGCCACGACGAGCGCGGCCAGCACGGCGCGGCCGGCCTTGGTTGCGAGCCAGAGCACCGCGGCGGCGGCGAAGATGTAGAAGATCGGGTAAACGGGCAGGATGTGACGGTGCCCGAGGTTGAGCGTCATGCGCACGGCCATGAGCCAGTACGCGCAGAAGAACAGGATGAGCGGAGCGGCGCGGTACAGCGTGGACCGGCGGAAGCGCAGCCACGGATGGACCGGCAGCGGCCCGCGGCGCACGCGCCAGGCGACGGCGGCGACCCCGGCGCCAAACAGCAGGAGCGCGGGCAGCGTGGTCTTCAGGAGAAAGGCGACCGGAAAGAACAGCGCCCAGCCCGTCTTGCGGTAGTCGCCCATGAAGTACGCCGGGCGCTCCTTCGCGAACTTGTAGGTGTGGGCAAAGCCCCAGAGGTAGGCCTCCGGCATCAGGCGATGGTCGCGGAGGAAACCCACCAGCTTGGTGATGCCGGATGGTTCGGGCGTGCGGAAAGGCGGCGTGAACGAGGAGAGCGAGCTGCTGTCGCTCCACGGCACCTTCTCCTGATCGAGAACCACCGCCCACGGGAAGTAATAGTCGTTGAAGGCCGAGCGGCTGCGATCCGGGCCCTCGAAGCGGAATGAATAGTTCGCCCATACCGCCGTGAGGCTCAGCGCGGCCGTGGCGATCACGGCGCCGAGCGTGGCCGCCGCGATCGGGACGCGCCGCCGCAGCCACCGCGGGGATCCGGCGAAGGCGAGCACGTAGGGCGCGGGGCGGAGCCAGCGCAGCAGCAGCAGCACGGCGATGAGCGGGATGATGAAACCGCCGGACATCTTCGAGAGAAAGCACGCCCCGCAGGCCACGCCCGCCGCCAGGAGACGGCCCCACGTGCCGCGGTGCAGCAACCGCCACACGGCGGAAAGTGCGGCCAGCGCGCAGGCGGTGAAGGCCATGTCGGAGGTGATCAGGCCGCCGTGTGCCAGCAGGGCGGGACAAAACACCGCCAGCACCAGCGCGAGCACACCGGCCGCCCGGCCGAACAGGCCACGGGCCCAGCGCCAGGTGAGCCAGCACGTGAACATGCCGATGAGGGCGATGGCGGCGCGTCCGCGCTGGAGCATCTCGGCGGTCGGGTTGCCCAGCTTGTAGAAAAAAGTCTCGCCCGCGAGGTTGACCTTGGAATTGACCCAATGCGGGTCGTCCAGCGCCGGAAACTTGAGATCCATCCCGATCAGCGGGAGCGCGGCGATGCGCATGGGCAGCGTGCCGTTTTCCGGATGGAGGCGGTAGTCGCTGAACTTCCAATACGAATAGCCGCCCGTGAGGTGGACAACCTCGTCGGCGGTCACGCCCATGCGTGGCGAGACGCTGGCAGCCATCACCCAGTAGAGGACGATCGCGAGGAGGACGAAGAGGGATTCCCGAAAACGACGGAGCACCGGCATGGGTCAGCGGGCGGGGCCCCGTTTGATGAGGTAGAGCGGGCGCTGTTTCACCTCATCGTACACGCGCGCCAGGTACTCGCCGAGGACGCCGATGCCGATGAGCTGGATGCCGCCGAGGAACAGGACGAGGGCGGCCAGCGTGGTGAAGCCGGTCGGGGCGGTCTCGATGTTGATGAGACGCTTCACCACGTAGTAGAGGCCAAGGAGGAAGCCCGCGGTGCCGACGAACATGCCGGCATAGGTGAGGAGCCGCAGGGGCAGGTAGGAAAAGCTGAACACGCCGTCGAAGGCATACCGCGCGAGGCGGCGCAGGGATTGTTGCGGCTGGCCGGCCGCGCGCTCCTGGCGGTCGTAGTGGATCTCCGCGGTGCGGAAGCCGACCCATGAGCGCATGCCCGGAAAAAAGCGGTGCCGCTCCGGGAGGCGGTTGAGCGCGTCGACCGCCACGCGGGACATGAGGCCGAAGGTGCCGGTGTTCGCCTCGATGGGGTAATCCGAGATGCGATTGAAGAGGCCATGGAACACGTCCATGCCGAAGCGCCGTGAGCCCGTTTCCTGCCGCGAGCGCCGCACGGCGCGCACGACCTCCGCACCCGCGAGCCATGCCGCAACCATTTCCGGAATGCATTCCGGGGGATCCTGCAGGTCGGCGTCCATCGTGACGACGGCCGAGCCGTTTGCATGGGCCAGGCCCGCGGCGAGGGCGGCTTGAAAACCGAAATTGCGACTCAACTCGAGGAGGGTGAATCGCGGATCCACGACGGCTTGGGCGCGCACGATTTCCACTGATCGGTCGCGGCTGCCGTCGTCCACCAGCAGCGCGTCCCATTGCACACCGGGGCACCCGGCAAAGACCGCCGTCAACCGGGCGAGCAACTCGGGCAGAACTTCCTCCTCATTGAAAATCGGGATGACGACCGTGACGGTGGAAGGGGACGAAGACGGGGTCATGCGTGCCGGCGATTGAGGCAGAAGCTCGTGGCCAGTGCAAGCGGCTGAACCGCAAAAGGAATTTGAATCTTCACGAAATCCTCGGCGCGGCCGGCGATGGGCTCGCGCGGATTCGGTGGGGTGCGAGACTCAGCCCAGATTGTACTTCACAATTGCGTAGATGGCCCGGAAGCCATCGCGCCAGCCGATCTTCTTCCCCTCGGCATAGGTGCGGCCATAGTAGGAAATTCCCACTTCATAGATGCGACAATCGGGCAGCTTCGCCACCTTGGCCGTGATTTCCGGTTCGAAGCCAAAGCGGTTTTCCTCGACCTTGATCTGCGCGAGCACCTCCCGGCGGAACAGCTTGTAGCAGGTCTCCATGTCCGTGAGGTTAAGGTTCGTGAACATGTTGGAGAGGAGGGTCAGGAAGCGATTGCCCACCATGTGCCAGAAATAAACCACGCGGTGGGCTTCGGCGCCCATGAACCGCGACCCGAAGACCACGTCCGCTTTGCCGTCGAGCACCGGCTTGAGGAGTCGCGGATACTCCTGCGGATCGTATTCGAGATCGGCATCCTGCACGATGACGACATCGCCCGTCGCGGCGGCGAAACCGGTGCGCAGGGCGGCGCCCTTGCCCTGGTTCACCGCGTGATAGATGACCCGCGAGACCAGCGGCTCGATCTCGGTTCGGAGAAGGTCCCGGGTGCCATCGCTCGAACAGTCGTCCACCACGATGATTTCCTTGTCGGCCACCGGGGCGGCGCGCACGGCGTCGACGATGCCGCGAATGGTTCGACGCTCGTTATAGCATGGAATGACAATGGAGAGCTTCATTGGCGACGGGTCCGATGTCCCGAAGCGTGCTTCGCCTCGGGCGGGGGAGCGGGATTGGAGGTGGATGGCACGGGCATGGACGGGTTTGCCATGGCAAAGTGGTCGGAGGTTCTTGGGATGACTGGCGTCGTACCATGGGGAATTGGGACCATGGGGAAAGCTTTTTGCCCAAGGTGAGCCAGCAAGTCGGCGTTAAAGTTCGCGGGTGGGGAACGGGTCCCATGAGAGCAACAAGGCGATGCTGGCGAACGGACATGACAAGTCGCGAAGGGTGCGCGCAGCCGCTCGCGAACAGCGTGACCTTGGGCCACGTGGCGGCGCTGTTGCGCTCATTGAAGGATGAGCTCGAATCCAGGCGCAATTGGGTCAGCGCCCTCCACGTCGCGTTACGGGCTCAGGAAGCGAAGCGGTGCGGTGTGAGGCGGCAAAGAGCCGCCGACCCGTGACGGGAGATCAATCATGGCGAAGGGGAACAGGGGACGGCGGGATGGTCGCACCGTCGCGGACGAACACGGCGTAGCGGAGATCGGTCCGCATGAGGTGCATCTTGTAATTGAGACGTTTCATCTCGTAGTCGACGGCGTACGTGAGCGGCGGCATGGTGCGCAGCACGACATCGGGGGGATTGGCCGCGTCGAATACGCGAGCGAGCAGCTTTTGCCCCACGGCCGGATCATGCGGCCAGAATATCCACGTGGAGAAGGTCCGTGGTCTCAGCGGCGAGAGAAGGTATCCTGCCGGGAAATCGTCATAGGAGAAGACCGTCCGCGCTCCGCCGGCAGCGAGGCTGGCGAGGTCCGCGCGCATCGCTGCGAGCCGGCGCGCGTTTGGCTCGTTGGTGAGAATGCCCGCAAAGGGACCGGGCGCGAATACGGGCCCGCCCTCCTCGAACGGCGCATCACGATAACTGCGCTCCAGCAGGCACACACCCTGGAAAGCCACGATGGCAACGAGCACGCCCATCGCCGCGGCCATGCGCGCCCGGTTTGACGCCTGATCACGATCAATGGTCTGCGCGACGAGGCCGACCACCAGCAGCGCACAGGTCGCCGCGGGAAAGAGCGTGATGGGAGTGGCATGCAGGCGGTTCGTGCTGGTGAATGCAAGAATTGCAGTGCCAACCAGGCACGGCAGCGCGACGACCTTCGCCAATTGCCATGCGTGCTTCCGATCCGGCAACAGCAGAAGCAACGGCAGCAGGGCGCCGCCAAACGACTGGATCAACGGCGCCGATCCCGCGGGATAATACACCAGCGTGGGGTGGCGGTGCAGCAGGTAGAGGATCGTCGCCGCCATGACGGGGGCCACCGACGAAAATAACAACCGCGAATTCCGGAAGCTGCCGGCGGGCAGGATGGAGAGCGCAAGCAATGCCGCAAAGCCGGGGAAATACACCGTCCCGACATGACGGAGTTGGTTCCAAATCGACATGGCTGATCTGGGGGCCGACGCCCAAATATCGAAATCGTAGCTGCGCGCATACGTGAGGGCATCGTTGAGTCTGGCCTGTCCAATCCACGCAAAGAAGGCCAGTGCGGCCAGGCCGCCCAGCCCCAGGGATGCAAGCCAGGCCGCGCGATGCGATGGGTCGGCGCGCCATGCGAGTGTCAGTGAGGCCGCCAGGCCGGCGAGAGCGGCGAAGAGGAGCGACGGATGGGCGAAAGCGGTAGCGATGAAACACGTATTCGCGGCAAAGACGATCAAGTGACGCCTCCTCCGTACCCCAGGCGCCATGTGCAGCAACAGGAGGAATATCCCGCCAAACAGGAAGAACGCACCCAGCGTATTGTAGCTGAGGCTCGGAATGTTGAAGTAGGAAAATGTCAGCGTAAAAGCCGTGAGCAACCGGGCAAAAGGACGGTTCAGATGCGCGGCGGCCACCCGATACGCCAGCCAGCCGCAACCTGCGAGAAGCGCGAAATAGAGATGCCGGTTGAAGAGCACGACGCCGGTGCTCGAGCCCACGGCGAGATGATAAAGCTTGAACAGCGGCGTGAGGAGGATCGCCCCGTTTTGGGCAATATTCAGCTCGTCGCTGTATGGCGTGTTGCCGAGGGCAAACGCATACGGCGCGGCATTGTAGAACGATTCGTCGGTGACATCGACCCCGAGAAAAAGGCGTGCGTAGGAAATCAGGGCAGCCACCGCCAACACCACACGCGAGGCAGAGTCCCATTTGGCATCACGCGCCAATGTGGCGGCTTGCCATCCGGTTGGTTCGGGAGGGGCCGGTGCAGACGTATCCCTCATGGGCGACGCATCGCAGGCCACCCTGGAGTTTGAAACCAAAACAATGTTTCACCTGCATGGTTGCGCCCGGCAGGCTGGCGCCCGGTGCCGTCCGGGCCGTGAGGATGGCGTGTCCCCGTCGCTCGCTGTCGCCGATCACCGCGATGGTTTTCCTTGTCGGCGACGGAGGCAGCGCACATCGCCTCCGAAATCGTGAAGATGATCCCGCACTCGTTGTAGCGGCGAATCGAGATGGAGGGATTCATGACGACGGCGCGGAGGCTAGCCCGCCGGGCAGTCGAGGGAAGCCTATTCAGGCCGGTCCGCCCTTGACGGCGCGGAACCGCGCGCGGCATCGTCGGCGCATGTCCGACCCTGCTCCCCGGCCCAATCGTGCGCTGCTGTTGAAACTGGCGGTGGTCGGTGTCGTGGTGCTGATCGGCGCGTTGATGCTGGCGCGCGGCCATGACTTGCGGGGCATGATCGCGCAGGCCCTTGGGCTGATTCGCGACGCGGGGCCCGCGACTTTCTTCCTCGCCATGGCGCTGACGCCCGCGGCGGGGATGCCGATGTCGTTCTTCTCGCTGACCGCGGGGTCGGTGTTTGCACCGCAGATCGGGATGCCCGCGGTGATCGCCCTGTCGCTCGCGGCGATCACGTTCAGCATGGCCTTCAGCTATTTCCTGGCGACGCGGCTGTTGCGTCCGGTGCTGGAGTCGCTTCTCACGCGGCTCGGATATAAGCTGCCCCAGATCAAGTCCGGCGATGCCACCGATCTGATCGTGTTGCTGCGCGTGACCCCGGGCATTCCCTTTCCCGTGCAGAACTACCTGCTCGGGCTGGCGCGGGCGCCATTCGGCAAGTACCTGCTCGTGTCGTGCCTGATCCAGCTGCCGACGAACACGGCGTTCATCCTTTTTGGCGAAGCGCTCCTGCAGGGGCGCGGCAAGGTGGCGTTCATTTCGCTGAGCGTCATCCTCATGCTGATGGCGGCGACCCAGCTGGTGCGGAAGCGCTATAGCGCGAAGAAGGCGGCGGAATGAAACCGGCCGACATGCTGGGCGACGAGGGCCGGCGGGTGCAGAGCGTCACGGACTTCACCCGCCGCGTGAAGGAGCTGCTCAAGGGTGGCCTGCCGCCCTGTTGGGTCCAGGGCGAGGTGTCGAACCTGCGCGTGCAGGCCAGCGGCCACGTCTATTTCTCGCTCAAGGATGCCGGCGCGCAGCTGGGCTGCGTGTTGTTCCGGGGCGATGCGCAGCGTCAGAGCGTGAAGCTGCGCGACGGCCTGCAGGTCCTGGCCTATGGCGAGGTCGATGTCTATGAGGCGCGGGGCCAGTACCAGTTGATCACGCGGGCGATCATCGACCACGGGGCGGGCCGGCTCGGCCAGGAATTCGAGCGGCTGAAGGCGCGGCTGGCGGCCGAGGGCTTGTTCGATGCCGCGCGCAAGAAGCCGCTGCCGCTGCTCCCGCGCACCGTGGGCTTCATCACGTCGCCGACCGGCGCGGCATTGCAGGATTTCGTGCGCATCCTCCAGCGTCGCCGGTGGACCGGCCGCCTGGTAGTGCTGCCCGCGCGCGTGCAGGGCGAAGGCGCGGCGGCGGAACTGGCGCTCATGCTCGGCCTCGCGGGCGAGGCGGGGATCTTTGACCTGCTTGTGATCGGCCGCGGCGGCGGCAGTATCGAGGACCTGTGGGCGTTCAACGAGGAGTCCCTGGTGCGCGCGGTCGCGGCGTGTCCGGTGCCGGTGATATCCGCCGTCGGCCACGAGATCGACTACACCCTCTGCGATTTTGCCGCCGATGCGCGGGCCGAGACGCCGAGCGGCGCCGCGGAGCTGATTTCCAGCCAGCACCTTTCCTGCTTGGAGCGGCTCGAGCGGGCCGGCGAGAGCATCGACGCGTTGCTGGTGGCGCGACTCGAACAGGCGGCGCAGCAACTCGACCACCTGCGAAGCCGGCTGCGCCTGCTTTCCCCGGTGGCGCTCATCGAGCAGAATCACCTGCGGCTGGACGACCTGCGCAACCGCCTCGCCGCGGCGCTGCGCGATTCCGTGCAGCTGAACCGGCAGGCGCTGAACGGGGCGCGCATCCGGCTGGCCACGGCATCGCCGGAAAAGCGCGTGCAACACGAATCCCACCGGTTGCTCGCGTTGTGGAAACGCCTCGAGTCGGCCAGCCCGAAATCGGTGCTGAAACGCGGTTACGCCATCGTGCGGGACGAAGCCGGACGCCCGGTCTCACGCGCCCAGGGCCTGCAGTCCGGGCAGCCGCTGGTGAATGAATTCCACGACGGAAAAGTGCGGGTGCGCACGGAATAGACGGGAGGTAAAAGGTAAAGCATGACCCCTTTGGCTCGAGTCCGGCATGACGACGTTTGCGGCCTAGCGGGAGCTCGGCCCTTCCGTGTTGTTGTCCTCGACGGGCGGTTCCGCGACTGAGGAAAGCAAGTGGACATGCGGTCCACGGCGAGGTCGCCGTGGCTCCAAAGATGGGCGGGACGAGGGCGTCCCGGCTCCAGGGTCGGCGCCTGGCGGGATTGTTCGCTATCTCCTCGCGAAGCTTTCGTCAGCGATCCAGTACTACAGTACCGGGTGCTCTTATTTCCGCCGGAACAGCCGGTCAGCGGCGGCCTTGAGGTCGGGATCGCCGTCCGGCGCCTCGCGGGCGGCCAGCATGGCCCGGAAGGAGCCGGGGGGTGGCAGCGATGAGAAGGAATGCGCGCGCTCGATTTCCTTTTCGGTGGCCTCGCCACTCAGGACGATCGCGCACCAGGCGTCGGGGTCGGCCAGGCTGCTGCGCCAGAGCGCCAGGCCCGCCGGGTCACCGTCGCGCCAAAGGGCGAGACCCACGATGACGGCGGTGTCCGGCGACACGATTCGCCGGGCGATGCCACGCCACTCGGGTTCCTCCTGGGGATCGGCATCGCCCATCAGCAGGAGGTTGAAATAGCTGGTGAGCCCAAGTCGGAGCGCATCGGGGTGACTGGGCGACAAGGCGAGTGCCGCCCGGGCCTCGTTCCACGCGGCTTGGTCTTCGCCGGTGCGTTCAGCCGCCAACCCGACCAAAAGGTGATCCTGCACGTAGGTGGCCTGGTCGTTTCCGTCGAACCACCCTCCATACGTCACGGTCCCGAGAATGAGCAGGAGCGCCGCCAAGCCGGCCTGCCTGCGCGGGGTTATTGGCCACCACTGGCGCGGCGACGCAAGCGCGCCGCCGGCCACGAGGCAGAGCAGCGCGGCGAGCGGAAGGCGGAAGCGGGCGCTGGCATAGGAGAGCAGGATGCCTGCGGCCACTGCGGCGCCGGCGACGAGCAGCGGACGCGAGGCGCGGCCCAGGGCGATCAGGCCGGGAACGCCGGTGAGCAGCAGCAGGCCCCAGCCGAGTGGATTCCAGCGGAGCCACGGCGAGCGCGCCTGGTGAAACGCGTAGGTCTTGTTGTTGTACTGTTCATAATTGCCCACGAGGTAGCATGACTTGCGGACGAGCAACGCTAGCCAGCCCGCGGGGTCCGCCGCGAGTTCGCGAGTCAGGCGCTCGCGCCAGTACGCGTTGAAGGCGTCGACGCGGAGTGAGCCGAGGTCACCGGTCGCGGCCCGGTAAAGGGCTTCCGACTCGCGTCGGGCTGGGTTTTCGTGGGTGACCGTGACCGCGGGCAGCAGCATGCGCTGCGTGTAGTAGCGTCCGTTGGCCCCGGGATGGTTGGCGGCCCAGAGATTGTAGGTACCCTGCCAGGGCAGCAGCCGGAATTCGCCGCTGACTTGTTGAGACCACAGCCCCTGCGCGACCCAGAGGCTGGCGCCGGCGAGCGTGGCGATCGCAAGGGCGGGGATGGTGCGCCGCAGCGAACCGGCGGCGGCCAGCCAGACAAAAGGGAACGCCAGCCAGAGCAACAGCAGTTGCGGTCGCACCAAAGCGGCGGCCGCCCAAGCCAGCGACAGGCCGGCGGCTCGCTTCCACGTCGCCCCACCGCCGTTGCGGTCGGGCAGGCAGAGAAGACCGGCGAGGAACAGGGTGGTCGCCGGCACGGCGTCGAGCACTTGGGTCGCGTAATGTATCAGGACCGGGTTCAAGCCGTGGAGCAGCCCGGCGATCCAGCCGGCGCGCTCGCTTCCGAACCAGCGCCGGGCGAGCAGGGCGACAAGCCAGGTATTCAAGGCATGCAACAGGAGGCCTGCGGCGGTCGCGGCTTGGGGAAGGGTATCCGTCAGCAGGCCGGTCGCGCGGAGGCCGGCGAGGAACAACGGATAGCCCATCGCGCGGTAGAACGGTTCCGGGGGGAGCGTGTCGTGGACGATTTGCGCGGCGAGCTGGAGGTTTTCCCTCTCATCGAGCACGGGTTGCCGGCCGAGCGGTGTGCCCCAATACCACGCGAGGTGGGCACCGCCGTAGAGGAGCGCGAGCAGCGCCACGAGCCACAGTCCCGGGCGGGCGGTGGGGGCGGCGGCGGCATCCATGCGGGCAGCGCACGCGAGAGGGCGGGACAGGGCAATAGGTTTATGAAAAGGCTGGGAGAACGTCGGGGCGTTTCAAATCCCGGGGCGGGGGCGACCCGGCTCCAGGGATGGATAAAAACCCCAAGTCAGATCGGGAATAGGCGGCGGTCCGATCGACTCGCACGGGAGTCATTTGCCAAACCGAATCCCCCGCCTATTCTTCGACCATGCGTTATCGGCTCCTTCCCTTGTTCCTGGCGATCGCGGCGCTGATCGCATTTGTCCACGCTCAATCCCTGCCTATGAAATCTTCCAACAACTCCGGGGCAAAGGACGCCCTCGAATGCGCGCCGGGCGAGATTTCCGCCTGCGGTCTGCCCTCGAATGTCGTCATCGACATGAGCAAAGTGAAAGTGCAGCGCACCGAGACCGAGTGGCGCGCGCGGTTGAACCGGCTCCAGTACCAGGTCACGCGCGAACAGGGCACGGAACCGCCCTTCCGGAACGAGTATTGGAACCACCACGGCGACGGCGTCTATTTTTGCGTGGGGTGCGACACGCCGCTCTTCGATTCGCGACACAAGTTCGAGTCCGGCACCGGCTGGCCGAGTTACACCCAGCCCCTCGAGAAAGCCTTTGTCGGCGAGGAGCGCGACACGAGCCATGGGATGGTCCGCATCGAGACGCATTGCAACAAGTGCGGGAGCCACCTCGGCCACGTGTTCGAGGACGGCCCGCGTCCGACCGGCCTGCGCTATTGCATCAATTCGGCGTCGTTGAAATTCGTGCCCCGCGCCGAGTACGACAAATGGGTGGCGCAGGGCCGGCCGACGGCGGACAAGACTGAGACCTGAGACCTGAGAGCTGAGAGCTGAAAGCTGAAAGCTGAAGGCTGAAGGCTGAAGGCTGAAAGCTGAAAGCTGAGACGCGCGCGGCAGTAGCGGGCCGATGCGGGTTGTGCGACGGTTATTTGCCAGGGCGATGTTTGGTCGGAGGATCGTCGCTTGTGACGACCTGACAGGTTAATTTGAAGACGGCATGGCATGACGCAGAGCGGCACGCGGCGGACTTGCGCGGGCCGGGTGGCTCGCGTTGAATCGGCGCCGTGAGCGAGGTAACGCTGATCCTTGAACAGGCCGCGCGCGGCGAGCCCGGGGCGGCGGATCGCTTGCTGCCGCTGGTTTATCAGGAACTGCGCCGGATCGCGGCCGCCAAGATGGCCCGCGAATCGGCGAATCTCACGCTCCAGCCCACGGCGCTGGTGCACGAGGCGTGGCTCCGGCTGGGGGGCGAGGCGCAGGCGGACTGGCAGAATCGGCGGCATTTCCTCGCGGCGGCGGCCGAGGCGATGCGGCGTATCCTGATCGACCGCGCGCGGCAGCGTCAGGCCGTGCGCCATGGCGGCGGCCTGGAACGCGTGGATTTCGACGGCGTGGAGATTCCGGGCGCACCCCCGGATGACCGCATCCTCGCCCTCGGTGAGGCCTTGGAGCGGCTGGCGGCGGCGTCGCCGGAAAAAGCCGAGCTCGTCAAATTGCGTTACTTCACGGGCCTCACCCTCGAGGAGGTCGCGGAGGCGATGGGCATTTCCCATGCGATGGCCAAGCGGTGGTGGTCGTTTTCGCGCGTGTGGCTGTTGCGCGAAATGGAATCCATGGGTGGCGCCAGCCAGCCTGAGTGATGGACGAGCCGTTTGTCCGCGGGATCTCGCATCCTGGGTTGCACCCATGAAACCGGACCTGGACCAGGAAGAGGCCCTCTTCACCGAAGCACTCACGCGCCTGCCGGCGGAATGGACGGACTTCTTGCAGCGGTCGTGCGGGGGCGATCGCGCGCTGCACGACCGGCTGGCGGCATTGCTGGCGTTGCACGCGCGTGCGGGCGATTTCCTGGAGAACAGGGGCGGGGCGTCCGTGGCGGAGGCTCTCGGCCAGGCGCTCCTGCAGGATGGCGACGAAAAACTGACGGGCGCCGTGATCGGACCGTACACGCTGAAGGAGCGGCTCGGGGAAGGGGGCGTGGGGGTGGTTTATCGCGCGGAGCAATCGCAGCCGATCCAGCGCGAGGTCGCGCTCAAGGTCATCAAGCCGGGAATGGACACGCGCGAAGTGTTGCTGCGTTTCGCCGCCGAACGCCAGGCGCTGGCGGTGATGGATCATCCGGGCATCGCGCGAGTGATCGACGCGGGCGCCACGGCGCAGGGCCGGCCCTACTTTGCCATGGAATTGGTCCGGGGGATCCCGATCACGGCATTCTGCGACGCGCGCAAGCTGCCGCTCGCCGCCCGGCTCACGCTGTTCCGTCGCGTGTGCGAGGCCGTGCAGCACGCGCACCAGAAAGGCATCATTCACCGCGACCTGAAGCCATCCAACATCCTGGTGGTGGAGGCGGCCGACGGGACGCAGCCCAAGATCATCGATTTTGGCATCGCGAAGGCGACGGCGGGGCATGACGCCGGCGGGGCCGCCGTGACCACGGTGGCGCATTTCATCGGCACACCGGCGTACATGAGTCCGGAACAGGCGGCCGGCCGGCTCGACCTCGATACGCGGAGCGATATCTACAGCCTGGGCGTGTTGCTCCATGAACTGCTCACGGGCGCGCCTCCCTTCGAAACGCGGGAGACGGCGGCGGGTGGGATCGACGAGCTCAGGCGCAGGATCCGCGAGGACGAGCCGGCGCCGCCTTCCGTGGCATTTGGGCGGCAGCCCGGCCCGCAGCGGGCCGCCGCGGCCGTTGCCCGGTCGAGCGACGAACGGCGGCTGACGACCGCGTTGCGCGGCGATCTCGACCGGATCGTGCGGCACTGTCTGGAAAAGGAACCCGCGCGCCGGTATCCGACGGCCAACGGACTGGCGGAGGACATCCGGCGTCACCTCGCGGACGAGCCGGTGGTGGCCGCGCCGCCGGACCGGCTTTATCGCTTGGGAAAGGCGATCCGTCGCAATCGTGGGCTCTACGCGTCGGGCGCCGCGGTGTTCGTTGCGCTGGTGATCGCCACCATCGTGAGTCTTTCGCTGGCGGTGCGGGCCCGTCGGGCTGAGCGGCTGGCCGGCGAGCGGGCCCAGGCCGAGGCGCAGGCGCGCCTGCGGGCCGAGGAGGCGGAGCGCCAGGCCGCCGCGGAGGCGGCGACCAGCGCCGGGTTGAGCGAGTTCCTGCGCCACGATCTTTTGGCCCAGGCCTCGCCCGAACAGCAGCCGGATCGCGACGTGAAGCTGAGGACGGTGGTCGACCGGGCGGCGGAAAGGTTGAAGGACCGGTTTCCCGACGCGCCGCTCGTGCGCGCTGACGTGAGGGAAACGCTGGCCGACACGTACCAGGCGCTCGGCGAGTACGCGGCCATGCGCGACCAGTGCGAGCGCGCGCTGACGCTGCGGCGGGAGGTCCTGGGCCCCGATCACCTCGATACACTGCGCATCGCGGTGAAGCTTTATGATTCCCTGCCGGTCGCGGATAAAATCGGCGCGGAAGGCGAGGAGTTGGGCCGGGACACGCTGGAGCGGCTGACCCGCACGGTGGGCGAGGATCACCCGCTTGCGCTGCAGCTGCGGGTGGCGCTGCACAAGATCATGTATCGGGGCCGCTATTCCGAGGCTGAGCCGCTCCTGCGATCCTCGCTCGAGGATGCGCGGCGGGTGTTGGGGACGGACAATCCCGTGACCTTGTCGGCGATGTCGGATTATGCCGTGGTGCTGGCGGAGCTGGAACGCCTGGAGGAAGCGGCTGCAGTGGCGGAAGAAGCCATCGGCCACATGAGCCGGGTTTATGGCGCCGAGCATCCGCAGACGCTGCCGGCGATCAGCCGCCTCGCGACGATCTACAGTCATCTGGGGCGGCACGCGCAGGCCCGCGCGCTGGCGGAGAAATTGTTGGCCGTTCGCACGACGTTGCTCGGCGCGGAGCATCCGCAGACGCTCACGGCCGCGACGGTCTTGGGCGGAATCCTGGTTCGGTCGCAGGCGCACGCGGAGGCGGAACCGTTGCTCCGGGCGACCGGGGAGGCTTTGCGGAGGAGGGTGGGCGCGGATCACCCCGCCACGCTCAATGTCGCCGTCCAGCTCGCCATCATCCGCTTCGATGCCGGCCACTGGGAAGAAGCGGAAACGCTGCTGACGGAGACGTTGGAAATCCTGCGGCGGAAATTCGGTCCCGGGTATAGCGACAGCGTCAATGCCGCGGTGCTGCGGGGTCGCATCGCCGCGGCGCGCGGCGATTGGGGAGCAGCGACGGGTTATATCGAGCCGGCGATCGACGCGGCGCGGAGCACCATCGGCGCCAACGCGCGCATCACGCTGAGTGCGATGCACGAGCTGGCGATGGTTCGCGCCGGAAGCGGCCGAGGAGAAGAAGCGGTCGCGCTGATGCGCGAGGTCGGTGAGCTGCGCCTTGCGCGTTGGGGCGCGAATCATCCTGACACAATGGCGTCAAAGGATGCGCTGGAGCGGCTGATGGCGGCGGCGTCGAAGCAGGATCGATAACGGCCCGCGAGCGAGAGGTGCGAGCCACGGGGTGCGAACAGCTTCCTGCGATTCAAAAGGCGTCCCCGGAGGGCAGCGGCGAGACACCAACCATAGTAATCCGACGCTGCAAACCACCTCCGGGGCAAAATGGGAGATTCACGGCCGCCTGGCCCACCCACCCGCAGTGCGTCCAGGCGCCAGGAAGACGACGGGGACAAGTAAAACGGGGGAGGCTCATGATGCGGCTTCGTCTCATATGCGGAGAAAAGGAGCGGAACGGCTCACGCGGAGCATATTTTTTTGGAAGCCGGAAGCGGATGGGCGATCCTGGGTGCGGGCGTGGCAGGGCGAGGACCGAGCAAGCTCGGCCCCTACCGAGGAGAGGATTGGCTGCCCATGGCCGGGGCGGGAGCGTCCCGGCTCCAGATTGAGACGCTGGTGGAATGCGTTTGAGGGGCGGATCGGCGTGGGTAGTTAATGCGGCATGGCTTTTGCGACCGCGGTAGATCGTTTGCAGGTGCGGGTTCATCCCGATCGGGCGCAAGCCGGTGCCGCGGCGGGGCGCGAGGCGGCGGGCATCCTTGCGGCGGCGATCGCCCGGCAAGGGGAGGCGCGCATTATTTTGGCCTGCGCGCCCTCACAAACAGAGATGCTCGCGGAACTCGTGCGCGCGCCGGTCGATTGGTCGCGGGTGACGGTATTCCATATGGATGAATACGAAGGCTTGGGCGCGGATCATCCGGCAGCGTTCCGGCGTTATCTCCATGACCATTTCCTGACGCATGTCGGGCCGGTGGCTTTTCATGGCTTGGCCGGTGAAGCGACGGACGGAGGGGCCGAATGCCGGCGATACGGCGCTTTGTTGGCCGCTGCGCCCATCGACTTGGTTTGTCTTGGAATCGGCGAGAACGGCCATCTGGCGTTCAATGACCCGCCCGTGGCGGATTTTTCCGATCGCGAGCGGGTCAAGCGCGTGGAGCTCGACGAGGCCTGCCGGCGGCAGCAGGTGAATGACGGATGCTTTGCTAGCTTCGAGACAGTGCCGCGTTTCGCGCTGACGCTGACGATTCCGATGCTGATGTCCGGCCGGCAGCTGGTGGTCACGGTGCCGGGTACCCGCAAGGCCGCGGCGGTGCGGCAAGCCCTGCAAGGCCCGGTGACCCCGGGGTGCCCGGCCAGCGTTCTGCGCACGCATCCGGCGGCGACGTTGCACCTGGATGCCGCGGCCGCGGAGTATGTGGGGTCGGGGTTGGTTGGCGCCGGATGAGAGTGATTTAAACAAAGTGGGTCCGTTTGGGTGTGCTTTGTTGCAGGGTCGTCGCTTGCGGCGACCTCACCCGCGAAGTCGGACCAAGGCCCGTCTGTCCAAGCGTGCGGCCATGAATTTATTTAAACTGCTCTAAGCCGCTCTGAGCGCGTTGCAGGAAGGGTGGGCCGGGGGATTCAAGACACCGGGGCGGGGGCGCCCCGGCTCCAGTGAGGGCGGCGCTGCTGAATGGAGTGCGGGGTGGCGTGGCCCGCCGATCAGGGATACAACCAGTAGCGCTTGCTGTGCAGCTGGTACGTGGCGGCGCGGTCGGACCAGTTTTTCACGAAAGCGGGCACGTCCACGCGCATGCCTTCCTTGCTGAGGGCGTCATACCAGGCGGTTGAACCCACATGGATCTGGAAGGTGCGTTGCTGGGCGTGGGTCAGCGAGGCGAAGAGCTTGGTGGGCGACCATTTTTCCGCGAGCTTGTGCATGTAGAATGAAAGCTCGGTGGGGCGCCAGGCGTTCCAATCGACGACCTCGACAAAGACACCGACCAGCGGTTTGCCCGCGGCATTGCGGGTTTCTCGTTTCACGAAGCGAATGCCCGGAATCTTGAAGGCTTCGAGCGCGGTGATGATCTCCTCGGGTGTCTTCTTGGGGAAGCTGATGCCGCGGGTGGGATAGTCCGCCCGATATCCTGCCGGCAGCGCGATCTGGCTCCAGGGCGTCTGCTCGCAACCGAGGCCGATCATCGCATACCCGACGACGGCGTCGTAGTTGGTGATCATCGGCGAGGTCTGCACCCACTTCAGTTCGGTGTCGGCCCAGCGCATGGCGCGGTTCCACCCGCGCATGGGGACCACGGTCAGGCGGCCTTTCTCGCGCACGCTGTCCTTCACGTGGAGCACGAGCGGCGCCTGCTTGGCCATCGTGGCCAGCTCGCCGATGGTGAGACCGTGGACGTAGGGCACGCGGAAAGCGCCCACGTCGCTCTTCCATTCGGCATCAAGCGGCGGGCCGTCCACCTTCAAACCGCCGAGCGGGTTCGGCCGGTCGAGGACGATCACCTCGATGCCGGCTTCGAAACAGGCCTCCATCGTGTAGCGCATCCAGCTGACGAACGTGTAGGAGCGAACGCCGATGTCCTGGAGGTCGACCACGACGGCGTGCAGGTCCTTCAGTTGGGCCGGCGTCGGGCGCTTGTTCCGGCCGTAAAGGGAATAGATCGGGAGGCCGGTGGGCTGGTGGACGGAGTCGCCAAAGTTCTCGGCGGCCTTCACCTGGCCGTCGAGGCCGTGCTCCGGGGCGAAAAGGCAGACGAGTTTCGACTGCGGCGCGCGGCGCAGGACATCAATCGTCGATTCGCCCCGGTGGTTGACGCCCGCGCGATGGGTGAGCAGGCCGAGGCGTTTGCCGGCGATGGCCTTGAAGCCCTCGGCCTCGAGCACATCGATGCCGAGCATGACGCGCGGCACTTTTGCCGGTGGTGGCGCCGGCGCGGCCGCGGGGGGCGGGGTGGGCTCGAGCTTGGCGGCCGCCGGGTCGGGCTTTTTGGGCTCCGGTTTCCTGGCGTCGGACGTGCAGCCGGTCAGGCCCGCCAGCAGGGCGAGAATGAGGGCAAACGGCAGGAAGGCGGACGGCCGGCGCAGCATGGCCGGAATTACTGAAATGCGCGCAAGGCTTGGCGAGGAGATTCGCGTCGAGAAGGGATTGGCGAGCGCGATTGGTTCCGGGATGCGATGTGTGTGCGGGAGAACCGAGCAAGCTCGGCCCCTACCGGGTTGGGGGGACGATCGTCTGAATCGCCTGTAAACAGGCTCCTACACGAGGCGTGCACCGAAAATGTCGGGGCATCCAGCCCCTCCACACCGCAAAGGGTTACTTATTGCGCCGGGTGGCGACGGCGGCGGCGAGATTTTCGAGGACGGGCACGGTCTCGGCGAAGGAGAGGCACGCGTCGGTGATGCTTTGTCCGGGCACGAGCGGTTTGCCGGGCTCGTGTTTCTGCGCGCCGCCGACCAAATTGCTCTCGATCATCACGCCCATGATCGAGCGCGAGCCGCCCCCGACCTGGGCGGCCACGTCGGCCGCGACGGCGGGCTGGTGATCGTGCTTCTTGCCACTGTTGCCGTGGCTGCAGTCGACGAGGACGGAGGGCAGGGCGTGCGCCTTCGTGAGTAGGTCCACGGCGTGGCGGATGTGCTGGGCGTCGAAGTTCGGCCCGCTGCGGGTGCCACCGCGCAGCACGAGGTGGCAGTCGGGGTTGCCCGTGGTGGCGAGGACGGCGGGAGCGCCCTCGCGCGTGAGGGACGGAAAACAGTGGGGATGCCGCGCGGACACGATGGCGTCGACGGCCACCTGCAGATCGCCGTCGGTGCGATTCTTGAATCCGACGGGCATGGACAGGCCGGACGCGAGCTCGCGGTGAATCTGGCTTTCGGTGGTGCGGGCGCCGATGGCGGCCCACGACACGAGGTCGGCGTAGTACTGGCCCAGCGTGGTGTCGAGGAACTCGGTGCCGATCGGGAGGCCGGCGGCGTTCACGTCGATCATCAGCTGGCGGGCGAGGCGCAGACCGGTGTTGACCTGGAAACTGCCGTCGAGCCTGGGGTCGTTGATCAGGCCCTTCCAGCCGACGGTCGTGCGCGGTTTTTCAAAATAGACGCGCATGACAACCAGCAGGTCGGGCGCGAGGCGGTCGGCAACGGGTTTCAGCGCGCGGGCATATTCCAACGCGGCGGCGGGATCGTGGATCGAGCACGGGCCAACGACGGCGACGAGCCGGTCGTCCTTGCCCTGGAGGATGGCGCTCACCGCGCGGCGGGCCTCATGCACCAGCGACGCGCCGGACTCGCCGAGTGGCAGATCCTCCTCGAGGATGGCCGGGGAGAGAAGCGGGCGGGCGGTACGGATGCGAAGATCGGAAGTGGGCTGACGCACGGGAGGGGATTGGTGATATACGATAGGCAGAGAAGTACGGCGAGTGACTTGGCCGCTAAAGTCCCAAATCGTAAATCCTAAATCGTGGATGGGTCGCGGGAAGCTGGAAACTGGACGTTGGGCGACCTCGCGGCGATTGGAGGAAGGGGAAGGGGGCGCGTACGAACACCGGGGCGGGGGCGCCCCGGCTCCACGCGGAGCCAGGATCCGGGATAGGATGAAGAGAAAGGGAAGGATTATTGAAACTTACCTGAAGAAGTTACGTGATCGGCGATGCTGGGTGGGGCGATTCGTCCCGACGAGCCGCTCGGGCGCCGGCTCATGGCTGAAAGCAGGGGCGCTCAAGATCGGGCGGGACGAGGGGCGACGCGGGAGGGGGATAGACGGGTGGGGGCACCCGTCCCACAATGATGACAGCGGGAGTCGATGGCAGCGGGAGTCGTCCCACAACGATGACAGCGGGAGTTTCAACTTGGCAGCGATGAACGCGAGCGGGGGCCGGCGAGCGGGGGCCGGCGAACTCCTCGACGATTCCGTGCCGCCGTTCGTCCTGACCGAGCCCTCGCGGGCGAGGTCGTGCGGGCGCCACGGCAAAGGTGTTTATTTTCGTCGCGCCACGCGGCGGTCGATCGCTAGACCGGGGGATGCTTTCCCTTTGCCAGCACGGTTATGAAAACCTTCTCGCGCGCGAGCTCGCCGGCGCGGGCCTGACCGTGGAAGGAAAAGGGTCGGGCTGGGCGCTGACGGCGGGCAGCGGGGAAGAGGCGCGGATTGCTGCACTTTCCGAGGGCGGCCCAAGGTTCGCCCCTCCATCGGAAGCGAGCGGCTCATCCGAAGGCTACGCCCTGCCGGAGCTGGCGTTTCCGCAGGTGAGTTTGCTCGCGCCGCGCGAGTTCAAGGGCGAGTCGGTCAACGCGCTGGCGCAGCAGCTGGCGGATTTCTTCCTCGAGAGCCTGCGGGGGGAGCGCATCGATGCGGCCTGGCCATGCTGGTTCCAGACCGTGCCCGAGGTGGTGGGCTTGGGGCGGCGAGCCAGCGGCGTGGAGAAGGCGTTTGGCGAACTGCTGAGGAAGAAACTCAACCGCGTCGCCCGACAGGCGGTATTCGAGCTGCCGCGCGGGGCGGGAAAGGTGCGCGGGTTGTTTGTGTTTTTCGCGGATTTCGGACGCGTTTTCGCCTCGCGGGAGGCGTGGCTTGGCGGGCAGCGCCGGATGGCGGACGACGACGCGGCGCCGTCGCGTTCCTACCTGAAGGTGGAGGAAGCCTACATTGTCCTCGGGCGCGAGCCGCAGGCGGGTGAAACCGTGGTGGACCTTGGGGCCGCGCCGGGCGGGTGGAGCTACAGTGCGGCGAAGCGCGGCGCGCGGGTCATCGCGGTGGACAACGGGCCGCTGAAGGGCGGGGCGCTGAACCATCCCCTGATCGAGCACCGGCTCGAGGACGCGTTCCGGTTCGCGCCCTCCTTCGCGAAGGCTTCGGAGGGCACGGCCGGAGGAGAACGATCGTACGACTGGCTGTTCTGCGACCTGGTGGAGGAGCCGCACCATGTGATGCAGAACATCGTGCGGCCCTGGCTGGCGAACGGCTGGTGCCGGCAGTTCGTGATCAATCTCAAATTCGGGCACGTGGATTCGATCGCCTTGCTGCGGGAGCTCCGGGCGGCGGATTCGCCGTGGGCCCGGAGCGCCCGGAATTGGCGGATTCGTCATCTCTATCACGATCGCGAGGAGTTCACGGTTGTCGGGGAATTGTGAGGGGCGCGGGTGATAGGGCGCGGCGGCGCGGCGGCCGCGGGCGGAGAGAGCACTGGCACGCGTGAAGGCGGGTTGAAGCGCGGGCGACCTGGGCCGGCGAGGCGGGCGCACCGCGGCGGAAGCACCGCGGCTCCATTGCTGGGATGAGGCCAGGGAGCGCAGCGAAAAAATCCCACCGGCGATGCGAAATTGCCGGCATACTCGTGACGTGGGAACTGTCGCGCATCTTTTGCTGTGCATGTATTGAAGCCCGTCGAGTGGCGGCCATGAGTCGCGATCATAAATCGATGGTCGCGTGGCCGCGCGTTTGACGGTGGCGGCGCCGCAAACCTTAGTGGAGTTCTCCCGCGAAGCGTGCTGCCGGAGAGGGCGGCGCTGTTTTGTCCTTCGAGTTCAATCCCACCGTCATGTCCCCAACCCATCATCCCAAGGTGCATGCCGCGAACGGCCTGCAGGATTTCATCGCCATCTCCCGCTATGCCCGGTACCTGCCGGAAAAACGCCGGCGCGAGACGTGGAACGAGGCGGTGCACCGGGTGCGCGACATGCACCTGGCTTATTATCCCGATCGCGCGCTCGCGCCCGCCGTGTCGGCGGCGCTGGCGGCGGGTGACGCAACGTCTGAGCAGATCGCCGCGCTCGGCAGCGCGCGCACCCTGCACCAGGCGATTCGCGAAGCGTTCGCGGCGGTGCAGGCCCGGGAGATCCTGCCGTCGATGCGCTCCCTGCAGTTCGGGGGCGAGGCCATCCTCGGCAAGCATGCGCGCATTTATAACTGCGCCTTCACTTATCTCGACCGGCTCGAGGCGTTCCGGGAGGCGTTTTATCTCCTGCTGTGCGGGTGCGGCGTGGGCTTTTCCGTGCAGTTGCGCCATGTGGACCGCCTGCCGTCGCTGGCGGAGCGGCGGACGGACGTGGAACCTGTCCGCCATATGATCGCCGACACGATCGAGGGCTGGGCCGACGCGCTCCACGAGCTGATGCGTCATGCGGTCGAGGGCCGCGGGGTGGATTTCGACTATTCGCAAATCCGGCCCGAGGGCGCGCCGTTGCGCACCACGGGGGGGAAGGCGCCGGGCCCCGAGCCGCTGTTCCACAGCCTCACCCGCATCGACCGGATCGTGCGCGGCGCGGCCGGGCGGCGCCTGAAGACGATCGAAGTCTATGATATCGTCTGCTGGGCGGCGAAGGCGGTGTTGTCGGGCGGTGTCCGTCGTTCCGCCACGATTTGCCTGTTTTCGGTCGATGACGCCGAGATGGCCGCGGCCAAGACGGGGAACTGGCTGGCTGAACACCCGCAGCGGGTGGCGAGCAACAATTCCGCCGTGGTCATCCGCCGGACGGCCACGCGGGAGCAATTCCAGGCGCTGTTCGAGGCGCAGAAGCAGTTCGGGGAGCCGGGTTTTTATTTCGTGGAGGACGCGGATTACGGCGCCAACCCCTGCGTCGAGATCGGACTCCACCCGCGCCTGAAACTGGACAAGGCCGCCATTGCGCGGCTGCGGGAGCTCGGTCATGCCGGGCCGTTGCGGGAGGGAGACGAATTGACGGGGGTGCAGTTCTGCAACCTGGCCACGGTGTCGGCGGCGGCGGCGGACAGCCGGCCCGCGTTTCACCGGTTGTGCGCGCTGGCGGCCCTGATCGGCACGCTGCAGGCGGGTTACACGAATTTTGAATACCTGACGCCGGTGTCGCGCGTCATCACGGAGCGCGAAGCGCTGCTCGGGGTGTCCCTCTGTGGCATTCTCGACCGCCCGGAACTGCTGCTCGATCCCGCGGTATTGCAGGATGGGGCGGGCACGGTGAAGGCGATCAACGCCGTGTTCGCGCGCGTCCTGGGCATCAGGCCCGCGGCGCGCACGACCTGCGTGAAGCCCGAGGGCACCGCGAGCCTCCTGCTCGGCACGAGCAGCGGGCTGCACCCACACCACGCGCGGCGCTATTTCCGGCGGGTGCAGGCCAATGTGCACGACCCGGTTTACCGGCATTTCCGGCAGGCGAACTCGCACATGGTGGAACCCAGCGTTTACGATGTGAACGGTCGTACGGAAGTAATCACGTTTCCGGTCGAGGGGCCCGTGTTCGGCGTGTATCGCGATGAACTGTCGGCGACGAAGCACCTGCACTACATCCGCCTGGTGCAGGAGAACTGGGTCCAGGCGGGCCGGCGCCATGAGGAGCACTCGCCGGGACTGCACCACAATGTTTCGTGCACGGTATCGGTGCGCCCGGACGAATGGGACGCGGTGGCCGACTACATCTGGACGCACCGGCACAGTTTCACCGGAGTCGCGCTCCTCCAGGATTGCGGCGACAAGGTTTACCAGCAGGCCCCGCGCGAGGGGGTGGCAACGCCCGCGGACATCGAGAAGTGGAATTCGCTCGATTACGTGCCGGTGGATTTCACGACGCTGGAGGAATCGGAGGACATCACCGAATTGAAGCAGGTGGCGGCGTGTGCGGGCGGAGCTTGTGAGTTGGTGTAGCGGGGGACTGCTTTGAAAGGCGCCCGACCTGGCCGTTGGCCGGGGGCGGTCCTCCGGCGCGGGTTGAACGCGCGAAGCCGATGCGCGGCGGGGTCGTGGAGCTGTTCTCGTTTCGGAACGGCGGCTCGTCCGGAGGACTCGTCCTGCCTCGTTTTGGGTGGGGTGTACCGATGATGCGCCGTCGTTGACCGCGGGACGAAGCCAGCCCACGCTGCCGCGTTTCATGAAAACCAACCCGGCATCCAGGCAAAAGGAAATCAACGTCTGCGGCTGGCAGGCGGTGTCGACGCTGTTCGCGCGTCATCCGGACGAGGTGCGGCGCCTGTTTTTCGACGCGCCCACGGGCCGCCGGGCCGGTGAATTGTGCCGGCTGCTGGCGCAGCAGAAGAAGGTTTACCGCCAGGTGGAGCCGGCGGAGCTGGAGAAGGTGGCTGGCACCGTCCATCACGGGGGCATCGTCGCGGTGATCGGGGAGCGACCGCTGCGGAAGGTGACCCGGGAGGTAATGATGGAGTGGGCGCGCACGAAGGCCCCGCTGCTGTTGCTGGACCGGGTGAGCAACGCGAACAACGTCGGGGCCATCGTGCGCACGGCGGCGTTCTTCGGAATTCGCGCGATCATCGTGCCGGATCATCCGGCGCAGGCACTGCCGGGTGAGGCGGCTTACCGCGTGGCGGAAGGCGGCATGGAATTCGTCGACTTCTTCCGCGTCCCGGGACTGATCGAGTTTGGCGCGGAGCTGAAGCGCACGCATTTCCTGCTGGGCACGAGCCTGACGGGCAACCAGCTGTCCCCGGCGCAGGTGAAGGAGCGCGGCTTGCCGCGGCCGCCGGCCATCATTCTTGGGAACGAGGAGAAAGGCATCGCCCCCGGGCTCGCGGCGCAATGCGACCGGCTGGTCAAGATTCCCGGCGCGGACACGGTCGAGTCGCTCAACGTCTCGGCGGCGGCCGCGGTGCTTTGTTGGGAGTTTTGCGGAAAACGGTGAGGAGA
Organism: Verrucomicrobiota bacterium; assembly: GCA_023433275.1. Classification (GTDB taxonomy): domain Bacteria; phylum Verrucomicrobiota; class Verrucomicrobiia; order Opitutales; family Opitutaceae; genus Lacunisphaera. The sequence continues at coordinate 30,107 of JAEZDN010000122.1, forward strand.
GGGGACCGGTGGGGCGCGGCGGACGAAGAGTATATCGGGAATACCCGAATCACTGCTGTACCGTCGTCCTGCGACCGGGAACAACCCCTGGTCGGTTGCCTAGTGAGCGGAACTTTGGAGAGTACAAAACATACCCGCCACCGTCATCCTGAGCAGAGCGAAGGATCCAAGGGAAAGAATGGACGTGCGCCGACCCCTTGGATCCTTCACTGCGTTCAGGATGACGGTGGAGGAGTTTTTTGGGTATTTCTGACATGGAGGCGCCGTACAGGCTCAAAAACTCGTTCAGTTCATCAGCAGTAGAGCGAATGATCCAAGGGAAAGGATGGACGCGCGCCGACCCCTTGGATCCTTCACTGCGTTCAGGATGACGGGGGAGGGGAGGTCTTAGCCGCAACAATTCAGAGGGAAACTACAGATAGACACAGATACGCTTCCCTAAAGCCGCCCGAAGTCGTGCCACCCCTTCATCCGTTCAGCGGCCGAAAAGCTTGCCGAGGAGGCCGGCGGGTTTGGCGGCGGGTTTCGCCGGGGCGGGTTCGCGGGTGGCGTTCATTTCCGGCACGCCGAGGAGTGGTTCGAAATGGCCGGCCTTCTTGTAGAGGATGACCACGTCCTGCATGCCCCAGGCTTCCTCGAGGTAGGCGCGCATGATGATGTCGGGGTAGCGCTGCAGTGTGCGCATGATCCACTCGGGCGAGGAAAGGGCCAGGCCGTAGTCTTCCTCGGCGTTGCTCTCAAAGTAGCGCTGGTACGCGAAGCCGGTGCGGGCGTATTCCTCGAGGAGCGCGGGCTTGTCGATATTCTCGGCGATGTTGCGGCGGCCGCGGGCCAGGAGGCTTGAGACGGTGCGCCCCTGCGTGGTGAAAACGATCACGCCGCACTCGCGGGTCCATTTCACCAGGCAGTCGAGGGTGGCGAGCCACCGGTTGCGGCGGAGGTGGGTCACGAGGGAGCCGACCCAGATCAGGTCGAATTGGGCCTGGAACGGCAGCTCGTGCAGGTCCGGTTTGGAATACACGGGTTGCGCACCGAATTGTTGCGCGCAAAAATCAACGCCACCGCGGTCGAGGTCGCATGCGGTGATGGCCGCGTAACCGTAGTGCGCCCTCAGCCAGCGCAGCACGCGGCCATGCCCGCAGGGAAGGTCGAGGATGTTCGGGTAGTGCGGCTTGTCGCAGAGCTCGGAGGAAAAGTGGATGAGCTCGAGCGCGCGGCGCCCGAGGTCGAAGTATTGCTCGGTGAGCGTGGCGTCCGCATCCCGGGCCAGCATGCCATCGCCGGGCGCGAGGGTGCGGTCAACGGCCAGGCGGGAGAAATCGTAGAGCGGTTTCATGCGGGGAAAGCGATGAAGGCCCGCGCGCGGACGCGCGTCAACCGCGCTCACTCTTGCCTCGCGCCCGGCGCCGCCAAGAATGGCGGCATGAACACCCCGATCTGGGATGACCGCGACTGGCGGCCGCTGCCAAGACTCACCGGTTCGGTGCGGGCGGACGTGTGCGTGATCGGGCTGGGCGGGTCGGGCCTGTCGGCCATCGAGGAACTGGTCGCGCAGGGTGTGGGGGTGGTGGGTTTGGAGGCATTCACCGTGGGCGCGGGCGCGGCGGGGCGGAATGGCGGTTTCGTGTTGGCGGGCCTGGCGAAGTTTTTCAACGAGACCGTGGCGCAGTGCGGGGAGGCGGCGGCGGGCACGCTTTACCGGCTCACCGCGCAGGAGATCGAGCGGCAGGCGGAGGAGATGCCGGCGATCGTGCGCCGCACCGGTTCCCTGCGCATCGCCGCGGATGCGGGGGAGCGTGATGATTGCGCGAAGCATCTGGCGGCGCTGCGCTACTGTGGGTTTCCGGCCGAGCTTTACACCGGGCCGGAAGGAGAAGGGCTGCTGCTGCCGACCGATGGCGTGATCCACCCGATGCACCGGGTGCGCGCGGTGGCGCAACGGCTGCGACAGCGGGAGGCCCGCCTATATGAGGACTCGCCGGTGCGACGGATCGTCCCCGGCTCGGTCGTGACGGACAAGGGCACGGTGTATTGCGACACGGTGATCGTGGCCGCGGATGGGCGGATCGAGCGGCTGTTCCCGGAACTGGCGGGCCGCGTGCGCACGGCGCGGTTGCAGATGCTGGGGACCGCGCCCGCGCCGGAAGTTGATTTCCCGCGGCCGGTTTATTACCGGCAGGGGTATGAGTACTGGCAGCAGTTGCCGGATAGAAGCATCGCGCTCGGCGGTTTTCGCGACCATGCGCTCGAAGCCGAGTGGACCGAGGACGAGGTGGTCACCGAGCCGATCCAAGCCTTGTTGGAAAAATTCCTCCGCGAGCGCCTGAAGGTCCGGGCGCCGGTCACGCATCGCTGGGCGGCATCCGTCGGCTACACGCCGGACGGGTTGCCCATCATGGAGGAGGTGCGGCCGAAAACGTGGGCGGTTGGCGGCTACAACGGGACGGGCAACATTGTGGGCGTGCTCTGCGCGCGGGCGGCGGCGCGGCTGGCCTGCGGGCAGGAATCGGAATGGGCGGCGGCGCTGGCCCAGGCGCGGGCGCATGCCAGTCGGCTGCCACGGTAGGTTCAAGTGCCGATGGGGGCCGGGGCGCACCAGCGGTAGGGGGCGCGATTGACACGCGTCCCGGGTCCGGTCACGCCTTACACCCGATGACCCTGACGGCCGCCTTTCTTGGTTTTGAGTTTGCGGGCTTTTTTGCCCCGCAGACCCGAGGCGGCTTGTCCCGGCGCAACGTTTGAACCGTTTCAAATTCAGTTGCCCAAGGAGCCGCCCAACCGGGCGGCTTTTCGTTTTTGGACCCATTGAAACAATCCCAATCCCAACCAGTCCTTCCCGCGGATGACGCGGATCAAACCGGATACACAACTTGATTCCCATGAACCTTCCTCCCATCCCAACATCATTCGCGCCGCGCCTGCGGGGTTGATTAACCGCCCGCAGCCCGTCCATGCTGTCCGTCCTCCTGTCATGAAATCCGACCTCAAGAAACAACTCGGCCAGATTCGCACTGCCATCGACGCGCTCGATCAGAAGGCGGTGAAGCTGCTGAACACGCGCCTGAAGCTGGCCCAGAAAATCGGCGAGTTGAAGCGCGGCGCGCGGACGCGGATCTATGTGGCGGAACGCGAGGCCGATGTGCTGCGCCGCGTGCAGGCGGCGAACCAGGGACCCATCAAGCCGGCCGCGCTCCAGGCGATTTATCGCGAGATCATGTCGGCGGCCATCGCGCTGGAAAAGCCGCTGCTCATCGCCTACCTCGGACCCGAGGCCACCAACACGCACCAGGCGGCGCTCAAGAAATTCGGCGCGAGCGTCGAGTATCGTCCGATGCAATCACTGGCCGACGTGTTCGCGGCCGTGGAAAAGGGCGAGGCCGACTATGGCGTGGTGCCGGTCGAGAATTCGACGGAGGGATCGGTGCGCGACTCGCTCGACTTGTTTGTCGAGACGCCGCTGAAGATCGTCGCGGAAGTGCAGCTTTCGATCGAACATGCGCTGATCTCGCAGAGCCCGCTCGCGAAAATTCGGAAGGTGTATTCCAAGGACCAGGCCCTGGCGCAGTGCCGCCGCTGGCTTCAGCGGCACCTGCCGCACGCGCAACTCGTGGATGTCGATAGCACAGCGCTTGGGGTGCAGCACGCCGCGAAGGAGAAGGATGCCGCAGCCGTGGCGCCGCCGCTGGCGGCTGAGCGCTATGGCGTGCCGATCCAGGCGGAGCACATCCAGGACCAGAAGAACAATACCTCGCGCTTTGGCATTCTCGGCCATGAGCCGTCGGGGCCGTCGGGGAAGGGGCATGACAAGACAAGCCTGTTGGTCTCGCTTCATCATGAGCCGGGCGCGTTGCTGCGCGCCTTGAAGCCATTCGACGACCGGAAGCTGAACCTCACGCGCATCGAGTCGCGTCCGAGCCGGTTGCGGCCCTGGGACTACATCTTCTTCCTCGACGTGGCCGGGCATTACGACGACCCGCCGATGCAGGAGGCGCTCAAGAAGCTGCGTCGGCAGTGTCCGCTGGTGAAGTGGCTCGGCAGTTACCCGGCGGTGAAGCGCTGAGCGGGAGCGATGCAGTAAGAATGCGATTCCGCAGTGTGCGCGGTCGGCTCTTCAGGGTCACGGTTGCGGCCCCGGGGAAGAAAGCGTGCATGCGGCGAGGAGCCAGGGGCGAGTCGTCAGAAACTGTCCGTTGTAGGGGCGTGGCTCGTCCACGCCCTCGGTTGCCGCAGCGAGAAAAGGGCGCGGCCCAAGCC
>JAEZDN010000130.1 GCA_023433275.1 Verrucomicrobiota bacterium
CGCCGGCCCCACCTTCACCCCCGCGCAACCTGCCCCCGTGTTATCGCACCTCACCAATCGCGCCTCACAAATCGCAAATCATAAATTGTCTTACCCGCCCTTCCCCGCCATAGATCGAAACGCATGACCGACTCTTGGGACAGCCTGAAGGTACTCTCCGACCCGACCCGTCTGCGTTTGCTCGCCCTGCTTCTGAAGGAGGAGCTCGCCGTAGCCGAACTCCAGGAAATCCTCGGCATGGGCCAATCCCGGATCTCATCCCAACTCGGCCTGCTGCGCCAGGCCGGCTTTGTGTCCGATCGTCGCGATGGCAAAAAGGCGTTCTACTCCCTTCGCTCATCCCTGGAACCCCGGAAGCTGGCGCTGTTGCGCGCAGCCTGCGAATCCGTCGCCGATCTCCCCGAGTCCGCCGACGACCGCGCCAGCCTCGAGCGCACGCTCCTCAAGCGCCGCCAGCATTCCGAACAATATTTCAACCTGATCGCCGGCAAACTGGGCAAGAATTACTGCCCCGGTCGCTCATGGGAGGCGCTCGGCCACCTCGCCCTCCGCCTGGTCCCCGCCATCACCGTGGCCGACCTGGGCGCGGGCGAGGGCTTGGTTTCCCAACTGCTTGCCCGCCGCGCCGAACGCGTCTGGTGCATCGACAACTCGCCCAAGATGGTCGAGGTCGGCACCGAACTCGCGAAGAAAAACGGCCTCGCCAACCTCAGTTACAAGCTGGGTGACATCGAACAGGTTCCCCTCCCGGACAAGTCCGTCGACCTCGCCATCCTGTCGCAAGCGCTGCACCACGCCACCCATCCCCAGTCCGCGGTCAACGAGGCCCACCGCATCCTGAAACCCGGCGGCCAGGTCCTCGTGCTCGACCTCAAGGAACACGATTTCGAAAAGGCGCGCGATCTCTACGGGGACCTCTGGCTTGGATTCAAGGAAAGCGCCCTCCATGGCTTCCTCAAGTCCGCCGGTTTCCAGAAAGTGGACGTGACCCAGGTGTCCCGCGAGGAGAAGGAGCCGCATTTCGAGACCCTCCTCGCCAGCGGCGTGAAGGGCGGCCGGTAGCACGCGGAACCGCCTGAAAACTGGCCGCCACCGCGCTCGGTCCGTCGGCCGCTACCCTCCAATACCTGGAGGGCCGAGCTCCCGCGAGGCCTCTTCATCCTGACCCTTTTCCAAGCCACGGGAAACCGGCCCACCTTTCGCCAACCGCAAACGGCAACCGCCTGAAAACAGGCCACCACCGGGCTCGGTCCATCGTCCGCCATCCCCCAGTACCTGGAGGGCCGAGCTCCCGCGAGGCCTTGGGTTATGGATCCCGCCACCCCTCATCCCGAACGAAAACGCCCGGCCCACTTCCCTACCCATAAGTCTGGGAATCGTGCCATCATCATTTTCCTGACCGTGTGCACCCGAAATCGCCGGCAACTTCTGGCCTCGCCGGATGCCCATCGTCTCCTGGTTTCAGCCTGGTCACGAGCGACCCACTGGCTTGTCGGCCGATATGTCATCATGCCGGATCACATTCATCTCTTTTGTTCGCCCTCACTCCTGCCAACCCATCCCTTGGCCTTGTGGGTGACCTATTGGCAAAACTTAGTCACTCGCGACTGGGCTCGGCCGGAAGAAAGGCCGCTTTGGCAAAAGGACTATTGGGATCGCCAGCTTCGCACGGATGACTCTTACACCAAGAAATGGAATTACGTGCGTAACAACCCCGTAAGACACAAATTCTCCGCAACCCAAGTCGACTGGCCATACCAGGGTGAACTCAACTCCTTGTCGTGGCACCGTCGTTGAACGGCCTCGCAGGAGCTCGGCCCTCCATTTTGGATACAGTCCACGGGTGGCGGGCCGAGCTTCCGCGAGGCCTTGGGTCACCGCTCCAACACGCCTTCACCCTCAGCGCGTATCCAAGCCCAGCTCGTAACTGATCTTGCCTTCGGAAATCTCGCGCAGAGCAATATCCTCGGGGGAAAGCTTCTCGAGCGATTCGACCAGCGGCCGGCTGCCCCGGCGCAGTTGCTTCGCGCGGCGCGACACCACATTCACCAGAACGTAAGGATCGGAAATGACTTTGGTGGCGGCGTACAGGTAATCGTCTCTCATGAGTCGGACCGTCTAAAAGCGAATCCACCAAACACGACGCCCTTCAGCAGCATCGCGGAGCCGCTGACCTCGTAAACGAGGCTGCACCCCACCCGCACCGTGATATCGAGCTTTGGCGAGGGAGGGGGATTCGCCATGGTGCCTCAAGGGGCTGCACAAAGCCGGCCAGCTATCGCATCAGCCGGCGGGAGGGCCCGCGTCCTGCGAGCCGGCCGATACTCACTCCGCCTTCATCCGCTCGTCGTAAAACGCCTCCACGAGCGCGTAGGTCTTCCTGGCATCCGTTTGCTTGAGCGCCTCCTCCGCCAGTTTCCTGGCATCGCTCATTTTCATCGCACGAACCAGGTAACGGACGGAAGGCACCAGGGTCGGCGTCAGGCTCAGTTCGTCGACCCCCAACCCCAGCAGCAAGGGCGCATAAAGGGCATCGCCGGCCATTTCCCCGCACACGCTGACTTTCAGGCCCCGGGCATGGCCGGTATCCACGATTTGCTTGAGCGTGCGCACGACTGCCGGGTGCGTCGGGTCGTAAAGGTGGGCGATCCGGCTGTTGCCGCGATCGATGGCCAGCAGGTATTGGATGAGGTCGTTCGTGCCGATGCTGAAGAAATCGCTCTTCTCAGCCAGCACGTCACCCGCGATGGCCGCGCTGGGAATCTCAATCATGGTGCCAACCTTCACCTGCGCGTCGAAGGACTGGCCCCGCTGCCTCAGCTCATCCTTGGCTTCCTCGAGCAACGCGTTGGCCCGCTCGAGTTCCTCCGGGCCGCTGATCATCGGGTACATCACCTCCACCTTGCCATGCGCGCTGGCGCGCAGGATGGCCCGGAGCTGGTCCTTGAACATCACCGGGTTTTCCAAGCACATGCGGATCGCGCGGAACCCCAGGAACGGGTTCGCCTCCGGTCCGATCAATTCCGGATCGCCCGGCAGCGGCTTGTCGCCTCCCACGTCGAGCGTGCGGATCGTCACCGGGGCGGGGGCCAGCCCGGCCACGATTTCCTTGTAAGCGGTGTACTGCTGTTCCTCGGTTGGCACCTTGGTCGAGGAAAGAAACAGGAATTCCGTGCGGTAAAGCCCCACGCCCGCCGCCCGGTATTGCTGCACCAGCGCGATCTCGTCCGGCTTCTCGATGTTGGCCCGGAGCGTGACCGCCACGCCGTCCAGCGTTTCCGCCGGCAGGTCGTTGACCAGCATCAGCCGCGATTCGAAAGTCTGCTTGGCCTTCTGGATCTTGCCGTAGCGGAACAGGGTTTGCTCCGTCGGGTTGATGACGATCGCGCCGTCGTAGCCATCCACCAGGAGCCAGTCCCCATCCTTCAGTTTGGTGGTGAGATCCGCGGCCCCCACCACGGCGGGGATCTTCATCGAGCGCGCCACGATCACGGCATGGCTCGTGCGGCTGCCGGCATCGGTCACGATGCCGAGTGCGGCGCTGCGATCGATGCCCGCGGCCTCGGAGGGCGAGATGTCGTTCGCCACGATGATCCGCTTGTCCACCAGCTCCGTCAGGCTGCCCGCGGTCTGGCCGAGCAGCACGTGCAGGACACGCTTCGCCACATCCTTGATGTCCGCCGCGCGCTCGCGCAGGTACTCGTCGTCGATCTCCGCAAAGGCCTGGATGTACCGCTGCGCGACCGCATTGAAGCAGGTCTCGATGTTCAGCCCGCTTTTCTGGAAATCCCGGATCGTCTCCCCGATCAGCGCCTGGTCCTCCAGGACCATCTGGTGCGCATCGAAGATCAGCGCCTCCTCCTCACTGAGGTTTTTCGTGACTTGCTCCTGAATCCGCGCGATCTGCTGCCGGGTGGTGATCAACGCCTGCTCAAACCGCGCGATCTCGGCCACCCGCTTGTCCGGATCCACCTTGTAGCGCGGGATTTCCAACTCGCTCTGCAGGTATAAAAACACCCTCCCATAGGCGATGCCCTTGGAAGCGGCGAGGCCTTGGATCGTGATTTCGCTTTTGGCGGAGTTCGGCATGCAGCGGCGCTGCGCAATTAACGATCTCGCGCCATACCCGGTCAATGCGGAAACGGGGCGAGACGAGCCTCCTGCACGAACGCGGACGTACCCCACCGCTCGCGGATCGCCGCCACGAGCGGCGCCGCATCCAATCCCGCGGGCAACAGCGCAAAACAGGCGCTCCCGCTGCCACTCATTCCCGCCGCCACCCCGAATTCCCGGCGCAGGGCCGCCAGCATCAGCGGCAAAGGCACATACTTTTCAAAAGCCGCCGGCTCCATGTTATTGAACAACAAATCCTCGGCTGGCGCCCCGCCGTCGCGCCATTCCGCGAGCCGCCGCTCGGCGTCCGACGCAGGCAAATAATCCGTGCCGCGCGCCACCATCCGCCCATATGCCCACGGGGTCCCGATGCCAAAACTCGGCTTGAAAACGAGCACCCGGCGGTTCCGCATCCGCGCCACTGCTCCCTCCGGCAGGGCCTCTATCCGCTCCCCGCGCCCCCGCATCACCACGGGGGCGTTCATCAGGAACAACGCGCAATCCGATCCCAGCGTCGCCGCCACTTCCGCAAGCCGCGTTTCCCCCAGCCGGCCGCCGGCCAGCTGGTTCAGCAACCGCAACGCGGCCACGCCATTGCTGCTCCCGCCGCCCAAGCCCGCCCCCGGCGGCACTCGCTTGGTGAGGCGAAATCGGACCGCGCCCTCCCACCCTGTCGCCGCCGCAAAGGCTTCCGCCGCCCGCAACACCAGGTTCGAGCCATCGACCGGCACCTCCGGACGATCACATTCCAACGAGAACGGTCCCTCCCCTGCCTCCGACCCGCACAACTCCGCTGCCAGGTCATCACCAAAATCCAGGGGCGCAGCTACCGAGACGAGGTCGTGAAAGCCGTCCGAACGCCGGCCCGTGATGGCCAGGAACAGATTGATCTTTGCGGGGGAAAATACCGTTGCCACAGGTCCTAGGCCTAACCGCGTTCCCTCTCGAATAAACACAAATTCCCGCCCCGGGGCTCCGTTTGTTTTAATCTTCTATTCGGGTCCATTCGTGTGCATTCGTGGGGGTCGAAAATGCCCTGCGATCTGATCCTCGCCCTCGACGTTCCCACGCGGGAAGAAGCCGCGCCCATCCTCCGCCAGCTCCGCGGTCAGCTTCGCTGGGTGAAGCTCGGCCTGCAGATGTTCACCGCCTACGGCCCGAACTACGTCCGCGAGGTCGCCGGCATGGGATTCGACATCTTCCTCGACCTCAAGCTGCACGACATCCCCAACACGGTTGCCAAGGCCGTGGAATCCCTCGCGCCGATGCCCATCAAGATGCTCACCCTGCACACCTCGGGCGGGGCCGAGATGATGCGCGCGGCCGCCGCCGCCCAGCAAAAAACGAATCCCGACCTGCTGCTCCTCGGCGTCACGGTCCTGACCTCCACCGACGCGGCCGGCCTGCAGGAAATCGGCGTTACCGCCTCGCCGGCCGATCAGGTTGCCCGACTCGGAAAACTTGCCACCGATTCCGGTCTGCGCGGTCTGGTATGCTCACCCTTGGAAGTCGAACTCCTCCGCCGCTCCCTCCCCGCGTCCACCCAACTGGTCACCCCGGGCATTCGTCCCGCCGGTGAGGCTGGCGGTGACGACCAGAAACGCACCATGTCCCCCGCCGACGCCGCGCGCGCCGGATCGAGCTACATCGTCGTCGGCCGTCCCATCCTCAAAGCCGCCGACCCCGCCGCCGCCGCCCGCGCCATCCTCGCGGATCTCAACGGCGCCTAGTCGTCAGTCCCGGGATTCCAAATCCCAAAACCCCAGCCCCCATCATTTCATGAGCCGCACCGCCGTCATCCTCCTCGCCGCCGGCAGCGGTCGTCGCATGGGCGGCGCCGTGACCGACAAGATTCTCGCACCTCTCGGTGGCAAACCGGTCTTCGCCCACTCGGCAGCCGCCTTCGTGCTCAGTGGCGTCGCCGACTTCTTCGTCGTCACCTACCGTGACCAGGCCCAGCTGGTCGGCCTCTCGGCCTACGCTCCGACGCCCAGCGTGTTCGTGCGCGGCGGCGCCGAGCGACAGGATTCGGTCGCCGCCGCCCTCGCCGAACTGCCCGACGATATCAGTCACGTCTTCATCCACGACTGCGCCCGCCCCTTGGTGCGCGCCGAGCAACTGGGCGCACTCTACAAGATCGTCCGTCGCGAACATGCTGTTGTCCTCGCCCACCGCGTCACCGATACGATCAAGGAACATCGCGGCGAGGGCCGCCTGCGCACCCTCGATCGGCGCAACCTCTGGGCCATGGAGACCCCTCAGGTGTTCGACCGCGAGTTGATCACCCGCGCGTATGCCAGGGTCGCCGCGCGGAAGCTTTCCATCACCGACGACGCCGCTGCAGTGGAGGCGCTGGGCCGCCCCGTTGCCCTGCTCGAGAATCCCCACCCGAATCCCAAGCTCACGTCCCCGGCGGACTTGGCCTACCTCGAGTTCCTCCTCTCCGAGCTCAAGGCTTAGGGCTCCAAGCTGGCCGCTCACCGCTCATGCCCTCCTTCCGCATCGGACACGGCTACGACATTCACCGCACCATCACGGGCCGTCCGTTGGTGCTTGGCGGCGTGACCTTTGCCGCCGACTTCGGACTCGACGGCCACTCCGATGCCGATGCGCTCACCCACGCCATTTGCGACGCCCTGCTCGGCGCGGCCGGCCTGCCCGACATCGGCCACTTCTTTCCCAACACCGACCCCGCGTACAAGAATGCCGACTCGCAGGTTTTGCTTCAGCAGGTGATCTCGTCCCTGCGCGAACGCGGCTGGGCGCCCGTCAATATCGACGCCTCCCTCATCGCCGAGAAGCCGAAGATCGCCCCGCACCTCGCCGAAATGAAGGCCGTCCTCGCAAAATCCACCGGCCTCCCCGTCGAGGCCGTGGGCCTCAAGGCCACGACGAACGAGGGCAGCGACGACATCGGCCGCGGTCTCGCCATCGCCGCCCACGCCGTGGCCCTGATCCAGAAACTGTAACCGCGGTTCTCTGCCCGCGTCCGGCCATTGAACACTCCTCACCGTCATCCTGAGCGCAGCGAAGGATCCACGAGCACCACTTCGCGTCCGAGTAGGCCTGAAGATTTCCGCGCCCGCGGGACGGCGTTCGGCCTCTCGTTGTTTCTGTTATGCCTTTTCTGGCCGTTCCTCACGTCTTGCGCCAAGCGCGAGACCGACGTGGTCCGCGGCATCCGTGAACAGATTCTCCACCGCGGGCTGGCCGCCGACCTCTCCGGCCTCGACCCGCACCTGATCACCGGCCTGCCCGAAATCAACGTCGTCTCCGCCCTTTTCGAAGGTCTCGTGGGCGAACATCCCGAAACGGGCGCCCCCGTGCCCGGCGTCGCCGAGCGCTGGGAAACCTCCGCCGATGGCCTGACGTGGATCTTCCACCTCCGCGCCAATGCGAAATGGTCCAACGGCGACCCGGTCACCGCCCACGACTTCGTCGCTTCCATCAAGCGGGTGCTCACAAAATCCCTGGGAGCTGATAACGCGGGCATGCTCTTCATCCTCGCCGAGGCCGAATCGTGGCATCAGGGCGGGCTCACGGATTTTAGCCGCGTCGGCGCCCATGCCTCGGATGACCGCACGCTCGTCCTCACGCTGGCCCATCCCGCGCCCTTTCTGCTCACCCTGCTTTCCCATCCGGTGTGGCATCCGGTGCATGGGCCGACCCTCGAAAAACATGGGGGCATCACCCGCCGCGACTCGCGCTGGACCGACCCGGAAAACTTCGTCGGCAACGGGCCGTTCGTCCTCAAGGCCAACCGCCGCGGCGAGGTGATCATCGTCGACAAATCGCCCACGTACTGGGACGCCGCCACCGTGCGCCTCGCTTCCATTCATTTTCATCCCGCGGCCGACGTGGACGGCGAGGAACGCGCCTTCCGCGCCGGCCAGCTGCACATCACCGAGGCATTGCCCGTCGCCAAGGTCGACAGCTACCGCCGCAACCAGCCCGACGTCCTTCGCATCAGTCCGTTTCTCGACACCTATTTCTACCGCCTCAACACCACCCGGCCCCCGCTCGACGACCCCCGCATCCGACGCGCCCTCAGCCTCGCCGTCGATCGCGCGGCCATCACTCAAAAAATCACCCGCGGCGGCCAACAGCCCGCGGGTGCGTTTGTCCCCCCCGGCACCCCCGGCTACACGCCTCCCGCCATCCTTACGCGCGACCTCGCCCAGGCGGCCCGACTGCTCGCCGACGCCGGCCACCCCGAGGGTCGGGGCCTGCCTCCGCTCGAAATCATGATCAACAGCTCCGGCAACCACCGCATCATCGCGGAGGCCGTCCAACAGATGTGGCGACAGATCGGCGTACCGGTGGAGGTGAACAACATGGAAATGTCCTCCCTCTTCGCAAAACGTCGCGCCCTCGATTACTCCGTTCTCCGCTCCGAGTGGGTCGCCGATTTCGCCGACCCCAAGAGCTTCCTCGACGTCTTCCGCGGCGGCTCCAGCAACAACCACACCGGTTGGTCCAGCCTCGCCTACGACACCGCCCTCCACGCCGCCGATCGCGCCCCTGATTCCGCGACGCGGCAATCCCTCCTCGCCCAGGCCGAAGCCGTCCTGTTGGAGGAGTCGCCCATCATTCCAATCTACCACTTCACCACCGTGCGCCTGGTTCATCCCGCCGTGCGCGGCTGGCACCCGCTGCCCCTCGACCGCCATCCGTACAAGCACGTGTGGCTCGAGGACGGGAATCCCAGCAATTGAGAATCGGTCACCGCGAAATGATTTTTCAGGGGTGCGATTCCCGATGACCGAATTCACGATGCCCGGCCGCAAATCAGCGATCAGAACAGGACCGCGAATCGCCGTGCTTGGCATCGTCGCACTGTGCACCCTTCTGACCGCGTGCTCGAAGCGCGAGGCCGCTGCCGACCAGGTCCTCCGCCTCTCCCAACGCAACGAGCCCGCGACGCTGGACCCGCAACTGGCCACGCTCCCGGACGAGTATTTTTCCGCGCGCGCCCTATTCGAAGGCCTCACCATTCCCAATCCCGATGGCCCCACCCCGCTCCCCGGGGTGGCCGAGTCCTGGGATGTCTCCCCCAACAGCCTCGTCTGGACCTTCCGTCTCCGGGCCGATGCCCGGTGGTCGAACGGTGACCCCGTCACTGCCGGCGACTTCGTCTGGTCGTTCCAGCGCATGCTCACCCCCGCACTCGGCGCCGCCAAGGCGTCGTTGTTTTTTCCCGTGCGCAACGCCTCCGCTTTCCTTCGCGGCGAAATCCCGGACTTTTCGTCCGTGGGCTTCTCGGCACCCGACGACCACACGCTCACCATCACGCTCGACCATCCCGCGCCCTACCTTCCGGCGCTGGCCGCCACCGGCGCCTGGCTTCCCGTGCACCGCGCCACGGTCGAACGTCATGGCATCGGACGGGACAGCCGCTGGTCCGATCCCGGCAACCTTGTGGGCAACGGCCCATTCACCCTCGTCGAATGGAAGGCCTCGCAGCAGATCGAACTGCGCCGCAACGAACACTACTGGGATCGCGCCAACGTCCTGCTCCCCGCGATCCGCCTCGTCCTGTTCGACAACAACGACGCCGAGGAACGCGCCTTTCGCGCCGGCCAGATCGACGTGACCATGACCGTCCCCGCCGCACGACTCGACCATTACCGCACCGAGGAGCCCATGCTCCTCCGTCGCCAACGCCTGTACGAAACGCGTTACCTGTCCCTCAACACCCGTCGCGGCCCGCTGGGGGACCCCCGCGTGCGCGAGGCGCTCTCGCTGGCCATCGACCGCCGGGCGCTCACCGACCACCTGCTCAAGGGCGGCCAGCAGCCGGCCAACGCCTTCATCCCCGCTTGGCTGGGCGGTTACTTGCCGCGGCCTGCCGCCAGCAGTCCCGTTGAGCCACCGCTGACCCGCGCGCGCCGACTCCTCGCGGAGGCTGGCTTCCCCGAGGGCCGTGGGTTTCCCCGGCTGGAGTTTTCCACTTGGACCAACACCACCGTCCTCGAAGCGATCCAACAAATGTGGAAGCGTAACCTGGGCATCGATACGGCCATCGTCCTTCGCGAAGCGCGCGTCCACCTCGCCGCCTTGGGCACAGGCACCTTCGACGTGGCATTGGTGCCGTTGATCCCGGACTACGACAACCCACTCGACGTCCTCGGCGAGTTGTTGTCCTCATCACCCAGCAATTACGGGGGTTGGTCCAGCGCCGAATACGATCGGCTGGTGCGCGAGGCATCCCGGAATCCGAAGCCTCCCGCCGACAATACGCACTATCGCGGTGCCGAGGAGATCCTGCTCAAGGAAACCCCGGTGATCCCTCTCTATTTCTCCACCCAAAGCTTCCTCGTGGCCCCCCGCGTCCGCGGCTGGCGCACCGATTCGCTGTGGAATCGCTACTACAAGCACGTTTCACTCGACTCGAAATAGAGCGGCCGTGCCGGTTCTCGGGCGTACGTATAAATGCGCATCTCTTTGACGGAAATTTGGCCGGTGGCGGCTTGTGTCGAACGCCCTCAGGCCTAGCCTCCCGACGCATGAATCCCCTACTTCGTCTTTTCGCGGTGGCCACCCTGCTCACCGCTTCTATTAGCCACGCCGCCAGCTTCGAAGGCAAGGTCACCTTGGCCATGAACATGGGCAAGGGCCAGAGCCAGGTGCTCGACTACTCGATCAAGAACAACGCCATCCGCATCGACATCAATGCCCAGGGGCAGGCGTTCGCGACGATCATGGATCTTCAGAAGATGGAGATGCTGATGCTCATGCCGGCGCAGAAGATGTACATGGTGATGCCGATCAAGGATAAGGTCGAAAAAGCCATGGATGAATCGCTCGCCAAGGAACCCAACATCGAGAAAACGGGCCGGACCGAGACCATCCTGGGCTACAAATGCGATGAATATGTGTCCAAGGATCGCGACACCACGACCGAGATCTGGGTCGCAGAAGGGCTCGGCTCATTCATGGGCCTGGGCAGCAGCGGCGGCGGCATGGGCGACATGTTTGGCGGCAAGAAGAAGGCGGCCCCGGGCTGGGAGGAAAAGTTCAAGGGCAAGCCGGGCTTCCCCCTTCGCGTCATTTCGCGGGATGCGAAGAGCAAGGAAACGTTCAAGATGGAAGCCACGAAGATCGAGCCCGGCACCTTGTCGCCCACGCTCTTTCAAGCTCCCGCCGGCTGGCAGAAGTTCCAAATGCCCAACATGGGCGGGATGCTGCAGGGCATCGGGCAGTAAGCGGGGGCCAAAGTCGCGCGGGAGAATGCCCGCGCTCCGCTGTTCCCATGGAGCCACGGCGACCCCGCCGTGGAACCCGCAAAAGCAAAAAGGCCGGGCGAGATGCCCGGCCTTCGTTTTGAATTCATTGAGCGCCGAGTTTGCCCGGGCCCTCACCTGGGGAACTTCAATTGCCGATCTTCAGCAATTCGTCGGCCGTCCAGTAGCCGCTGCGACCGGAGCTTTCGGCCCGAGCCTTGGCCACCGTTTCAGGCAGAACCTCGGGCGCGGCATTGCCCCATTCCGACCGGATGTAGGAAAGCACGTTGGCAATCTGCTCGTCCTTCAGCACACCGCCGAGCGGGGCCATGACGTTGTTGTAATCGTTGCCGGCAACCTTGATCGGACCCTGGAGGCCATGGAGCACGATGCGCGTCAGTCGCTCCTCGCTGCCGGTCACCCATTCCGAGCCCGCCAACGGGGGGAACGCACCGGGCACGCCGAGGCCGTTGGCTTGGTGACATGCGGCACAGGTGGTGTTGTAAACCGGCTTGCCCAGCTGGGCGCGGGTCAATTGTACCGCGGCCGTCGCGCCCGGCTTGGCGCGATTCGCACCGCTGTTGACCACCAGCGGGTCAAAGCGGATCGAATAGTGCACCATGTAGATCGAGCCGAAGAACACGATGCAGCACATGAGACCCAGGAGAACGAGGGGGAGCGCTGAATAGCCGTCCCGCTTTTCCGGCTTCTGGGCCTGGAGCCTGGCGTGGACCTCGCGCAGGCTGTCGTCGCTGGCCGCGGAGGCCTCGAAGTTGAACTTGTTGTCAGGTGTCGCGCTCATCTTAGTGGCCGCCCTCCTTGGCCGGGGCCGGAGCGTTCCGCTCCTGCTCGCTGGGATAGGTGTAGGTGTCCTTCAAGCTGATCAAGTAGGCGACGAGTGCCTCCGCGCGTGCCGTGGGCACGATTTCATGACCCTCGGCCGGACCGAATCCAGCGGGCATATTGACCGCCTTGTAAGACGGTTGACGGTCGGCCAGCGAGCGTTCCTCAAACAGGAACTTGTGGGCTGGCATGCCGGGAGCGAAGGCCTTGCCGCCGAACATGGCCTCAGGGGCATAGAGCAACTTGTAATAGTATTCCGCATCGGGAATGCGGGCACCCACATTGCGCAGATCGGGCCCGAGGCGGCTCGAGCCAAGCAGCACGGTCTTCTCGCGGATGTACTCGCGGGCATAGCTGCCACGCTCGCCCCAGCCGCGTTTGATGTCAGAACCGAAACCCTCGAAACGCACCTGCTGCGTGTGGCAGGTCGCGCAACCGAGATCCTGATAGACCTGGCGGCCCTGATCGGCGAGGCCGTTGAGCGGTGCCGGATTCAGGGTCTGCTCGACCGGATCACGGTACTGGGGCAGCGCGCCGATTTGCTTGTGGGCGGCGAGCAACAGGCCGGCCCAGGAAAGGGCCAGGGTGCCGAAGACACCGAGGAAGAGAACGAGGCCGTTTTTCATGCGTGGCCCTCCTTCGTCGCGAGGCTCATGGCCGGCGGCACCGGAATGGTGATGGCGGCCGTGCCACGCGAGTTCAACGGACAGGCGATCCAGAAAAAGTTGAGGAGAAACGCGAGGTGGCCCGCCAGCAGCACGCCGAGGCCAACGCTGTTGAGGAGGTGCCAGCCAGACAGGCCGGCCGTGACATCAGCGAAAGACACCGCCGGGTCGCCGAGGAGGGAACCCTGCACCCAGCCGCCGGCACCCAGGCCAACCGTCAGCAGGATCACGCCGAGCACCGTGGCGCCAAAGTGGGCTTTCACCAGGGCCGGGGAACGCCATTCCTTGCCCGTGACGCGCGGCAGGAGAAAATAGGCGGCGCCAAAGATCGCGACCGAGAACGTGGCGTAGAGGGCCGACCAGTCGCGCAACACGCCAAGGAGCGTGAACTGGGCAACTTCGGCAAACCCGCGGAGCGAGAGGAAAAGGTTCAGCTCAAGATTGATGACGAGGCCCACGATCGCGAGCAGCACGAACCGGAGCGAGAGACTCGAACCGACGGCGGAAAAGCGTCCCATCAGGCTGCCTAGGAAATTCAGGATGAAAATCAGCGCGGGCAGGACGAGGGCCATGTTCGCCACGGTGCCGAGCGTGGGAATCCAGACAGGCACGGGCGAGCCCACGAGGCGGGCGCCACCGGCGAACGCCGAGGCGACGACGAACCACCAGAACGCGAGGGGCGCGAGGTAGTAGTGACGAATCGGGCGGCCGAGCAGCTTCGGCAGGAGGTAATAGATGGCGGCGAGCGCCACCGGGAGGAACCACAGGCTGTAGAGTGCCTGGACGTACCACGCGTTCACCACCGGCTGGAGCACCCCGCGAACCGGAGCCGTAAAGAGCATCACCTGCGCGATGCTGTAGATCCACGGAAACCAAAAGGCCGCGCCGAACAGGTACCATTGCGAGGCATAGGTGTTTTCCGTGTTGCGAATGCTGAAGGTGGTGACGCCCCACACGCCGATCAGGGCATAGGCACCGAGCAGGAGGAGAGTGATGTAGCGCGGCATTTCCAGCAGCTCGAAGGAAGTGGAATAGCCCGCAAGGATGCCCCCGAGGCCCAGCGCGACCCCCAGGTTCCAGAATTTGGCCGCGATGAAAAGCCAGCCACCGTGACGGAGCGTGGTGGCCGACAGGCGGGCCATCAGCCAGAGGCCGAAGGCGAACGCGGCGTTGAATCCCCAGCCATAAACGAGCGCGTTCTGCGCGGCGGGGGCGAGCCGGCCGTGGGTGAACCACGCGCAATCCGCAAGGAACGACGGCGTGTGCAGCTGGATGTTGGCCGCGAGCTGGAGCGCCCCGCCGAGCACCAGCCACACCAGGGCGGAACCGAGGAACGCGAGCACGGGCCATTTCGCGGAGGCGTCGATTTGCGCCTGTTCGGTCCGGGCGTTGAGAACGTTGGAATTCATCAGCAAGGGTTACTTCTTGGCGTGGTCGCGCACCGTGAGCTCGATGGCGCGGTCGATCGGGAGACGAACCACGCCCTTCGGCTGGTCCGCCCAGCCGTAGGAGGTGGCGGCGGCCTGCTCCTTGGTGCGGTTCTCGGTGAGCAGGGTCTTGCGCTCGGCGGGCGTGAGCACGCCCTCGACCGGCTGCACGTCGGCGGCATGCGGCACGTAAATCCGCTTGGCCAGCCAGCCAAACGCGGCGAAGCAAAGGATCACGATCACGGCGGTGAAGACCGGCGTGCGGTGCGGGAAGGAAAAGGAAGAATCGCTCATGGCTTAGTGGGCCGACGCGGCTTGGTGGCCGGGCTCGGGCGCGGTGGCCTCGTGGTGGGTCAGGGACTCCACGATGCGCGGATCGCGAATTGGAATCAGCTTCGCGGTGGGGAAGCTCTTCAAGTAGGACCAGACGCAGACGCCGCCGACGCCGATCACGGACGTCAGGACCCAGAGCAGGTTCAGGGACAGGAACGGCTGGGGATCGTCGTGGCTGTCGCGGAGGGCCGGCAGCACGTTGTAGCAAACGTCGATAAGAATGATGACCGCCGTCCAGATGCTGATGGCCAGCGCGGGCTTCAGCGTCGACTTGCGGCGGTACGAGAGCCACGAAAGGAAGGGCACGAAAAAGTGGCCGAAGAGGAGCAGCATGCCGACCCAGAGCCAGTCGCCGTGCTCGCGGACATTGTACCAGAAGGTTTCCTCGGGCACGTTCGCGTTCCAGATCAGGAAGTACTGCGAGAAGGTCACGTAGGCCCAGAACACCACGAATGCATACGCCAGCGCGGTCAGGCAGTGGAGCTGGTTGGTGTTGAAGATACCCTTGTAGTCGCCGCGCGTGTAGAGCCACCAGGTGATCACCACGCCGAGGGCCATGGCCGCGCGCATGCAGTTGGCGAAGAACCAGACGCCGTACATCGTCGAGAACCAGTGGTACTCGAGGCTCTTCATCCAGTAGATCGCGGCAAACGTGAGCGCCAGGGCGTTGATCGGGATGCCGAACGCCGCGGTGCGCCGGTTCATGAAGGTCCACTTGAGGTCACCGTCAGCGTCCTGGGAGAACGAGGCCTTGCGCAGGCGCGCGGAGAGCCAGATCCAGCCGGCGAAGAAGGCCAGGCTCATGCCGGTGAACATGGGGACATTGAGGAAGCTTGCCTTCTTCTGGTACAGGATGTCCGTACCCACCGTGCCATGGCCGCCATGCAGGGGATGACTGAGGTCCATCCACGGCCAGATGAATCCCGGCTTCACCCACGCCGAAACGATCAGCGGGATGAACAGCAGGAACAGCCACTTGAAGGAGGCGAGCCCGTGTTCGAACTGGCGGCGGATGACCGTCGACCAGCCGGCGTCAAAGATATGGTGGATCAACACCATCATGAGCATGCCGATCGCCACGGCCGTCCAGAAGGAGATGCCGACGACGTAGGACAGGGCCACGCCGTGCGCGTCGCCCACCACGAGACCGATGGCGGTGACGACCAGGCCAGCCAGGCCGGCGATGAGGAATTTGTTCGCCAGGGCGGCGGTGGAGGCGGGTGCGCTCATGTTACTTCAGGCCTCCGCGTTGTTCGAGGGGCACATCATCAATCGTGGCGTGCGCGGCGCGTTGCAGCGCGCGCACATAGGCGACCACCGCCCAGCGCTCGTCGGGGCTGAGCTTGTCGGCGTACGGGAACATGGTGTTCTTGCCGTGGGTGATCGTGTGGTAAATCTCGCCCTCCGCCAGGGAGCGGAGTCGGTCGTCGTGGTAGGTGGGCGTGGCCACCATGCCGTAGGATTTGGTGATGCCATTGCCGTCACCGATGGCGCCATGGCACGGAGCGCAATAGATCTGGTAGCGCTCCTGCCCGCGGCGGACGAACGTCTCGTTGATCTCCAGGCCCGCGGGAAAGCCGCGGATGAAGGATCCGTCGTCATTGCGCCCGGTGTAGCGGAGATCGTCGGCACGGAGGAAGTCCGCATCGGCTGCGACCGACCGGCCGCGCGGCACGGCGCCGGCGGGGATCGGGCGGTCGGCCCGGCCGTCGGCGAAGAACTTGGACTCGGCTTGCGGCTTGTATTTCGCCTGGTGATCCATGTCGGGCCAGATCTCGATCGGCGGGCGCGTGGCGGTCATGCCGCGAAAGCCCATGACGGACACGAGCAGCACGACGAGGAAAGCGAGGGTGTAGTAGGCGTAGCGCATCTTATTCCTCGATTTCGACGATGTCCTTGCCGCCCACCCGCTCCAACAGGGCGCGGGTCTCGGCGGCGTTGAATTTCGGGTCGGCGGTCTCGATCACGATATAGAAGCGGTCGTCCAAGGCGCGGACGTACTGCGGCGCCTTCATCAACGGGTGATAGTGCATCGGCAGCTTGTTCAGGAAGAACATGCCGAAGATGGTCGCGAAGGCGGTGAAGAGGATCGTCAGCTCGTACGACACCGGGAAGGCGAACATCGGGCTGAAGTACGGCTTGCCGCCGACGATGAGCGGGTACTCGTACGCGTTCGCCCACCAGATGAACGACATGCCGGTGCAGAAGCCGGTGATACCGCCGGCCAGCGAGAAGCGGGGCACCTTCGAGCGGCGCACGCCCATGGCGTAGTCGAGGCCGTGGACGGGGAACGACGTGATGGCGTCCCACCGCGAGTAACCGGCGTCACGCACCTGCTCGCAGGCATGGTAAAGCGACGGGACAGTATCGAAGGCAGCGATGATTCCGTAAGGCTTGGTCATGGCGGGTTCCTCAGTGGTGGGCATGCGGGTCGGCCGCGGGGATGACCGCCTTCACCTCGGACATCGGCATGATGGGCACGAAGCGGATGAAGAGGAGGAACAGGAAGGAAAAGACACCGAACGTGCCGAAGAACGTGAAGATCTCGACGATCGACGGCGAATAATAGCCCCAGCTCGAGGGGAGGAAATCGCGGGCGAGCGAGGTCACGATGATGACGAAACGCTCGAACCACATGCCGACGTTGACGAAGATCGAGAGGATCCACACCAGCGCGGTGTTCTCGCGGACGGCCTTGAACCAGAAGAACTGCGGCGTGATCACGTTGCAGCCGATCATGATCCAGTAGGCCCAGGCGTAGTGGCCGAACGCGCGGTTGATGAAGGCGAAACCCTCGTACGGGTTGGCGCCGTACCAGGCGATGAAGAACTCCATCGAGTAGGCGTAACCCACCATCGTGCCCGTGGCCAAAGTGATCTTGCACATGCAGTCGATGTGGTACTGCGTGATGAGGTCCTCGAGGCGATACACCGCGCGCAGCGGGAGCATGAGCGTGAGCACCATGCCGAAGCCCGAGAAAATGGCGCCCGCCACGAAGTACGGCGGGAAGATCGTCGTGTGCCACCCCGGGATCAGCGAGACCGCGAAGTCGAACGACACGATCGTGTGCACGGAGAGCACGAGCGGAGTCGAGATGCCCGCCAGGATGAGGTAGGCCATCTCATAATTGCTCCAGTGGCGGTTCGAACCGCGCCAGCCCATGGCAAAGAAGCCATAAATGCGCGCCCGCAGCAGCTTGCCTGCCGCGGTGAAGCGGTCGCGCAGCGTGCCCAGGTCCGGGATCAGGCCGACGTACCAGAAGAGCACCGACACGGTGCCGTACGTGGAGACCGCGAACACGTCCCACTCCAGCGGCGAGCGGAAGTTCTGCCAGATGCCGTTCGAGTTCGGGAACGGGAACAGGTAACCGGGCGTCACGGCAAACCAGATGCGGCCGACGTGGAAGACCGGAAAGATGGCCGCGCAAACCACGGCGAAGATCGTCATGGCTTCGGCGGCGCGGTTGATCGAGGTGCGCCACTTCTGGCGCAGGAGACAGAGGATGGCCGAGATGAGCGTGCCCGCGTGGCCAATGCCGATCCAGAACACGAAGTTCACGATGTCCCACGCCCAGTTGACGGGGTTCGCATGGCCCCAGACACCCACGCCGGTGGCGACGAGGTAGATGAGGCCGGCGACGGTGAACGACGCGATGATCGAGGCGATGCCGAAGCACCACCACCACCACACCGGGGTCGTGCCCTCGACGATCCCGCAAATCTTCTCGGTAATCCAGTGGAAGTCCCGGTGGTTCAGCACCAGCTCCGCGCGCGGCAGCACGGCGGGCTTGACCTCGCGCAGGATGGCCGGGGCCGGTTGGTCGGAAGCATGCGCGGCCATTAGTGGTGCCCTCCGTTCTTCGCGTCATGCCCGTGATCGTCGTGACCATGGGCGGCGCCGTGATCGGCGTGGCCGTTCTTCTGGTTGTACTCCACGCGGCTGAGCGGGAGCGCGGAATAGTCCGGCATGTGCGGGTTCGGGTTGCGGAGCTTGCCGAGGTAGGTCGTGCGGGGACGGATGTTGAGGTAGCCGAGGACCGCGTAGTCGCGCTCCTGGGCCTTCAACTTCGAGACCTTGCTGGTCTCGTCCTTGATGTTGCCAAACTCGATGGCGTCGACCGGGCACACCTGCTGACAGGCGACCTTGATCGTGCCGTCGGGGATGAGCACGTCGCCGCTGGCGCCGGCCTTGCGCTTCTGCGCGATCTTGGCCTGCTGGATGCGCTGCACGCAATAGGTGCACTTCTCCATGACGCCGCGCATGCGGACGGTGACATCCGGGTTCTTCACCATCTTCACCAGCTCGGGCATTTCCTTCTGGTGACCGAGCGGGCCCATGTAGAGGGCATCGGTGGCGCGCTTGTTGAAGTCGAAGAAATTGAAGCGTCGAACCTTGTACGGGCAGTTGTTCGCGCAATAGCGGGTGCCGATGCAACGATTGTAGGCCATCGTGTTGATGCCTTCCTCGTCGTGCACCGTGGCGTTGACCGGGCACACCGTCTCGCACGGGGCGAGTTCACAGTGCTGGCAGGTCATCGGCTGCATCGAAACCTGGGGATCCTCGGGGAGGAGCTTGTTGCCCTCGCCGCCGAACTGCGCCGCGTCGGCCTGGCCGTCGGAATAGTAGCGGTCGAGCCGGATCCAATGCATCTCGCGGCCGCGCTGCACCTGGTCGCGGCCCACGATCGGGATGTTGTTTTCCGCCTGGCACGCGATGATGCAGGCGTTGCAGCCGATGCAGGTGTTCAGGTCGATCGACATGCCCCATTGGTGCAGGCCATCGAAATTGGGGTTCTCGTAGAGCGAATTTCCGCGGGGCGTCGTCGTGGCGACGAAGGCGAGCGGCTTGTCCTTGTCCTCGCCCAGGATGGCAGGCGAATGGGACTCCATGCCGATGCCATCCACGAAGGCCGGGTTGGCCTTGAACTCGTCGACGTTGGCCTCGCGCACGATGTCGCGACCTTCCATCGACCAGTGCTCCTGGGTGTTGGCCAGCAGCTTGCGCTTGGCCGTGACCTTCAGGGTCGCGCCCGTGACGAAGCCGAGGCCGTCGCTGGTGCGAACCGCATACGCATTGAAGCCCGCGCCGGTGCCGACATGCCCCGTGACGCTCCGGCCGTAACCGAGCGGCAACACGATGGTGTAATTCGAGAGACCTGGCTGGATGTGGATCGGGCCACTGACCGTGCGGCCGTTGACCGTGATCTCGCCAATGTAGGCGTTCTCCTTGCCGATCGTGAACTCCGCCTCTTCCTTGCGCGCGACCTGCAACAGGCTGCCGCCGGGGACGATGCCGAGATCCTTCGCGAGGCGCGGGCTCACGAGAATGGCATTGTCCCACGCGATCTTCGTCATCGGGTCGGGACACTCCTGCAGCCAGCCGTTGTTGGCGAAACGGCCATCGTCCATCTTGTGGTCGGTGGCGAAGCGAACCTCGAGGCTGTCCTTCGACAGGGAGGCAAAAGCAGGGGCCTGCGCCATGTCGAAGCTCACGTTGCCCAGGGTAACGCTGACGACCGGGTAAGCGCTTCCCTCGACGAGACCATCATGCAGGAATTTCTCGAAAGCCTTCCGGTCGCCGCCGCGAGTGGCATAAACCTGCTCGTAGGCGTCGGGCTTGGCCTCGCCGGCGAGGCGGGCGAGCAACTCAACCTCATTCAGGCCGTTGAAGAGCGGCATGATCATCGGTTGGACCGGCACGATCGTACCGTCCACCGTGCGGGCGTCACCCCAGGACTCGAGATAATGCGTGGCGGCCAGGTGCGTGCCAGAAAGCGCGGAAGTCTCGTCGCGATAATAGCCGTAGCGAATGACTTCGGGGACGGACTTGATCAACGCGCCGAAGTCGAGGTCGGCGGGAGCGTTGTAGGCTGGGTTGCCGTTGAGAATGAAGAGGGTCCTGACCGCGCCACCCTTGATGGCGTTGGCGAGGGCCTGGATCGTCGAAGCCGCCGGGGCGGCAACCTCCACAAAATCGACGGTCTTGCCGATATTGCCCAGCTGGGCATTGATCGCGTACGCGATCATGTGAACGTACTGCGGCTGGTGCGCGCCGGCGACCACGAGGCTCTCGCCCCGGTGCGCGAGCAGGTCCGCCGCGCACTGCTCAATCCACTGCGGATTGACATCCAGTTTCGCCGAAAGCGTGAAGGGCTCGTACCCGACCCCGCCCGCCACCTTGTTGGCGAGCGCGGCCGCCAGGGGCAGGATGTGATTGCTGGCGATGCGCAGGCGATGATCGGCCATGCTGCCGGTGAGCGAGAAACCGCTCTCCGCCACATACAGGCGGTTCATCTTGTCCGCATCGTCGCGCGTCGCGACGCGGCGGCCCTTCGAGAAATCACGGGAGTAATACAGGGCACCCGCCTCGGCGTGGAAGAAGTCGGCGTCGAGGCTGACGATGCGCTTGGCCTTCGCGAAACGGTAGAGCGGCTTGACGTTCCGGCCAAAGGCCGCCTGCGCGGCGGCGACCGGCGGCTCATCCTGCACCGGCTCGTAATCGGCCCAGATGGCGCGGGGGAATTGCTGCTTGAGCGTCGCGATCAGGCGCGCCCGGGTCGGTGAGGCGGACTCGTCGGCCAGGAACGCAAGGCCCTCGCCATTGCCGGCGTAGGTGGAACGGATGCGGGCGAGCAGGTCGTTGACGTCGGCGACCTTCAGCGTGCGGCCGCCGGAAACGTGCGTCGTGGCGCGTTCCGGATCGTAAAGGTCGAGCACGGAGGCCTGGGCGAGCAGCGAGCTGGCGCCGCCATGCGGCGCGTAGCTCGGATTGCCCTCGAGCTTGGTGGGGCGGCCCTGGTGGGTCTCGGCCACCAGCGGGATCGCCGTCTTGCGCAAGGGCATGGCCGTGGCGAAATAAAGCGGGAGACCGGGGACGGTGTATTCGACCGCCTTGCCGTAGGGAAGGATGTGCTTTTCGGGGCGACGGCAACCCGCGAGGCCGAGACCGCCCAGCGCAAAAGACGCCGCCATCAATCGCATGAACTGGCGCCGATCGACGCCGTTCAGCTCCGAGGCGCCTTCCGGGAACTCGCGCGCCAAGTGCTCACGGAAGCCGGGCGTGTCGGCCAGTTCGTCAAGGCTGCGCCAGTATTTCGGACCGGCGAGTTCGCGCTGCGAGGCGGCGGGATGTTCAAATTTGCGTTTCATCAGCGATGGCAGCCGGAGCAGCTCTGCGGCGGCATGATCTTGGCGTGTTCGACAAATTCCTTGGCGCGCCTGGCGCCGTCGGGGCCCTGATCCACCAAACGGGCGGAATCGAGGTTAAAGACATCCTGCGGGTCCCGGATGCGGGCGGCGGGGTCCCGATGACAATCCAAGCACCAGCTCATGCTGTGCGGTTCATCCTGCTGCACCACCGGCATCTCGTTGACCTTGCCATGGCATTCCACGCAGCTCACGCCGCGGCTCACGTGGACGGAGTGGTTGAAATAAACGTAGTCCGGCACGGCGTGAATCTTGACCCACGGGACCGGGTCGCCGGTCTGGTAGCTCTGGCGCACGACTTCGAGCAGCGGGCTCTGCGCCTTGATCGTGCTGTGACAGTTCATGCACGTCTGCGCGGGGGGCACGCTCGAGGTGGCGGATTTCTCAACCCCTGAGTGGCAATAACGGCAATCGAGGCCAAGTTGTCCGGCATGGAGGCTGTGATCAAACGGCACGGGCTGGACCGGCGCATAGCCGACGCGCAGGTAGGCGGGAGTGGCGTAATACGTGATGCCGGCCGCCGCGACGCCACCAAGGATGCCGAGAAAAATCAGGATCTGCAGGGGTAGCGCGTTGGCGGATTTCGGGAAGATCTTGGACATGTGCGACAGTCTGGAACCGGCGAAAAACCTCGGGGAGCGGCGGCCGGCTCGCGAGGTAGAACGGGGAATTCAGGCTAGCGATTGGTGTGCGGTAAAAAGGTGCCCAGAGCAAAGAAGCCGGGGTGGTAATGTAAAACAAATTTTCCAAACCATGCGCACTCCCGCGCAATATTAGCAGCGAGTCCGGCAACGGATGCGTTGCTAATCGTGAACTCCCGGGTGCCAAGCGGGCCCGCCGCGGTCTAAACGCAGCCCCCATGGTCTGGCCGGGCCGAGGAATCGAGCGCGCCGCGCGAGGTCTCGCGCCGAAGCACTCGCGCTCAGGCGGGATCACCCACGCCCCGCGCCAAGCTTCAACAAAACTCCCCGTCGCGCATCGGCCTGATCTCGTCGCACCGGTTGGCGATGTCGGGATTGTGCGTCACGAGCACCACCGCCTGCCCGTTCTCCTTCGCCAGTCGCGTCAGGAGATCGAAAATCAGCCCGGAATTGCGCACGTCCAGGTTGCCCGTCGGTTCATCGGCCAGGATGATCGCGGGCTGGTTGGCCAGCGCGCGCGCGATTGCGACGCGCTGCTGCTCGCCGCCGGACAACTGCGTGCCCAGCCGGTGCGTCTTTTCCCCCAGGCCCACGTCGGCCAGGAGACCGCGGGCCCGCGCCTCCATTTCCGCCTCCGACAGGCGCCCCAGCTTGCGCATGGGCATCATGACGTTGTCGAGCGCCGAGAACTCCTGCATGAGGAAGTGAAACTGAAAGACGAAACCGATGTGCTCGCCGCGCGCTGCCGTGCGCTCGAGGTCGCTACTATTCGACATCAATCGATCGCGAATCCAGATCGAGCCCCCATCGGGCTGGTCCAGCAGGCCGAGCAGGTAAAGCAGCGTGCTCTTGCCGCAACCGGAAGGTCCGACGATCGCGGTCACGTGGCCGCGCTTGGCCTCGAAGGAGACGCCGCGCAACACGTGCACCCTCCCCTCCCCTTGGCCGAGGTAACGGTGCAACCCTTCGCAACGAAGGGCGATGCCGGTGTGCGGGGTGGTCTCCACGCTCATGTCGACGTCCCCCGAATGATGTCACCCGGCTCCAGCCGCGCGGCGCGCCGCGCGGGCACGAGCGAAGCGACCATCACCATGATCACCGCGGTCGAAACCGCCGCAATGTAATGCCAGGCCGACCAGTTGACGACGAAGTTGTTGGTCTTGAATATGCCGGTGATCGAAAGCGGGATGCGTGAGACTGCGTACGTCCCGCCCGCGCCGACGAGGCAGCCGACGATCGAACCGATCGCGAGCACGATGCACGCCTGCCAGAGGAAGATGCGGGAGATGTCCTGCCGCGTGTACCCCATCGAGCGCAGGATCGCGATCTCCTTGGTCTTCTCCATGACGATCATCGCGAGGGTGTTGAACATCGCCAGGCCCGCGATCAGCGAGAACATCGAGACCGTGATCGCCGATGAGAGCCGGAGCGCCCGGAACGTTTCCAGCCAGGTCTTCTCGCGCCATTGCCAGCTGCGCACGCCATGCCGGAGCACTTCCTCCATGCGTACCGCGTCCTCGTCCGCCCGGTCCCGATCATAAACATTAACCTGGATGAAGCTCGCGCCGGTGGACTTCTTCAGTTGGGAGCGGGCCTCGTTCAGATGGAGGTAGACGCGCTCCTTGTCGATGTCGCTGACGCCGGTTTCATACACCGCTGAAACCCGGTAACGCCGCGCCTGGCTGGCGGACTCGAGGATGAAGGAGTCGCCCACGCCCAGCTGCAGGCGGTCGGCGATCTCGCGGCCGATCAGCGCGCCCGCCGCGGCATTGCGAAACGTGTCGACCGAACCCTGCACAATCTGGTTGCCGAGCTGGGAAACGAGCAGGTGGTTGTCGAGCACGATGCCGTAGATGCGGACGGAGTCGCTCTTGAACGAGCTCCGCAGGATGGCCGCGCCCGTTACCACTTCGGAGACGCCGGACACATTCCGGAACTGCCTGAGCTGGTCGATGACCAGCTTAGGTTCCTCGACGCCCTCGACGTATTTCACGCCTTCCTTCTGCTGGATTTGGAACGGCGAACCGCTGCCGCCACCCCCCGCCTCCATGCGCCGGAGCGTATCCTGCACCCGGTCCTGGACCCGGATCGCGCCGTTGGTGCCGAGGATGGTGCGGATGAAGAAATCCTCGAAACCGCTGGTCGTGGCCTGCGTGACCACGAACAGGCCCACGCCGAGCACGATGCACGACAGGCTCATCAGCATGGCGCGCTTCTTGGCCGTGAGGAAACGGAAGGCGATGCGCAGCGTCGGGGACATCAGCACGAGCGGGTGAACGGGCCTTACTCCAAGACCTCGACGCGGACGCGCTGGCCGGTACGGAAGCGGTCAAGCTCCTCGACGATGACCAGGTCGCCCTCGTTCAGCCCCTCGGTGACCTCCGCCACGTTCAGCGCGACATAGCCAATCTCAACTTCCCGCAATTCGACCCGGCCGTCGCTGACGACAAACACCTCCTTACCGCGCAACGCGCGCCGAGGCACGATCGCGCCCGCCTCGCGCTGGCCGACGATGATGCTGACTTCGCCGGTGAGACCGGGCACGAGTTTCTCGATCGGCAAATCAACCGTGAGGTGGACCGTATAGCGCTGGGTCTCGGGATTGGCGGTGGGCAGGATCTTGGTGACCGTCGCGCCATATTGCTGGGCACCGTAACCGAGGAACCGAACGGAAGCCTTCTGGCCGATTTTGAGGCCGGAAAAGTTCTCCTCGCTGATCTTGGCTTCGACGGCGCGGCTGCTCGAGATCAGCGTCGCGATCATGTTGTCGCGACCGATGAGATCGCCGACGCGGGCGGCAAGGCTGACCTCGGAAATGACGCCATCGGTCGGGGCGACGATGGTCATCTTGGCCTTCTCGCGCTCCTTGGCCCGGAGGGAATTTTCGTAATTCTCGACCGCGAGGCGCAGGTTGACCTCCTCGAGTTCCATGCGCTGGACGAGCTGGTTGTAGAGTCGCTGTTCCTTTTCGAAATCGGCGAGCGGCTTGGCGCCGGCCTTCACGGCGCGGTCCATCTCGGCGAGACTGTCGCGCTTGTTTTCCACCTCGGCGCGCAGCGTCGATCCCACCTCGTGGCGGCGGCGAGCGGCCGTGATCTCGTTCTTGATGCGCTCGATTTCCAAGTCGGCATCGCCCGGATCAAGTTGCAATAGCACCTGGCCTTTCGTAACCGGCAGACCGGGGTCGAGAATGGACTGGACGATGCGGCCACCGACCTCGCTCTTGATCTCCATGACGTACTCGGCCTTGACCTCGACGCTGCCCGGCACGGCATTGATCGCGCGGCCGGGTTTCACCGCCGTCACGACCGCCACCGGTCGCAGGACGATCGCATAAACATACCAGGCAACCAAGACCACCGCCGCGACCGCGACGAGGCGCCAAAGCCACGAGCCCTTGCCAGAGGATTGCGCGCTCATTTTGCGTTGGGCAGATTGGCCAGCACCGGATCCTGCGCCACGGTGGCCAGGAAATCGGAAACATAGGCATAATAGTCCGCGCGGGACATGTAGGCGTTGATCTGCTGGTCGAACAAACCGAGTTGCACGATGCTCACGTCCTCCTGTGCGATCACGCCACGCGAGAATTGTTCCTTCACGGAAATGACGTTGTTCTCCCCTGACTCCAACAAGCGGTCGTTGATCGAGGAGTACCGGGCATAGAAACCCGCCATGCGGGCCTGGGTCTGCGCCTGCTGGGTGAGCCGGTCGTGGATAGCCTTGAGGTCGGCCTCCATCGAGCGTAGCGATGCCAGTGACGTGCGGACGCCGGAACGGGCGGCGAAGCCGTCGAAGATCGACCAGCTCACGGAGACGCCGCCAAAGCGTGAGTTCACCTTGTATTTTTGGGCGATGTCGAGGCCGTAGGCCTGCTCGTCCTGGCTGACACCCGCAACCAGTGTGAACTTGGGCCGGAGACGGGTCTTCTGGTTGGCGAGATTCAATTTTTCGATCTGGATCGACCGCTTGAAATTCAAGGCCTCGTGCGTGGGCAGCTCTGACGCTCCAAGGTAGCTGGCCAGAAGTCGGTCAATCGCGGCCTGTTGACTTGGGACGGGAGGAATTGCATCTGGGATTTCATCATCGCTCAGCGGCGGTTCGCCGGTCAGACGGCTCAGGGTCGCCTTTGCATTCTCGAGGTTAAAGGCGGCCTGTTCCGCACTTATTACCGCCCGCTCCGTTTCAATGCGGGTGCCAAAGATGGCCGCATCTGAAATTACCTTCTTGGCATGGCGGTCCTCCGCCTGTTTGAGCCACCGGATATTGTGCTCCAACTGAAAAGCAGCGCGCTTCGCTCGAATCTTGCTTACTATAAGGGACAGATAAACGCTGCGAATCTCCTGCGCAAAGGCACGGTAGCCGTCACGATAGGCCCCTTCCGCCATCAGCTTCCGGATTGCCCCAGCGCGCGCATTGTTACGCCGTTCTCCCCAATGGAAAAGGGGTTGGCTGACGGAGAAGCTGTAATATTCCTTTTCCACCTTAAGACGCCCCGGAAGATCACCGCGCTTATCGCGGGAATCGTAAAATGTGTAGGCTCCGCCTACTGAGGGAAGTAGTCCGGCCCGGGCCGCGATGCGGCTGTGCTCCGCAATCTCCAACTCGACGGCGCGCGTGACCATGCGCGGCGACTGCGTGAGCGCCTTCTTAAGAACCGCATCGAGCCCCGGCAGCAGCTTCTCGGGCGTGATCACCTCTTGGGCCGCGACCACCTGAAACAGTCCAAACAGGCACAAGGCCGCACCAGCAAACAGTCTCGATTTTTTCATGGGTATGAGCTGACAGGCCGCCGCAAAGCAACTGCCTTGGCAACCAGTAAATGACAATCGATTCGCCTAAACCCGTACCATGAATGGCTTTGACTGTGACCACCGCAGATCCCTTAAACAATTCGATGTCGCGCCGCGCTCCCCTCTATTTCGCCGAGCTTATCCGGCATCGTGAACTCCTGCGGCAATTCACGCTGCGCAATGTTGAGCTGCGACACAAGGGAAGCCACCTCGGCCTCATCTGGTCCTTTCTCAACCCCCTCCTCCTGCTGGGTCTCTATGTTTTGGTTTTTGGCTATATTTTCGACGGACGGTTCAAGCCAGCTCACGTGGCCGAGTCCCGGATCGAGTACGCGCTCGTGGTCTTCCTGGGTCTCGCCATTCATCACTTCGTTGGCGAAGTGCTGGCTTCGTCGACGGGCGTCATCCTGAACAGCCCTAACTTCGTCAAGAAAGTGGTGTTCCCGTTGGAAATTCTTCCCGCGGCCAATGTGGGGTCGGCCGCCTTCCATTTTCTGATCACGCTGGGTCTGGTCTTGGGAGGCGCCTTGATTACCGGCGTGCCGTTGCATGGGGGCGTGCTCTGGCTTCCGGTGTTGCTGTTTCCGCTCCTGCTGGGGGCATACGGCGTCGCCCTCGGACTCGGTGCGCTGGGAGTTTTCTGGCGGGACGTGGCGCAAATCACCCAGTTCGCCTCCATGGTGCTACTCTTCGCCAGCGCTGTCTTCTATCCCGTTTCGAAAATCCCCCCGGAAGCGTGGGCCGTACTGCGATTCAACCCCCTCCTTCTGGCGATCGAGTCTGCACGAAGCGCTCTTTTCTGGGATCACCCGGTGAATCCCTGGCACGTCGGCTACATATATGGTTTTGGGTTAGCATCATATGTAACGGGAAGTGCGATCTTCCAGCGACTCCGTGGTGGTTTTGCGGACGTTCTTTAACCAGGCCGCGGGCTAGGTGCATGCGTCCGGACCTCCCTTGGATGGGGTAAAATCCCCCCTTTGGCGGAGCGACATGGAGTGGTCCCGCGCCGATTTAGAGGTGCGTGCCCCATAGGGCCATCGGGCTTTGCCGGGTTACCGTAGTGGATATTCCCTCACGATGAAAACACTACAAATCCCTAAGGCCAAACTCGCCTTGTTCCTTGCCCCCCTGCTGCTGCTTACCCCGGTGATCGCGGCCCAAACCGCCGCCATCTCCGTCGACCGCGTCAACTACTTCTCCCAAACGGCGGCGTCCACGGTGGTGCCGCAGGCTGATCCTTTCACGCTTAACTTTCATATTCGCGGCGGCACGACGGACATGACCGCTTGGGGACCTGCTTTCTATATTCCCGGTTCGAGTGGCGTTCCCCAGAGCGGCACGAACAGTGCCACGAACACCGGCACGCTGAATTTCCCCGCAGCCCCGAACAACGGGGCGAGCTTCATGTTCACCCATGATTTTGCGAGCAACGCCGCGCTCCAGGCCTTCTATCCCATTGCACCGACTGACGGCGGTGTGTACGGCATAAAGTTTACCGGCAGCACACCCCCGACCCCCGCCGTCTTTGACGATGGCCTCGTGTTTGCCGCCGGCACCACCTACCCGAGTGTCACCCCGCAGATCACCAGTGTGAACAACGGCGCCGTCTGGTCTGGCAACACCCTGCGCATTAGCCCCACCGGTATTACCACGCTGACCTTTAATGCATTTCCGGAGTACAGCTCGACCACCTATGGTTCATTCATCGCGGTGGGCGTTTACAGCAATACGAACGGAGTGGTGAACCAAGCCTCGGCGGAATCCTACTATCTGCCATTGGGTGACAGTTCCGTCCCCCCGAATGACCCCGTCAACCAGCCCGCGCTCACCCAACTTTCCATCGATGGCTCCTGGCTCACACCCGGCGTCACCTATACGATGGAACTCCAATACGCGATCCTCGCCGGACAGCCCGAGGAAGCCAACCTCAACGGCCTCGAATTCCAAGGGTTGGCAACCTATCGCAAGCTTACCACGTTGAGCATTGCGGTCACGTCCGCGTCTGCCTCGGCCTCGGATGACTACACCGGCGATGGCCAGAGCGATATTCTGTTCCAGAACTCGTCTGACGGCCGCGCGGGCCTCTGGCGCATGAATGGCACCACCCCGAACCTCTGGATCGATCTGCCCGCCTCCTCCACTGACTGGAAAATCGTCGGCACCGGCGATCTCACGGGCGATGGCCAGAGCGACGTCATCTTTCAGAATTCCGTCGATGGCCGCGCGGGTCTTTGGCGCATGAATGGCACCACCCCCACCCTCTGGATCGACCTGCCCGCCTCCGCCACGGCTTGGAAGATCGTCGGCACCGGCGATTTCACCGGCGACGGCCAGAGCGATATTCTTTTCCAGAACTCGTCTGACGGCCGCGCTGGCCTCTGGCGTATGAACGGCACCACCCCCACCCTCTGGATTGATCTGCCCGCCTCTTCCATTGATTGGAAGATCGTCGGCGCCGCCGATTTCACGGGCGACGGCCAGACCGACGTGATCTTCCAGAATTCCACCGATGGTCGCGCTGGCCTCTGGCGCATGAATGGCACCACCCCGAACCTCTGGATGGACCTGCCCGCCTCCGCCACGGCCTGGAAGATCGTCGGCACCGGCGACTTCACCGGTGACGGCCAGAGCGACGTGATCTTCCAGAACTCCACCGATGGTCGCGCCGGACTCTGGCGCATGAATGGCACCACTCCCACCCTCTGGATCGATCTACCCGCCTCCTCCACCGATTGGAAGATCGTCAATCACTAAGCCCGGGGCAGGCCCATCGCTATTACGGCAGGAGCGCGCAAGCGCTCCTGCTTTTTTGTGCCCTGCCACCAAATAGCGGTCCCAGCCCACGCGAAGTCCGCCGGTAAAGATCGCGCACCGTCACCCACACTGGCCAGTGATCGTGCCGTTTCATCACTGCGCGCCCTGCCAGCTGAACAAAGATTCCGAACCAGGCCGCCCGTGCTGGCCGCCAAAGCGGCAGGTTTCCCGAACCCAGCCTGCCGACGGCGAATGGCCACGGCAAGAATTGAAAAACCGAATCCATCGTCGCGGTGTCGATCGGATAAAGAGCGAAGAGGTCGTCTCCGCGAGCGTGACAGATCAAATTCCCCTTGCCGGCACAGTCTTGAGCCAGTCAGATTCGTTCTCGCATCAGGCGCATCTGGGCCAGCGGGAGGCCTCTGCCAAACGCTATGTCGATTGGTGCATAAACCCTCCAAAACAATTGTGCAGGGTGTTTTTGTGCATTCCATCAAATACCTCTGCCCACTTCTTGGTAGCTGGTCTGTCCACGCCACGCGGTACAAGGCATTCAAAATCCTTCTAATCCTTGCGTTGGCATCCGTGCTCGCGGCTGTGGCTGGGGCCTCTGCCCACCCAAGCAGCCTGCTCTGGGGCACGCCCGAGGTCACGCTGGGTTTGCTGACCCGCGCGACGCCCCGGCCGATTGCCAACCAGGTCGTCAAAGCGGCCATGACCGGAGAATACACCGTGTATTTGAAAGCGGATGGTACGCTGTGGGGGGCGGGTCGAAACGATTCCGGGCAAACCGCCGCGTACGGCTCTACGACTGACCATAGCTTCCCCTGGCAGCTTGCGAGCGGTGTCGTGGATTTTGCCGCGTTAGACAGGCAGACGGTCTTTCTCAAGTCCGACGGGTCGTTTTGGTTGCTGGGTGGCGATCCGGAGAGTCTGGTTTCAGCGCCAGTGGTCACTCCGTTGCAAATCGGTTCATCCGTCACCGCGTTTGTGATGACCTATTCCGGAGTTTTCTGGATCACAAGCGGTGGAACCATTGGCGAACGGGCCATGAATTTTGGGACCGGGGCCGGCGGCAACACCTATACCTTGGGCGGTTTGGGCGGCTCGGTCACGAGCCTGGCCGCCGGAAATAACACCTGGTACTTCGTCAAGTCCGACGGGACACTATGGTGCCTCGGGGAAAACAACTTTGGCCAGTTGGGCGATGGCACCCTCAGCAATCGCACGACTCCCGTCCAAATCCCCGTTGCCAGCGTCGCGAGAGCGTTCGCCGCGGCCGGAAGCCGGCACGCCGTTTTCCTGAAGCAGGATGGCACGCTTTGGGGCATGGGCCGCAACAATCTGGGCCAGCTGGGCGATGGCACGACGACCGACCGCGCCGTGCCGGGTTTGATTGCCACCGGGGTCACCGAGGTTCGCCTCGAGAACGAAGCGACTTATTTCATCAAGGCGGATGGGACTCTCTGGGGCACCGGATCCGGCATCTACGCGCAAGCCGACGGCACCACCGCCAACCGGTCCAGCCCGACCCTGGTGGCGGACGCAATCCTGGACTATCGTTCCGGCATGTTGCTCAAGACCGATGGCACGCTTTGGGCGAAGGGGGTGAATAATTATGGGCAGCTCGGGGACGGCACCTACACCGCGCGGCCCGCGCCCGTCCAGGTGGCGAGCGGGGTTCAGTCGGTCACCAAGGCCATGGGTTGCATGGCCTACATAAACACGCGCGGTGAGCTTTGGACGGCAGGATCGAATTCGCGCGGCCAGTTGGGCGATGGTGCGCAAAAACCCGAATATATACTGTTGGGAACCGACGCTGTGGCGGTCGACATGGGGTTCGACTCCGGATTGTACACACGAGCCGACGGCACGCTTTGGTCAACGTACGAGGGTCAAATCGCCGGGGTCACGAGTGTGGTTGCGGTCAAAATAGCAGAGTTTGGGGCCTCTCGCGCCTTTTTGAAAAGCGATGGCACGTTATGGCACCTTGGGTATGATGGTGTCATCGCCCAGATGGCGAGCGACGTGACCTCGTTCACGCTGGGAGGGAGTTTCGCCACTTACGTCAAGAGCGATGGCACTCTCTGGGTGATGAAGACGCCGTCCTATGAATCAGGTCCAACTTGGCTCAATGTGTCCAGCGGGCCGGTGCAAATCTCGAGCTCGGTCACTTCCGTCACCGCAGGCCATGATCATCTGCTTTATATCAAAACCGACCAGACCTTGTGGGGCATGGGGACCCAATATGGCGGCTGGGGTCAGTATGAGCCGGGCGCGGTGGCCATCAGCCCGGTCCCGGTGGCGTCCGGTGTCAGCGCCGTGTCGGCCAGTCTATCCCGCAATCTTTATGTCCAGACCGACGGCGTCCTGAAGGTGAGGAGTTGGGATTGGGGCGATGACTTCGGGGATGTCTACACGGGAAGCAACGGCGTGTTATTCGGGGCGGCGGGCAAGCAATACTCCTACTACGTCAAGACTGACGGAACTCTCTGGCGGACTTGGGGCGACCCGCCCTGGTGGGGCGGAACCGAGCAAGTCGGCTCCGCCACCACGGCGGTGTCCACCGGTTCGGATGGCGGGGTGATGATTGTCCAGATTCCCGGGACCGGGCAAGCCCCAGGGATCAACACTCATCCCCAACCGGTCCAGGTGGTCTATGGTCGCGAATCAGTTTTGTCGGTTGGTGCCATCGGCGACGGTCCCCTGGATTACGAGTGGTTCAAGGATGACGTCCCCATCACCGAGGCGCGCAGCGCCCAATATGTGATCCCTTATGCGACGCCCGGCGACGCGGGGGCCTACCGGGTCAAGGTGACGAACCACAACGGTCACACCTACTCCAACGTCGCCACCGTGACGGTTGCCACGCCGCTGGTAATCACCACCCAACCCGCGGATCAGTTGGTGAACGACGGAAGCACGGCGCACTTCTCCGTCCAAACAGAAAGCGGAGCCCCGTTGACCTACCAGTGGCAGATCAAACTGCGGGGCGACTCCAGCTGGAGCAACCTGTCGGACGCCACCGGCATCCAGGGCTCCGCCGCGCAGTTCTTCTCGATCACGGCGTCACTGGCCCGCCACGGCGCCCAGTTCCGTTGCGTGGTCACCAATATCGCGGGTTCAATGACAAGCTCACCTGCAAAGCTGGTGGTGCGACAAGCCGTGACCGCCGCGGTCAGCGGATCCGCCCGGACCGTGCTCACGATGGGCCAAGCGGTCGCCTTCACCACAACCGCCAGTTCGGCCATTGGCGCACCGCTGTCGTACCAGTGGAAGAAAGGCAACCGGCCCATTGCCGAAGCCACCACGGCCACGCTGGCGCTCGACAATTTTTCGCCGGATGACGCCGGCCCGTATGTCTTGGAAGTGTCCGATCCGTACGGCGGGATCGTGCGCCTCACCCGCTTCATCGTGCCGGATTTCGGCCCCACCCAGGTGATCGGCTGGGGCGCAAACGGCAGCAATCAGCTTAGCGCACCGCTCGCACTCAACAATGCCATTGCCGTTGCCGCGGGCTCGGCCCACAG
The DNA here is from genome assembly GCA_023433275.1 of Verrucomicrobiota bacterium. GTDB lineage: Bacteria > Verrucomicrobiota > Verrucomicrobiia > Opitutales > Opitutaceae > Lacunisphaera. The sequence continues at coordinate 33,528 of JAEZDN010000130.1, forward strand.
CGCCGCCCTCAAGCCGGATGGTTCGCTCCAGATCTGGGGCGCGAGCAGCCAAGGCCAGCAGCCGGGAGGGACGACCTCGGAAGTCGTGGCCGTCAGAGCCTATGGCAATCGTACGATCGCCCTGAGAAGCAGCGGCGGAGTCATGATGTGGGGCTCCGGCACCAGCGCGTCCGGATTAAGCGATGTCATCGCCATGGCAATCGGCAGCGAGAATTACTTCCTCCTGCGGAACGACGGCACCACTTACGCGGCCAGATTCGATTCCTCGGCCTACCCGGCGTCCCCGGCCAGTTTCGCCGATGTCGCCGGCATTGCCGCCGGCGGGCTCCATCTGTTGGTGTGCAAGCTGGACGGCACCGTTGCGGCGTGGGGGGCCGACTCCCACGGCCAGGCGACCGTGCCCGGGGCGCTCACGGGTGTGACAGCGGTGGCGGCCGGTGCACGCCATTCTCTGGCGCTCAAGGCGGATGGCACGGTGGTGGCATGGGGCGACAATGAATTCGGCCAGGCGACCGTGCCCGGCAGCCTGACGGGGGTCGTGGCCATCGAGGCCGGCGAATATACCTCGCTGGCCCGGAGAAGCGACGGTTCCGTGGTGATCTGGGGTCGAAATACGAGTGGCGAAACCGCGGTTCCGGATGGTTTGGGAACCTTCCTGGCGGTGGCCGGGGGTGGCCAGCACTCCCTGGGGCTGCGTGCGAGCAATGGCGATGCGATGCCGTCGATCTCGACCCAGCCAGCCAGCCAGCAGCATGCGGTGGGCGAACCGGTGGCCCTGACGGTGACGGCGGCTGGCGGTGCCCCGCTCCATTATCAGTGGCGTCGCAACGGCACCAACGTCGCGGGCGCGACCTCCGCCACCCTGAATTTCGCCTCGGTCACCGCGCAGCAAGGCGGTTACTACGACGTGGTGGTCAGCAATCACGTGGGCTCCGTGACCAGCGCGACGGCCGTATTGTCCGTGGTCGGGGCGGATGTACCGCCATTCGTGACGGAGGCTCCGGTGCCGCGCCAGGTGGGCATGCCGGGACAGCCGCTGGAACTCGCCGTAAACGCCGTCTCGGCCAACCTGCCGCTGGGCTACCAGTGGAAACGGAACAACCGGCTGATCGCCGGCGCGACCTCGGCTACCTACCAGATTGCGAATTTCACCAACGCCGCCGCCGGAGCTTACACGGTCGAGATCACCGATGGCCTGGGCCTGAAGACTTACTCAACCAGTTTCGTGCAGCCGTACTATGCGCTAACCCAGGTGAAAGCCTGGGGCAGTGTCTTCCAAGATCTGCCGACGGGCTTGGACGACCTGGTGGCGCTCACTCCTGGCCCCGTGGCCCTCAACGCCGACGGCACGGTGATCGCCTGGGACAATGGCAGTTTCGGCCTGAACACCATTCCCGCGGCCGCGACCAACGTGGCGGCCCTCAGCGCCAATGGGAGCTATGCCCTCGCCTTGCGGGCGGACGGCACCGTCGTTACATGGGGCAATTTTATCCCGGGCAACCTCGCCGTGCCCGACAGCCTGACCGGGGTGATCGCCGGGTCGATGGGTGGCGGTCATGCGCTGGCGCTCAAGGCGGATGGCACGGTGGTGGCATGGGGGAGCAATGCCCATTTGCAGGCGGCGGTTCCGGGCGGTCTGGCCAACGTGGTGCAGGTGGCGGCGGGCAACATTCATTCCCTTGCACTCAAGCTGGACGGCACAGTGGTGGCATGGGGGAACAATTCCTATGGACAGGCGAGTGTGCCGGCTGGCCTGACCGGGGTGGTGCAGGTGGCGGCGGGAGCTTCAACCTCCTTCGCCTTGAAGGACGACGGCACGAACGTGGCCTGGGGTCTTGCGGATTGGTCCAACCAGACGACGGTGCCATCCGGGGCGAATCCCGCGACCGCGATCGCGGCCGGATCCGAACATGTCGTCGCGCTCAAACCGGACGCGACGATTGTCAGCTGGGGGGCCAACACGTACGGCCAGCAGAACATCCCTGCTGATATCACGGACGTGGTGCAGGCGGTGGCTTCAGGCGGCGGCACGCTGGTGCTGCGCGATGCGTCCAACGATGCCGTGCCGCAGATCACGGTGCATCCGGGGAGCGTCTTGCGCGCGATCGGGGATAATCTTACCCTGACCGTGACGGCCGCTGGGGCCGGGCCGTTCACCTACCAATGGCGCAAGGCGGGCACGCCGCTGGCCGGCGAAACCGGCCCCACTCTCCTTTTGGGGGATCTCCAGCTGGTGGACGGCGGCAGCTACGATGTCGTGGTCTCCAACCATGTGGGCGATACGCCATCCCATCCGGCGGTGGTGACGGTCCAGGCTCCACCGGCGATCACCTCAGCCCCGGCCCACTTGTTAGTCGGTACGCCGGGGCAGCCACTTTCGCTTGAAGTGACCGCGACATCGGCGAACGCACCGCTGACCTACCAGTGGCGCAAAAACAACCGGCTCATTGCCGAAGCAACGTCGCCCACATACACCTTGCCTGCGTTTGTGAACGCGGATGCGGGCACCTACACGCTGGAAATCACCGATAGCCAGGGTCTCAAGAAGTGGTTCCTCTGCTTTGTTCAGCCCTATCGCAACCAAACCCAACTGGTGGGCTGGGGCCTGGACAATCATGGGCAGGCCAGCCCGCCGCCCGGCCCCGCCTATGTCGCCGCCGCCGGTTTCCCCGGGCGCTCGTTCGGGCTGACGCGGGAAGGTCATGTCATCGGCTTTGGCACCAGCCTGCTGCCTCATGGCCTCACGGATGTCGTCGCGATGGCGAATGGGATAGTCTTGAACAGCGATGGGACGCTCGCCCCATGGGATCCCGACGCCCCCCACTTCTACCATTTCCCGCTGCCCCCCGGATTGCGCGACGTCGTGTCAGTCAAAACGGGCGACGACTGGGCATTAGCGCTCAAGGCCGATGGCACGGTCGTAGCCTGGGGCTACGACGCCTACGGCCAATTGGACATGCCGGACGGATTGAGCGACATCGTGCAGATCGCGGCCGGAGATCATCACGGGTTGGCCTTGAAAGCTGACGGTACGGTCGCGATCTGGGGCTCCAATGGATTCAGTCCCGGCCCCGTCCCCAACAGCCTCACTGACATCGTCGCAATCAGCGCGGGCGACAACCATTCGACCCTGCTCAAGTCCAACGGCCAGGTTCTTTATGCCTACGGCGGCGCGGTGGCGGACTACGACAACCCTCCCATCGGCCCGACGACCGGCATCGCGATCGTCTCGGGTGAAGACCACAACCTCGCCCTGACTCCATCCGGTGGAGTGGTTGGCTGGGGCGACAACTGGTTCGGCCAAACCACGGTGCCGACTGCCGCAGGCAGCGGGGTGCTGGCGATCTTCGCGGGGCACAGCCAGTCTTTCGCGCTACGCGACGCCTCGGGCGACGCCGCGCCCTCGATCACCAGCCAGCCAGCCAGCCTGTTGCGCACTGTCGGGCAAGCGGCAGCATTTACCGTGAGTGTGTCGGGCCAAGGCCCGTTCACCTATCAGTGGAGGAAGGGCACGTCCAATATCGCGGGGGCTACCGGCGCCACCTTCAACATTGCCAGCCTATCCGCCTCCGATGCCGGCAGCTATGATGTGGTCGTGACCAATCACATCGGCGCGGTGACCAGCGGAGCGGCGACCCTGACCATTGCCTCTCTTCCCGCCGTCACCGGCCTGAGCCCGACCCGCAATATCCTGGCCCCCGGGGAAGCGCTCAACCTCAGCGTCACCGCAAGCTCGGCCGGCACGACCACCTACCAGTGGCTGCACAACGGCAGACCCATCGCCGGGGCGACCGACGCCAGCTATTCCGTGCCTGGCGTCATTTTTGAAAATGCGGGCTGGTACGCGGTGGACATCACCAACCTCGCCGGTACGACACGCAGCGCGCCTATGTTTGCGACCGTGGCGCCTGCCAGAACCCAAGTTGTGTTTTGGGGCCAGAACGACGATGGAAAACTGACCGTTCCTTCCGGGCTGGATGATGCGGTCGCCATCGCGACCGGCGGCGGCAACGAATACGGCCATCGCCGGGCTCTCGCGCTCAAGCGGGATGGAACCGTCGTCGCCTGGGGCAACAACTTGACGAACGCGTACGCGGTTCCCGAGGGATTGTCCGGGGTGGTCGCGATCGCCACGGCGCGCGAACATTCGTTGGCGCTCAAGAGCGATGGCACGGTCGCGGCCTGGGGCAACACCACCCACGGACAAACCAGTGTGCCAAGCGGCCTGTCGAACGTCGTGGCCATCGCGGCAAATCATCTCCATTCCGCCGCCCTCAAGGCCGATGGCACGGTAGTGGTGTGGGGTGACAACAACAACTGGGTTCCCTCAACGCTACCAAGGGACCTGTCCAATGTGCTGCGCCTAACCACCGGCAGCGTACACGGCCTGGCCCTTACCAGCCAAGGCACGATCACGGCTTGGGGCAATGACACTTACGGGCAGATCAGTGGCGTCCCCACCGACGACGATATCGTTGCCATCAGCGCCAATAGTGTCCATTCACTCGCCCTGAAAGGAGACGGCACGGTGCTGGCCTGGGGTGACAACGCAACCGGCCAAGCCGACGTGCCGGAGGGCCTGACGAATGTTGCCGGAATTTCTGCCGGTTACTACCATTCGCTGGTGCTGAAAACAGACGGCACGGTGACGGGCTGGGGTTTCAACATTCGCCAGGTGGCGACGCCCCCCGCCGGCCTCGCTGGAGTATTTGCGCTTTCTGCCAGCTACAATTTCTCCCTGGCCTTGCGTAATGCGACCGGAGACGTCGCGCCAGGCATCAGTGGGCAGCCAATAAGCCAGTCTGCCGATGGAGGGATGAATGTTGCCTTCACGATAACCTCTAGCGGCGACGCGCCGCTGGTCTATCGCTGGCAAATGGGCACCGGCGAAACTTGGCAGGACATGTATGACGGCGAGGAGTGGTGGGGCGCAGCCACCGACACACTGACCATCGCCAACTGGGCGGTGACAGCTCTCAATGGCATTCAATTCCGCTGCATTGTCACCAACGGCGCCGGTACCGCCACCAGCCGGGCCGCCCTGCTGACGATACCATCGGCTGACTCCGACTTTACCGGTGATGGCCAGAGCGATATTCTATTCCAGAACTCCGTCGACGGTCGCGCCGGCCTGTGGCGCATGAATGGCACCACACCCAACCTCTGGATCGACCTGCCACCTTCCTCCCCTGCTTGGAAGATTGTCGGCACCGGTGATCTCACCGGCGATGGCCAGAGCGACGTGATCTTCCAAAATTCCGAGGATGGGCGGGCCGGCCTGTGGCGCATGAATGGCACCACGCCGAACCTCTGGATTGACCTGCCCCCCTCCTCCACCGTGTGGAAGATCGTCGGCACCGCCGATCTCACCGGCGACGGGCAATGCGACGTGATCTTCCAAAACGCCAGCGACGGTCGCGCCGGACTGTGGCGCATGAATGGCACCACGCCGAACCTCTGGATCGACCTGCCCCCCTCCGCCCCGGCCTGGAAGATGGTAGGCGCTGGCGATTTCACCGGCGACGGCCAAAGCGACATTCTCTTCCAAAATTCCGACGACGGCCGCGCCGGACTGTGGCGCATGAATGGGACCGCGCCGAACCTCTGGATCGACCTGCCCCCCTCCTCCCCGGCCTGGAAGATAGTAGGCACAGGTGATTTCACCGGCGACGGCCAAAGCGACGTTATCTTCCAGAACGCCACCGACGGTCGCGCCGGGCTGTGGCGCATGAATGGCACCACCCCCACACTCTGGATCGATCTGCCCGCCTCCTCCATCCACTGGAAAATCGTGAATCGTTGAAAACTGCTGCACTTCACCCTTTATGGTCCCCGCATCTCTTGATTCGGATATAACCTCGAAGTCCACACCAAGTCCCGATACTGCGCTCTAAACGCGAACGACTATCCTGGGATTTAGACAGCTATTGCATCGCTCCTCTTAGCCTAAATCAACCTTTTACCAACACCTGATGTCCCTCGCGCCCTCCTCCCCCTCCTTGCGAAACCCACCCTTCCGCAGGCTCAAACAGATCTGGTGCCTCGGAGTCTTGGTCGGCTTGGCCGCCTCCCTCCGCGGCACGACAGTAGCCCCCCCCGCTTTCTCCGACTTGGTAAACCAGTCGGACTACATCGTAAGGGCTGTGGTCAAGTCGGTGTCATCCGAACATGCCCGGACCAACAGCCGCAAGATCGTCACCCAAGTTGAACTGGAAGTGCGGGAAATCATCGCCGGCCAGCCTCCGCAGCCCTTGGTCCTGCGGGTGCTGGGCGGCAAGGTCGGTGATCAGGAGATGATTCTTGAAGGTGTCCCCCAGTTCAAAACGGGGGAGGAACACATCCTCTTTGTTCAGGGCAACGGCCGGCAAATGTATCCCCTGGTGGCCATGATGCATGGCGTCTACCCCATCAAGCGCGAGCCCAGCGGCCGCGAATTCATGACCCGCAGCAACGCGGTCCCGCTGCAGGACGCCTCGGAAGTCGTCCTGCCGATGACCTCGGGAAGCGCGGCTGAACTCCAACGCCGGATGCGGGGAACCGCCGAGGCTCTCACACCGGACCAATTTGCCCAACAGATTCGCGCCGCGGTCAAGGCCTCCAACACACGACTCAATGAGCGCTAAGCGGCTGGCCAAATTCTTTGCAGGCATTGTCGCGGCCTTGCTGGCAGCCTCGGTCGCGTGGGCGTACGTGATCATCAAGGACGCGAGCGGCATTTATGTGAACACTTGGATGCCCGGTTCGATTCCCACGCAGGTCAGGCTCGCCACCAGCCCGGCATTGAGCGACGGCACCAGCCAGAGCGCCAGCGTGGTGGCCGCGATGGATGCCTGGAATGCTCAGTTGGGCGTCGTGCAGTTTTCCGCGCAACAACTCGGGCCCGGTCCGTACGAGGTGGGCAACGGGATCAACGAAATCGTCATGGACAGCACCATCGACGGCGACGAATTCGGCGGCAGTACGCTCGCCGTCACGGTGTCGTTCACCGACGGCAACGAACGGGTCGAATCGGACATCATCTTCAACACCGCCTGGACTTGGGACTCCTATCGCGGAAACCTGCAGGCGCCCGAGGATATTCGCCGCGTCGCCATTCACGAACTCGGGCACGTCCTCGGCCTCACGCATCCTGACCAGGCTGGTCAGTCCGTCACGGCAATCATGAACAGCACGGTGAGTTCCATCGATGCCCTCCAAAGCGACGACATCGCCGGCGGCCGGCTGCTTTATGGCGCTCCCGGCTTTGTCCCCGCCAACGACAGTTTTTCCAACGCCTCCGCCATCAACATGACCGGCGAGTCAACCCAAGTGACGGGCACGAACGTCGCGGCGACTGCGGAAGCCGGAGAACCCGCCCTCGACGCGAGCGACCCCGGCCGGAGGACGGTCTGGTGGAAATGGACTCCGCCGAGCAGCGGCCCCGTCACCATCAGCACCCTGGGCAGCAACTTTGATACTCTTCTGGGCGTCTACACGGGCGCGTCGGTCGGATCACTTACACCAACTGCGCTCAATGACGACGTGGACCCGGGCTTGATTCGCACCAGCGGCGTCGCCTTCACCGCCGTCGGGGGTACCACCTACTCCATCGCGGTGGACGGCTGGGGCGGGTACTTTGGGGCGATTACGCTGAACGTGGCCTTTACCTCCGCCTCCGTTCCTGTCCCCACTGTCACCAGCGCCGGCACCGCCAGCGTGGGGGTCGGCCACTTGTTTTCATATCAGGTCACCGCCAGCAACAATCCGACAAGTTTCAGCGCGTCCGGCCTGCCGGACGGCCTTTCCATCAACAGCTCAACCGGCGTCATCATCGGCCGGCCCACATTGACCGGCGTATTTCCCGTCACACTCACGGCAACCAACTCCGGCGGCACCGGTTCGGCCAATCTCACCCTCACAGTCACGGATGCGGCCCCCGTCGTAATCACGCAAACGAGCGGGGCCCAAGTTCTGACTCCCGGGGCAACCCTCACATTGGAAGCGACCGGGTTCAGCGCCAATGGACCCATCAGCTACCAGTGGATGCACGACGGCCGGCCGGTCGAGGGGGCGACGTCCAGCAGCTTGTCGCTGTCTAATGCCACAATCTCGGACAGCGGTGCGTATTGGCTGAGGCTGACGAATTCCGTAGGAACTACCTTCGGCCCTCCCTCCTTCGTGCGGGTTGCGCCTGCCGTCACACAGGTCCGAGTGTGGGGAAGCAATAGCGACGGACAGCTGGGGGTGCCAGCGGGGCTCACCGACGTTGTCGCGATCTCGCCGGGCAGGAACCACACCTTGGCGCTCCGGCGCGATGGCTCGGTGGTCGCTTGGGGCTCCAACAGTTCCAGCAAGACCACCGTACCTGCGGGCCTGACGAATGTGGTAGCAATAGCGGCCGGCGAGGAGCATTCCGTGGCGCTAAAAAGCGACGGCACGGTCGTGGCTTGGGGAGTCAATTCGTCCTCGGGCATCACGCAGGTTCCAGTTGGGTTGACTAACGTCGTGGCGATTTCAACCGCTGGCGGCTACTCTGTAGCGCTCAAGACCGACGGCACGGCGGTTGGATGGGGCAGCGATCCTTGGAATGAGCTCGGCGTCCCCTCTGACTTGGGCCCCATCGTTGCCGTCTCATTGACCGATTGGGACAGGGCCATCGTTGCACTGAAATCCGATGGCACGGTTCGCGCGTGGGGCTACCAGCACTCACCCGTCCTGAATGTGCCCGCGGGGTTGACCGATGTGAAAGCGATCGCAGCCGGTGGCAACCACGTCCTGGCACTGAAAGTCGACGGCACGCTCGTCGCTTGGGGACCAAACGACTCCGGCCCGACCTCCATCCCGACCGGAATGTCCGCCGTTCAAGCAGTCGACGCCGGCTACGGCCATGTGCTGGCCCTCAAAAACGATGGCCAGGTTGTCGCTTGGGGTAGAAACGACGATGGCCAGACCACTTTGCCTGAAGGCCTGACCCAAGTGGTGGCGCTCGGCGCGGGCGAACGCTTTTCCGTGGCGCTGCGCGATGCCACCGCCGACACGATCCCCTCGATCACCGTCCCGCCCGCCAGCCTGGCCGTGTCCGAAACGGGGACCGCTACATTCTCGGTGACCGCCACCGGGTCCGTTCCCCTGTCGTACCAATGGCGGAAGGACGGCACGAACCTCTCTGGGGCCACGTCGCCGACGCTCACGCTCGCGAACGTGACCGCGGCGGACGAGGGAAACTACGACGTCGTTGTCTCCAATCACCTCGGTTCAGCTACCAGCGCGAGCGCGGCCCTAACTATCCATCCCCTGCCCTCCGTTGCCACGGTCGGGACTACTCGTCGCGTGCTCCTGCCGGGCGACAATCTCACCCTGGCGGTGACAGCCGCAGGCAGCGGGACTCTCAGCTACCAATGGCGGCACAATGGACGACCGATAGCGGGAGCCACCCGCGCGACCTTCGATTTGGCTGGGGTTAATATCGCCCATAGCGGGTGGTACACAGCGGATGTTACGGATCAGCATGGCATCAAGCGCAGCGCACCATTCTTTGTCACAGTCGCGCCGTCACTCACGCAGGTGCGGGCTTGGGGATCCAATGATTCGGGAGAACGTAACGCGCCGCTCTCATTGACCAGCGCCATCGCGATCGCCGCTGGTGCAGAATATGCACTGGCCCTTCGCCGGGATGGGACGGTGGTGGGATGGGGCAACAATACGATGGGACAAACCACGATTCCCGGCAACTTGGCCGATGTGGTGGCCATCGCCGCAGGGGCAAGCCACGCACTCGCATTGAAGAGTGATGGCACCGTGGTGACCTGGGGAAGCAGCGGTATCCCGGTGCCGGAAGGCCTGAGCGACGTGGTAGAAATTGCAGCGGGTGGCGTCCATTCCCTCGCGCTGAAGAGCGACGGCACCGTCGTCGCATGGGGTTTGTCGAATGGTACTGATTCGACGATCCCGCCGGCTGGACTCACCAATGTCGTGGCGATAAGTGCCGGAGCGAACTACTCGCTGGCACTCAAAATCGATGGGACGGTCATTGCTTGGGGAGACATGAGTTTCGCCAAGAGCGTCCCCCCCGGCCTGACGGGCGTGAGCGGGATATCAGTGGGTTTGGGCGGACACATCCTTGCCCGGAAAGACGATGGCACTGTTGCCGCCTGGGGCCGGGAAAATGAGGGCCAGAGCACGGTACCTCCAGGTCTGACCGGGGTGGTGCAGGTCGTGGCTGGTCATGCCCATTCGTTGGCCCGCAAAAGCGACGGCACGGTGGTGGCTTGGGGAAGCAACATCACAGGCGAATCCTCGCCACCCGCGGATCTGACCGGAGTGTTTGCGATCGCCGCGGGGGGAGGCTTCTTCGGCATCGACGGTTTTAAGGGCTTCTCCATCGCCTTGCGCGATGGCACGGGCGATATTGCACCCGGCATCGTCACAAATCCGGCAAGCCAGACCGTGGCCGAGTTACAGACCGTGATTCTTTCGGTGGCCGTGATCGGAACGCCGGAGCTTCACTACCAATGGCGCAAAGCCGGGACACCCATCGCGGGGGCCACATCGTCCACCCTGACATTTGCCAGCGTGCAGCTCGCCGATGCGGGCGATTATGATGTAGTGGTCAGCAATAACTACGGTTCGGTCACCAGCGCACTGGCGACGCTTACCGTCGCCCCCATCCCGGTGATCGCCAGCCAGAGTGTCGGCTGGCCCTTGGTGGAACCGGGCGCGGGCTTTAATCTGGCTGTCAATGCCACGGGCACCGGCGTGCTCCGCTACCAGTGGACGCGCAACGGGCAGCCGATCGCCGGCGCGACCGCCAGCAGTCTGGGGATCGCTGATGCGTCGCGAGCAGATGCCGGTCGGTATTTGGTCTTTATCACCGACGATCATGGCACCAGGCGCAGCAAGCCAATCACCGTGCGGGTAGCCCCGGCGAATAGCCAGGTGCGGATATGGGGCAATACCAACCACCCCGTGAAGACGTTGCCCGCGGACTTGAATGATGCCATGGCTGTCGTAGCCGGCTCGGGCTCAGGCCTGGCAATTCGTCGCAACAAGACGGTGGTGGTTTGGGGCGGCGCCGGCAATGACGTGTCGAACGTCCCGTCGGGATTGGATCAGGTGGAAGCGGCCACCGCTGGGAACGGCTTCTACCTTGCGCTCAGGGGCGACGGGACCGTGGTGGGATGGGGCTCCAACAATTATGGCGCCCACGTGGTACCAGACGATTTGGATAATGTGAGTGAGGTTTCCGCCGGAAACAGCCACGCGGTGGCCCTGAAGGCCGACGGGACGGTCATCGCTTGGGGTCAATCCATCTACGGCCAAACCGATGTACCTGCGGGTTTATCGAGCGTTTTCGCGATCAGTGCGGGCGGCTATCACACCCTTGCCCTCAAGGATGATGGCACGGTCCTGGCATGGGGCCATAATGGTTCCGGGCAGCTCAATGTGCCTAGCGGCTTGAGCAACGTGGTCGCAATTGCGGCCGGCGAGGACCATTCGTTGGCGCTCACAAAGGAAGGAACAGTCGTGGCGTGGGGGAGTAACCATTATGGAGAAACGACTGTTCCCCCAAGCCTCACCAACGTCGTTGCGGTCGCAGCAGCACGTTATCATTCGCTGGCATTAAGGGCCGACGGTACGGTAATCGCATGGGGCTCAACCGCAGATGGCAACACGGCTCCGCCTGCGGACCTAACCGATATTTACGCCGTCGACGACGGCATCGGGTTTTCGCTCGGACTACATAATCTATCGATGCCGGTCATCAACGCCCATCCCATGGATTTCGGCCTGCCAGTGGGGGCAACGGGTGTCTTCGAAGTGGAAGTTGGAAGCGGCACAGCCCCGTTGACCTATCAATGGCAGCGATTGTCCGCCGGAAGCGGCACATGGACCGCTGTAACCAACAACAGTACTTATTCAGTTACTTCCGGAGTCACCCGTTCCACCCTGACCATAATCGGCGGAACCCTAGCCATGGACGGTGACCAGTTCCGCTGTGTCATCACCAATTCACTCGGCGTCGCTACATCCAACGCGGCGAGGCTCACCATCACGGAGCCGTGGCCATTCATTACCGTGCAGGGTCAGAATCGGAATGTCGTGGAACCCGGCCAGCATCTGAATCTCAGCGTCCTGGCGAGCGGAGCGGGACCCTTCACCTATCAATGGATGCGAAACGGCCTGCCCATTTCCGGTGCCACGGGCAGCAGCTACTCCGTCGGGCCCGCCACGTACCAGGAGAGCGGGTGGTATGTGGTGGATGTTACCGACCGCTTCGGGGTGAGCAGTCGCAGCTCCCCAATTTTCGTCGATGTTACTCCGCGCTACACGGAGGTGAAGCATTGGGGCCTCTACGCCCACTTGAAACCCCCGGGCATCGGACGGGTGTCTGCGATTGCCAGCGGCGATCACGTGTTGGCGCTCAAGAGCGATGGCACAGTCAGGGCTTGGGGCTCAGACGGCCAGCACCCGATGACAGTGCCCGCCGATCTCAGCGGGGTCGTGGCTATCGCCTCCGCGGGCCACGCCATGGCGCTGAAAAGCGATGGCACCGTCACCGCTTGGGGCGGCAATAATTTTTTCGGCCAAGCAAGCGTTCCCGCTGGTCTCGATGACGTGGTCGCCATCGACGCCGGCTCGGCGTACTCGCTTGCCCTTAAGAGTGATGGGACGGTGGTGGCTTGGGGCAGCAATGCAAACGGCCAAACCGAGGTACCGGCTGGTCTCAACCGCGTAATCGCGATTGCCGCGGGTGGCAGCCATGCACTCGCGCTTAAGAACGATGGCACCATCAGCGCCTGGGGGGACAACGGGCTGGGTCAGGTTACCCCACCTTCAGGACTGACTGAAGTAGTCGCGATTTCCGCGGGTGCACGCCATTCACTCGCGCTAAGGCGCGATGGAACCGTAACGGGATGGGGCAGCAACGACTTCGGCCAAGCTGCGCCCCCTCCGGGCTTGACTGGAGTGGTCGCTATCGCCGCGGGCGCATTCCATTCCTTAGCGCTCAAGGCAGATGGCACCGTTGTTGCCTGGGGTACCAACGACTACGGTCAAACTCTTGTTCCTGCGGGACTCGAGCAGGGCATCGCGATCTCAGCCGGTACCGGCTCATCACTCGCGCTGTACAAAACCGAGTCCGAGACTTTCCCTGTGGTTACCATACACCCCGCCAGCCAAACAAAGGCAGTTGGTCAATCGGCAATCTTTTCCGTTACCGCCGAAGGAGCCCCGCCACTAACCTACCAATGGCGCAAGAACGGGATCGAAATCCGCGGCGCGACTTCTTCCACTCTCATCCTGGAGAATCTCACCACGGCTGCAGCCGGCACCTATGCCGTGGTGGTCATGAGCCCGGCAGGCGCCGTGTTGAGCCATGGCGCGGTACTCAGCATTTATTCCCCGCCGGCCGTCACCACCCAACCCACCTCTCTGGTGAGAGGCCCCAACCAAGCCGCTACGTTCACCCTAACTGCCACTGGAACCGAAACGCTGGATTATCAATGGCAGCTGGGCAGCGGTATGACTTGGCAAGATATCCCGGAGGGTGATCCATTTTTTGGCACGAACACTGCCACGCTTACGATCGCCGGTTGGGTGGTGTCCGCCCTCAACGGCATCCAGTTCCGCTGCGTTATCACCAATATAGGAGGCTCCGTCACCAGTCAGGTCGCGGTGATGACGATACAATCCGCGATGGCTGATCTCACCGGCGATGGCCAGAGCGACATCATCTTCCAGAACGCCACCGATGGCCGGGCCGGGCTCTGGCGCATGAATGGCACCACGCCCACCCTCTGGATCGATCTGCCAGCTTCCCCGATCGCTTGGAAAATCGTGGGCACCGCCGATCTCACCGGCGATGGCCAGAGCGATATTCTATTCCAGAATTCCGTCGACGGCCGCGCCGGCCTGTGGCGCATGAATGGCACAACCCCCACCCTCTGGATCGACCTGCCCGCCTCCTCCACCGACTGGAAGATCGTCGGCACCGGCGATTTCACCGGCGATGGCCAGAGCGACGTTATCTTCCAGAATTCCGCCGACGGCCGCGCCGGGCTGTGGCGCATGAATGGCAGCACGCCCACCCTTTGGATCGATCTGCCCGCCTCCTCCACCGCCTGGAAGATCGTCGGCACCGCCGACCTCACCGGCGATGGCCAGAGCGACGTGATCTTCCAGAACTCCGTCGACGGCCGCGCCGGCCTTTGGCGCATGAACGGCACCACCCCCAACCTCTGGATCGACCTGCCCCCCTCCGCCCCGTCCTGGAAGATTGTAGGCACGGGCGACTTCACCGGCGACGGCCAAAGCGATGTCCTCTTTCAGAATTCCGATGACGGCCGCGCCGGCTTGTGGCGCATGAGTGGCACCACCCCCACCCTTTGGATCGACCTGCCCGCCTCTTCGACTTCCTGGAAGATCGTTAACCACTAAGGCTGAAACCGCAGAGGGAACGCGACCCACCTTTTGCACCATGTACTCGCCTTGCCGATGGCAGATGGACACCGGTTCGCCTTGGCAGGATATGCAGGACAACAGGAAATCGTCGGGCACCGATGACGTCCGTTTCCGATGCATCGCCACCAGCAGCGCCGGCTCAGCATCCAGGTCCGCTACGGAATTCACCCTGCTCTTCGTGATGACGGACTTCGACGCGAAAGGGTACATCAACAGAAAACCGCGACGGCGGCGCTACATCTGACCTATGAGCCGCTCCACCACCGGTTGCGCGGTTCCCCTCCAATTCCCATGAAACTCCCACTCGTGCACAAGCTCTCGTGTCGCTTTCCCCATATCCGTGGATTCGTGCGGGCCATCGCCCCCATGCTCATGACCCTTGTTGCAGTCGCCAGCAACCTGCCGAGCAATTCTGATGTTCCGGTCGCCGGTGGCACCCGACGGGACTTCGCCATCGCGGCTCCCGAAACGAGTGAGCCTGCTGGCGCGATTCGCTTCTGTCTGGTCCGAAATCCGGGACAAGACTTGGTCCTAAGCACCCCGGAACCCGTTTACCCCGACTCCACCCAGCAATGGATCCACAACGGCCGTCCCATTGGCGGCGCCACCGGCAGCAGCCATTCCATTCCGGCTGTCACGTATCAGGACGGCGGGTGGTACGCGGTGGATGTAACCGACACCAACGGCACGAGTCGCAGCGATCCGATCTTTGTCATCGTCGCCCCCGATGCCACCCAAGTGATTGCCTGGGGGGAAAACCATGCCGGCCACTTGGACATTCCGCCTGATTTGACCGACTTGGTTGCGATCTCGACTTCCCCTTTCCACTTCACCCTTGGATTGAAGCGCGACGGCACGGTCGTTGCGTGGGGATTGAACGACTGGAACCAGACGACGATACCGTCCGGTCTTTCCAATGTGGTGGCCATATCCGCTGGCGGCTTCTTTGCCACCGCACTCAAGAGTGACGGCACGGTTGTCGCCTGGGGCCACAACTCCGCCGGCCAGACCGATGTGCCCGCAAATTTGGCCGATGTCGTTGCCGTTTCCGCCGGCAGCAACCATGCACTGGCCCTCCGAAAAGATGGCACCGTGGTGGCGTGGGGCTACGGGTACAACGGCCAGACCTTGGTGCCAGGGGGACTGAATGATGTGGTCGCTATCGGCGCGTTCGGAAATTATTCCATGGCCGTCAAAGCTGACGGCACGGTTGCAGGTTGGGGCGCGCCAGGAATGGCGGGATCACCCCCAAACGGTCTTGCCGGAATTGCCTCCGTCGCCGTGGGGATCAACCACGTCCTGGGGCGCAAGAGCGATGGAACGGTAACGGCTTGGGGTTATCCCTTTGATGGGCTGATCGCCGTTCCCGCCGGGTTGTCCCAGGTCAGCGCTGTTGCCTCCGGCAACAATCATTCCCTCGCCCTTAAAAACAATGGTACTGTCGTCGGCTGGGGAAGCAATTTCCACGGTCAAATCACCGTTCCCCTTGCTGACATTTTTGCGATCACCGCATCGGATAATGGCTCACTCGCATTGCGCGATACAACCAACGATCAGGGACCCGGGATCACCGCACAGCCAGAGTCCTACGCGGGCAGGGCCAACCATAGGGTTCAATTCTCGGTCGTAGCCATCAGTTATCCGGCACCCACCTACCAATGGCAGATGGGTACCGGATCGACTTGGCAGGACATGCACGACGATGCCGAATGGTCGGGCACGAACACCGCCACGCTTACGATCGCCGGCTGGGCGGTGTCCGCGCTCAACGGCATCCAGTTCCGCTGCATTGTCACTAACCCGGCCGGATCCGTCACCAGTCAGGCCGCTCTGCTGACGATACAATCCACCGGCGACGACTTCACCGGCGATGGCCAAAACGACGTAATCTTCCAGAATTCCATCGATGGCCGTGCCGGCTTGTGGCGCATGAGTGGCACCGTCCCCACCCTCTGGATCGACCTGCCCGCCTCCTCCCCTGCCTGGAAGATCGTCGGCGCCAGTGATCTAACCGGCGACGGCCAGAGCGATATCATCTTCCAGAATTCCGTCGACGGCCGCACTGGCCTCTGGCGCATGAATGGCACCACGCCCAATCTCTGGATCGACCTGCCCGCCTCCTCCACCGCCTGGAAAATCGTGGGCACCGCCGATCTCACCGGCGACGGCCAGAGCGACATCATTTTCCAAAACTCCATCGACGGCCGCGCCGGCCTCTGGCGCATGAACGGCACCACGCCCAATCTTTGGATCGACCTGCCCACCTCTTCCACTGCCTGGAAGATCGTCGGCACCGCCGACCTCACCGGCGATGGCCAGAACGACGTTATCTTCCAGAATGACACCGATGGCCGCGCCGGCCTGTGGCGCATGAGTGGCACCACGCCCACCCTCTGGATCGACCTGCCCGCCTCCTCCACCGAGTGGAAAATCGTCGGCACCGGCGATCTCACCGGCGACGGCCAAAGCGACGTCATCTTTCAGAATTCCGCCGACGGCCGCGCCGGCCTCTGGCGCATGAACGGCACCACGCCCGACCTTTGGATCGACCTGCCCGCTTCCTCCACTGCCTGGGAAATCGTCAATCGCTGAGGCCAGGCCCGATAAGGAACCTGGCTGCTGCGGCACAGCCGGCAAGCGCCCTGCTTATTTGCGCCGTGCCGGCAAACAGCCCGAGCCGTCACGACAGTCCGCCGGCTAAGACTCGGCACCTGCCTCCCAAAGCGCAGATTGCGTTGCTTGTTGCTGGGTCCACGTGCCAAGATCTTATTCCACATTCCAACTGCAAACCTTGGGGCGGGTTCCGAATTGGCTCCATCGACAATGCGGATTGATCGGTAGTGCTGTTTCCCGAAGAAAATCCCGTTCATGCAGCTGCGGATTTCCTCTGACAGCTCGGCAATATGCGTCCGTCCTCCCCCTTTCCTGGGCTCCTGACATTGCGGCGGCGCATGTGTTCGGGATTGAGCGCCGCTCATGGATCAGGCTAATTCCCCGCCGTGCGCTCCCTGCCGACCTTATCGCGAGCCTACCTTTGCTCGGGGTGGGCGTTCCTCATCCCTTACCTCGGGGCTTACCTCCTCTACGCCTGGTCTGGCTGGCCGGTCAATCCCGCCGCTGTCTCCGGCCTCTCCGACGAAGTTTCCGGGCAGGTCCCCTCTCTGCTCTATGTCTATTGGCTGCTACACGCCTTCCATCTGCTGCTCGGGGGCGCTCTGCTGGCGGTAACCTTCTCGCGTCGGCGCGCGAACCGAAGGACAGAAAACGCCGCCTCTCCTCCAGCAATCCCGACCCTTTCCCGTGTCCTGGGTGCGATTCCGTGGTTGGGCTTGGGACTCCTGTTCTGGATCCCCGGAGTGTATCTCGAGTGGCCCGCGGATACGTGGGAACACCTCCGCCGCATCAACGAATGGCATGCTTACGATTTGGTCATCCAGCATTCCGCATGGGTGAAATCGAGTTACTTTCTTTCCTACAGCTTGCTCGGCCTGTCGGCCGGCATCCAGCAGCTGCTTTGGCTCGATCTATACTACACCGGGATCTGCCTGCTGCTATCGTGGCAATATTACCGGCTCGCCCGTGCCGTTGGCCTGGGTGAAGGCCCGGCAATGGTTTTCGTGCTGCTGCAGGCGCTTCTGATCGGGAACAACGTCTTTTCGTTTTACCGCTACTACGGTATTTCCAGCAGTATTTACGCCCAATTGGGCGCGGTCGTCCTGCTCCGTTTGGCGATCGAGTTATTCCGCGCAGGACGGGCCGGGCGACACCGTTGGCTCGCGACATTGTTCTGCGCCGCGATGGCTTTAGCTTTGGCCTTGTTCAATCACCCCCAAGCCGCCGGCCTCGCAGCTCTGGGCATCTGCGGCGTGGCCTTATGGAAGCTTTTCGCAATACGCCGCCGGACGGGCTGGGTGGTGGTGGTCCTGCTGATCGCTATCAGTCTGCTCCCTGTGGCTTGGTACCCATCGGGGCGAATTTTCGAACGTCAACCCACTCTGCAGGAATGGATCTCCCCTTGGATCGGCTTCAAGGTATTCGTCCCGGACTCTCCGGCGGCCGATCGGCTTCTCCAGATCCTTGGGCTCGCTGGCGTCATCAATGCGATTGCGGCGATCTGGCTGTTACGAAAAAATCATCTGGTCGGCTGGGTGACACTCGCGCCCATCCTGTTGCTCTGTCTCCCCTATGTTGCGCTGCCGCTGGCCGAAGTCCTCTTGCCGCGAACCAATATCGTCACTTTTCAACGGATGTATTTGGCCATTCCACCTGGTCTGGCTCTCGTGTGCTGTTTCGAACGACTACTCCGCGCTGACACCCGGGTTTCGGCCTTGGTTGGGCAGGGTCGTCTCGGATTTCTCTCAACCCTGGCTGCATTGTTGATCCTGGTCGCTGTTTCGCCCGGTCGCCCGACTTACAATCATTCATGGAACGCCCTGAGTTCGGTCCCTCGCGACCTCGCAATGGAAGGACTCATCCGGGCCTACGACTCCGCTGGGAGCGGAGCGGCCCCCACTTCACGTCCTGCGGGCACTCCAGCCGCCATTTCAGTGCTCCAGACATTTCATCCGGAACACGCCGCGACCCACTATCGACCGGTGATTCCCCCAGTCACGGGATCCCTCCAGGCGATCATGGGTATCCCTGCCACGACCGGGCCCAGCCAGCAGTTCCAAGGTCCATCCCTCTCAACCGACTATCGCATGACTGATCAGTCAGCTTGGCGGACGACCGCCGGTGCTCCGCCCAAGTTCGTTTCCCATGTGCCGGACCTCAAAGGCGTCACAACCGCTCTCCAAACCGTCGTCGGTGAAACCACGGAGATTTTTTCGGAAATGCTGGTCCCAATCGACCCATCCAAAAACTACCGCGTGGAAATGAGCCTTAAGCAGGAACTCGGCAAAAATGGCCAGGCGCTGCTTGCTGTCGCCTGGTATGATCAGGAAGGGCGTTTCCTGAATTCAGGGGAAGCCCGGCCCATCGGCGCGGCGGCCCCCGCGGGCTGGAGAAATGGCACCTATAGCTACTTTGGTCCGGTGGGGCTCCCGGTGCCGGAACAGTGGACCACTCACCGCCTCTCATTTGGTGCCGATGAGTTCGCTTCGATCCCCTTGAATGCACGTGCGGTGCGGATTGGGGCGCTCCTTAACTATCCTGCGACCCCGGGCTCGGTCATGAGCTTGGCCAACGTTCGGTTATGGGAAAAATCTCTGGCGGAACAAATGGTCGATGGCGCATTTACCGGCGCCGAAACCTGGCTGGTTGTAGCTCCAGACTTTCGCGAGATCTACACCCGTGAATCCCAAGCCGCCCGGCTCTCGCGCCATTGGAGCCCCCACCGCGTGCCGTATGACTATGCCGGCGGACCGGAGCTCGAGGAAGCCGCGCTCCGGCAGCAGGCCATTATCTTACGGCCAGGCGGCGCCTCGTTCTATTTCTACCCAGCAGAAAAGACCGGTAATATTTCCCCTTGAAAATTAAGCCCGGCCGATGGCGTGGTCCCAACCTAATGGCTCACTCCCTCCCGCCGCACGACCTTGACCAGTGTTCGGGCCACGATCTCCAAATCAAAGGCCATCGAACGGCGCTGCAGGTAGGCGAAATCGTGTGCCACTTTCTCGACGATCGGCACCTCGTCCCGACCGTTGATCTGGGCCCACCCGGTGAGGCCGGGACGCAGCGTCTGGATACCATGGGCCGTGCGCAGTTCAATGAGATCATACTGGTTGAACAAGGCCGGCCTTGGACCGACGAAACTCATGTCCCCCCGAATGATACTCCAGAGCTGGGGTAACTCATCCAGGCTGCTTTTGCGGAGAAAACTGCCGATGGGTGTGAGGTGACAGCTGGGATCAGCGAGCAGGTGGGTGGCGACCGCCGGCGTCCCGACTCGCATGCTGCGAAACTTTGGCATGCGGAACAAGCGATTGTCCCGCCCGACGCGATCAGACCAATAGAGAATTGGGCCGCGCGAAGTCAGCCGCACCGCCACAGCCGCGAGCACAATCAACGGGAGCAGCAGAATCGCCAGGACTATCCCCGCCAGCAGATCGAAAATACGCTTCATGACAGGGGTGACACTCGCAGCCCCATCTCACTCAACTGGCGGCGAATCGCAATGTCGAAGCTGCGTGGCGAGTATGCGAGATCCCGACCGGCTTGCGCCCATGAAAAAGCCTTGTCCTCGTTCAATCGCAACACCTGTTCCGCCTTGAGCGGCAGGCGGCACTTTCGGCGCTCGAGGAATTCAAGGATGCGAACCACGGGACGGAATGGAAGATGCAGCAGTTTGACCCGCCGGCCCATCGCCCGGGCCGTCCGATGGACGATTTCATTGTAGGGCAATGCATCGCGGCCTGATACATTATATTCTCGACGCCCTGCACTGGGGGTGATCAAGGCTGCAACCAACGCATCGGCAAGATCCTCGACATATACCGGCTGCATCAGGCAAAGGCCTGGACCGAAGACCGGCAGTACAGGACTTCGACGCAGGAAACGAACCAGCCGGCACATGTTGCGATCACGGCTCGACCCGAAAATCATCGTGGGCCGCACAATGACCCAATCCAGCCGGCTGCCACGCACGGCCTGTTCGGCCGCCACGCGGACGATTTTGCTCCCGGCATTCAACTGGGTGAAAATCGCCGTGGTGCTGACAAACACGGCGCGACCTAACCCGCTCGCCTCGGCGGCAGCGATGATCCCAGGCGCATGGCCAAATCCCAGCGAAGCGATATTGAGCAGGGCATCGCAGCCCGTCATGGCCCGCGCCAAGGCAGCCTGGTCGGCGAGGTCGCCCGCCACCCATTCCACCTTCAGGCCTCCCAACGCGCCCACCCGCGCCGGATCGCGGAGCAACGCACGCACTTGCAAACCCGCCGCAACCAGGCGCGGCACCACGTGGGATCCGGTGAAGCCCGTTGCGCCAGTAACCAGCACTCTCATGCCTCCCCTCCCTTCACCCGCTCCTGCTGCACCTCGGCCAGCACTTCAGCGTAACGCTTGGCCAGCGTCTGCCGGGAATAGTGCTGCGACACAAAGCGACGCCCCTGCGCACCCATGGCCGCTCGCTGCATCGGACTCATCCGGTGCATCTGACGCACCCCGTCCGCCAGGGCCGCCGGCTGCTCCGGCGGCACCACCAGGGCTCCGCCCGACCGCGTCAGGATCGCCGCGGCCTCGCCCCGTACACAGCCCAGCACCGGCCGCTCGGCCGCCAGCATTTCGAACATTTTCGAGGGGATGAAGGCGTCAAACAGCGGGATGTCCCGCAATGGCACCAGGCACACATCAGCCGCCGCATACAACGCCCGCACATCCTCGCGCCCCACCGCATCCAGAAATTTGATGTTCGGCGCTTGAATGCGCTCCGCCTCCGCCACCAGCTTCGGTTTATCCGCGCCTTCACCAACGAATAGGAAAACGCATTCCGGCAGTTCCGTCGCGACCTGTCCCGCCGCCTGCACCACCGACTTCAGGCCTTGGGAAATACCATGGGCGCCGATGTAGAGCACCACGAACTTTCCCGCCAGTCCCAAGCGCTCGCGCCAGCGGCGCGCGCCGTCAGGATCCACGCGCCAGTAATCCACATCCGCCCCATTGGGAATGTTGACAATCTTGCGTTCGGGTATGCCCCGCGCCCGCAGGTTGGCCCGAAATGCTTCCGTCACCGTGATGATGCGGTCGGCCGAATGGTAGAGGCTCATTTCCCAACGTTCGAGCAGGCCGATGATGAACCGGTTTCGAATCACCCCCAAGTCGACGAAGACTGCCGGCCAAAGATCGCGCACCTCCATAATGAATGGACAGCCATGGGCGCGCGCAGCCGACCGCGCGGCCATCGCGGCAAAAAAAGTGGGGGAACTGCCGATCGCGCAATCTAGGCGGGGTAATCGCGGCAGGACCGAGGCCCCGCAGGAAAACCAGAAGCTGAGATGACCGAGCGTCTTCTTGATGAACCCGCGGTTCGGGGTTACGTAGGTCCAGCAGCGGTGGATCATCAGCCGCGCGGACTCCGCTTCGCGGAGATAGCGCGCGGATTGGTAGCCAGGATAAAGCACGCCTTGTGGGTGATTGGGGAAACAAGTGCAAACATGCACTTCATGCTCCTGCGACCATTCACCCGCGAAGTCACCAAGCCTCGATGAAGGAGCCCCGATCTCCGGGCGATAGTAGTGCGAAAAGAGGCCGATTTTCATGGCGCGTCAGGGCGAGGCAGACTGTAGGTGTCGCACCTGCCAACGGACTCAAGCACGATGTTCCAGCCGCCAGCGACGGCATCGATCCGTGGCGCCAGCATCGGGTCACGGGCCAGCACATAGCCGGTGACCGACGGCAGAACCGCCTCGCGCCGCCACTGCAGCGTGGTGGCGGGTTCGCGTCGCCCAAATTCCGCCGAATACCACCCGCTGATCGCCGGCTCCAGCTGCCCACGGCTCAACTCCGGGCGCGTATCGCCCAGCGACAGCAAATGCCAGCCCGTTGGCCCGAGCACCGATCGCCAGCCATATTCAGTCCGCTCCGCCTCGTTCACGGCGATGTCAGGATGAAAATGCAAGTGGCTCGCCACCTCCGCCCGGCCCGGCCCGGTGACAAGGTCCACCACCGCGAGCCACTCCCCCTCTCTCCAAGCCAGCAGCCGGCGGTGCCGCCTGCCCCGAACCTGCCGTGCAAATCCATCATGCTCCGCCACCACGACGAGGAGACCAGGTCCACAGCGGTGTTCCAGCAGGCGCACATGCGCGCGCCGCCCCACGCGAAAGCTGCTCCAAACCTCGGATGAATCCAGCCCGTCGACCGCCACGGTGTTGTGTGCCCGGGTGGAGCGAAAATAATCACGCCAAGGCCCCGCCACATATTCGTAAACACCGGGGTCGACCACCAGCGGACCGCCCGCCGCGAAAAACACAAAGCTCAGCGCATCCGCATGCGCGTGGGCCGGGAGATAACTTGGACAGGGCTGCCCGGCATCCATGACCACCATCTCGTCCGCTCCCCGCCCCAGGCAAAACCCCGAGGTTGCCCCCCGCGGTTCCGCGGCCAACCCGACGGGGGGACGCGTTCGGCCAAAATACAGAATGGTGCGCAGCGCTGTCGCCCGCTCCGTCCCTGCGGCTGCCCGATCCTCCCAGCATGCAGCGCAATGGAGGACGTCAGCCGGCCTCACGGAAAGCTGATCATGCGCCGAGTCCTTGATTAGGGGGTAGGTCCCGTCGGGCAGCAAGATGCGCGCCCCAAAGCTGCGCAATCCGCGAACGGCATCAGCCAGCCAGGATGGCACGGGCCGACCGCGCAGTTCGTACAGGCAGCCCAGCTCCACCAGGCTGAGCAGCACCGAAAAATGATAACCCGGACAACGCTCAAAGTGGCTGCCGTCCGTCAGCACCTGCTCCGGCACTTCGCGCTCAAGAATCCCCCGTCCCAACCGCTCCCAATCGGCGGCATCGTCGCCCCGACTCATCAAGCCGAGCCAAAGCAGCGCCCGTCCATTTTCGAATAGGTGGTTCCCCCGCACATCGTGTTCGAGCTGCCGGACGAGATGATCCGCCTGGTCGCGCAAGCTGCCGGTAAACTCATCTCGCCATTGGCCGGGCTCCGCCAGGCGTTCCGCCCAGAAACCCGCCGCCTTCAACCACGCGACCAAGCGCAGCGAAAGCGTGTAGGGGTGCCAGCCATCGCCCTGTACCACGCGATTCGCTGTAATCCACGAGGTGACGAGGCGTCGGAACTGGGCCACGCCATCGCCGCCGCCGTCGCTGTCCGCCAGCATCAGTTCCCGGCCATATCCGAAGTAATGCAGATGGTAGCGCCACAGCCGGCTGAGATCTGGCGCGTGCCACGCGATGTCCTCCCTAAAGCGCCGTTCCACCGCGAGAAACTTGAAGCTGTTGACCGCGATCGCTTCGAGCTGGCGCCGGGCCTGGACGTGCTCTGCCGCCAACGCCACCAGGTCGACAACAGAACCGGGTCCCTCCGCCAGATGACAGTGCCGCGATCCGTCCACTCGATGGCCGCTGACGCGCCACCACCGGCGCAGCAGCGTGACGCGTGCCCGGGTCGCCATCTGGCGCCAGCCCAGCGGCCGCACGGTGTGCCACAAGCGGACGAGCCGCCCGAGGGCGACGGGTTCAGGAGCACCACGCACCGCAACAATCGATCACCGTCTTCCCGGTCAGCCGGCCGCGATCGAATTCAAGAAACGCCCGGTGCGCCACCAGCAAGACCACCACGTCGCCCGCGGCCACCGCCTCCTCGAGGGTTTTGAGTTCCACTCCACTCCGCAATGCCGGAGGCAGCTCGGTCACGTGCGGCTCCACCGCCAGGACGCGCGCGTCGCCCTTTGCCGCCAAGTGCTGGGCGATTTCCACCGCAGGACTTTCCCGCAAATCGTCGATGTTGGCCTTGAACGCGAGCCCGAGGCACGCGATCACCGGGCGGACCCGGCCCCGGCAGGCCGCCTCGATCTGCCTGAGCACGAAATGGGGCTTGGAGTCGTTGACTTCACGGGCGGCGCGGATCAACCGGGCCTCCTGTGGCGCCGCGTCGACGACGAACCACGGGTCAACCGCAATGCAATGGCCGCCCACCCCCGGGCCGGGCTGGAGTATCTTCACCCGCGGGTGACGGTTCGCCAGCTTGATCAGCTGCCAGACGTCGACACCCAGCCGGTCGCAAATCAGGGAAAGCTCATTGGCGAAGGCAATACTCACATCGCGCGATGCGTTTTCCGTCAGTTTGCACAGCTCGGCGGTGCGCGCGTCGGTCAGGAAGATCTCCCCGGTGCAGAACGTGCGATATAAATCCCGCGCGGACTCGGAGGCGGCCGGGGTCAGCCCGCCCACGATGCGGTCGTTTGCAACGAGTTCCTTGAGCATCTGCCCGGGAAGGATGCGTTCCGGGCAATGGGCGAACAACATCGAGTCACGCAGAGCCGCGAGCCGCTCCGGCTGACTTCGGCCCACTTCATCGAACAGCCAATCGCGCACTCGCTCGGTCGTCCCCACCGGGCTGGTTGATTCCAGGATCACCAGCGCGCCCGGCTGCACCACCGGGGCGAGGGAGCGCGCCGCGGACTCCACATAGGCGAGATCCGGCGTGCGCGGATTTGCCGCCGTGGCCTTGAAGGGCGTCGGCACTGCGATGATAAAGGTTCGTGCCGAGGCCGGCTGCGTGGCGGCCCGCAGGTTACGGCTTTGCACGGCTGCGCGAACCAGCACGTCGAGATCGGGCTCCTGGATGTGGATGTCGCCGCGATTGATCGTCTCGACCACGCGCGGAACCACGTCCACGCCGAGCACCAGCTTGCCCTTCGTGGCGAAAATTGAGGCCGTGGGCAGGCCGATGTAACCCAAACCGAGAACGCAAATGTCGTAATCCATGGTATGCTAGGCGGGTTGGTTTTCCTTCGTTGCGCGCTGGCCGTCAATCATTGCCTGCAAACGCACCGCCCACCATGACACCTCACGAATCTCCGCGAGCGGGATCGGGGCGGCGCTGCAGTGCCGCACAGCTTCAAGAAACACTCCCACTGCTTCATAATGCCCTTTTCGCGGGACGCTCAGCCAGCTCCCCCCCTGCCCTACACCGCGGAGTCCCGTCGACGTTAGTTTGGTCCAGTTGTGAATACAGAGGCTGAATTCAGCCCCGGACACGGTGATGCGCTCCTTCGGAATGTGAGAGGGCAAATCGGTGCGGTAGTCGATCCACGCCGAAGAACCGTCGCCCAACGCCAGTTCAAAGCTTCCGCCATCCTGGCCGTCCGTGTCCCGGCGCAGGCATTGCGCCGCGATAATTGACGCCCCCCCTAGGTAGCGAACCAAATCGATGAAATGGCACGCTTCGCCCACTATCCGGCCACCCCCGATCTGCGGATCAAGCGTCCAGTGATCAGGGTCGATCCGGCCCGCATTGACCACCACCTCGATCCGAAACGCCCCGGGGCGCGCCGCGAGGACCGACCGCACCCGCCTCGCCAGTGGCGAAAAACGGCGGTTGAAACCCACCACCAAAATCCGGCCCGCCGCCAGCGCCGCGGCAGTCACGGTTTCCACATCGACCGCCGTGAGCGCCAAAGGCTTCTCGACCCAGACGTGCTTCCCCGCTCTCAGCGCCGCCAAGGCTTGCCCCGCATGGAGATCGTGGCGGGTGGTGATGAATACCGCTTCGACGCCGGGATCAGCCAGAACTGATTGCTCGTCCGTGGTCGCCTGCCCCGCCCCGAATGCTTTGGCAGCCTGGAACGCCGAAATGCCCCTCGCCGACACGACGGTCGCCAGCTCCACGGGGTCCTCCTGGCCGGCGAGCGCTGGCAGGAGCGTGCGCGTGGCAAAATTGCCCGCGCCAATCATGGCGATCCTCACTCCCTGCGCGGGAGAAGACGGGCGAACCAACTCGATCGTGCGGCGGAGAGCTTCCTGAACCGGGCGGTGGTCGCCATAATCGAGCACGATACCCAGCGCGTGAGGGTCGTCTAGGGCCGCGTAGGTCGCGGGCGCGCTGGCAAAGACCCCGCGATGTGTAATCAGATCGGCAACCGGCAACCGGTCGGCGGCCATCCACGCCAAAACCTGCCGGAAATTGGCTTGTGCGGAGTGAGGCGAACGCGGATCGCGCGCCCCATAGGAGCACGACACCTGGAACATCACCTCGCGCCGGTAAAAGTCGGCGCGATTGAGAAGCAACCCCACTACACCCACCAGCACCACCTTGCCCCGGTGCGAACAACTACGCGCGGCTTGACTGACAATCTCATTGCTCGAGGAACTCGCCGTGATGAGCACCCCGCTCGCCCCACGGCCGGAAGTCCACGCCAGAACCGCAGCAACCGGGTCGGTTCCAGAAGGCTCGGTGCGCGCCCCAAACTTCTGCGCCAGATCGCGCCGCTCCGCCGAGGGATCGAAGCCCAGCACTTCGCAGCCCAAGCCGGTGAGGATGCGCACCGCCAACTGCCCGATCAGCCCCAATCCCACGACCACGACCCGGTCGCCCGGCTGGACGGCCAGCAAATTAATGCCTTCGAGCGCGATGGAGGCGAGCGGGGTAAAAGCTGCCGCATCGTCGCTGACCGCATCAGGAACACCCGCACACAGACCATGGGTCACACTCACCACTTCCGCATGTGCGCCATTCGAAACCGCCCGCTGGCCGGGTTTGATCCACTCCGCGCCGCCCGCGTCCACCACCCGTCCCACTTGGCAATAACCCAGCGGGATCGGCTGGTTTAGTTTTGCGCGCACGGCTCCCCACGTCGCGATGAGGCCCTCGGCCCGCACCTTTTGCACGACGGCCCGCACTTTCTCCGGCTGCTGGCGCATCTTGCCCAGCCAACCCGCCTTCCCGAAATTCACCAGCATGCGCTCGGTGCCAGCGGAAACCAGCGACCGCGACGTGCGGATTAGCAACGCACCCGCCTCGGGGCCCGGCGCCGGTGCGTCAACGAGAAAGGTCCGGCCGTCACCCAGGTGTTGGAGCAACTGTAGCATGGGCTCAAACCGCCTTCCCGCCCAGCGAGCGTTCCAATATTTCCCGGATGCGAGCCGAGGCCTGCCCGTCTCCATAGGGATTCCTCAGGCTCGCACGGCGTAAGTACTCCTGCGAATCGGATAACAGGGCAACGGCTTCGCGCAGGATGCGATCCGGATCCGTGCCAACCAGGGTGCAGGTGCCGGCGGTGACGCCCTCGGGGCGCTCGGTTGTTTCCCGCATCACGAGCACCGGCTTGCCGAGGCTGGGGGCCTCCTCCTGCACGCCGCCCGAATCACTCAAAGCAAAGGTGCAACGGTCCAGCAGCCAGATGAAATCTTCATACGCCGCAGGTTCAGTCAGCGCCACGCGCGGATTCTTGCCAAGCAACCGCTTCACAGGCTCCTGAACCTGGGGGTTCAGATGCACCGGGTAGAGCACGCCCAAGTCATCATAAGTTTCGGTGAGACGGTTGATCGCCGCGCAGATACGTTCGAACCCATCGCCGAAGGACTCGCGCCGGTGCCCCGTGACGAGCACCCATCGTCCCGGGGACTCGCCCAGGAAACGGCGGACAAACGCGGGCGGAATCCCCATGCGGCCCGCGATATCCTCGGGCACCACGCCCCGCGCCCGGATGCGTTCGCGCACCCAGAGCAAGGCATCAATAACCGGATTGCCGGTCACATGGCATTGGTCCGCCGCGATGCCCTCCCGCAACAGATTCTCGCGCGAAAGCACGGTGGGGCAGAAATTCCACCGCGACAGCGGCGAGGTCAGCCGCCGATTCATCTCCTCCGGGAACGGTGAGTCCATATTGCCCGTGCGCAACCCGGCCTCGACATGCCCGATCGGCACCCGTTCGTAGAAGGACGCAAGGGCTGAACCGAGGACCGTGGTCGTGTCGCCTTGGAGCAAAATGGCGGCGGGGCGCAACTCGCGCAAAGCGCCCGTCATGCCGGTGACAATCCGCGCGGTGAGGTCGGAAAGCCCCTGCCCGGGCTGCATGAGGCTGAGCTCGACATCCGGCGTGAGTCCGAAGACGCCAAAAGCCTGGTCGAGCATGTGACGGTGCTGGCCGGTCGAAATCAGGCGTGGCTCCAGCAAGGCGCTCTGTTTCAGCGCCGCGTAGACGGGAGCCATCTTGATGACTTCAGGCCGCGTGCCGGCGACGATGGCGATGATCTTGGTCGACATAGACGAAACGCCCGCGCGCGCTCAGCGCGGCAGGCCCTCCCACAAGGCGGCTTTCTGGCCGCGATCAGGATAATTGATCAGCACCGCCCGGTAAATGCCCTTGAACACGAACAGGCTGCCCGCCGCTGCCCCGACGAGGCCAAACTCTCGCACCAGCGCACCAATGTCCGAGAGCGAACCCGCACCTCCCAGCACGGTCATGGGGATTGTGATCTCCGCCCGCACGTCGCGCGCGAGTTCCAGGTCATAGCCCTTCATCGCCCCATCGCGATCGATCGAATTGAGGACCACCTCACCGGCCCCCAGTTTTTCGGCGGCGCGGGCCAGTTCCTGCGGCGGGCGCCCGGTCGCCCGGGTGCCGTTGTGCGTCCACACTTCATACCCGCCGGCACTCGTTTTGCGTACGTCGAGCACCACGACGACGCTCTGGCTGCCGATGGTCGCGGCCATGCGGGCGATGAGATCCGGATCGGCCACGGCGGCCGCACTGATGGCCACCTTCTCGACACCCATGCCAATGATTCGCTCGGCCTGCGCCACGCTGGTCACGCCGCCTCCATAGCAGAGCGGCATGCGGCATTCGGCCGCGAGGCTCTTGATCAGTTCGTAGCGCGGTTCGCTCCCTAGGGCGGTGGCGTCCACATCCAGCACAATCAGCTCGTCCACTTCTTTCTCATTGAAAATGCGGACCGCATTGATCGGGTCGCCCACGTATTTCGGGGCCCCAAATCGGACCGTTTTCACGAGGCCTCCGTCCTTGATAAGGAGGCAGGGAATGATGCGCGGCGTGAGCACGATTAGATCGACGCGAAGTTCAGAAGCAGCTGGATCCCCCAACGATGGCTTTTCTCGGGATGGAACTGCACGCCGTAAACATTGTCGTGGCCCACCCCCGAGGCGTAGGCGCCGTTGTAATCCGTCGTGGCCAGGACGTCCTCTTCGCGTGCCGGAGCGAAATAGTAGGAGTGCAGAAAATAGAACCGCGACGTCGCATCCAATTCCCGCATCAGGCCCACGCCCGCGCGCGGCGCCACGTTGTTCCAGCCCATGTGCGGCAGGTGGGTGCGCTGCGCAAACCGCGTGGTGTCGAAGCGCTTCACTTCCCCCCGGATCCACCCGAGGCCCGGCAGCGACCCTTCGTCGCTGCGCTCCGCCAGCATCTGCATGCCTACGCAAATACCAAGGAGCGGCTTGCCCCGGTGCAGCACCTCTTCGTGCAACCCGCCCTGCATGCCGGAATCCGCCAGGCGCTGCATCGCGTGGTCGAACGAGCCGACCCCCGGCAGGATGATGCGCTGTGCGCGACGCAGGGTTTCCACATCGGACGCGGCCTCCACCGCGATGTTCTTCGACCGGTAGATGTTGGCAATGGCCTGGACGTTGCCCAATCCGTAGTTGACGATCGCGATCACCGTTTTCCTCCCATTTCGAGGCCGAACAAACGCATCACCGCCGCGCCGGCTGAATAAATATTCTCTTGGGACTTGTAGTCGCGGTAGGTCCGGTTCGGGGCGTCGAAATATCCCTGCAGTTCGGCCGTGGAAATACCGAGCTTCGTGGCGACGTATTGGAAGTCCTGGGCAATCGTCGCCTCGTCGTAAGGCGGCTGCCCGAGCCGCGCCAGTGCCTCGGGGCGCGTCATCTGGCCAGTGAGGATCAGGCTGGAATATTGCACGCGGCGCGTGTCGTAGCCGAATTTTTTTGGGAGCCAGAACGATTCGTAGAATTTCGTGAACCGCGATTCGAAGTGCTTCTGGGGGTAGGGCTGCCAGCCGAATTTTGCCTGCAACAGGTTCATCGCCTCGCTCTTCAGGTATGGCACATGGTTGAGGGGGCGCACGACCTTGATGCGGCGAACGTAGGGCAGGTAGATCTTGTGCCGGAGGATGCTCGTGATGGGATACTTCACCAGCGGCCGGGTGCCGAAACGGCGATGGATGTCGCGCAGCTGGATAGCATCCGACTGATAATACATCCACTCGAGCGGATTGCGCACGCATTCGGTGGAGAAATTCGCGCCGGTCAGGATATGCCGCACCGAGTGCTGCTCCGCGAATTTATACATGGTCGCGAAGAAGGCGTGGTCCTGAGGTGTGTCGATGTGGGGAACGCCAGATTTGAAAAAGGCCAGCTGGAGATCCCGCATTTCCTCCCAGTCGATCACCTCGGTGAAGAGATCGAGATTCAGCTTGTCCACCAGCTTCTCGATGTTGTTGACGGCGATCTGGGAATTCCAGCCGGCGTCGACATGAAACACGAGGGGGCGCAGGCCGAATTGCTCCTTGGCTAGATAGGTGAGGTAGGAGCTGTCGATGCCGCCGCTCATCCCGATGATGCAGTCGAAATCCCGGCCCCTACCGGCTTCCTTGATGCCGGCCACGATGGCCTCGATCTCGCGGAGCCCGCGCTCGTCCGTATGCCAGTGCGGCCGGATCTTCTGGTCGAAGGTGCGGCAGTGGTCGCAAACGCCCGTTTGGTCGAAGACAATCTTCGAGTCGGACGTATCCATCACGCAACGGGTGCAGATTTGATACGGAAGGCGCGGCATAAAATGAGGAAAGGTGGAAAGTCGCGTTCCGTTAACCCTTCCACGGCATTCGGCCGGAGCATACCGGCGCTTCAGGCTGGCAGGTTGTCGCTGACAAACGCTCGGAGGAATTGAGCAGCCGGCGAGTTGCCTGTCAATGCTGCCGGCCCCACGCACCGCCCGCTCAAGGCCGCAATCTCGGCAGTGGCTTCCGCCGCGGTCCACCTGCCCTCCCGCTGCAGCAACTCCGCAAGCGCATAGGCCGCGGCCGCATCAATCGGCGCCGCCGTCGCCAAGCGGGCGGCCAGCCATCTCCCCGAGCTTATGCGATAGGCGGCATCGAGCTCCTCCACGAGTTGGCTGCAGCGCAGCCCAGCAGCGGGATCGAGCCGCGGGTCCCGGGTCGCGCCCGCCGACCAAGCCAGGAATGCCGCTAGCATTCGCGCCAGCGGTCGCCGGCATGTGGCCCATTCAGGATCGGCGTCGCGGGCTGTGCCACCGACGCTGAGCGTGCCGGGCTCGGTTGAGAAATCCAACTCGCACATTTCGCCAGCGGCACGAACCTGAAGAATCCTCCGGCGTCCAGCGGCATTCCGGGCGAGGTGTACCTGGCAGGGCACCCCCGTACCTTCCAGCTCAAGGTCGACTTCCGCGCCGCCGCCGCGCACGGCGGAGAGCCGCGCGCTGGCAGGCCACGCGGGTAGAAACGTGGCCAGGATGGGCAACACGTGCGGCAGCCAGTCCGCGAAAACAGTCAATCCCGCATCGTAACGCTTCACCTCGCCATGCCTTTCCTCGAGCGCGGGGTCCGTCCAGATAAACTCCACCGCTTCCGGTCGACCCGCAACCGCCATCGCTGCTGCAAAGTTTTCCACATACCGGGCAAACAGGAAGACATGCGCGGCAGCCAGGCGGCCCCCGGTCGCGGCCGCCCGATTCAACAGGTCGCGCGTAGCAGCGAATCTTGGCGTCAGTGGCTTCTCGACGAGCACGAAACTGCCCGCCCGCAACGCCGATTCCGCAGCTGCCACGTGGTCGCGAGCGGCATTCGCCACAATTACAGCGCCCACGTCTGTCGCCGGGAGCGATTCGCCCAACTCGATACGATTACGCCGGGGATGCTCCGCCTGCCATTCCCGGACGGCGCCGCCGGCCCGCGTATGCACCGTAAGGGCCACATGCATCGGCAAGAGGTCGCACAGCACATCGAGAATCACCCGTGCCCACCGCCCGCCCCCGACAACCGCCACGCGATCCGGGGTGGCGGTCGATTCCACGGCCGTGTCACGCGACGTCATCCGTCATCACTTGACGCCCATGAAATCGTCTGGCGCGATGATGTCGATGATCGGGCCGGTATAACCGTGCTGGCGAAGGTAACTCTGGATCTCCTTCGAGATGTGCCACGCGAGATTCAAAAGCACGCCGTCGCGCGGGCTCGCGCCGAACAACTCGTCGTCGGAAACGATCGGAATCCGTGTGCCAGGCACGTAGTGTCCCACCTTCATGGAGCCAGGCTTTTCATGCACAGCCGAGATCGAGCGTTCGTCCAGTTCCAGCATTTTCACGAGGATCGCGGCCCGGCCCGGGAACGCCTTGGCCTTCAGCGGGCCAAATTTGCCGACGTAGCCGTCGATCAGCGCCCGCTTGGCCTGCCGCCAACTCGCGATGTTCTGGCGAAGGTCCGCGAACTGCGCCGCGAATTGGCTTTCCTTCGCCTCCAGCTGCTGCAGGTCGACGGTTCCGGGCGCGGGCGCGGGATTGCCGCCCAAATAGACCCGGATGTTGCCGCCATAACGCGCGGGAAACTCCACGCCGGAGAGCATCACACCGAGCGAGCGGGCGATATGCTGGAACGAGGTGAAACTGTAGGTGCGCGGATGCTCGTGGTAGAAGGTGTCAAACTGGTTCCCGTCGAGCACGGAGCCCAGGTAGTGATTCTCGATCACGATCACGGTGGTCGGGTTCATCAGCTGCTGGAGGGAACGGATGACGTCACGCAGATCCTCGATGTGGGCGAACACATTAGTGAAAACGATGAAGTCGGGCGAGCCATGCTCGGCCCGCACCTCGGCGGCCAGCTTCTCCGAAAGGTAACCGTTGTAGGCGACATGACCCTGCGCGCGGGCGTCCAGGCAGGCATCCGTCGGCTCGATGCCGATCGTCACCGCGCCCTGCTTGCGGAAAAAACCCAGCAAGCTCCCATCGTTGCAGCCGATGTCTACCACACGCTTCCCCGTGAGCGGGCCGAAACGCCGCACGCAGGAATCCACCAGGCTGGCCATGCCGCTCAGGACGTCCGCCGTGAAACGCGAACGATAGTGGTAGCTTTTCGGAAACAGGTCCTGTTTGGGGATCTGATATCGCTGATGGGCGGTGCGGCAGCGGTCGCAGTAAAGTATCTCGATCGGATATTCCCGGCACACCCGGGGATCCCCCACCGGGATGAGATCGTCGCACATGGGGTGCGATCCCAGGTTGAGCACGGAAGCCAGGTGGCCATTGCCGCACACTTCGCAGGCAAAGCCCGCCGTTGGTTCGATTTTCATAGGAGGGCTGACATGGGGGGTTCGGAGGGATGGAGTTAAAATAGACATACCTTTGCCAAGGGAAGCCTAGTTTTCTCGCGGCCGCGGGCGGCGAGAAAGGCTCAAGCCAGGACGGCGCCCCGGCTTTCGAAGGCGGCGATCTGCTCCACCACCAACGCCGGAAGCTGGCCGCCCGCGATGTATCCCGCATTGGTCCATTCCACCGTCTCCGCAAAACCGAGCCGCGGGGTCCAGCCCAGCCGGTGGCGTGCGCGCTCAATGCAGAGGGACAGCGCCCGCGCTTCGTGGAGGTTGCCCGATCCCGTGACCGCCCACACGCGGCGGGGACCAAGCGCGGCGAGCGCTCGCACCAGGTTTTCGACGGTATGATCGCCCGCCGGTCCCGGTCCGAAATTGCAGGTTTCCAAGAGCGGCTGGTTGCCGGCCTGGACCTGTGCCGCCATCGCCAAATACCCGGACAGCGGCTCCAGCACGTGTTGCCATGGGCGGGTGGACGCGGGATTGCGCAGCTGCACAATTTCGCCGCGGTTCCATGCCCGGTAGCAATCGGGCACGATCCGGTCCTCACAGATGTCGCCGGCGCCGATTACATTGCCGGCCCGTGCGGTGACGACCGTGACCCCCGAGGGCGCCCCGAACGAAGCGCGCCAGGATGCGACCGCGATCTCACAGGCGGCCTTGGATGCACTGTATGGATCATGCCCCCCCAGGGGGTCATCTTCGCGATAAGCATATTCCCACTCGCGGTTGCGATAGACCTTGTCGGTGGTGACCGCGATGACAGTCACGGGCCGCCCGAGGGCCCGCGCCCCCTCCAGGACGTTGAGCGTACCACTCACGTTGGTATTCCAGGTGCCGAGCGGATCCCGATAGCTGCGCCGCACCAGAGCCTGCGCCGCCAGATGAAAGATGATTTCCGGATCAGCCCGGCGCACGGCTTCAGTTACCCGTGGCGCGTCGCGAATGTCCACCATTTGATGATCCATCCGCTTGTCCAGTTTCAATATCCCGAATAGCGCGTCGGGAGACTCCGGCGGCAGCGCCATGCCCGTCACCTTCCCGCCCGCGCGGAGCAGCCACTCGGTCAGCCATGCACCCTTGAAGCCGGTGTTGCCGGTCACCAGGATGCGTCGCCCCCTAACAGCTAGCGGGCGCACCGCGGATGGCATGGGGCGGGATGTCACCAGATCTTCCATTCAGCACGGCCTTCATCCCACAGTCGATTGAGGAGCACGTATTCCTGGTACGTATCCATCGGCTGCCAGAATCCGTCGTGCAGGAAACAGCCGAGCTGGCCGTCGCGCGACATGGCCGTCAGCGGTTGTTGCTCGAAGATCAACCCCGGATCGTCATTTAGGTAATCGAAGACCCGCCGGTTCGCCACGAAGAAGCCGCCGTTGATGCGCCCGCCGGAGGTTTGCGCCTTTTCAAGGAAGGTGGTCACCCGCCCATCGCTGACCTGCAGTTCGCCCCACCGGCCGGGCGGCCGCACCCCCGTCAGTGTGAGGGCGCGCCCGCTCGCGCGATGATAGGCAATGGACGCGGTGATATCGACTCGCCCCACCCCGTCGCCGTAAGTCAGCAGGAATTCCTCATCGCCGCCGAGGAACTTCTCGATGCGTTTGATGCGTCCGCCCGTCATCGTTTCCTGGCCGGTGTCAGCCATCGTGACACTCCAGCCCTTCTCCTCGATCTCGGTGTAGAATTGCACGCCGTCGGGCTGTCCGATGCTGAGCTTAACGTCCGAGAGCATCCAGTGGAGATTGCGAAACCAGTCCTTGATGACCTCCCCCTTGTATCCCAGGCACAGGATGAACTCGGTGTGGCCGTGCGCCGCATAGGTCCGCATGATGTGCCAGAGGATCGGGCGGCTGCCGATTGGCACCATGGGCTTGGGGCGGTATTCCGTCTCCTCGCGCAAACGCGTGCCTTTGCCACCACAGAGGATTACGACTTTCATGCGCGACTGACTCCGGCGGGGGATTGGGAAAACATGGAGGAGTTGATTTGATCAACCGGAAGGTCGAATTCAACAGTGCATTTGCCCGGAAGCGCGGTTCAGCCGCGCCGCCGCCCCAGACGGCTCCAGGCGAACATCAGCCCGCGACGCAGGTCCCCGCCCAGCACCCGGCCAATGGCCGTGGTGCCGGCCCCCCAGACCAGCGCGAGGCTGCGCGGCAGCCAGATGATGGGCGCCAGCCAGAGCTTGTACAGCCACCGGCCATGGAAACGAGCATCCAGCAGCGCCCTCGCCTCCGCCAGGTTCCCGCGTCGCGCCAAACGCTGGTCGAACAGGTAAAAGGGGTAATAGGAGAATATCTTGTCCCGTTCCAGGCGGCGGATCGTGGCTTCGCGCAGGCCGAAGGGCCGGTGCGCATCGATGATTTGCCAGAGCTGCCCCACGAAAATCCGGGCGTATTCATAAGAGGCAGAATTCTGCCGCTTGCTCGCCACCAGGTAGCGGTCGATGAAAAGGTTTTCCGGCGAGGCGAGCGCCGCGCGCAATAGCAGGTGAAAGGTGGCCAGATCCGTCGAAATAAACTGGCGCGTCTCCACCCCTTGGAGCCGGGTCCGGTCCAGCACGAGCGCCGATGTGAGCGTGAAATATTTGCTCGTGGCGACGAGGAAATCATTGGCGTCCTGGAAAACACGCTCGCGGCCGCGCCCGCCCGGAAATTCGCGGCGAAAGTCCTCATCATAGCCATAAGGCCGGAGGCAAACCACCCCGTAACGCCCGGTGGCTAGGCGATCCAGCAGCAATCCCAATGCCCCATCAACAAACAGGTCGTCATCACCCATCAGCAGCACATAGCGTCCTTGGGAAAGATCGAACGCCTGGGCGAAGTTAAGAGCCCAGCCGAGATTCTTCTCGTTTCGCACATACTGCACCGGCAGTCCCGCGGCGCGGGCCCTTTCGACCACCGCGCCCGTGTCGTCCGGGCTGCAATTGTCGGACACCAAAACCTCCACCTTCCCAGGCGGCACCCCGCGGAGCTCGGCGGCCAATTGCGCCAGGTTTTCAGCCAGGTAGCGGCCCCGATTCCAAGTCGGGATGGCCACGGTCAGCAACGGCTGATCGGCGAGGGGGCTAACAGCATGAAATTTTTCCATACGAGAGAAATGCAGTCGGGACTCAGCCCCGGCCGGAAGCCAAAAACTCCGATTCGCACCTCCACCCGGTGCTGTTCTCCAGTTCACGGCAACGATGCAGCCTCCCCGCAAGCATCATCACAACCACTGTCACAACCGTCGCGATCACAGCCAGGAAAACGAGCCGCGCGCATCGGGTGCGGAGCGTGCCTCCCCTGCCGTCGAGGATCGCTTGCCGACTCACGGAAACCGCGCTGCGGTTCGCGTCGGCGCCACTAAGGATGCTCATGGGGCAAAGGCGGCTCCTCCCCAGCCGGCCAGGAATCCGACCACCGCGATCCCCGCCCCTGCCAATAGGCCCTCCCAACCGATGGCAATCCGCCATCGTCTTCGGGTAACGGTCACTGCCGCTGCCGACCTCAGCACCATTTGAACCAGAAAGCCCAGGTAAATACCCAACGGTCCCAGCCAGAGTAACAAGGCAACCAATACGCCCACGCCGATCAAGCTGCTCACAAAGTGAATCCTCATCATCGCCGGTCCCTTGTCGAAGGCCAGGAGGTAATTCTGGCAATGCCAGAACGGAACGATTGAAATATACCCGATAACCAGCAGGAGAAGCTCCAGCCTCATCGATTCATAGTTGGCCAGATTTCCGCCGATGAGCCCGGCTGCGATGGGAAAGAAATACACCAAGAGTGCTCCCGTGATTCCCAACACCACCGCTTCGCCCTGGAAGAAGCGACGATTACGTGCTTCCACTTCCTCCGCCGGTCGATCCTTGATCAGCCGATAAAATCGCGGACTCCAGACCTGGTTCATCGCCGTCGCCACCAACTGCATGAGGCCGGCGAGCATGAAAGCCAGGGCACACTTTGCCACCTCCTTCGAATCGAACAGCAATTCAGTGACGTAGTTGTTTCCATAGCCGCTCAACCATCCGAGAAACGCCACCGCGATGAAAGGAGCGACGCGGGCCAGGATGGGACGACACTCACCGATCGATTTGGTGCAATGAAATGCACCGATTCCCCTCGCCCTGCCATAAATGAGTGCCACGGCCAGGCCAATCGTTGCGCCCATATAATATGACCAAGCCGACATTTGGATCGCCACGGCCACCACACTGCCAATCAAACCGCTCAACGGGGCGATGAAGTTGAAATACAGGGACGCGGTATGCTTCTCCTCTAGCCGGACAAATTGCGCTTGGAGCGACGAGACCGCCAGCAGCCCCCCCGAGCCAGCTACCCAACAATATGTGTACAGGGCATCCCAGGCCCGACCGGCAACCAGCACGTACAGGACTGCCGCAAACAGGATCGCGACGCCCAAATTAACGACGCCGACCGCATTCGCGGCCGCAAACAAGCGCGCACGGTCTTGCCCGGTCTGGCACGACCTGAGGAGCGCGATGACCGATTCCACTATTCCGACCGCCCCAAACAGCGACACGGCGACTTGGAGAGAGAATAGCATTCCCCAAGTCGCGTAATCCTCAACCGACAACCGTTTTGCCAACCAGAGGACGACCACGAACCCCGCCAACTTCAGAAAGCCGGCGGAGCCCGAGTAAAGCAGCACGTGCCAAACCATCGGGCTGAATCGATCGCGAAAAACCGGCCGGGAAACGAAATCAAAGGCCATTCAAGCAGTTGCCACGTCTGGCGTACTTCCCTTTCCCAAGAGAGGCGTGCAGCGATGGGCGGCCCGGTATCCGTCCACTTGCTCGCAAGCAATCCCGTGGGGCTGGGCGGCGTTTCAGGAAGTCGGCCCTCGCGCAGGACGGACAAAGGTGAAGTTCGAACCCTCCACCCAGAAGAGCTCAAAGCCGTAGCGAATCAGGCTCTGAATGGAAGCATTGATCGAAGCCAATCGGTCCGGCGTGGAATGCTGGGCCAATTCGTCAAATTCGATGCAAAGAATGCCAATCTGTATTTTGTCTTCGATAATTGTCCTGATCACCGAGTGCTCCGCGCCTTCAATGTCCATTTTGAAGAGCGAGATGCTTGTATGCCCCCGCGCCGCCATCACCTGCTGCAGACGCTTCGTCGGAACCTCGATAAACCGGTTGGTCCCCTCCAGGTTCGTGATGCTGTGCGATACTTGAGCTGGGTCGTCCGGGATATAGAACTTTACCGTGCCTTCCTTCTCCCAAATTCCGACCTCCTCCAACTGATAATTCCTCACATCAGCCGTGTGCTTCTTGACGTAGGCAATGGCTCGCGGAGTCGGATCGAAAGCGAAAATCGGGCATCCGTACTGCTTGATCAACTCCAAGTCGAAAGAAATGTCCTCCCCGCAGCCCACACAGTAGCAGATCGATCCGGCCCCAAGCACGCCCTTCGGGATCGTCCATCCGGCTTCCCCGCCCAGCCGGAGCGTTCGGCTTGCGTTGGACAAGGTCCGGAACAGCTCCCTGACCATCCCCAGTTTCAGCGCCACGCGGAAACTGTGATAAAAGTAAATCCATGACTGAGGAAGTACTGCCTTACCGACTTTTTTGATGGTCTTCATTATAATCGCCAATCTGTGCTTGGGAGAAATCCGCTCATTCTGCCGTGGCGCCGGAAAGAGCAAATGCAAATTCTGCGCCGGGGACGCCGGTCCACCGCGGATGTCACGGGGCCGCAGGGTCGTGCTGCATACCTTGCGCGCCGCCCCTGCTCAAGCCCCTGTTCGCCCTTCGCCCCAGGCGATGACAGGTCCACCCTTCGCGCCTGCCTGCAGCTTCGGATGTCTTTCCCGCAATGCCTGGGCCAGCAGGCCAAAACAGAAGGCAAGAACGAATGCGCCTTCGGACTCCTTGAAGATATCATGGAAGAAACAATAGATCAGCGTGGCCACCATCCCCCAGAACAACGCCGGCTGCCCGCGAAACAGCCAGCGCATTAACCTCGCCAGCAAATACAGATAAACGGCCAAGCCTAGAAACCCGGTCCGGAAGAGGACGTCAGTGTACTGATTGTGCGCAGAATTGGTTTCTGCGGGCGCGTCCGGCAGGATCCAAACACCGAGATACCCTGACCCCGTCAGGGGATGCCCAGAGACGTACCCCACGATCGCCTTGGCTATTTCCACCCGGACGCCGGCCGAGGCATCGGGATTCGTCGCCTCGGACAAGGTCCTGTCCAGTTGAAACAACCGCTCTCCAAAAAAATCAAAGGTCGTGGGCAGGAATACCCGCAGACAAACGCCCAATACCACCGCGACCGCCAGCGTCCCCGCCGCCCCCCAGAGGCCACGCACTGAGGGGCGGGTAAGCCACCGCAACGGATACACCATGGTAAACAGCACTACACTCCCTACGAGGGCCACGATTGCTCCACGAGAAAAAGTCAGCAATACACCGCCCAGGAGAACGGTAATGACGAGCCATTTCCCAGTCACGGCAGCCAGACCCCGCGCTCGCGAAAAATAGACGATCCAGGCCCCCATGATGTAAACGAACCCAAAGCGCTGGTCGCCCACCATGTCCTTAGCCCCGAAATGCAACTCCGCACCTCCCAAGGAAAAAAACAGGGCGGCGCTGGCCACCGCATAAAGCAAACCGATCCCCACCACCGCCCACTTGAAAGCCCGTACGCTGATCGCGGAAAGCGGAACCACCACGTAGGAAAAATATGTCAGGAAAAGAAGAAAGCTTATGGTCCGCCGTACGGTGAATCCGTATAGCTGGATTTGGCCGAGGAAACTGGCGAAAAAGATGCATGAAAAGACCAGCACCGCGCCTTGGAAAAGGCGCGGCACGCGACGAAAGCCCCCCGTCAATAGTACCCACCCGCAGGGCAGGAGTACAAAGCCGTAGTTGACCGACAGTTCGCTGTAAACCACCGGCACCAGAAACACCATGAAAGCCAGCGTCAGGCCGAGAAACCGCACGCCGGAGGCAGAACCAGCGCGAGAGTCCGCCTCGGGAGGAAAGCCCGGCATCACGGCCGCGGCAGCGTGATGACGCGGGATCATGCCCTGGGCTGGAGCAGGCCGGTGCAAAGCGCGGCCACCCGATCCGGCATCTGTTCT
The DNA here is from genome assembly GCA_023433275.1 of Verrucomicrobiota bacterium. Lineage (GTDB taxonomy): Bacteria > Verrucomicrobiota > Verrucomicrobiia > Opitutales > Opitutaceae > Lacunisphaera. Next base: position 74,814 of record JAEZDN010000130.1, read on the forward strand.
GCAGGCAGGGGGCCCGCATTCTCCAAAATCCATGCCCGGGTTGCCGCCGGGTCGTGACGTTCCGCTTCCTGCAAAAGCCGGTTCGCCTCGTCCACCTCCTCCAAGAGCATGGCTCGCGGGTAGGTAAGCAGCACCTCACCGTAGGGACAGCCCCGCAATTTGCCAAAACTGGCGAGGAACAGCGGCAACCCCATCAAGGCCGGAACCAGCGACAGCGACGAAGGCTCGGTGATCGCGGCGCAGCAATTCCTAAGTCGCGGCACCAGGTCCTGGTTGGCGCAAACCTCCACCCCTGCCTCCTGCAGCCGGGCCAGCACGGTGCTGCGCCGGTGATCGGGGTGAGGCTTAAACAACAGGCGCCTCCCCTGCCGCTCCAGCGCCTGCTTCGTGTGAAGGATGTGCTCGATAAACTCCACCTCGGAAGTGAACACCCAACCCGTGTAGACCAACCCCGTGTCGATGTACATCACATCGACCGCTTCGGGGCGCGGATCGTTCAGGTGCGAATCAATCAAATCCGCGGTCAATCCGAACTGGATGAGGTCGGGATTGCCGACCGCCACGACATCCCCGGCGGCAAAACCATACTTGTCGCGGGCGTAACCGATATCCGCCGCCGTATAGACGCCACACTTCGACGTGCGCGCATCGTCGGCCGACACCTTGATGAAGCGGCCGCCCGTGATGTTCAGGATATCCTCCGCAAACCGCCGCCACTCCCGGCCGCTCGCTCCGGTCGACCAGAGGGATCCCCAGTAAGCCGGCCAAACATGGCGAAATGCCTTGTACAGGCGGCTGCTGGCAAAACGCGCCTGCGCGACAAAGCTCACCTTGTACATCGAACCGCGATTGATCGCCTGCACCCCGATGACGCCGTGAAAAACGTGCACCGTGGGAATGCCGCGCATCCGGCAATATCGGTTGAGCGCGCGGTGCGCGAAGGTGTCGGTCGAAAAAAACAACACGGCGTCCGGCTGCTCCACGTCCAGGAGCCGCGCGAGGCTCTGTGAGCCATACGACGAGATGTCCCGCACCTCCAACTCGCCAAACTTTTCTCGCGCCGGACGATCCGGGTCGTTTCCCCATGATCCGAGGTGCACCAGCTTCATCTCCAGGCCGTGGCGCTGGAAAGCTGGCAGCAGCCGCGCAAAATGGTGCGCTCCGCCGGTCCAGTTGTCAAACCCCAGCACTTTCATTGGTCTTGATACCGTACGATCATCCATGGCGTCGCGTTCAGCCCATCAGGTTCCACGCCATGGGTGTTCCCTTCTTGACGTCCTGATTAATCCGACGACCGAGCAGCAGGTCGTAATATTTGGGCGGCAGGCCGCGCCCCGGACGCACGCACCGCAGGTTGCGCGGCGTGAGGACCTCCCCGGATTTAATGTCCTGCGCGATATAGATCGAACGGCGAAATATGAGAGATTTGGTCTCGGCCGGTGTCGGCCCGTAGCTCACCTGTCCCAGCGACTGCCAGGCCCGCTCGGTCTCCTGCACCAGCGCGCGCATCTCGGACGGCTCTAGTGAGAAACTGCTATCCACCCCGCCGTCCGCGCGGCTCAGCGTGAAGTGCTTTTCGATCACGCTCGCACCCAGTGCGACCGCGGCCACGGAGGTCCCCACACCCATTGTGTGGTCGGAAAGACCCACCTCGCAGCCGAAGGTCTCCCGCAGATGCGGGATCGTGCGCAGGTTGCTGTTGGCCGGCGTCGCCGGGTATGTGCTGGTGCATTTCAAAAGCACGAAGTCGCGCCCACCCGCTTCGCGCACCGTCTGCACCGCCTCGTCGATCTCGGCCATGCTCGCCATGCCCGTTGAGATGATAAGCGGCTTGCCGGTCGCCGCCACCTTGCGGATGAGCGGCAAGTGCACGTTCTCAAACGAGGCTATCTTGTAGGCGGGGACATCCAGGGACTCCAGGAAATCAACGGCGCTCTCGTCGAACGGCGTGCTGAAGCAGGCCATCCCGAGTTCGGTGGCCCTTTTCATGATCGGCTCGTGCCAGTCCCACGGTGTGTGCGCCAGCTGGTAGAGCTCATGCAGATTCTTGCCGCTCCACAGGCTCTGGGTATCGGTGATCTGAAAGTCGCCGCTGGCAACATCCAGCGTGATCGTGTCGGCCGTGTAGGTCTGGATCTTCAAGGCATGCGCCCCGGTAGCCGCCGCAGCCTCCACGATTTGAAGCGCCCGGTCCAGAGATTGGTTGTGATTCCCCGACATCTCGGCGATGATATAGGGGATGGTGTCCGTTCCGATTTTTCTCTGAGCGATTTCCATGGTGCTGATTTTCTAGGAGAAGGTAAGCCGATAAACCATTTTGGCCTCGCCGTCCATTCCGGGTTCAAACCCGAGGGATTCGAAAATTCGCCGCGACGGTGCGTTTGCCGGCTTCACCTGCCCGAAAATTCGCGCGCCACGCGGCACCTGCTTCCGGAACCGGTCCAAGGCAGTGGCCAGAACCGCTCGCCCGATCCCTCGTCCACGGAAGGCTGGCGCCACCGCGTAGTGGATTTCCCATGCCGCTTCCGCCGGCGCAAACCTCACCTGCCCGATCGGCACGCCGGCCTCGGTTTCCACGATATAAAAGCTCCCGGTCTCCGCGAGCCGCCGTCTGAACCAGTCGGCATGCACGTCGGCGGAAATCGGGGAGGAATCGAAGGCGTTGCGCCGCGTCAAGGGGTCATTAGCCCAGGTCAAAATCAGCCCTTCGTCGGCCGCTTCCACCGGGCGCACGCACAGGGGCCAGCGCGCGCTGATGCCGAGCACCGTGGCGACGCGCAGGGTGCCGCGCCCGTCGACCAGCGACTGGCCACGCCGCGAACACTCCTCCGGCAAATCCTCGCGGAGCCGCGCACCCACCGCGCTGGTCAGCACCGCCAGCGAAACCTCGGCCGCGTCGCCGAGCCATTGCACCAGGCCGAGCCTGTCGAGTTCCTCGGCAATCGGCCGCTGATTATCCGCGATCGTGATAACCATCGCGGGCAGACCCAAGCAGAGCCGCTCCCAACTGGTGGCTCCGCCCGCCCCGATGGCAAGATCCGCTGCGGCCATCAAGGGGGCAAGACTCGGCAGGTCATGGTGCAGGCGCACCCCCGGATGGGTCGCTGCGCAGGCACGCACCGCGTCGAGATGCGGGGCGGAGCGCGGCAATACGGCATCCACCTCAAGCCCAGGCCGGGATGCCACGAGAAGGGCAGACAATGCACGCCCCGTGAGGTCATCAGGATCAGTCCCCCCGAAATACACCAAGACCCGAGAAATCGGTCCGCGCCGGGCCCGGACCCGGGGCCGCCATTCCCGGTACTCGGGCTGCAGCAACGCATACTCGGGCCCCAAGAGGGTAATGCAAGACCCAGGGAGCTTGCCGTCGTAGCGGGTGCGCATCCCGGCGACCTGGTTTTGGTCCAGCAAGCAGTCGCAGTCATGGGGTCGGTCAGCTCGGTCGTCGACCACCAAGATGCGTTTGGCCCATGACCGCAGCGCCCGCTCCCATTTTTCATCCAAGGCGTAGTGGTCGACGACCAACCAGTCGCAGGGAGCCCCTCGGCCCTCCAAGGCGTGCCGGGTCTGTCCGGCGTCGACTGCCCAATCCAGAACTCCGCCCGCCGGAAGGGCGATCACGGAAAATCCCCTGGCACGCAACAGGTCATTCAGGTGGCCGGGCTCCTCGCGGGCAATGAAGGTGACCGTGGCACCTTGGGTCCGCATCTCGGTGGCAAGGGTCAGGCATCGCATCACATGTCCGGTGCCGATCGTGCCGGACGCGTCCGCCCGGAATGCAATGCTCAACGGGATTGGCGAGGAAATCATTTGCACGGAAGATGCCTCGCGTTCAGCGGGCCGAATTCGGGACGAGCGCGCGGGAAACCGTCGATTCGGCCGCCCATTCGGCGGCATCCCGGCCCCCCAGTGGCGCGGCCTGGACTTGGCCACGTGTCGCCCCGGGCCGATGCGCCACCCACGCGAAACGCGGCCGCATCCTCCTCGCCCATCGCGTCCGTTTTCAAGGTAAAGAGCATCGGCCTCAATTGAGGCGACGGAACCCGGCGTGGCAGACCGGGCCCTTAAGCAGACCCATGACATCCCGCCCATCCTCACACTCGCGAATCAACGCGAATACGGGATCTAGGGCGGAGAAATAGTCATCCACGATTCGTGGCGTGTGCTCGATGCACACGTAGGTTCCAGTAGCGGCCAGGTAGCCCTTCGCCAGCATTTCCTGCGCGATGAGCGTCTTGTAGGCCAGGGCTTTCGGCGAATTGAACGCGTACGTGGACAAAGCGGGCAACCCGCTCGTGACCAGCGGCAGTTGGTGCTTGCGGGCGAGCGCCTCCCAGCGGGCGGTGATGTCACGGCCGGTAGAGGTGATCTGCTCCCAAGAACGGACACGCTCCATCACCTCGAGGGTCTTGAGCGCGGCCGCCGGCCCGATGCGCTCGGTCCAGAACGTGCTGCTGATGAATGTGCCCTGGGCACCCTGCATGATTTCGCGACGACCAATGATCGCCGTGATGGCGTAGCCGTTGCCCAGGGTTTTGCCAAACACCGCCATGTCGGGCTCGACTCCAAATTGCTTGTGTAGCCCGCCAAAGGTCTGGCGAAAGCCCGAGGTGCATTCATCAAAGATGAGCACAATCCCGTTCCGCGTCGCCAGTTCCCGCACCTTGTGCAGGAACCCGTCCTCCGGGCCCTTGTTGCGCACGACCTCCATCTTGATGACGCCGATCTCACCCCCGCGGACGAGTTCCTCGAGGTGGGCGATGTCATTGTAATTGAACGGCAGCACGGTGCCCCGGAGGTTCTGGGGCACCCCTTTCGGATCGAGGCCCGGCAACAGGTGGCCCGCGAGGCTCTTGTCGTCGCCGAGATTGGCGGAAAGGTACCAGTCGTGCCAGCCGTGGTACCCGCATATGGCGATCTTGTCCTTGCCGGTGGCGGCGCGGGCAATTCGCACGGCGATGGCATTGGCTTCCCCGCCCGTGCGCGCGAAACGCACCATCTGGGCCCAGGGATGCAGGGCGACTAGGCGCTCCGCCAGGTAAACCTCCTCGGGGCAGTTCAGGGTGGACATGTTGCCGTCGACGATCGTCTGCCGGACCGCCTCGTCCACTTCCGGGTGCCCGTAACCGAGGGTGTTGGTCCCGATGCCCATCAGCGACATGTCGATGAGTTCACGGCCGTCGAGGTCCCAGACCCGGCAGCCCTTCGCCTTGCTGAAATAGGCGGGCCACTGGTCGGGCAGGAACATTTCGGCGCGTTTGGACAGGAGCATGTTGCCCCCGGGAATCACGGCTTTAGCGCGTTTCCAAAGCTTCTGGCCGGTGCCGATCGCCGCCCCTTCGTTGCGGATGAGGTGTTGGTTCATTTGAAAAAGCGCCGGGTTGGCCTCGCGCAGCGCGAAAACCTCCGGCCAGGTGAAATCGATCCGCGGGTGAAACGCGCCGAACACCGCCTCCACCACCGCGAAATCCGCCGCCTCGTCCACCGTCCATCGCTCCCCCGAACAGTCGCGGGGGTGGGCGAAATTCTCCCGCTTGAACTGCGGGGACTTCCGCAGGAACGGCGTCACGTGTTCCCGCTCCATCGGCTGCGTGGCCAGGCGGGCCGCCTGCTCCAACGCGGCGAAGGAAAACACCTCGGTGTCCAGGCCGTCGGGAAAACTCGGGGGTTCGATATTGCTGCAATAGTCCGCGCCGCTCGACGCATAAAGCGCGATGACCTGGTCGACCAGGTCGGGATCCACCAGCGGACAGTCCCCCGTGATGCGCACCACCGCATCCGGCCGGTACGGCAGGGCGGCCCGGTAATAACGGTCGAGCACATCCTGTTCGCTGCCGAGGAAGACATCGTACCCCAGCGACCGCACATGCTCCGCCAGGGGCTGGTTGGCCGGGTTGTCCGCGGTGGCGAGAATGATGCGCGTCACGCGCCTGGCGCGCGCCAGGCGTTGCAGCAGCAGCTCGATGAGGGGCACCCCGTTGATAGGACGCATAACCTTCTGAGGAAGGCGCGTGGAGCCCATGCGGGCTTGGACGATGGCAAGGACGTTCATCAAAAATCATCGGGGTCGCCCCACCCGCACCGGGGTCGGGCCGCGCCCGATCGGGATGTCTGCGAGCTGCGCCTCGGGAATCCGGGCGGGCCACGCTGCGCCGACTCCGGCCGGATGTGCGCAGGCCCGGCGCCCTTTGCCATCTTGGGATTCAAACCGGCGGCTACGGCTGCGTTTCATCGTGGCTGGGTTTGGCTTCGTGGCCATTGACTGGGATTGAGCAGCCGAGGATCGGCTGACCAAATTTCCTCGGGCCAAGTTCCGCCCGGCACGGCCGCCTTGATGAGTGTCTGCAATTGCGCGACGTTATCCACCCCCACGACCACGCGGGCAACCGCAGGAAAGGAAAGGACAAATCCCAGGCAGGCGGAAACGGACGATTGCGCGTGACGAGCCAGCCATGAGTCCCAACGGCGCCACACCGGCTCCCATTCCTCGAAAAAGGCGGGACGACGCGACATTAGCAACAACCCCTGGAGAAACACGGAGCGCGCATGCACCTCTATCCCGCGGACGCTCAGCCGGTCCAACCAGCCGCTTTGAACCAAGCGACGATCAAGCACGTTGAGCGGCGCCTGCACGAGATCGATGGCGTACCGCCCGACGATCTCATCCAGCTCGCCGGGCTCATAAATGGAAACGCCTATTTTTCGCACGATCCTTTTCCGCTTCAGTTCCTCGAGCGCCGCGAATAGCGCGGGACCGTGCGGTTTGCCCAGTTCCCCTGGCCGATGCAGCATCAGCCCGGAAAGTCCCGCGATGCCCAGCCGCGCCAGCGAGGCCGCCACCTCCGCGAATACCCAGTCCCGCACGTCCGGACACCCCGGCGGAACCGCCGCAAGCTTCGAAACCACCTCCCAGCCCTCCACCCCAATTCGCCCCAACCTAAGCTCGCTGTCCCCGTAAAGGGTCGCGGTATCGAGGGTGTCTATGCCGGCGGTTCGGGCCGTTGCGATGACCGCGGTTGCAGTCTCGAGTGACATCTGGCCTCCCGTGTTGGCGATACCGTAATTGAGGCCAAATTGCGCGGTGCCCAGCGCGAGGCGGCGCGCCGCGGACGTCGGAGTTTCAATAAGGTGTTCCACCGCGAAGATGCTTCAACCCGCGCTTTCGTTCAGCGCCAACCGCAGGGCGGAAACCACCGCATCCAACTGGGATTCGGTCAGATCAGGAAATAGTGGAAGACTGATGGCCGTTGCATAATATCGCTCCGCCTCGGGGCAATATCCCGGCTGAAAACCTAGGCGCCGGTAGTACGGCTGCAAATATACGGGAATATAGTGGAGATTGACGCCGATCCCACCGACGCGCAGGCGCTCAAATACCATCCGGTGGCCGTGGTCTGGCGCCAGTCGCACCACATACAAATGCCAAGCGGAACGGCCGGCTGGATCCTGCCAAGGTCGCGTCACCCCAGTGTCCGCCAACGCCGCGTCGTATCGGGTCGCCAAGACGCGGCGTCTCTCGACAAACTCATCCAGCCGGTCCAGCTGGCTCAATCCGAGCGCGGCCTGCATCTCCGTCATGCGGTAGTTGAAGCCGAGGGCGACCTGCTGGTAATACCACGCCCCGTGGGTGGGCTCGGTCATTTCCGCCTCCTCACGGGTAATTCCGTGACTTCGCAACAGTTCCATGCGGCGCGCCAGCACCGGGTCGTTGGTCAAAGCCATTCCGCCTTCGGCGGTGGTGATGATCTTCACCGGATGAAAGCTGAACACCGTGATGTCGCTGTAGACCCCGCAGCCGACCAAGGTACCGCGATAACTTGCGCCGACCGCGTGCGAGGCATCCTCGATGATTCGAAACCCGTAGCGGTCGGCCAGCCGGCGAATCTCCTGCATGTCCGCTGGCTGCCCGCACAGGTGCACGGCGATTACGACCTTGGGCAGCTGCCCGGAGCGCTCAGCCTTTTCCAATTTCTCCGCCAAGTGCCCCGCGCTGAGATTGTACGTGCGGGGATCGATATCGACGAAATCGATCTCCGCTCCACAATAAAGCGCGCAATTGGCACTGGCTACGAAGGTCACGGGCGAGGTCCACACTCGATCGCCCGGTCCGACGCCCAGCGCCAAGCATGCCAGATGCAGGGCCGCGGTGGCGTTACTCACCGCCACTGCGTGCCGCGCCCGGCAACGCTGGACGAGTTTCCGCTCGAACGCCGGCACCGCCGGGCCCTGGGTCAGGAAGTCCGAGCGCAGGATGCGCACGACCGCGTCGATGTCGCGCTCACTGATGGACTGCCGTCCGTAGGGAATCATGTGGGTCAAAGCGGTTCGAATGCCGGGTCGACGTGCTCGCGGATCAGCGCCCGCAGCGCCGGAACATCCAGCCATTCCGTGTTGCGGCCAGAATGGTAGCAGTACCCCGGCTCGACCGGCTTGGCCTGGTGGTGGTCCAGGTAGCGCTGGCGATTTCCCCACGAGGGCACGATCGCAAAATACTTGCCCAAGTCGACCGTGCTGTAGGAATCGCTCTCGGTGATCATTTCCTCATGCAACTTTTCACCCGGACGGATGCCAACGTCCTCGAGCCGGCACGAAGGCGCAATCGCCTCGGCCACGGTGAGGATGCGATAAGATGGGATCTTGGGCACGAATATTTCGCCGCCCATCGCCTGGTTGAGAGCGAAGAATACCAAGTTCACGCCGTCTTCGAGCGATATGTTGAATCGCGTCATGTCCCGGTGGGTGATCGGCAGAACCCCGGCCTTCCTTCTGGCCAGAAAAAACGGAATGACGCTCCCGCGGCTGCCCATCACGTTGCCATAGCGCACCACCGAGAGCTTGAGGTCGCGCGTGCCCTTGAAGTTGTTGGCCGCGACGAAGAGCTTGTCGGAGCAAAGCTTGGTGGCCCCATAAAGGTTGATCGGCGCCGCCGCCTTGTCCGTGCTCAGCGCCACCACGCGTTTCACCCCGCTATCCATCGCCGCCTCGATCACGTTCTGGGCGCCCAGCACGTTGGTCTTGATCGCCTCGAACGGATTATATTCCGCCGCGGGCACCTGCTTGAGCGCCGCCGCATGGATCACCGTGTCGATGCCCTCCATGGCATGCCGGAGCCGCGACGGATCACGCACGTCTCCGATGAAAAAACGGATCGTGGGGTATTTGTCCTCAGGAAACTGTTGCGCCATCTCGAACTGCTTCAGCTCGTCACGCGAAAACACGACCACCCGCTCGATGCCGGGATTAAGGGCGTAGATCGTTTCAACAAATTTCCGGCCGAAGGATCCGGTGCCCCCAGTGATTAATATCCGTCGTGAGTCTTTCATGTGTTTGGTATAAGGTTCTGACTGGCGCAGCTTCGCCCGATCACATCCAAAAAAGACTACGGGCGAGCGCGTACAAGTTCGTAATCTGCGGGCTATTCGCCGCCCCTCCACCGCGAGGCGGCGAGGAACGGGGTCGGCCCGGGCCGATACCCACGCCGCCAGACTGGAGACAAAACGGCTGGCGTTCGAGGGCGGATAATCGACATTCGGCGGAGCGAAGCGAAACCAAACTTTCAGTTCAAGAACTATGGAGCGTTCGCGACGCGACTACCCTGCATGCCCTCGGGGCCGGCGGCAGGTTATATTGCGTTGCCAAGCGTCGCCGGCCCTTTTTGCTGAAATGTTTTCTGCCGGAACGCTGACCAATACCTCCGAATTGCGCCGTGCCCACCACCCCTTCCAAGGTTCTAAGACAAGCATATTTGCTCGCGGCCTACTCCGCAGGCCTGTCCATTTCACTCTGGCTCGCGTTCCAGCTGCGCTTCGACTTCGCGGTCGCGCCTGAATTCCTGGTTCATTTCGACTGGATGCTGGTCAGTCTGGTCGCGGTTAAATTGATCCTCCTGCTCGCGCTGGGCCAGTTCGGGAGCCTCCTGAGTTACTTCGGCTTCCACGATCTCGGCAAAATCCTGGCGGTATGTGCGCTTTCCGCGGCATTGGCGCTGGGAGTTTGGTTCGTCGTGGGAGTGCCTTACGCACCGCCCAGGGCCGTTATTGTGACGGACCTCCTCATCTCGTTTCTTTTTCTTTGCGGTTTCCGCCTGTCGCTCCGACTCCTTCGGGAGGGATATTTTGACCGTCATAGCAACACGGTTGGCCACAAACGTATCGCCGTTATCGGGGCGGGCGATGTCGGCGCATCGCTGGTCCGGGACTTCCAAATGCGTCGCGGCCTTGGCATGAGCCCGATGGCATTCTTCGACGACGACCGGACCAAGTGGGGCACCAGCATCCATGGAATTCTCGTTCAAGGAGGTCCCGATACGCTACCTGACTACCTGCAGCGCCAGAGTCTTGACGAGGTCATCATTGCCATGCCCGGCGCGGCGGGTCGCCGAATTCGTGAGGTCGTCGCCCTGTTGAACAAGCTGCACCTGCGCTTCGAGATCGTCCCTTCTTATCAGCAGTTGGTCACTGGGAAGGTGCGCGTTTCCCAGATCCGGCCGGTGGAATTCCAGGATTTGCTCGGACGCGAACCCGTCAACCTGCAGACCAGCCGCATTCAGGAGCTGGTGGCCAAACAGGTGGTGATGGTCACCGGGGCTGGTGGTAGTATTGGCAGCGAGCTTTGCCGCCAGATCGCCGCGCTTGGCCCGCGAGAACTCCTCCTCATCGAGCGCAGCGAATTCCTGCTGTTTCAAATCGAGCAGGAACTGAAGCAAATCGGCTACGGGTCCGAAATTGTTCCGTTGGTCGCGGACCTGCTCGACGCCGGCCGGATGGAATGGATCTTCCAGCGTTTCACGCCGGCCGTCGTATTCCACGCGGCGGCCCACAAGCACGTGCCGATGATGGAAAATCAGCCCGCAGAAGCGTTTCGCAACAACTGCCTGGGCACCCGTCAGCTCACCGAACTTGCGCTGGCCCATCGCGTCGACCGGTTCGTGCTCATCTCAACGGACAAGGCCATCAATCCGACCAACGTGATGGGCGCAACCAAGCGCATCGCCGAACTCTATCTGCAGGCGCTCCAGCAGCAGGGCGGCGGACATACCAAGTTCATGGCGGTGCGCTTCGGCAATGTTCTAGGCTCGTCCGGAAGCGTGATCCCGACATTTAAGCGGCAGATCGAGTCCGGCGGCCCCGTGACGGTCACCCATCCTGAAGTCACTCGCTATTTTATGACGGTGAATGAAGCCGTCGGGCTGGTCCTGCAAAGCGCCACGCTCGGCCAGGGTGGCGAGATCTTTGTCCTCGATATGGGACAACCCATGAAGATTGTCGATGTCGCCCGCCAGCTGATCGAACTGAGCGGCCTGCAGCCGGACGCCGACATAGAGATCAAGTTCACTGGGCTCCGGCCCGGTGAGAAGCTTTTCGAGGAACTGAACCATAATACCGAAAACCATATCCCCACCGAGCACCCCCGGATCATGCGATTCGTGAGCCAGCCGGAGTCACTGAGCCAGCTTCGCCAGGACCTGTCCAAGCTTGAGCAAGATGGAGCCACGAAGGACCCGGCTGGCCTTAAACAGGCCCTCAAGAAAATTGTCCCGGAATACCAGCCCTTCCTCGGTTTCAGCTAAGATCTTGTTGCGGCTATACACTTGCCAGCCCAGTCGCGCCCCCCGTATGCGTTGGGCACGGATCACATCCTCATCTCACCCGCTTAATGGACACCAACGCCGCTCATTCCGAAGACTCGATCGATTTTTCCGAATTGTTTGCCCGCCTCCAGCGCGGCATGATCATGGCGGTTGGTTTGGGACTCATCGGCCTGAGCCTGGGGATCCTGGTCAACGTCTTGGGCGCGTCGAGGCAGCCGGTCGCTACCACTCTGCGCGTGACGTTCGGCTTTCCGGGGTTCGAGGATGGCGCGTATCCGAACGGCGCGAAATTCCAGCCTGACGACGTGCGCGCGCCGGACGTCGTTAACGAGGCGATCAAGCGCCTGGGCCTTCGCCTCGAGGAGAACCAGCTTGCGAGCAGCATTCGGGGAGCGATCAGCATCAGCGGCCTGGTTTCCCCAAACATCGTCAAAGAACGCGACCGGTTGCGGGCGGCGGGCCAAACCCTGCCCGCCTACATCCCTGACGAGTATGAGATCACGCTCTCCTTGCCCCGCGGTTTCCCGATCGACACCCGCCAGAGGGAGCTGCTGCTCGCCGAGATCATTAATGTTTATCTCGAGAAGTTCCGCCGCACCTACGTGGAGCTTCCTCCGGAATTCGGTAATGCATTCAGCGCCCTCCGCAATGCCGACTTTGTCGAGTACGAACTGATTCTCACCAAGGAAACCCAGTCGCTGCAGTCCTACCTCGAGCAGCAAATCGAAAAGGCCAAGCAATTCCGCTCGCCGTCCAACCAGCTTTCCTTTCAGGACCTGCTCAAGCAGACCGAGCTCTTCTCCCAGATCCGGCTGAACGACGTCCTCGGCTTGATCTATATCAACGGCCTGTCGCGGGACCGCGACTACGCGATCGTGAAGATGGACTACTACATGCGCACGTTGGAGGACCGGGAGCAACGGCTGACCCAGGAGGCGGAGGTCGTCACCAATCTTCTGGCAAAAACACAGGAACGCTCTCAAAATTACGTCTTGGCCACCAAGGCCCAGCAACCCCAGGGGGTCCAACCGCTGCTCGATCAGGGTTTCATCGACACACTCCTGGCCAACGATGCTTACAACTTTCTCGTGCGTGAGGCGCTCAAGGCCGGACTGGCGGTCAAACGGGTGCAGTCGGATATCGCACAACTGAAGGACCGGCGACAGCGCATGGAGTCCTTCGCCATGGGGGAAACGAAAGATCAGGCGGCCGCGATCGCTAGCATGCAGAAGGCACTTATCGACCTGGACACGGCCTATCAAGACCTGCTGGCCAAGGTGCGGACGGTACTGGATGATTACTCCCGCCAGGAATTCGCCGATGCCATCCGGATCTCCATGCAAGCCAAGACCGAATCCATGTTACGAAACGTGCTCATTGGCGCGGCGATCGGCATGCTCGGCGGCCTGTCACTCGGCTTGGGCCTGAGCCTTTTGCGTCCCAATTCCCGATCTTCTGACCACTGATTTGGCGTTACACGCTGCAGGATGGATATGAGTGAGCCTGCCACCGAGTCCTCGGCGAGCTGGCAGAAACCCTCGTGGGGAAAGCTCGGCTTTGCAGCTCTGGCGACAGGCTTGAGCTTTCTGCTTCCTCAAGAAACCCCTTTGGAATGGTACCCCCTCAACGAACCCGGCACCGACATCAACTACCTTGAGCTGACCTGCGCCTCGGACAAGGCGGGCGATGTCCAGATATTCTACAACCTGAACACCGGCATCAATCAGCTCCACTCGATCTATTTTCCGATTTCCCCGACCACCCAGACGTTCACTTACACCTTCCCCCTCCCCGACGCCCCCATCACCGAACTGCGCATCGATCCCGTCGCCCAAGGCGGCGCCCTTACTATCCGGCAGATGCGGATCATCAATCGCCGCGGCGAGGAAAACCGTCGCTTCACGCGCGACTTGTTTCTCCCCCAGCACGAGATCGCCGAAATCGCACCACTGGCGGACGGCTGGAAACTTGTTTCGAGCGCCGGCGCCTCAGATCCGCATGCCCGCATCGAACTCCGCTCTCCCATCGTCCCCGTCGGCAAGGATCACCGCAACCTGCTGCGCTGCCTCCTCTCCACCGGCTACCTCGCCGGCATGCTCCTCATCCTGCTGCTGGCCGTCCTCTTTGCCACTTGGCGACCCCGCGGTTGGCGTGACTTTTTTATTCACGCCGCGTTTCTCGCCACCCTCGCCCTCCTCTTTTCGTTCGTGGGCAACCGCGGTCTCATTCGCAATTCCATCCACTACGCCCGCTTCACCCCGCCCACCCTGCCACCCGGCTTGAACCTCGAGTTCGACCTGACGACCGACAACCCCGCGCTCCAAGCCCAGCTATTCTGGGACGACGGGCAGGGCCTGAACGAGACCTCCAGCCACCGGGTCCAACCCGAGAACCATGCCGGCCTGCAAACCCTGCGCTTTCCCCTGCCAACGCATTCCCTCCAGACCCTTCGCTTCGACCCGCTGAATGGCGCCGTCCAACTCAGCATCCGCGGCATCCGCCTCACCGATTCAGGGGGCAACACCCGGCTGACCCTGCCCCTGGACAGCTTGCTCGCCGTCCGCGAGATCAGCGACCTTCGCGTCGAGAAGGAACACCTCCTCTTGAAAACCACCCCGGATGCCTCGGACCCGATCACCGAATTCACCCCCGCCGCGATGGAACGGATCAATCGTACACTGACGGGCGCATCCCGCCTCTAAGTTCCGGCTGGCCCGGCGGCGCCAAGCCGCTTTCTCTCGCTGTCTCGCATGCCATCCTTCCCGGACAACGCCCCCGCGCCCGCCGTCTCCATCCGGGACGTCACGAAGGTCTATACGATCTGGAACGACCCCGCGGAACGCCTCGTGCACGTGCTGAAGCACTCCCTCGGCTTGCGCCGCGCGACGCCCCCCAGGCAGTTTCATGCCGTGCGTAATGTCTCCCTCGAGATCGCACCCGGCGAATGCCTCGGCATCATCGGTCGCAATGGCGCGGGCAAAAGCACGCTCCTGCAGATGATCGCCGGGACCGTGCAGCCGTCCACGGGCTCCGTCACCATCCGCGGGCGCGTGGCCGCCCTCCTCGAACTGGGCAGCGGTTTCAACCCCGACTTCAGCGGTCGCGAAAACATCCTCATGAACGCGGCCATCCTCGGCCTGTCCAAGGCCGTGGTCGCCGCGCGCTACGACTCCATCGTCGAGTATTCCGGCATCCGCGAGTTCATCGAGCAACCCGTCCGCACGTACTCCAGCGGCATGACCCTCCGCCTGGCGTTCTCCGTCTGCGTGCACGTCGACGCCGACATCCTCATCATCGACGAGGCTCTCGCCGTCGGCGATGCGCGCTTCCAGTTCAAGTGTCACGCCACCCTCGAGCAGATGCTCAAGGAGGGGCGCACGATCATCTTCGTCTCCCACGACACCAACGCCGTCAAACGCATGTGTCGCACCGCGGTGCTCCTCGAACGCGGCGAAATGCTCCTCAAGGGCTCGCCGAACGATGTCACCAACATCTACACCAAGCTGATCACGAGCCCCCACGGCCTCGAAGCCATCCGCGAGGACCTCGCTGCCCTCCGCCAACAGCAGGAGTCCGGGGACCGCATCGCCGCATCGGGCGAAATTCCGCCCGCACCCACCCCCTCCCCCGGCGCCCTCCTCCCGCCCTCGCCCGCGGCATCCCTGGTTTCATCCGTCGCCCTTCTTCCCTCCGGGATGGCGCCCTCCGCCACCGAAAATCTCCTCGCCGAGGAGCGCACCCACCAGCAAATCTCCGACAAGGAATACGCGTACGGCGGGGAGGAAGGGCAAATCACCTCCGTCGTTCTTAGCGATCACGCCGGCAAGCCCCGGCTCAGCTTCATCGCGGGCGAAACCATCCGCATCCAGATCGCCTGCGAAGCACACCAGGCCGTCGCCGCGCCCATTTATGCGCTCACCCTTAAGGATGTCCGCGGCCAGGAAATCTACGGCACCAACACCTATTTCCAGAATCAAACCCCGCCCGACGTCCCCGCCGGCTCCCGCGCCGAAGTCACCTTCACCGTCGTGCTGAACGTCCTGCCCGGCGTCTATTTCTTCTCGCTCGGCTGGGTGCGACTCGTGAATGGCGACGTCCACGTCATCCACCGCCGCTACGATGTCCTGCGCTTCGACGTCCACCCGCGCGACAAATCCTTCGGCCTGGCTTACTGTCCAACCGTCATCAGCGTGAAATGATTTCCTCCTTGCCCCAATCGGGACGCCTCGTGTCGAAGCTCGGGCCGTTTGTTCGCGGCGTCCTGCTGTGCTGTCTTCTCGTCGCCACCGCACTGGGCGCGCGCACGGAAGGCAACGCAGTCCGCTGGACCATGCTCAACGTCATGGGGAAAACCGACGTCGCGGACTGCCACCTCCTGCGCATGCCCGGCGGCGCCACGATCCTCGTGGACGCCGGCTTGCTCGGTGATTCACCGGGCGCGGTCGTCAAGGCGCTCCAGGCCCAGGGCGTGCAGTCCATCGACCTCGCCATCATCAGCCACTTCCACATCGATCACTACGGCGCCCTGCTCGATGTGCACGACGCGGGCATTCCCATCCGGAAGGTGGTGGGTAACGTGCCCGACAAGGCCGCCGCCGATCCCGAGCGGCCGTGGGGCTGCAACCTCGATCACGTTCACTACACGCTCGACGGACTGCGCAACCGCCAGATTCCCTTCCACACGCCCGCCATCGGCGAGCGCCTTTGGAGCGAGACTACCGCGGGCGGCGCCCCGATCGCCATCGATGCCATCTGCCTTTACGACGGACTCAACTCTCCGGTCGGCCGCACCGACGTGAACGACACGAGCATCATCATGAAACTGAGCGTCGGGCCCACGCGCGCCCTGTTCACCGGCGACCTCAACAACGCCCTCGGCACTTACCTGGCCCACAGCGAATTCGACCTCGCCGCCGACATCCTCAAGGTCCCCCATCACGGCGTCGAGGGCGCCGCACCCGACGCCTTCTTCGCGCGAGTCGGCGCTCAGGCCGCGCTCGTTCCGACCCCGCGTCCCCTCTGGGAATCCGACCGTGCCGGGCGCATCCGCGGATTCTTCGAGCGCAACCAAATCCCCGCCTACGTGAGCGGTCTCCACGGCCACGTCACCGTCACCTTGACCGAAAAGGGTTATGAGATTGAGACTGAACGCTAATCCTGCGTTCGTCGCTCTCAGTGTTTCCCCTTCCCATCGTCCACCAAGGCAACGCTTCCGTCCTCGAGGCCGGCGCCACATTCTCCCGCCCGCGGTCCGCGGGTTTTCGCGACACCGCCGCCTCGGATCTCCAGTCCCTGGTCGGGGAAATTGAATCCGGGCGCCCTTGGCGCGATGCCGTCGCCGCCCGCTACGCCACGACCAAGCCCTGGCTCCACCGCATCGTGGTCGACCCTTCCCGCACGGCGTTTTTCAACACCGTCCTACCCGTCGGCGCCGGTCCCGTGCTCGACATCGGCTCAGGCTGGGGTCAGGTCTCGCGCCCCCTCGCCCAACACGGCCCGGTCGTTGCCCTCGAACCCGTCGCGGAACGCCTCGCCTTCATCCAGGCGGCCGCCCGACAGGACAATCTCACCGGCAACATGGCCTTCATCGAGGCCGACTACTTCGACGTCGATTTCCCCGCGCGCTTCGCCGCGATCTGCGCCATCGGGGTATTCGAATGGGCCGGCGCTTTCCAGGAGCAATCGGACCCGCAGCAACGCCAGCTCGCTTTCCTGCGCAAGGCCCACGCTGAACTCGCCGCCGGCGGGCACCTCATCCTCGGCATCGAAAACCGCCTCGGTTTGAAATACCTGCTGGGCTGCGCGGATGATCACATCGGTGTCCCCCACATTGCGTCCCTCCCCGCCCCCCTCGCCCGCCGCCACTGGAACGAATCAACCGGCAACCGGCTGCAGAGCTTCACCTACTCCCTCACCGAATTGTCGCGCCTGCTGGCCGACACGGGTTTCAGGGACATCGAGTTTTTCGGCGCGTTTCCAGATTACAAACTTCCCGCCCACATCGTCCCGCTCGCCGGGGAAGGGGCTGAACTGCACGAATGGCTCCTGCGAGCCCCGCTCCCACCCGAACACAACGGCTACGACGGCACCGCGCTTTCGCCCGCGTGGCAGGACACCCTCGCCCAGCACTACCGAGCGCTGGCCCGACGCGGCCGCGCCCACCATTTCGTGCCCAGCTTCTTCGTGAAAGCCCGCCGCGATTGATCCCATGCCGGATCAGCTCTCACCTGCATTGATCCAGGCCGCCATCGAGCGCGGTTTTCTCGCCGCCGATGCGGTCCTCCAACCCCTGGCGCTCGGCAACGCCGATCGGCGCGCTTCGCCCCGGCAAAGTTGGGTCGGCCGCCACCCCGATGGTGCCGCTCTCCTCCTCACCACGGGGTCGGACCTGCCCCGCTTGGCCAGGACGCAATCGGCGTTTTCCCGCGACTGCCCCGCGTTGGTCCACGCTCCCCTCGCCTGGCTTTCCCTTTCGGCCGGGGACCTTCTCATCGAATCCTTTTCGGCTGATCCACCGCTGGCCAATCTACCGGTGGATCAGCCCGAAATCGCGCGCCGCGCTGCGCACGCCTTTTCCGTCGCCTGCGACGCCCTCGCCGCCACCAGCGAACCCTCCCAGGAGCAGGCGCGCCGCGCCGAGTGGTCCTCTTGGTGCGAACACCTGGTCTCGATCTCTCGCTGGCAACCGGCCGAGACCCGCCTCCTGTCCGATCAAATCCTGCCGGCGCTCTACCCGCTGATCGCTTCGCACCCGCCGGCCACACAGTGGAGCAACGGCGACTTCACCGCGGCCAACCTCCTCGTTTCTCCCACCGGACACCCGCGGCTGATCGACCTCGAATACGCGCGCCGCACCCATTTTCCCGCCGAGGACGCCGCTCGCTTCCACGCGTTGTCGCCCATCGCGCGCCGACACCCGCACTTGTTCACCACGCGCCTCCCGCGCCCAGGACCGGCTGCCCAGCTGCACTTCTGGCTTCGCCAGATGGAACTCGAGGCCCTCCATAACAGCTCCGCCTACCTCGCTCGCATTTGGTCGCGACGTCTTCGCACCGTGCGTCGCCTGGCCGAGCAAATCCTCAACGTCTCGCTCGACGCTTGGTCGACACCTCCTCTTGAACTTGAGGCTCACCTCGAGATCGCGCGCTGGGCCGGGGACGGCGGCCCTCGCCTGCTTCTCTCGGGCTGGTGTCATCAGCCAAACTCCACCCCCGGCACGGCCGTCGTGCTGCATGCAGGCGATCGCCTTCTGGCCGAAGCCCCGCTCCGCGATCGCCCCGATGTCGCGCGCCATTTCCATAACACCCCCGGCAGCCAGCAGAGCGGATTCGTGCTCGAACCAAGGCTGCCCGCTCCCGACCTCACCCTCGGCATTTCCCTGCTCGACGCCGAGGGAGTGCTGCTTCCCTTCGCCACCCGGCGGACGGTTGAACTGCCCGGCTACGGCGCATTCCTCGTGAACTACGCGGCGTGGGCCGAACGCCATGACCCCGAGATAGTTTCTGCAGACACTTCCCCGCCTGCCGCCTTCGGGCTGTTGTTTTCAATCCTCGTTCCCGTCTACCGTTCGGACTTCACCTTCCTGCGCGCCTGCGTCGAATCCGTGCGGCAGCAGCACTATCGGACCTGGGAGCTGATCCTGATCGACGACGGTTCGGTCGACGCCGAACTCACCCGATTCCTCGACTCTTTTGGCCGGTCCGACCGGCGCATCCGTATCCTGCACCGGTCCGCCAACCAAGGCATCGCCCGCACCACCAACGAAGCCCTCGCCGCGGCACAGGGTGAATACATCGTCCTCCTCGATCACGACGACGTGCTGCGACCCCACGCCCTCGCCATTTTCGCCGCGCGCATCGCCGGGGACCCGGCCCTCGACGCGCTCTACTCCGACGAGGAAAAAATCTCTCCCACGGGCGAGCGTCTCGTCCCCTTCCTCAAACCCGCCTTCTCCCCCGAGTTTTTGCGTGGCGTGATGTATCCGGGACACGCCCTGTGCGTGCGGCGGTCGATCGCGCAGGCCGCCGGCGGTTTCAACCCGGACTACGACGGCATTCAGGATTACGAATTCTTCCTGCGGGTCGCCGAGCGCGGTGCTCGCATTGCCCACGTGCCACGCATTCTCTACCAGTGGCGCCAATCCCCCACCTCCAGCGCGCTTCACGGCAACGTGAAGGGAGACATGGACCGCAAGCAAGCCGAGGCCGTCCAGGCCCACTTGCACCGCATCGGCGACAACCGCCGCGCCGTCGCCTTGGGTGGCCATCGCGTCCGCCTCGAGGCAACCACGCAGCCTTCCGTTGAACTCGTGTCCCTGGCTCACGGGGATTCCCCTCTGCGCGCGCTCGCCTCAGCGGCCCGCTCCAGTTCCGCGGATGTTCTGGTGCTCACTCACCCGGGCGGTGCCACCCCAACTCCCGCGGGCCTCGCCGAGCTCTGCGCGCTGGCCGCCCGGCCCGACTCCGGCTGCGTGGGTCCCATGCTCGTTTCCCCGCAAGACCGAGTCATCGCGAGCGGCCTCACCGTGCATGAGGGGCGCCTGATCCCGCTGATGGCCGGCTTCGACGCCGAGGGCGATGGCTACAACGGCTCGCTTCGCTGCAATCGCGAGGTCCTCGCCGTGCCCCCCGCCGGGGTGGCCGTTCGCCGAAACCTTATCCTGCAAACCGGTTCATCGTCCCAAAATTGGTTCGAGTTCTGCGAGGCCGTTTCCGCCGCCGGTTTTTTCCATCGGGTTTGCGCCTCCGCCCGGCTCGTCATGGATCCTGCCGATGCCGGCCTGGAAGCCCACCCGGCGCCGCAAGCCGCCGACGCCTACTACAATCCCCATTTCGATCGCGCGGCCGGCAACTACGCCCTCGCCTCCCCGCCGCCCCATTTCCCTCCGCCGGCCCGGCAGTCCCTTTTCCACCTGGACGAGGCGCCCGACACGTTCGTTCCCCACGGATGCGTCTCGCTGCGCGGCTGGTGCTTCCGACGCGACGGCCGCGCCGTCACTCTTCGGGCCGCCTCCGGCCGCGAATCGTGGATCGCCGCGTGCAACCAGTCCCGCCCCGACGTCGCCGCCGCCCACGCCGATGGCCTGACCGACGGCCAATGTGGTTTCGTGCTGCACTTCCTCCTTTCCGCTGGCGTCCACCAAATTTCGCTCGAAGCCGAGGTCGAAAGCGGCGACGCGGAACACCTTGCCACGCTGCGCGTGGCGGTGCCGCCCACCGCGTTCTTGGGTCGGGCATTTCTTGCCGATCCCCGCACCTTGCTCGCGCACCAATTTCCGGCGTGGCGCACCCACGCCCCGCGACGACTCCGGCCTGAATCCTTTCCGCCACCGACAAGCCTGCCCGAACATCGCCCTGCGATCGCCGTCGTGACGCCCTCGTTCCAACAGGCCGCATACCTCGAGGAAACCTTGCGCTCGGTGCTGCATGATCCGGGTCTCCGGCTGGCTTATGTCGTCCAGGATGGTGGCTCGACCGATGGCTCGGTCGACATCATCCGCCGCCAGGCGAGCCGCCTTCACCGCTGGGCCAGCGCGCCGGACCGCGGCCAAGCCGACGCCATCGCGCAGGGATTCGCCCAAACCTCGGGCCAGCCGGAGGACATCATGGCCTGGATCAATTCCGACGACTTCTATCTTCCCGGCACGCTCTCCTTCGTCATCGACTGGTTCGCCCGCCACCCCGATGTCGATGTCATCTACGGTCATCGCATCCTCGTGGATGAGAACTCGCACGAGGTCGGTCGCTGGTTCCTGCCACCGCACGATCCGGCTGTGCTCCGGCTCAACGATTTCGTGCCCCAGGAAACGCTTTTTTGGCGCCGACGCTTGTGGGATCGGGTCGGCGGCGTCGACCCGACCCTCAGATTCGCCCTGGACTGGGATCTCTTGCTCCGCTTCCAGGCGGCAGGAGCGCGGATCGTCCGCGTGCCCCGCTTTCTAGCCTGTTTCCGCATCCACGCCGCGCAAAAAACCTCGGCCCAAATCCACTCGGTCGGCCGAAGGGAGATAGAGCGACTCCGCACCCGCACCAACAACCGATCCCTCTCGCCCGCCGAACTGGAATCACATCCATCGCTTACCAGGTATCTTCGCCGCAGTGCCCTGCTCGGCTTCTTGTGGAATATGGGGGTAAGAGCGCCGTGAAGGACTATTGCCTTCACCTTAGGCTCTTGGCTTCTTGAGTGGCAACCGCCCCGATGCCCTCCCTGCCCGACATCACCCGCCAGCACCTGGACAATATCCAGGCATTCTACGACGCGGCCCCGTCCGTCTCGCGCTGGGCTTCGCGTGGCTATCGCCGCCTGCTCGCACACTATTACAACCTGATCATCCCTGCCGAAGCCTCCGTGCTCGAGATCGGCTGTGGCGCGGGCGAACTGCTCGGACAACTCCGCGCCGCGCGCCGTGTCGGCGTCGACCTCTCCCCGCGCCAGATCGAAGCCGCCCGTGCCCGCGTGCCCGGCGCCGAGTTCCATGTCCAGGCCGGCGAGTCGCTCGAGCTCACGGGCACCTTCGACTACATCATCATTTCCGACACGCTGAATCTCGCCGCCGACGTGCAGGCCATGCTCGCGCGCCTGCAGCCCTGCTCCCACCGGGAAACGCGCCTGGCGGTCAATTTTCAAAACTCCCTCTGGCGCCCGGTTCTTTCCCTCGCCGAAACCCTCGGCCTCCGCGGTCCCCAGCCGCGCAGCAGCTGGCTGGCCACCTCGGATGTCCTCAACCTCCTTCATCACGGCGGCTGGAATCCGCTGACGGTCGAGAGCCGTATCCTGCTGCCCGTGCCGGGCCTCGGCACCCCCTTCAACCGCTGGCTCGCGCCCCTGTTGCAGTGGTTCTGCCTCACCATCTTCATCGTGGCCCGACCGGCCCGTGCCGTTTCTGAAGGCGACGCGCCCACCGTTTCCGTCGTCATTCCCGCGCGCAATGAAGCCGGCAACATCGAGGCCGCCATCCGGCGCACGCCCGCCATGGGCGGCGGCACGGAATTGATCTTCGTCGAGGGACACTCCCGCGACGACACCTGGGCCGAGATCCAGCGCGTGGCGCGCGAGAACCCCGGCATGAAGATCAAGATCATGCAGCAACCCGGCAAGGGCAAGGGCGACGCCGTGCGCTGCGGCTTCGCGGCCGCCACCGGCGACATCCTCATGATCCTCGACGCCGACCTCACGATGCCGCCCGAGGAACTCCCGAAGTTCTACGCGCTCGTCGCCCACGGCCACGCCGAGTTCGCGAACGGCTGCCGCCTCGTCTACCCCATGGACGAAAAGGCCATGCAGTTCCTTAATCTCTGCGCGAACAAGACTTTCGGCCTCATCTTCACCTGGCTGCTCGGCCAGCCGGTCAAGGACACCCTCTGCGGCACCAAGGTCCTCCGCCGCTCTCACTACGACCGAATCGCCGCCAACCGCGCCTACTTCGGCGACTTCGATCCCTTCGGCGACTTCGATCTCCTCTTCGGCGCCGCCCGCCTTAATCTAAAGATCGCCGACGTGCCGATCCGCTACAAGGAACGCACGTATGGCACCACCAATATCCAGCGCTGGAAGCACGGCTGGCTGCTGCTGCGCATGGTCCTCTTCGCCGCCCGCAAGCTGAAGTTCGTCTGAGCCGGCAATCATGCAGTTGGATGCAGGGGCGCGCCTTGACCGCGCCCTTTTCTCGCTGCGGGAACCGAGCTCGTGGACAAGCCAAGCCCGTACAACCGAACCGTTCGACCGCGCACACGGCGGGATCGCATTCTGATTGCATCGTTCCGGCTGAGCCAGTCTCCCCTCGGTGAGTTGTTCCTTCATTCACCTCCCATCCGCCCCGGAACCTCCGCATCGCACCGGCGCGCACCCCCGATTCAGGCATCGGTAGGGGCCGACCTTGGTCGGTCCTCGCGTCGCCTTACATGTACGGCCCGCCCCGCAGGATAGACTGGAAATAATATATCCCCGACAGCAAGTGCGCCGCGAAGATCACCGTCCCCACGCGATGCACCCAGCGGTTGCCCGTCGCGGGACGAAGGAACCACTCCTCGATCGCCCCCAGGAAAAAGAAGAACAGCCCACCCATGTAGCACCACGCAAAATTCGCGTGCGTCTCGCGCGGCCCCTGTTCTGCCAGAAGATAGAACATCAGGAGTGAAACCACCCAGTTCACCGTTGCCACGACCATCGTGGGCGACAGGGCCCGCGCCCGGACGATGAAAACATACAACGGAAACGCCGCCGCCAGCGCCAAGGACATCGCATAGCTCGGGGTGTACTGACCCCAGACGCGGCCCGGCCAGAACACCACGGCATTCGTCGCCTTGTCCTGCGCATAGACATTGTGCCGGATGACCAACAGCGCGACCAACGCGGGCACGAGGCACGCCGCAATGCGCCAGGCGTGGGCCAGTTCGATCCTGCCCCGCAACCACGCCCCCAACCCCACCAGAGCGAACGTCGGCCCCAGCGTGAGCATGAACGAGGGCTTCCCCCACAT
The DNA here is from genome assembly GCA_023433275.1 of Verrucomicrobiota bacterium. Classification (GTDB taxonomy): domain Bacteria; phylum Verrucomicrobiota; class Verrucomicrobiia; order Opitutales; family Opitutaceae; genus Lacunisphaera. The sequence continues at coordinate 98,882 of JAEZDN010000130.1, forward strand.
CGAGAGCACCGCCCCCACCGCCAGCAGCGCCAGGACGCGCCACCTCGCGGCGCCCTCCAGGCGAATGGCGGGATCGATCAGCCTGAGAAAACTGACAAACGCCAGGATCGCGAACACACGCGCAAAGAGGTAGGTGGGGTTGTGCCACGGATTGCCCGTGAACACGCCAAGGAACAGCGCACCCAGCCACGGGGTCAGCACCACCATCGAGATCACGAAACAGGCGAGCACGAGCCCCGCCACGCGCGGTTCCCCCCGCGCGGGATAAATCTCCGCCCAGTAGCCACGCACCAGCACCAGCGAATAATAAAAGGCCGCTGTCAGCACCATCAGCATCGCGCCGCCCACGATGACGCCCCGGTCGCCCTCGGGCACCGAAAACGGCGCGACCAGCGCGGAGCAGAGCGTGTGCAGCAGCGAATAGCCCGCCGCCTCGTTCTGCCCCGGGTGCAACATGAACTCCACGTGCAGCCACATGTCCGACGCATAGACGCCTTGGCGTGCCCCCAGTTGGCTGTGGACCAGGAAAGCGAACACGCACGCACACCCAAACGCGATCGTGTGAAACGAAGGGAAATACCGCACCATGCGGCATGCACGGCACGTGAATCCGCCTCCGTTGACAACCCGTTTTCTCCGCCGCCGCATCGACCCTAAGTAGTCTTTTAAATGACTTCTACCGGGCGGGCCACGGGTGCCCGCAGCTCGTGTTGCCCGACAATTGGCTTCACATTCCGGGGCCCCGCACGTTGAGTCCCCGCGTCCCATGAAGCCCGATCCCGCCGCGCCGGCCGACCCGCTGAATCTCCTCCGCCAGCAGCTGATCCTGGCGCAGGTGCGGATCATGGAACTCGAGGATACCCGCGACGAACTCGCACCCCGTGCGGCCGCCCTGGAGAAACTCCTCGCCGACGCCCAGGCCCTCGCCGACCGCAGCACCGGCGAGGCTGCCCACCTCGAACGCGTCCGCGCCGATCTCCAGCACCAGTTCGAACACATGCGCCACATGCAGCATGTGACCCACCAGGCCCTCGAGGAAAGCCGCGCCGCGCTGCAGGCCGCCACCGGACGCGAACAGGACCTCCTCAGCGAGACCGAACAGCTCCAGACCCTCATCGCCGAGCAGGCCGCGCTCGCCCGCGAGCAACAGGACCGCCTGCAACAACTCACCGGTCGCCTCGACGCCGCTGTCGCGGAATCCGCCGCCCGCCTCTCCCGCCTCAACGAATTGGACGCGGAGCAACGCGCGCTCAAGGCATCACGCAGCTGGCGGTGGACCGCTTGGCTGCGCTCGCTCGAACGCACCTTCAGCCGCCGCCCATGAGCCGCCTGCACGGCGAAATCGAGTCCCCGCGCCCTCTCCGCGCGCGCGACGGCGTGATCTCGGTCACCGGCTGGTGCTTTCTCCCCGGTCTCGAATCCGCTCCCAGGGTGCGACTCGTTACTTCGGCTGGCTCCCTCGAATCATCCTCTCCGCTCCCCCGCCCCGACGTCGCCTCCCGTCACCCCGGCGAACCCGCCGCGCGAGCGTGCGGTTTCACCATCACCGGACAACTCCCGCCGGGCGTCTACCAAGCCAGCTTCGAGGCCGGGCCGCCCGGCGGCGAATGGCGGCGCTTTCAATCGCTCACCCTCGCGGTCGAGCCCGCCCGTTTCGTCGCCGACCTCGAGCTACCCGCCGCCACCGGTACGGCCACACGCCGCCTCCACGTCGAGGGCTGGGCCGTGCACCCCGACCATCCCATCCAGGAGTTGTCCCTCCGCTACGGCCACCAGGAAATCCCGTGTGACCTCGGTCGATCACGCCCCGACCTGGCCTCCCGTTTTCCCGCGTCGCCGCACGCGTCCCGCGCGGGCTTCAAGAGCCGCACCATCCTTTCCGCCGGCCGCGGCCCCCTGCGCCTGAAAGCCCGGCTCGCCAACAGCTCCGTGGCCCTCGCGCGCACGCTCCTCCAAGTGGACATTTCCTCCGACGAAAACCACCCGCCCGGTTTTGATTTCGGCGCCGCGCGCATTGCTCTGCCCGTCGCGCCGTTCCAATCGCCGGCCCGCCCGGCTCCCGCTCAACATCCGCTCAACATCCTCTTTATTCTCCCGGGCAGCTTCGCCGCGAACAACGCCCTCCACGTCGCCGGTCTGGCCAACGAGCTCTCGGCCTCCGCCTATCACTGCATCGTCGCCGTCGCGCACGATCTTTCCACCCTCGCCCACCACCTGCGCCCCGCCTTCCGCGCCGTCACTCATGACGAGGCCGTCGCCGGGGTGACCTTTGCCAATGGCCGCGGCCCTGACATCATCCACGCCTGGACCACGCGCGAAAACGTCCGCAAGCTGACCTTGGTCCTCGCCGAACGCTCCGCGGCGAAAATCGTCGTGCACCTCGAGGACAACGAACAGGAAATCCTCGCCCTGACCCTGCGTCGCCCTCCCGCATCCTTGGAAGCGATGGACGATGCCTCGCTCGATCCGCTCGTCCCGCCAGACCTGTCCCACCCCCGCCGCAGCCGGGCCTTCCTCGCCGGCGCCGCGGGCGTGACCGTCATCACGGAACGGCTGGCCGAGTTCGTCCCCCCGGACCGCCCCCGCCTCCACCTCGAGCCCGCCGCCGACGCGCGCAGTTTTTTTCCCCGCCCCCTCCCCACCGATTTTCGGCGCGCACTCGGATTTACCGACGACACCACGGTGCTCTTCTATCACGGCAATGTTCACGCAGCCAACGCCGCCGAAGTGCGCGATCTCTACGCCGCCGTCGTCCAACTCAACCGCGAGGGCCAGCCGACGCGCCTCATCCGCACCGGTCTCGACTCCGTCGATTTCCTGGGCGAACTCGCCCGCGAGGCCGCTCCCCATGTCCTCGCGCTCGGACAAATCCCACATCATCATCACCTGCCGCCGCTGATGTCGCTCGCGGACATCTTCGTCCAGCCGGGCGGTCCCGATGCCTTCAACGACTACCGCTTCCCCTCCAAACTTCCCGAGTTCTTCTCCATCGGTCGACCCGTGGTGTTGCCCCGCACCAATCTCGGCGCCCAACTCCGCCACGCCACCGATGCCTATGTGCTCGATCGCGCCGACGCGGCGGGGATCGCCGCGGCGGTGACCGAGCTGCGGCGCGACCGCGCCCTCTACGACCGACTGGCCCGCGGCGCCGTCGCGTACTCGGAACGGCACTTCAGCTGGGCGCGCACGGCCGCGTCGCTTGCCAGGTTTTACGCGAGCCTGACACCCTGATCGCAATGTCTCCTTCGTCGAACCGGTCCACGCAGATCCATGTCACGGGCGGCCGCGGCCGTCTCGCCACCCTGATTGCCGAGCACTTCCGCGCCCGCGATGTCGGGGTGCACCTCTATTCGCGCATCGCCGGTGACGGCATCCGCTCTCTTTCCGAACTCGCGCCAGGCGGACCGCTGACGAGCGACGACATCCTTCTCGATCTTGCGTGGAGCACCCTCCCCGCCACCTCCGAACAATCACCCGGCCTTGAGGAACGCGAGGACCTTCCTCGTCTCGCGAAGACGCTCGAACACATCGCCGCGCTCGCGGCGGACAGCCGCCCGCACTACATCTTCTTCTCCTCCGGCGGCGCGGTCTACGGCAACGCGCCCGGCCGCCCCAGCCGGGAGGACGACGTTTGCCAGCCCATCGGCCGCTACGGTCGCGCCAAGCTGGCCGGCGAACAAATCGTGAACGAGGCCGCGAGCCGCCACGGGCTCTCCTGCACGATCCTCCGGATCGCCAACCCGTACGGCTACCCGGTTCCCGCGGGCCGCGCCCAGGGCGTGATCCCGCACGCCATCCGCTGCGCCATTGAAGGCCAGCCGCTGACGCTCTGGGGCGACGGACACGCGCGAAAGGATTTTATCCACCACACGGATTTTCTTTCCGCCCTCGCCGCCGTTATCGCCCGTCGCCTCACCGGCACGTTCAACCTCGCCGCCGGTGAATCCCACAGCGTTCGCGAGATCATCGCGCTGGTGGAGAAACACACGAGTCGAAGGATCCTGACCAACTCGACGCCGGCGCCGGCTTGGGACGTGCACGACAGCCGCCTTGACCCCAGTCGCCTCCGCGCCGCCACGGACTGGAACCCCCGGATTCCGCTCGACGAGGGCGTGCGCCGGGCCGTGGCCGGCCACCTGTAGGAGCCTGCTTGCAGGCGATCGGAACGCACGCTCCCCGCACACCCTGACGAATCGCCTGCCCGCAGACTCCCACACTCCAGACCTGCCGCCATGAAACCTCCCGCATCAACCCCGACCTCCCCGCGCGCGCTGGCCATCATGTTCGCCAGCGTGCTGCTGCTCGCGCTCGTTCTTCTCACGCGGTCCTGGGACGCCTCGCTGCTCGACCGCTACGAATTCCGTCAGCTGCAGACAGCCCTCACCACGTGGTGGATCGCCCAGGCGGGGTGGCAACTTGACTACCTCACCCCGCTATTTGGTCCCCCGTGGTCCATCCCGATGGAATTTCCGGTTTACCAAATCATCGTGGCGAACGTTCACTCGGTGACGGGCATGCCGCTCGACCAGGCCGGTCGCCTGACCGGAATTCTCTTCCTCCTCCTCTGCCTGCCCGCGGTTTATGATCTGCTCTCCCTCGCCGGAATTCCCTCGTCCCGCCGGCTCGTTGTCCTCGGCATCCTCGTCTCCTCGCCGGTTTATCTTTTCTATACCCGGACCTTCATGATCGAGACGACCGCGCTGTGCTTCAGTGTCTGGTTTCTCGCTTTGCTGCGCCGGTCCCTGGATGACCCGCGCGCCTTGTGGATCATTGCCACCACCCTCGCCGCCACGCTCGCGGGCATGGCCAAGATCACGACCTTCCTCGTGTTCGGCATCCCCGCGCTCGCCCTCGTGATCGCCGCGCTCCGTCGCCGGGAACACCCGGTCGTCCGCGTCGCCCTGGCTTCGTTCATTCCCGCCGCCGTCTCGCTCGGCCTGGCTTGGTGGTGGGTGCGCCACGCCGATGCCGTCAAGGATTCCAATCCCTTCACCGGTTTTCTCGCCGCGCGCGAGCTTCACCACTGGAACTTCGGCGCGCTGGCCTTGCGCTTCGACTGGTCGTTCTGGGTGCACCTCCAGGAAACCATCGTCGATCACAACCTCGCCGAGGGCGCCATCGCCATCGCCCTGCTTTGCGTGCCCTTCGCCCCCCGGCGCACCCGCTGGATCGCCGGCGCCGCCCTCCTGGGGTTTTTCTCGGGCCCGCTCGTCTTCGCCAACCTCTACCACATCCACGACTACTACTACGCCGCCAACTCGCTGCTCCTCGTCGCCGCGGCGGGGATGCTGGTGGCTTCCGTCTGGGACGACCCGCGCCTACCGCGCGGCGCCAACTGGCTGGCGCTCACCCTCGTGCTGATCTTCCAGTTCCACGCCTTCTACCGCGGCTACTACTCGCATCACCGCAACCCCGCCCCGCCGCCGCCTCCCCTTGCCGCCATGATTCGCGACGCGGTGCCGGCCGACGACGTCGTCCTGATCTACGGTGCCGACTGGAATCCCACGCTGCCCTATTATTCCCAACGCCGCGCCCTGATGGTGCCCGGCTCGCGCGAAAACGAGACCGCGGTGCTCGAGGATGTCATCGCCCGCCTCGATTCCCGCAAGATTGCCGCCATGGTGATCCACGGCGACAAACTTCGCGCCCGCCCGGATTTCATCCGCGAACGCGCCGCGCGCTTCGGCTTGTCCCCCGAGCCCGCCGCCACCGACGGCGAGGACGTCCTCTTTCTCGCGGCGGGCGCCGCCCGGGCCGACACGCTGCAACTCGCGCCCGTGCTCGAAAACGACACCTTCCCGACCGGCCTCAACACCGACCTGATCACCGGTCCCGCCGGCAGCCTGTTCAAACCCGCGCCCTACACCGTGCGCAGCCGGTATGGCATCGGCTCGGCCGAACTCGATGGCCGCCTCATCCTCAACGCCCACGCTCCCGCGGAAATCATCTTCCGCCCCTCGCCCGACGCCCGGCGCTTCCACGCCGTCGCCGGTCTCCCCGACGCCGCGTTCGCCCCGGGCGGCACCGCCGTCACGGATGGCATCAGCCTGGAGGTCGTGGCGGCCCCGTTCGCCGGACCGCGTCGCCTCCTCTTCCGCCGCCAGCTCGATCCCGCGAATACTCCCGGTGATCGCGGTCCGCAAACCATCGACGTCGAGCTCCCCGCCGGCTTCTCCGGCGAGGTGATCCTCCGCCTCGGCAACGGCCCCGCCGGCAGCCCGACCAACGACTGGGCCTACGTCGCCGGCGTGGAAATCCGCTAGTGGCTACTGGCCAGGGAGGGCGAGTCGCCCCGACGAGCCGCGTTCGCACATCCCGTTCTCCCTATTTCCCGCTCTCAATCACCAACGGCCCCAACTCGATCCAATCCCGCGTATCCTTCCCCGCGGGCCCGGGTCCGAAGAACAATTCCACCTCCCCCGCGGTTTCGAGCGCGAAAGTGAATTCCAGCGGGCGCATGCCTCCCCGGTCGTCCCGGTTGTGCCGCGGGTTGAAGTAGCGCGACGCCAAGAGCGTCCGCTCTTCACCCGGTCCGACGCGAAACAAACTCACTTCCACGCCGTCGGTCGTCTCCGCATCCGTCAGGTCGAGCCGGTAGGCATCGACCGACATCTGCAGCGCGCTCCGCAAGGTGTGCGTGCCCGCCGGCAGCGCGAACACCAGCCGCGTCACGGGGTGCGCCCCATACATCGGCGCGCCGCTCGATCCATCCATGGCCGGCCCAAAGCTCGAGAAGAACCGGACGGGCTGCGGCCGCAATCCCACGAATGGCTTCCGTTGCCAGCGGTGAACTTCCGCCATCTCAAACCACCGGCCCGCCAGGTTGCCCCGCGGCGGTTCCACGCCCGGCGCGAGCGCAACCTCATGAAAATCGTTCTCCAGCAGCGCGTGCAATAGCTCGCTCCGCCGGGCCTGCGGCACGAACACCCGCGCGTTGCGCCACACATACAACGGTTCCGCGCCCAGCCCGCGCGCCACGGCGCGATCGATCAGCCACTGCGCTCCATCGGGCTCGCCCACCACAATCAACGCGCCAATCCTGTCTTCCCCCAAATCGGCCAGCGCCTGCTCCACCCTTGCCGGCTCCCGCGCGATGTCATCGCGTACCATGATCGCCCGCCGTTGCGCATAGTACGCCGTCATCGAGTTCCAATCCTGCCCGAGCACCACGATCACGTCCGACGAATTCGTCAGCGTCCGCAACGATGTCGTCAATCCGTCGCCGCCCGGGCTGATCTGGCGCTGGATCGGATGATACCAATCCAGATATCGCCAGCCCTGCCCCACCAGCACCAACCCCACCGCGCCGTACGCCACCCACCGCGCCGCGCGCGATTCCACGACCGCGACCAGCACGAGTCCCATCGCCAGCACCAACAGCAGGGTGTTCGCCACATAGTAGTACTCGTGGTGCTCATAAAGCACCGGGAAGATCACCAGCACCGAGGCAAATGCCGCCACGCATCCCGCGACCGGACGCCAGCGCGCGCGCGCCGACAGCGGCACAAGCACCAGGCAGAACACCACGGCCGGCAGCCAGGTCAGCGCCTCGCTCACGATCCGCCATTTCGTCGCCCACGAATCCGCCGACAGCCGGATGGCCAGCGTGCCGAAGTTGAACTCCTTCAGGTTCGATGACGTGAGAAAATTCGCGAGCGGGTTGAGCGCCTTCGTCGCATCCGCAAAATCCAGCCACCATAACGTCGCGCCAAACGGCACCACCACCGCCGCCGCCATCCAGGCGAACTCCGTTTTCCACGCGCCTTTCCTCGCCTCCCACAGCCGCGTCGCCGCCCAAATTCCCGCGGGCAACAGGTAGAGCATGAAAGTCGTCACCTTCACCAACCCCGCGACCACGCCCGCCACCGCCGCCACGGCAAGCCACGCCTTGCTCCGTTCCGCCACCGCGCGCTCGAACGCCACCCAGAACCACACGCTGGCCATCAGCGCCATCGTCTCGATCAGGAAAGCCCGCGCATAGAAAATGTATAACGGACAAGTCACCACCACCGCCAGGACAAGCCACCGGTGCGCGGGCGCCACGTTCCACCGGCGCAACAACAGGAACACCGCCGGCAGCATCAGGTAGAAACAACCGATGCTCACCGCCCGCCCGGCCTTCGTCAGGCTCCAGTTCGTCACCTTGCTCACCGTCACCACCGTCCATTGGTACAACGGAAACTCCATCGGCAAAGACCACGGCTTGCCCAGAACCGGTGTCGGGTAGGCCAGCGAGAAGTTCCCCTCGGCCTTGATCCAGTGCGTCGACAGCGCCGTCTGCGCCTGACGGAACTCCCCGCCGGGCAGGTTGCGGCTGGTCCATCCCACGGTCATGCCCCAGAAATGAAACACCAGGCACACGACAAACACCGCGAAGGCCCCGCGGCCTTCGCCACGAGTCGGCTCCCGAACGGCGGCAACTTCCATCCCGCGAGGCAACGAAATGCGTCCCCCCTTGCCAATCCGATTGTTGGATAGCCGCCTAGCGCCGGGTCCGAATCCCCCTGTCGCATCCTCTCCAGCCGGAAGAGGCTTTACTCCCCCGCCCCCGGGCACGCTTAATTTCGGGCCCTCTGCATGCCCGATAACGTCACGCCTCAGTTCCACATTGATCGCCCCACGGCGTGGCGGCCCGAGTCCGCCCACCTCGAAATCGTCGGCTGGCTCTACGCGGGCGACACCACGCGCTGCGTCGACCTCCGCGCCCGCGTCGACCGCCGTGTCACCCTGGGCCTCTACGGTCTCCTCCGACCCGACACCCAACAGATCTTCGGCGGCTCCGAGGCCGCCCTCCGCACCGGCTTCCTCCAACGCGTCCAGCTCTGGCGCGGCGCCCGCGAACTCGCCCTCGACTGGCACGACGGCACGCAATGGCGCGAATTCTTCCGCACGCCGCTCGACAGCTGGGCGCTGCCCGCCTCCGCCACGAAGCCGCCCAAGGTCCTCCGCGCCGCGCTCGTCCACCAGACGCTCCACTACCTCTACCGCCATTTTCACCGCGCTTCGTGGCGCGATCTCTGCCGCGAAACCGACCACGTTCTCAACGACATCCTCACCCCCACGAGCGATGTCCCGGTCGGCGACCACTTCCTCGGCCACATCGAAAACCCCGGCTACTGGATCAATGTCGGCTACGAGAAATTCCGCGTCACCGGCTGGATCTTCGGCGTCGGCCGCGACATCGCGCGCCTCGGCGCCATGACCGGCGTCCTCAGCGAAAACCGCCTCGTCTACCCCAAGGACCGCCCCGACGTCGCCAGCCACCGCTCCGACCACCCCCAGGCTCTCAAGTCCGGCTTCTATGGTCTGGTCGACATCCGCAAGGACACCCCGAGCCCCGCCAACCTGCTGATCTTCGCCGACGCTCCCGACGGCTCCCGCTCCCTCGCCTTCGCCCGACGTCTCCACCTCGATCGCCGCGACGAACACTCGGGCCCCGTCCCCGTCTTCAAGCCCTTCCTTTTCCAACGCGTCGTCGCGGCCTTCCTGCGCGGGCGCCTGCTCGGCCGCTTCACGTTCGACAGCTGGCCGGAGATTCGCGCCGAGATCGCCCGCCTCCGCACGCACCTCGCCTCCGTCCTCAGTCACGGCGAGGCGGCGAAGGTCCCCGAGGTCATCGTCCGCCGCAAGGACCAGGATCCGTACACCCGGTGGTGCTGGCATAACCGCCTCACCCCGCGCCTGCAGGCCGTGCTGCAACAGGACGCCGACGCCCTCGTCCGTCGCGGCGGCCCGCTCTTCAGCGTCGTCGTTCCCGCCTACAACACTCCCGAGAAATACCTGCGCGAACTTCTCGATTGCCTGAAAAACCAACTCTACCCGCGCTGGGAACTGTGCATCGCCGACGACGCGTCGCCCCAGCCGCACGTGCGCCGCATCCTTGAGGAGGCCGCGCGGGCCGACGCCCGCATCAAGCCCGTCTTCCGCCCGCAAAACGGACACATCTCCCGCGCCACGAACTCCGCCCTCGAGGTCGCCACCGGGGAGTTCGTGGCGCTCCTGGATCACGATGACCTGCTCCCGCCCGACGCGCTGCTCCACGTCGCCGAGGCCATCGCGCGCCAACCCAGCGCGGGCTACCTCTACACCGACGAGGACAAGATCGACGACGCGGGCCGCCGCTTCGACCCGCAGTTCAAGGGCGGCTGGAGCCCCGAGATGGCGATCACCCACAATTACACGCACCACCTCACCGTCATCCGCCGCTCCATCGTGGAACAGGCCGGACGCCTCCGTCCGGAATTCAACGGTGCGCAGGACATCGATCTCTTTCTCCGCTGCTGGGAGCTGATCGACGCGAAGGACGTCGTGCACGTGCCGTTCATCGGCTACCACTGGCGCGCCCACGCCGAGAGCACGGCCACGCGCGGCGACCAGAAGGGCTATCTCTTTGCCGCCGCCCGCAACGGCATCGCCGAGGCCATCGCGCGCCGCCGCCTCCGCGCCGAGCCCATGCTGCCGGAATTCGCCCGGCAATATGCCCTCTGCCTCCACCAGCTGAAGTGGGACCCTGCCATCCTGCGCGAGAATCCCGTCACGATCGTCATCCCCACGAAGAACCGCGCCGATCTCCTCGCGACCTGCCTCGATTCCATCGCCCGCACCACACCGCGCGAGTCCGTCAAGGTGGTCGTCGTCGACGACAATTCCGACGATCCCGCCACCCTCGCGCTCCTCGCCGCCTTGCCGACTCGCACCGACCTCCGCGCCGAGGTCGTCCGCGCCGGCACCGGCGGCCCCACCAGCCGCGACGCTGGCATCACGATTCCCAAGACCGCCGGCACCGCGTCCGGCCAGGCGTCCATTCCCGACACCTCTGGTTTCAATTACTCCCGCCTCGTCAATCTCGGCACCGCCCGTGCCGACACGCCACTCGTGCTGCACTTGAACAATGACGTCGAGGCGCTCGCCCCCGGCTGGCTCGAGGACCTGGCCGGCTGGCTCAGCGTGCCCGGCGTCGGCATCGTCGGCGCCAAGCTCCTTTATCCCGACGGGACGATCAACCATGCCGGCATCTCGCTCAGCCATGAGGACGGCCTGCCGCACGTGCTCTTCGAGCGCGAACCGGCCGAGGATCTCGGCTATCTCTTCCTTCCCCACGCCGCGCGCAATGTCGTCGCGGTCACCGGCGCCTGCCTCCTCACGCGCACCGACCTCTACCGCCAGCTTGGCGGCTTCGACGAGCCCAAGCTTCAAGTCGCCTACAACGACGTGGACTTCTGTCTGCGCGCCGGAGCCGCGGGTTTTCGCACGGTTGTTTCCCCGCAAGCCGTCCTGCGCCACGTCGGCAGCGCCTCCCGCGGACAGGTCTACGCGGAGCGCGAGCATCTCGAGTACATCGCCCGCCACGGCACGCGCCGCGATCCCTATCACAGCGAGACCCTCCAGTTCCCGCCCCGCAACCTGCCGCTGAACCCCTATCACCGGCGCCACGCCGAGACCGCCCGTCCGTTCCGCGCGATCGTGCTCACCCAGAATCTCAACTTCGAGGGCGCACCCATCTTCCTCTTCGAACTCGCCCGCTACCTCGCGGGCCAGCCCGGCGTGCAGCTCACCGTCGCCTCGGCGCAGGACGGCCCGCTCCGCGCGCGCTTCGAGGCGGCCGGTTTCAAGGTGGAGATCTGGGACCCCTCCGCCCTGGCCACCGCGAAGAATCCCGACGCCTTCCATGCCGCCCTGACGAAGTTCGCCGGCACGCGCTCGTGGGACGACGCCGACCTTTTCATCTGCAATACCCTGCTCACGTTCTGGGGCGTGCACCTCGCCGCGCATCTCGGCAAGACCTCGGCGTTCTACCTGCACGAGAGCAAGCCGGTGAAACGTTTCTTCGAGGCGATGCTCCCCCCGCCCATGCACTCCGTGGTCGAGGAAGCCCTGCGCCTCGCGACCCGCGTCGTGTTCACCGCGCAGTCGACGCGCGACATCCACGAGGAACACAACGTCAACGACAACTTCCGCCTGCTGCCCAGCTGGGTGGACTTTGCGCGGATCGACGCTTTCGTCGCGGCCCATGAGCCCGCCGACCTCCGCCGCAAGCACGGCCTCGACCCCGACGCCGTCATCGTCGTCAACATCGGCTCCATCTGCGAGCGCAAGGGCCAGCACATCTACATCCGCGGCATCGAGCTCCTCCGCAAGGAACTGCCCGCCCTCCACCCTGGCCGCAAAATCCAATGGGTCATGGTCGGGGCCCGCCCCGGACTCTACATGGAAACACTCCAGGAGGATCTCGCGCTCATGGGCCTCCAGGATGTCGTGAAGGTTTTCCCGGAAACGCCCGACATCTATGATTTCTACCGCCTCGCCGACCTCCTCGTGTGCACGAGCTTCGAGGAATCGTTCCCCCGCGTCATCCTCGAGGCGATGACCTTCGGCAACCGGATCGTCAGCACCGACGTGAACGGCATCGCCGAGATGCTCACGAACACCGACGAAGCCTACCTCGTACCCGCCGGCGACCAGCACAAGCTCGCCGCCGCGCTCAAGCTCGCCCTCGCCGATCACCTGGCCGGCGATCGCAAGATGCTCTCCATGGCCCGCGCCCGCGCCGCCCGCCACTACCACCACTCCCGCACCCTCCCGCGCCATCTTCAAATGATCCGCGAAGCTTGGCTGGGTTGACTCCCATGCACGCCGTTGCCCGCTCCCTTGGAGGAGCCTGCTTGCAGGCGATAGATTGCGCCATCCCCAGCAAGCATGCCCCGCAAACACATCCCAATCACCCACCCCGTCATCCTGAGCGCAGCGAAGGATCCACGGGTAAGGACAAACATGCGCCGACCGCCTGCAGCCTCGCAAGGCTCGGAATGACGATGGCGTAAGTTTGGTTTTCTCCGCCCCGATGCCCGAAACCCCTTTCAGCCACAGCCACCTCGAGAGTCCGGCCCCGGGTGCCACGCTGCCGCCGGGTCGGCATCTCCTCCGCGGCTGGGTGTGGCCGAAAGCGGACGGTCATTTCGTCGATGTGCGTGCGCGCGTCGGCGAGGCCATTTTTCCCGGCGTCCACGGGCTGCCTCGTCCCGATCTCGCCGCCCATTTCCAAACCGGGCGCCCGGTCGCCCTGGCGGAATTTTATGTGGCCGTGGAACTCGCGCCCGCGACGAGCGAGGTCGTGCTTGAGGCCCTGACCATCGAGGGCCGCTGGATTCCGTTTCAGACTGCCGCCTGGACCATCTCCCCTCACGCGGCACCCGTTGACTTCGCGCTGCCCGGCGGGCCGCTGCGCTGGATCGACCACGGCCATGGCCTGCGTCAATTGCTCCGCATCGCGGGGCGCAACCCCGGAGAATCTCTGGACCGGCTGGCCGTGCAATTGGCCGCAGAAATTCCCTCCCGCCGCGTCCTGCGCGACGCGCCGGCTCCGTTGCTCGGTTTCGTGGACGAACCCGCCTCCGCCTGCTGCTGCCGCTACGGTCGCATCCCGGCGTTCGGCCACCTGTTTCATCCGACGCAGCGCATCCGGCGCATCCTGGCCACGGTCGACCTGCAATCGTGGCAACCGCTCGAGATGCACCAGCCCTCGCCCGGTCCCGCCGCTCACTACGCCCAATACCCCAACGCCCACGCCTGCGGCTTCACCGGTCTCGTCGACGTGCCCGCGCAACTTCCGAATCCGGTGAGCCTGCGGATCTATGCCGAATTGGAAGACGGCACGCTCACCCTCGGCCCGGTGGTCCAAGCGCGCCTGCATACCCAGGACGAGGAACGACCGGACAATGCTGCCGCCGTGAACTTCGACGCTGCTCTCACCGCGTGGGACAAAGCGCTCGCGGACCGCGAGCTCACCGTGCACCGCGACGCCGATCTCGCAAATTACCTTCATGGCTTGCGCGGCCTTCACCCGGAGCAAAACCGGCAGGATCCACCTTCCCCCGCCCCACCCCTGGTCGTGTCGCCCACGCGCTCAACTCACGCGCTGCCCAAGCACATCGTGCTCGCGACCCACGGCCTCAGCCTGCAAGGCGCGCCTCGCTTCCTTCTGGAACTGGGCCGCGCCCTCGCCGCCGCCGGCTGCCAGCTCGATGTCGTCAGCGCCGACGAAGGCCCGCTGCGCCTGGAATTCGAATCGTTCGGCGCCCGCGTGCACATCCTCGATTGCCAGGCTGTCCTCCAAGCCGATTCCGCCGCGGCCAGCGCACGCGCCATCGCCGATCTCGCGCGCCATCCGCTCTGGCGCGAAGCCGACCTGGTCATCGCCAACAGTTTCACCACTTTTTGGGCCATCCATGCCGCAATGGCCGCCGGCCGGCGCACGCTCTACTACATCCATGAAAGCACGACGCCCGCCTCCTTCTACGGCCGGCGCGTGCCGCCAGCCGTGGTGCGCTTGGCGGAGGAATCGTTTGCCTTGGCCGACCTCGTTTCCTTCACCACCGCCTCTACCCGCGACTGTCACCTCGGCCACGGCGACCCCGGCCGCCACCGCCTGACTCCCGGTTGGGTCGACCTCGATCTTCTCGACGCCTGGTCCGTCGCACAGGACCGCGCTGCCCTCCGCCGCGCGCTCGGTGTGGGAACGGGCGAGCAACTCGTGTGCAACATCGGCACGGTCTCGGATCGCAAGGGCCAGCACACCTTCGCCCGCGCGGTCGATTTGCTCTGGCGCCGTCATCCCGACATCGCCGCACGCACCCGCTTCGTTCTCCTGGGCGGGCGCGACACGCCTTTCGACACCATGCTGGCCGCTGCGCTCGCCGAGCTTGGGCGTGACAACATTGTGGTGCATCCCGAGACGACCGACTACCTGCGCTATTACTTGGCAGCGGATCTTTTCGGCTGCTCGAGCTACGAGGAATCCTCCCCGCGCGTTGTGTTCGAGGCGATGGCGCTCCGCGTGCCGATCATAGCCTCCGCCGTGCATGGCATTCCCGAGCTGGTGCGCGCCGATCTCGAAGCCTGCCTGCTCCCGGCGGGTCACACGTCGGCGTGGGCCGACCAGCTCGCTCGCCTCCTCGCCGCCCCGGCCATCGGATGCGCCCTTGCCACCCGCGCTCGTTCCAGAGCCGAAACCCACTTTGACGTGACCGCCGTGATGCCCCGCCACCTCGCGCTGATCGCCGAAGCCGCGAAACCGGTTTAATCCGCGTGCGCCACCTCGGTCGTTGTAGGGTCATCGCTCGCGACGACCTCACGCGCGAGATCGGCCCAGGACGATCTACATCATTCCAAGAAGTACTATCAATCCTTGGTCACCAGCATGGCAAACGGGGTTCACTTTCGTGAATGGAAAACGCCCCCGCCACCGTCATCCTGAGCGGAGCGAAGGATCCAAGGGCAATGGACGTGCGTGCGGCGCCTTGTGAATTCTTCAGTGCACTCAGGCCCGGTTGTAGGGGATGTGACTCGTCCACGCCTCGGTTCCCGCAACGGGCAAAGGGCGCGGTCGAGTCGCGCCCCTACATCCAAACGCCTCATTCCGGCCAAGGCGGACTATCAATCCTTGGCCACCAGCATGGAAAACGGGATTCACTTTCGTGAATAGAAAACGCCCCCGCCACCGTCATCCTGAGCGGAGCGAAGGATCCAAGGGAAAAGACGGATGTACGCCAGCTGCATAGATCCTTCGCTC
>JAEZDN010000169.1 GCA_023433275.1 Verrucomicrobiota bacterium
GCGCAGCAAGACTGCGCCCCTACGGAAATTCCCTGCGCCTTCTGCGCCTCGTTGCGGCCATTCATACGTCATGCCTTCGCCGTCTGCCCAAACAACACCTCGCGCTCGATCCATTCGATCACCGCCGCCAGGTTGTGTTCGCGCTTCAGATCGCAAAACAAGAACGGCCGCGCGCCCCGCTGCGCCTTCGCGTCGCGCTCCATCACGCCCAGATCGGCGCCGACCAGCGGCGCCAGGTCGATTTTGTTGATGATGAGCAAATCACTGAACCGGATCGCCGGGCCACCCTTCCGCGGGATCTTGTCGCCCTCCGCCACGTCGATGACATAGATGAACGCGTCGACGAGCTCCGGCGAAAACGTCGCGGTCAGGTTGTCGCCGCCACTTTCTACCAACAGGAGCTGCAAATCCGGGAACTTCGCCTCCAGCGCGCGACACGCCTGCTCGTTCATCGTCGTGTCGTCGCGAATCGCCGTGTGCGGACAACCGCCCGTTTCAACCCCCGCAATGCGCTCCGCCGGCAGCGCGCTGTGCTTGATCAGGAACTGCGCGTCCTCCGAGCAGTAAATGTCGTTGGTCACGACGGCCATCGACCAGCGCTGACGCAGCTGCTGGCAGAGCTTGAGACAAAGCATGGTCTTCCCGGAGCCAACCGGACCGCCCACACCGATACGAGGAGCACGTTTCATGGTGATGGTTGAGAGTAGCGAATAGTGCGTAGTGCGTAGCGAGCAGGCTCGCTAAGTTTAAGAAATGAACATCCGCGAATCGGCCCGTTCATGCCGCGCCGCCGCGATATCGAGCCAGGGGTTGAACCACCCGATGTCCTCCCGTCTTACCGCCAGCGCCGCCGCGATGATTGCCGGCGCCTCCGCCAGGGTTTCGGTGAGCAGCGACTGGCTGGCGTTCTGCCCGAGGCGCAGGATCTTCATGGCCGCGGAAATCAACGAGGCGATCGCGGCATAATACACCCCGCCCAACACCGCCGGGAGTGGCGCGCCCATGATTCGCCCTTCCAGCGCGGCGGCGATCGCCGGGGAAAACGGCCAGCCATCGCGCGACGCGCGCCGCACGAATTCGATTGCGAGCGCATGCGACCGGAGGCTCGCCATCAGCTCCGTGCGCTGGCGCCCGATGTTGTCGGACGCCATTCGCGCCTCCTTAGAGGTCTTCAACGCCGACGATAGCACGCAAAGTTCCCCGACCGCGGCCCAATCGCTCGCGCCCAGCGCATGCCACGCGTGCGCGGCGAGCGGCAGCTCGGCCTGGCGCAAAGCGGGCAAGGTCGAGAGTTCCAGAAACGCCTTCAGCGTCGCCCGGTCGTGCACCACGCCCTCCTGCACCAATCCCTCGAGCCCGAACGAGTGCGCGTAGCTCCCCGTGGGGTAAAACGAATCCCCCGCCTGCAACAGCCCCACGACCCAGGCCCCGTCAGTGCTTGTGGCTGGGTCCGAGCTCATGGGTGGATTGATTGCCCCGGGCAAAACGACCCGGGCGGAAAATGGCGGTGGTTTGGGTAAACGGCACCTTCAGGCGATCAAGCAACTGACGCACCGCTGGTTCGTCGGGCGCCAGCAGGCGCGTCGCCTCGGCCTGCAGTTCCAAATGAAGATTCCCGACCGCCCACCCAATCCCGGCCGCCGCCGAGGGCGCGACATCGAGGGACACTTCCACCACCGCTTCGGGAGTTTGCTGAACGACATAACGAGCCGTTGCCGTCTGCCAGAAACTTTCCCCGTGCCGCAACGGCTTCTCCAACTCGAAGCCAAATTCCACGCCATCCGCCGCCACGCCTCGCCAGATGCGCTTCGCCAGCGTGATCCGCTCCACCGTCAACGCCACCTCCGGGAGGCCGGAATCGGGGCTAGGGAGCGGGGCGTTGATCAACTGCATGGAGGAACCACCATCAAAGCTCCCCGCATGCCAGCCACGCAAGCCCGTGCGTCACGGACGTGCAACCTAGTTGCCAAGCGGCATCCTGTAGGCGCACACCTTGCGTGCGCCCTCCAACAGGATGCCGCGGGCGATGGGCGCACACAAGGTGCGCCCCTACAGCCGAAAGCAGACGCCAATCGCCCGCCGGCACAGTTTGCATGGCGACCACAAGGCACGCGCCGCAATCTGAAATAAATCAAGGTTGCCGCACCGGTCGCTCCCGCTTTGCCTTCCGGCTTCACGTGGTTCGCCACCCGGACGAGATGCGCCGTACCCGGTTCTGAAAAGACGACGCCTCAACCCAACATAATCCATGAACTCGTGGCTTATCCTCATCGTCGCCGGCCTGCTTGAAGTGTGCTGGGCGAGCAGCCTCAAGGCCACCGCCGGCTTCACCCGGCTCTGGCCCACCCTGTTCTTCGCCGTGACCCTTGCCGCCAGCATGTACTTGCTGAGCGTGGCGGCGAAAAGCCTCCCGCTCGCCACCGCCTACGCCGTTTGGGTCGGCATCGGCGCCGCCGGCACCGCCATCGTCGCCGTGCTGTTCCTCGGCGAAACCATGACCCTGGCCCGCGGCCTTTTCCTCAGCTTGCTGATCTTCTCGATCATTGGCCTGAAACTCACGACGCCCGCGACCTAGGACTTGACCCCGCAGGGTCGCTCGCGGCGCGCGCTAAGCCGATTCATGCAGTTGAACCACAGATGAACACCGGTAAACACGAATGGAGGACCGAGGTCGCGTCATCAGTGAACCCAAACTGCATTTCACTGAACGGTGAAACAGACCGCGCGCTCTTAACCGCTGTAAGCCATTCTGATCTGTGCGCATCTGTGTCTTTCTGTGGTTTCCCTCTGAATTGTTCCGGCTGAGACCAGCGCCGCTGTGATCCTGAACGCAGTGAAGGATCCACGGAGTCGGCGCACGTTCGTCCTTCCCCTTGGATCCTTCGCTCTGCTCAGGATGACGGTGGCGGGTGTGTTTTGTACTCTCAGCCGGAGTCATGCAGCTGGACGGAGGGGCGCAGCTTTTGACCGCGCACTTTTCTCGCTGCGGGAACCGAGGGCGTGGACGAGCCACGCCCCTACAACCGAACCGTTCGAGCGCGCACGCTGCGGAATTGCATTCCGACTGCATGAGTCCGGCTGCGTCGGCACGAGGCCAACTCTACTTTATCATCCTGAACGCCGTGAAGGATCCACGGAGCCGGCGCACGTTCGTCCTTCCCCTTGTGATCCTTCGCTCTGCTCAGGATGACGGTGGCGGGTGTGTTTTGTACTCTCAGCCGGAGTCATGCAGCTGGACGGAGGGGCGCAGCTTTTGACCGCGCACTTTTCTCGCTGCGGGA
>JAEZDN010000131.1 GCA_023433275.1 Verrucomicrobiota bacterium
GGATGACGGTGGTGGGAGTGGGGGGTGGGCGGCGGAGGGGGGAGGCTGCGAGGGTGCGGGGTGCGGGCGGAGGGAGTGAACGAGGCACGCGCCTCCAGGTGAAAAGGGAGTGTGTCGGTGAGGGCGATGAGAGGGCGTGAGTTCGCTTGGGTCCTTCGCTGTGCTCAGGATGACGGTGGGGTAAGGGTTGAGAGTAGGCGCACAGTGGACAGGTGTCGAAATGCCGGGGCGGGGGCGCCCCGGCTCCAGGCAGGGGAAGCGCGAACTAAAGATTTAGCGTGAGCTGGAGGTAGAAGTAGGTGGCGTCGGTGGAGCCGACGGCGGAGAGGGATTGCTTGATATAGTCGCCGCGGAAGTAGCGGGCGACGGCGGCCTCGACTTGGGCATAGGGTTTGAACGTCCAGGCAGCGATCAGGTCGACCTCGGTGCCGAGGGCACGGTCGTAGGCGGGATTGATGCGGTAGCCGCGTCCGCTGCCGACGGCGGCGCCGGTGAAATTCCGCGGCACGCCGGCGACGTTGTACCAGAAATCGGTAGCCTCATCGATGAACTGGAAGTGCACCTCGGCGGCGAGGCTGATGTTGCTGCGGGGCTTGGCGGACAGCACGAGACGGATGTCGTGCAGATTCTGCAGGCTGTTCAGATCCATGTAGCCGTAATGAAGGTGGGTGGTCGCGAAGAGATTTTGGAAGGTCTGGCTATTGCCATCGGCGGCGTTCTTGTCACCGGAGCCGTAGCTATAGAGCACGCCGACCCGCGGCTGCCAGGCGTGCTCGGTCCAGGTGTAGCCACCCTGGAGCACGACGGCCCACGCGTCCTGGTCGAGGCGCGGAGCGGCGAGGGCGGCGGCGACGGTCGCGGCGGGCGCGACGGTGGTGCGGTCGCCGAACTGGTGCATGAGTTCGACGCCGTAGTCCCAGGCGCCATAGGCGAGGGGCTTGGAGCGGATGCGGATCGCGGCCGTGTATAAATCCTGGGCGCCGGGGAAGCGGAACGGCGCGGGGATGCCGCTCCAATCGTCGAGGGCGATGCTGCGGTCGACGGCGCGGTTGTAGAGGTAGGCCTCGACGATCTCGTTCTTGGCGAGGGTGGGAAAGTTGAAGTAGAGCCCGGAGAAGACGTCCTTCGAATTCGAGCGGTTGAAGTTGTTGTGATTGTTGTAGACGAGGCCGCCGGTGAAGGCGTCGACGCCGAAGAATTTGTTCTGCCAGCGCAGTTTCACGGCGTCGAAGGTGCGGGCGTTGTTGTTCCAGCGAAGGTGGCCGAGGAGACGTTGGTCGCCGTAGACGAGTTCCTGGCGTCCGATCTTGAGCGAGACGGGGTATTCCTTGTGGTTGCCGAGGAAGAGAAACGCCTGGTGAAGATCGAGCGGGCCGTCGCGCTCGGCGAGGCCCTGGCCGGGGCCGGTGGGGACGAAACGCTCGTCGTCGAACGAGAAGCTGGAGCGGCCCTCAACGAGGAAGTTCCAGAGCTTCGCCGTGTAGCCGACGCGCGGCATGACGCGGGTGAGGTGGTAGGCGTTGCTGTTGTCGTCCTGTGGGCGCTCGGAGAAATCCCAGTTGGATCCGGCGTCGGTGAAGCCGGCCTTGTCCTTGGCCTCGTAACGGTAGCGGACGTTGACGCCGATGTCCCAGGCGCTGGCGTAGACGTTGTCGGCGCGAAGGCGCTCGTTGGCGAAGCCCGGGAACGGGCGGGCCGGCGGCGGCGGCGTGTATTGGGCGTGAAGGGCCGGGAGGGCGGCGCAGGCGAGCGTGAGGAGCGCGGTGAGACGGGCGAACGAGTTCATGGTGGGCGGTGGTGGGCGGTGGAAGGTTGGGCGGATCAGGCGGAGAGGCGGGAGGGTTGTGGCGGAGGCGAGGAGGTGGGAGCGTGCAGGGACGTGCGTGTCGGCGGCATCGCGGGCGAGGTCGTCGCAAGCGGTGACCCGACCGGGGGAGAAGGAGGCGTGGTTTCGCGGGCGGGGCGGTGGTGCGAGCGCTCGTTGAGGAAGCCGATGAGTTCCTCGCGGAGGCGGTAGTATTCGGGGTTCTCGAGGAGTTCGCGGCGGTTGCGAGGGCGGGGGAATTTGACCTCGAGGATTTCGCCGACGGTGGCGGCGGGGCCGCTGGTCATCATGACGACGCGGTCGGAGAGGAAGAGTGCCTCGTCGACGTCGTGTGTGACAATGAGCGCGGTCTTCCGATCCTTTTGCCAGAGGTCGATGAGCACTTGCTGGAGTTCGACGCGGGTGAGCGAATCGAGCATGCCGAAAGGTTCGTCGAGGAGGAGCATCTTGGGCGAGAGGGCGAAGGCGCGCGCGATGCCGCAGCGCTGGCGCATGCCTTGGGAAAGCTCGGCGGGCCGCTTGTGCATGGCGTCGCCCAGGCCGACGACCGTGAGGTAGTATTCGACGATCTGGTGACGCTCGGACGCATCGGCGGTGTAGTAGACCTGGTCGACGCCGAGCAGGACGTTCTCGAACGCAGTGAGCCAGGGAAGCAGGCAGGGCGCCTGGAAGACGACGCCGCGATCCGGGCCGGCGCCGGTGACTTCCTTGCCGGCGAGGACGATGCCGCCGCTGGTGATTTCGGTGAGGCCGGCAACCATGGACAGGACGGTGGACTTGCCGCAGCCGGAGTGTCCGATGAGCGTGATGAACTCGCCCTGGCGGATGCGGAGGTCGAAGTTCTCGACGATGACGGCGGGGCCCTTGGGGGTCGGGTAGATTTTGCCGAGTTGGGAGATTTCGAGAAAGGAGGGCACGGGGGGAAATTTATGATTTATGATTTATGATTGATGATTGGCTGAACCGGGCGCGGGACCTGTGGCCGTGATTCCGAGCGCAGCGAAGAATCCAAGCGGATAGGAGCGTTCGGTTATTCCCTGGGATCCTTCCCTTCGTTCACGATGACGAGCGGTGGAAATGAATTGGCGGAACGAGAGCTCATGAACCAAGTGCGACCGTCTCTTCCTTGACTTCGCTCGGGCGGAGGGGGCGGCGGCGGGTGGTGCGGGGGAGGTCGAGGTTTTCGGGGAGGATGTCGGGGAGCGTGAGGCGTTGTTTCACCGTGGCCTTGCGGCGCTCGTTGTAGCCGAGCAGCTCATTGGTGATGAGGGCGCGGAGGCGCTTGAACTCGGGATCGTGGTTGAGGGATTTGCGGTCGCGCGGGCGGGCGAGTGAAACAGGGAACGAGGGGCCGAGCGTGGCGCCGGGTCCGGGTGTGAGCGGAATGATGCGATCGGCGAGCAGGAGCGCCTCGTCGACGTCGTTGGTGATGAGGACGACGGTCTTCTTGTCCTTGGCCCAGATGCGCTCGAACTCGTCCTGCAGCGTGGCGCGGGTGAGCGCGTCGAGGGCGGAGAGCGGCTCGTCGAGCAGTAGCACCTGCGGGTCCATGGCGAGGGCGCGCGCGACGGAGACGCGCTGGCGCATGCCGCCGGAGAGTTCGCGTGGGAACTTGCCGCGGGCGGGGGTGAGGTTGACGGTGGCGATGGCGGCCTCGGCGAGCTGGCGGCGCTTGTCGGCGGTGTGGTTGGGGAAGACCTGGTCGACGGCGAGGGTGATGTTCTCGAGGACGGTGAGCCAGGGGAGGAGCGAGTAGTTTTGAAAGACGATGCCGCGGTCGGGTCCGGGGGCGGTGATCTCGAGGTCGTTGAGTTTCACCGTGCCGGAGTCGGGGCGGATGAGGCCGGCGATGAGCGAGATGAGCGTCGTCTTGCCGGAGCCGGAGTAGCCGACGATGGCGACGAATTCGCCGCGCCCGATGCTGAGATTGACGTTCTGCAGGACCGGTGGATTCGACCCATAGGATTTGGTGACTTGGGAGAGTTCGAGGAAGGGCATTGGGACTGATGACTGATGACTTATGATTTATGATTTGAGCGGGCGGGCGTCGTCGGGGAGATTGGGGCCGCCATGACCAACGATGAACTCAAGGAGAGGACGGTTCAGTTCGCGGTCCGGGTGATGAAACTGGCCGATTCGTTGCCGCGGTCCGCTTCGGGAAAAGCAATCGCGAACCAAGTAGCTCGAAGCGGTGGCTCGGTTGCCGCCAACTACCGGGCGGCGCTGCGGGGAAAATCGCACGCAGACTTCATTAACAAGATCACCATCGTGCTGGAAGAAGCCGACGAGACAGACTTGTGGATCGAGATCGCAAAACGATGCGGGCTTATCACGCCGAAGCGCGTGACCGGGCTCCAGGCCGAAGCGATGGAACTGACAAAGATTTTCAACGCGACCCGGGTGACCGCGATCCGGAGGAAATCGTAAGTCGTAAATCATAAGTCGTAAGTATAGGTCCGCGCGGCCCGGCGCACCTTGATCTGCGTCAAGCGCTCTTGAACCGGCGCTCGAGGAGGCTCATGAGGCGGTCGAGGATGAAGCCGACGAGGCCGATGGTGATGATCGAGAGGATGATGTGCTCGTAGATGAGCGCGTTGTACTCCTGCCAGAGGAAGCCGCCGGCGCCGGGGCGGCCGGTGAGCATCTCGGCGGCGACGATGGCGAGCCAGGCGATGCCGAGCGACAGGCGGAAACCGGTGAACATGTAGGGCAGCGTCGCGGGGATGAGGATCTTCGTGAGCGTCTTCCAGCGGGAGAGCTTGAGCACGCGGCCGACATTGAGGAAATCCTGCGGGACGGCACGCACGCCGACGGCGGTGTTGAGGACGGTTGGCCACATCGCGCAGATCGCGATGGTGAAGAGCGCGCCGTAGGTGCCGGCCTCCTTGCCGGCGTTCATGAAGAGCACGAGGCCGAGCGGCAGCCACGCGAGCGGCGAGACCGGGCGGAGGATCTGGATGATCGGGTCCATGATCTTGGTGAAGGTCTTGGAAAGCCCGAGGCAGAAACCGATCGGCGTGCCGACAAGCAGCGCGATGGCGTAGCCCTGCGCGACGAGGATCAGCGAGTACCAGGTGAAGCGGAGAATGCCCTGGTCCATCTCGCCGCGCTTGGCGAAGGGCTCGAGCACGTAGTCGCGGCTCGCCGCCCAGGTCTGGGAGGGCGAGGGCAGGTTGGAGGCCCAGGTGCGGCTCGAAATG
The DNA here is from genome assembly GCA_023433275.1 of Verrucomicrobiota bacterium. GTDB lineage: Bacteria > Verrucomicrobiota > Verrucomicrobiia > Opitutales > Opitutaceae > Lacunisphaera. The sequence continues at coordinate 5,026 of JAEZDN010000131.1, forward strand.
GACCAGAGCGCGAGGACGATGGCGAAGCCGACGAGCGGAAGGATGAGCCAGTCGAGTTTGAAGGATTTCATAATGAAACTTATGACTGATGAGTTGTGATTTAAGATTGGGTGCGCTGGCCGGGACTTAACCGTGGGGGCACCTGTGGGCAGGCGGTTTGGCCATTCGTAAGTCGTGCATCGTAAATCATGAATCTGTCTTGATGCCCTCGGCGTGGGTGGTGGCGGCGGAGGCGAAGGCGATGCCGAAGGAGAGGAGCGGGGAGAGGATGGATTTGATGACGACGCCGGTGGTGATTTGGCCGGTGAGCCAGTGGTCGCCCTGGTTGAGCGAGACCTGGATCAAGCCGACCGTGAGGCCCAGCTTGGCGGCGCGGGCCCAGACCGCCGGGTGGCGGCAGGCGCGCCAGTAGGTCGAGGATTGGTGGGTGACGGCGGTCATGGATTTTGTCTCACGCAAAGGACGCAGAGGGCGCAAAGGTTGGATTCTTCTCCGGATGAACCGTGCGGCCTTTGGCGCGAGACAGGCATGGGTGATCAGCCCTTCAGGTTCTTGATCGCGGCGCCGGTGGCGTAGGCCTCGGGGTTGGCGGGATCGAAGGTGATGCCGTCGAAGAGCGTCTCGGGCGAGGTGTCGGCGCCGCCGTGGGCGTAGCCGATTTCCTTCATGGCCTCCTCGTAGATATCGGTGCGCATGACGCGCTTGGCGACGCCTTCATAGTCGGGCGTACCGGTGACCATGCCCCAGCGGCGGTATTGGGAGATGAACCACTTCGCGTACTTGAGCTGCGGGTAATTGCAGTTCCGCCTGCTGAAGTGCATGTAGTACTCGTCCTGCAGGGCGCGGCCGTCGCCGTAGTCGAGTTTGCCCTGCAGGCGGCCGAGGATGATGTCCTTGTTGCAGTTGATGTAGGTGGCTTTGGAGACGATGTCGCACTGTTCGGGCCGGTTGCCGAGATCGTCGAGCCAGACGCTCGCCTCGTGGAGCGCCTTGAGCACGGCCTTGACGGTCTTCGGGTTTTTCTCGGCGAACTCCTCGGTGAAGGCGCAAACCTTCTCCGGGTGATCCTTCCACAAATCCTGCGTGGTGATGGAGGTGAAGCCGATGCCGTCGGCGATGGCGCGGGCGTTCCAGGGCTCGCCCACGCAAAAGCCGTCCATCTTGCCGATCTTCATGTTGGCCACCATCTGGGCGGGTGGCACGACGATGAGGTTGATGTCCTTGTCGGGATTGATTCCGCCGGTGGCGAGGTAGTAGCGCATCCACATGGCGTGCGTGCCCGGGGGAAACGTCTGGGCGAACGTGAGCGGCTCGCCGAGTTTGTTGGCCTGGTCGGCGAACGGCTTGATGGCTTTCGGGTCGGCGCCGACCTTGCCCTTCCATTCGGTCTTGAGGGTGATGGCCTGGCCGTTGCGGTTCAGCAGCCACGGGATCACCATCGGTTTTTTCGGCGAACCGGCGAGGCCCATGGTGGAGGCAAGGGGCATGCCGATGAGCATGTGGGTGGCCTGGATGGAGCCGGTGGAAAGGTTGTCGCGAATGGCGGCCCAGTTGGCGCCCTTCGTCACCTTCGAGTTGATGCCGTATTTTCGGAAGAGGCCTTTCTCGTGCGCGATGACGATGGGTGAGCAGTCGGTCAGCGCGATCATGCCGAAGTTGATGTCCGGGGTCTCGGGGGCATCCGAGGCCGGGGCGGCGGTGGCGGCCCAGCTGCGGTGGCCGAGGGCGACCCAGAGGGCGGCGGCGCCGGTGAGTTTGGCGCCGTCGGTGAGGAAGCGGCGGCGGCTAAGCGGTGACGTGGCCGCCGGGGAGTGCGTTGGGTGGTGTGGCATGAGGGTCAAGGTTGGTGGTGGCTTCGCGATGGAGGTCCTCGCGAAAAAGGCGTTGGGGCAGGCTGGGGGAGAGGCGGGAGCGCGGGACGAGGGCGGCGGCGGCGAGCTCCTGCTGGATGGCGAGCGCGCGGGCGGCGGTGGGCGCGTTGGCATCGCCCCGATGGAAAATGTGGAAGTCGGGCACGGATTCGGTGACGCCGGGGCGGGGGGAGAATTGTCCGAGCAGCGCGGGGCGGATGACGGCGGCGGGCAGGTCGAGGCAGGCGGGTGAGGCGAGGAGATCCGCGAGCGGCGCGCGGTTGGCGGGCTGGTCGCACCAGCGCGCGGCGTCGGTGAGCGCGGCGATGAGGGCGGCGTGCTCGGAGGCGCGGCGTTCGGCGAAGGCGGTGCGGACGAGGAGGACTTTCTCCACGAGGGCGGGCGCATGGGTCGCGCTCCAGAGCGGGCACCAGCCCTGGTTTTGCTCGACGGCAAGGGTGTTCCAGGGTTCGCCGACGCAGTAGCCGTCGAGGGTGCCGGCGACGAGGTTGCGGAACATCTGGGCGGGGGGGACGACGGCGATGCGCACGTCGCGCTCGGGATCGATGCCGGACTCGATCAGCCAGCGCCGGAGGAGGACGTGGTGCATGGAGTGGGTGAACACGATGCCGAAGGTGAGGCGGTTCTCGCCGCGGCGGCGCTGGGCTTCCTGGCGCAGGCTGGCGCCGTCGCGCACGCCGGCGTCCCAGAGCCGCGAGGAGAGGGTGAGCGCGTTGCCGTGGAGATTGAAGACGAAGCCGGTGCAGACGTCGGCGGGGCCGCAGCCAAGGCCGAGCTGGGTGGACCAGAGCATGGGGGCGGGCGCGTGGGCGGCGTCGAGTTCGCCGTAGAGGACCTTGTCGCGCACGGTGGCCCAGCCGACCTCGCGGTGGAGCTCGACGCGCAGGCCGTGGGCGGCGAACCAGCCCTGTTCCTGCGCGACGATGAGCGGCGCGACATCGGTGAGGGCAAGAAACCCGATGCGCAGGGGCCGGGTGGCGGCGGGAGCGGGTTGAGGAGCGCGATCGGTCATGGTTGCCGGGGAAAGAGCGCGCGACGTGCCAGCCGGCGAGGTTGGCCCGATTACTGCTGATGAAAGAATTCATGGGCGGCATGAACCTCGTTCATGGGCGCCCGCACCACGCATGAAGAACGACGTATTCGACACCCGGCAGTTGCTGGCCTTCGCCACCTTGGCGAAGGTGGGCAGTTTCACGCGCGCGGCGCAGGAGTTATTCCTGACGCAGGGCGCGGTGAGCCATGCGATCAAGGCGCTCGAGGAGCAGGCGGGCTGCCGGTTGTTCGAGCGCGCGGGGCGGCGCGTGGCGCTCACGCAATCCGGGGAGCAGTTCCTGCGGCACGTGGAGCGGATCCTGGGCGAGATGTCGACGGCGCGGCGCGGGCTCGACGAGTTGTCTCGCTGGGGCCACGGCCGGCTGCGGCTGGGGGCGAGCACGACGGCGTGCCAATACATCCTGCCGACGGTGCTGCGGGAGTTTAAGCAGAGTTTTCCGAAGTGCGTGATCTCGATCGATCCAGGCGACCACGCGCGGCAGATGGAGCAATTGCTGGCGGCGAACATCGACCTCGCGCTGATGCTCGAGCCGGAGGGGACGAAGGAGCTGACGTTCGTGCCGCTGTTCGAGGACGAGATGCGATTCCTGGTGGCGCCGGGCCACCCGTGGGCGCGCGAGGGGCGCGTGTTGCGGGAGACCTTCGAGCAGGAGACGCTGATCGTGTACAATCACACGAGTTACACGTTCCGGCTGGTGAAGGATTATTTTCGCACGGAGGAGCTGCCGCTGAGCAATCTGCTCGAGCTCGGCTCCATGGAGGCGATCAAGGAGCTGGTGAAGGTGGGGCTCGGCGTGGGCATGCTGGCGCCGTGGGTGGCGCGGCGGGAAATCGAATCGGGGGCGCTGGTGTCGCTGCCGCTCGGCCGGCGCAAGCTGCGGCGGAACTGGGGGGTGGGTCACCTGCGTGGGCGGCGGTTGTCGCTCGGCGAGGAGACGTTCGTGGGGTTGTGCCAGAGCGTGACGGCGGAGATCGTGGGGAGGAACGTCGCGGCGTAGGGGGTGGACGAAAAATTATGTTCTCCGCTGCGGGGAGTGGAGAGCGGGAACGAAAGACGGGCGATTTTCCACACGGGAAGGTGTGGATGAGGGCTCGATGCTTTCTCCGGTGGCGGCGGAAAAGAAAAACCCGCGCCGGGGTGGGCGCGGGTCGGGAAGGGGGACGAGAGGCGCGGCTCAGGCTTGGGGCTGAAGCTTCACGCTCTTGAGCTCGATGCGCTCGATGGGGGTGCTCTTCTCTCCGCCGCCGCCGTTCTTGGTGGGGACATTGGCGATGCGGTCGAGGACGTCGAGGCCGGCGGTCAATTCGCCGAACGCGGTGTACTGGCGGTCCAGGAATTTCGCGTCGCCGTGGCAGATGAAGAATTGCGAGCCGGCGGAGTCCGGGTGGGCCGAGCGGGCCATGGAGAGGACGCCGCGCACGTGGGACTTGGCGTTGAACTCGGCCTTGATCTTGTAGCCGGGGCCGCCGGTGCCGGGCATGCCGGTTTCGCCGGCCTTGGTGTTGGGGCAGCCGCCCTGGATCATGAAATCCTTGATGATGCGATGGAACGCGGTGCCGTCGTAGAAACCCTCGCGCGCGAGCTTCTTGAAGTTCTCGACAGTCTGCGGAGCGACGTCGGGCCAGAAGGTGACGACCATGTCGCCATAGTTGGTGGTGAGTACGGCGACTTCGTTGGAGGGGGTGGTGGTGCTCATGGAATCTGCCAACAAGCCCGGGCTCGCGCGCGCCCGCAAGAACAAATCCACAACGGCACGGGCGCGTGGGAGTTGAGCGCTATATTTGTACTTTATTTCCCGGCGGGTGATGCGCTTGCACGGGACCTGCTTGTGGCCCCGCGCATGTTGAAGTTCTCCGCCACTTCCTCCGCCCGCGCCAGTTCACCGCGTCCCGACGACGCCGATCCGTTGCCAATCGAGCCATCGGCCGCGTCCGACCGGCGGCTCGAAACGATGGCAGTGGCGGCGGTGAAGCTGGCCGCCCTCGGGCCGAAGCTCGCGGCGCTGGCGGTTCGCACGGACGAGCAGGCGAACTCGCAGGCAGTGCAAGCCGGGCAGATCGCGGCCGCGACGCATGAGTTGAGCAGCCGGCTCGATGCCGTGGTGGGACGGCTGCAGGCCGCGTCGGGCAACGTCCGGGAGGTGATGGGCGAGATCGGCCGCATTGCGGACCAGACTCGCATCCTCTCGCTCAACGCCGCCATCGAGGCCGCGCGGGCGGGCGAGCATGGGCGGGCTTTCAGCGTCGTGGCGGCGGAGGTCCAGCGGCTCGCGGACGAGACGCGCGGCTCGACGCGCGCGATCGAGGAACGGGTCGCGGCGATCCGTGGCAGCGTGAGCGAGGTCGCGGCGTCGGTGTCCGCGGCCGAACCCCCGGCGTCCGGCGCCGGGAGCGTGACGGTGCAATCGGTCACCGCCCAGGCGCAGGTCATGGCCGGGACGGCGGAGCAGCAGCGCGCGGGAGCGCGGTCGTTGCGGGCGCTGGGCGACGAGGCCAACCGCCTGGCGGGGGACCTGTTGCTTTCGGTCGGCACGTTCCGGCTTGCGACGCACCGGCGGGCGGAGCGGGACGTGGCGGCATTGCTGCCGAAACTCGCGGTATCGCTGGAGCGGCGGGAGGCCGCGGGTCGGACGCTGGTGGAGTGGCTTGCGGCGAACCCCGGCATCGAACTGCTTTATGTTACCGACACCGCAGGCCGGCAGATCAGCGCGAACGTCGGTTGGAAGGAGGGGAAGGTGTGGCGTGACGAGGCTGCGCTGGGCCGGGACTGGAGGGAGAGGGCGTGGTACCGTGAGGCCCTGCGGCAGCCGGGCCGGCTGGTGACGAGCGACATCTACCGATCGACGGCGACGGGCGATTACTGTTTCACGATCTCGAGTGTGGTGACCAATGCCAACGGGATCCCGCTGGCCGTGCTCGGCGCGGATGTGAATTTTCAGAAGCTGGTTGGCGGTGGGCGGTGAGGTGATGGTGGGCGGTGAGCGACGGGCGGGTCGCAAAGAGGCGCAAAAGGCGCAAGAATGCTGAAAGCGCATTTGAAAGCGGGGTGAGGGCACCCCGCCCACACTTGGGCGCGGTCGGGCACATGATGCTCGGGATGGACCGAACCGGCCCGAGGGCGGGCCGGCTCC
>JAEZDN010000136.1 GCA_023433275.1 Verrucomicrobiota bacterium
GCCCAAGAGCACCAAGATCCCGGGCCCGTCCCCCGACGGCGATCCCGACTCCCCCGCCCGCTCCGGCGCCGGCGAGGATCCCACGGTGGAGTCGGGCGTGCCCGACCATGATCCGGAGCAACCCCGCAAGACCGAAGACGAAGAACCGATGCGGTGAAACCCGGCGACGACACCCTCCTGATCGTCGATCTCCAGCGGGCGTTCGACGTTCCACCGCGGTTGGTTGAAAACATCACCCGCTACGCCGCGCGTTTTCGCCGGCGGGTGTTCACGCGCTTCGTGAACCCGCCCGGCTCGCTGTTTCGACGCCGCCTGCGCCAGCGCTGCTGCGCACCCGGCTCGGAGGACACCAAGCTGCTGATCCCCCCTGGGCCGCGCGATTTGGTTTTCACGAAGGCCAGTTACGGCCTGGCAAGACGCGATCTCACCCGCCTGAAGCGCATGGGCGCGAAGTGCGTTACCGTCTGCGGCATCGACACCGACGCGTGCGTCCTCGGGGTGATGTATTCCCTCTTCGACGCCGGCATCGCCTGCCGCGCCAAGGCCGCCTACTGCTGGAGCACCGGCGGCCTCCACCGCCCCGCGCTCCAAATCATCCGTTCCCAGTTCGAGGTCCTCGACTAACCGTCGGACCAACCCACAGCGATCGGCTGCTGGAACGACCGAGCTGCCGCGGCCCGATGACCAGCGCCCGTCTCGTTCGCGAGGCAAACGCTGATAGCAGATCGAGCACGGAATCACGCTAGACCAGGAACGCACCGCAACCCGAGCGCGACGAGACCGCCTCGCACGCGCCTGGCAGGATTATTTCCCTCCGAGCGCCTTGCGGATGCGAACACGCCATTCGCGGGTTCACTCTCCCACCCGAGGGCTGATTCCCTCTGGAAAAACGTGGCCCGGGTAAATTGCACCGCCTCACCGCCGCCCTTCAAGTCCGGTGATTTACGGTGCTCTTTTTCGGGTAATTGGGGATCATCCAACAGGAGGATGGGTTCCGCACCCCATCCCCGAAATCGGTGCCCCCGGTTACAGTAACGGCGATGAATATCACACGCTCTTACATCTCGGTTGAGGCACGCAGCGCCGCGACGCTGCAGTTGAAAGTCATGTCCAAGCAGGCTCTGGGATGGGTCGTCGATGGCCCGGTCCTCGAGGTTACCGATTACGGCCACAACAAGCGCGCCGTCACCAAGTACAGCCAAAGCATGTACAAATCGCAGTTGAATCCCTTCCACTGGGACTTCGCGCAGTAATTATTTCCCGTGGCCCGCCATTTGGCGGGGCGAGGGAAAGCCCGCTCCGCGCCTCCGGCGCACATTTGGGCTCCCTCGCCTCGCCCTGGCCCGCGCAAACGCGGGTTCGGGCTGACGGTTATCGGTTATCAGTCAATTGTTGTCGGTTAAGGAAACGCCAGCCCCGCGCCCCTGTGGGCGGGGTGCCCTCACCCCGCATCTCTCGCGCTCTCCCTTGTGGGCGGGGTGCCCTCACCCCGCATCTCCCGAGACCGAACAAAGATTTCGCTCACCGTGAACGATCGCAGCCGCAGTACCCTCCGCCCCGACTGCCCGCACTCGCGCGTTTCACACCCTCCCGCCCTCTTCGGCCTCCCCAGCGCCCTTTGCGGACTCCGCGCGAGGCATGATTCCCTTTGGTGCCCTGCGGGCCGTGCCTCTGAATGGGTGCGACCAGGGCCGTCGCTCCCACCACATTGCGGTTCGTCGACTATCGTTCCCGCCGCGGAGGGACGCGCTCCCGCGAGGCCGCTCTCCCTTGAGGGCGGGGTGCCCTCCCCCCGCATCTCCCGAGACCGAACAACGATTTCGTTCACCGTGAACGATCGCACCCGCAGTACCCTCCGCCCCGACTGCCCCCACTCGCGCGTTCCATACCCTCCCGCCCTCGTCGGCCTCCTGCGCCCTTTGCGGACTCCGCGCGAGGCCATGATCCCTATCCCTTTCGTGTATTTCGCCTGTTTCGTGTCTTCCCGCGCGGCACCCCGATTCAAATCTTCGGCACCCGCCACGTGCTGATCATCGCGCTGCCGCTGAACGCGTAAATCAGCGACACCGGGTGCAACACCAGCCCCGCGATCGTCCATTCCCCCAGCCACATCGCGGCACCCAGTCGGTCCTGGGCGTGCAGCACGGCGATCACTCCCACGATCAACACGCTCGTGGGGATCGGCGTCCCCTCGAAATACTTCACCTTGCCGCTGTTGTCCGCGAGCGCATCGGCCGTGACATTGAACCGCGCCAGACGGCTGATCCCGCAGCCCACGAAATACAACAGGATCGCCACATCGAGCGCACCGCGCAACCCCACCGCAAATCCCAGCGCCGCGGGCGCCAGGCCGAACGAAAGCGTGTCCGCCAGCGAATCCAGGTCCGCGCCCAGCGCTGATTTCCGGTGACGCCAGCGCGCCACGCGCCCATCCGCGAAATCAAACACCAGTGCGACCGGCAGCAGCACCATCGCCGTCGTCAGCCAGCGGTTCTCACCCGAAACCAGATACTGCATCAGCGCGAGCACCGCCCCCGTGCCGCAAAACGCGTTTCCCAACGTGAGGAAGTCCGCCAACACAAACGAACGAATCATCGAGAACCGGGGCGGCTTGGGCGAGGGAGTGCGAGCAGGCATCGGGCAAGGCGGTGAGGTTTTGGCAGTTCAGACGGACGCGCTACGAGCCGGCAGGCAACCGTTCGATAGCGCGCAGCCTTTCCTCAGACCCGCGCAGCCTTCCGGTGCTCCCGTCGGCCGTCCCCCTTTTCATTCGCCCACCTCCTCCAAAAACAAAAACTTGGGCCCCTCGCAGGACCCAAGTTTCGAAAACCCTGCACGCAGGGCGCCCCGGACCGATTAGTTCCAGTAGCCCTCGTAGAAGCGGTACGAGCCCGAGCTCGTACGTTCCCAGCGCGGGGCAACCCACACCGAGCCGGAGCTCGGCGGAAGCTCCCAATGGCCACTCACCCATTCATAGCGGCTGTTGCGCCAGGTCCAATAACCCGGGATCCACTTGTGGTCCGACGAGGGCTGGGCGCTGACGAGCTCCTGCTGCATGACAGGCGGCGCCTGCGTGACAATGACCGCCCCGGCGGGCTGCTGCACCGCCTGCATCTGCGGCTGCGTGACCACCACCTGGGTCTGCGGGGCCGCCGGCGGCGGCGCGGAGAGGACATGGGACTCGGGTTCGGAGGCGCAACCGGCCATCAAGGCCAGCCCGCCGGAAATCATGGCAACCTGCGCAAGCGGCCGGAGGCGCGAGGCGCGGGTCGTATCAATTGATTTTGAAGGGTTCATGCCAACTAAGACTAATCAACCGCCCCGGTGGTTCGCGGAAGACTCACCGGTCCCCCCACCGGATTTTCCCCCTAGTCCGAATGTCCCCACCCCCGCGTTGATGGAGCCGCGGCGACCCCGCCGCGGACACGCTTCGTCGCGGGCCAAGTCGCCCGCACTCCAAAGAAACGCGCAGGCTGGCGTTGGTTTTTCTCCCTGCTCCGCTCGCTTCAATTCCTTCCCACCAACTTCGCCCGGGCCTCCCGCGCCGGCCCCACGTTATAATCCTCGTGCGGACGCACCACGATCACAAGTTCGCGCGTGTCCGAGCCCAGACCTTCCGCCATCGCACGAATCGACATCTTCACGGACTCGCTTCCGGCCGGAATCACCATCTCCACCGGCATATCGCCCTCCGGCCGCCGATAATCCGACCACTTGTGCGCCGTTCCCTGCAGGACAAACCGCACCGTCAAAGGCGCCGACAAGTCTCCCGTACGCCGAAATTCAAAAACCGCGTGGCTGCCCTTCTCCACCGACGCCACTGCCTCGAGGGTCTTCACGCTCACCATCGCGCGCCCGTTGTCCGCTTCAAATTCCGCTGCGGCAAAAACGCGTCGCCCGTCCGGCCAGCGCACTTCCGCCTCCACCCAGGGTCGTCCATGTGCCTGCGGCGTGAAACTGAACGTTCGTCCCCGTCCCATTACGCCACCCGCCGCCTCCCACCTGATCTCGGCGCGTTCGAGATCCAGGCCGCGCGGGGCTTCCAGCCGCACCTGCACGGGCTCGCCCGTGGGCGCCTTGTCCGGAAGTCCGGCAATCGTGACCTTCTCCGGACGCCATGCCTCCCGCCCCGGCGGCGTCTGCGCCGCGAGCCACACCAGCCCCGCCAGCGCGCGCGCCTGGTTCACGATCACGAACTCGGTCGAGACATTGTGCGTGTCCGTCCAGCGATCGTAATACGCATATGGCGCCTGCACCGCGCCATCCTCCGGATACGACAGCGCGCCCAACTCACTCTTGTAGGGCGCGAGGAACGGCTGCCCCGTCTGGATGTTTCCCACCGGCAACCCCGGTGGCGGCAGCCGGCGCCGGTCGTTCGCGGCGTACTGGTGCACGATCTCCCGCGGCTGCCGCCGCCCCATGCCGGTCACATACGACATGTTCACCGGGTTCGTCCCCGCCTCGTAATTCAGCGCCGACACGTACGCCTCGAGAAACGCCGGGCGCGGATCGTCCTGTCGCGGGTAATCCAGCAAGCTCGCGGTCACCAAATCAAAAGCCTGGTCGAGCGAGAAATGCCAGCCGCCGCCCCGCATCCGCTTGGTCTGCGCCGGCAGATTCGTGCCATAGGCGCTTTCGTCGGTGGCGCGCAACACGTCGCGTCCCGCCGCCTCCACCTCGCGCCGGCACCTGGCCTCCAGCGCTGCATCGATCGTGCCCGCCTTCACCCGCCCGCTGCGCACCGCGAACGCGTAGCTGCGGATCGCGTGGCCCCACGACTCGTTCAACCGCCACCAGCCCCACCGCCGCGTGCGCGCGTCCGCCGGATCGCACCACTCCCGGAACTTCCGGTGATATTCCTCGTCCCCCGTGGCCAGGAACAGCTCCGCCGCCGCCCACGCCAGTTCGTCGTCGTGCCGGTGGCTATCCCCGTAATGCGTGAAACGCTGGTAGGACCGCCGCGGTCCATGGCGCTCGAGCGCCGCGCGCAGGAATCCCCAGCCCTTCTTCGCCCGCTCGAGATACTCCGCCGCCTCCTTGGGATAATGTTTTCGGAATTGCGGCGACGATCCCGCCTGCGCGAGCGCCGCCACGGCGGCCGCGGTCGCGGCGGTGTTCTTGGGCCAGACCACCTGCGGTTCACCCGCATCCGGCAACGCATCGCTCTCGTACGCGCGGTCCCGCGGGTAAACCAGGAAGTAGAACCCACCGTCGTCATCCTGCAGGCGCGCCAGGAAATCCGCCTCCCATTTCGCCTCCTGCAACAGGTCCGGAATCCCGTCACCACTCTCCGGCAAACCCAGGTTGTCGCTCTCCGCCGCGCCCGGGATCACGTCGACCGCGAACACCAGGAAATGGATGAACGACGCGCTGTTCGTGGTGTACTTGCTGTAATCCCCCGCGTCGTGATGCCCTCCCTGCGCCGCCACCTCGCCGCGCCGCACGAACGGGTACAGCTGCGCCCCGGCATCCGCCAGCGGCGGGCCGATGTCGGCATCCTTCCCCGCAGCATCCCCGGAGCGCGACGCGAGCGTGCGCCACGTGAACGCAAATTCCTCCGCCGGCACCGGGACCCGCGCCGGCGCCACATGACACGCCGCATGCGTGAACCGCGTGAACGGCAGCGCGTTGTCCGCCCCGCACCGCTGGTGATAAATCCCGAGCGCAAACGCGCGCGCGTACGCGATGGCCACGTCCTCCGCGATGCGAAACGCCACCGACGCCCCCAACCCCGGCACGACGAGCCGGTACTCACCTGGCGCCCGCACCGCCGTGAAATCCGCCTCATGCACCTGCTGGTAGGGCGCGGGGGAATAATTATACCCGCGCTCCGGCCGCAACCGCAGTCGCTCCTCCAGCACCACGCGGCCCTCGCGATCGATCACCTGGTAACGCGTGCCTTCCGGTATCGCCAGCTCACCGAGACTCCCGAGATAGTATCCCACCATCGCCTTCTTGGACAGCGCCGGCAGGTAACCCTCCTGGTTGACGTGGATCGCGGGGCTCCACCGCCGCGCATCGGCGCGCGCCTCGAACCTCCTTTCCCCTTCCTTCCACAACGCGGCTCCGGGATTCTCCACGACCACGGTTGCATCCACCGGCACCGGCCGCGCCAGTTTCAAGTAAACCCAGGTGCCGACGCGCAACTCCCCGCCCGCCAGCGGCGCATGCACCGCCCGGCGCTTGATGCCCACGTCAGTCACGGCCACCTGCTCCCCCGCCACGCGCACCGCAAACTGCGCGGGCTCGGGCGCCTTCACCGCCGACGCCGGGATCACCCAGTTCCACGGCCGCGGCCGCTCCGCCTCGGCGCCCGCGCCCGGGGCGCGGCCTTCGATGATCTCCAATTCGAGCACCTCTGGCGTCAGGATTCGCAGGGTCGCGCCCGGTTCGCGCGGGTCGGGCATGCCGTGGCTGTCGGCCTCCCCGCTTCCGCGAACACTCAACGCGGCGAGCATCAACATCACCACAAGGCGCGACCAGACCCGGCACCGAAACGGCAGGATGAACATGCCCCATTAAACCCGCTTCCCCGCGTGCCTCCCATGGAGCGGCCGCCCACCTTTGCGCCGGAATCCTCCTGCCCGCCCTCCGGTATTTCCCGGGACCTCAGGTCCTTACTGGGGCAAACCCCTGCCTTCATGGGGTAAACACCCACTGGGATTCACCTACCTGTTCTGGCTTTATAGACCACCGGACCGCGTGGGCGACCACCCGGTCCGGCCCAAGCATACATATCCCCGGTGCGCCCACCCCAGCGCGCCGGGGATCTGTTCCGGGTCCTCCATCTCTCCCCCTTTCCGGCAACTCTCATGGCTCTCAAAACCAAACCTCAGGGCAAGCCGGCCGCCCCCGCGGCGCCGGCTCCCGGCAATTACAGCGATTTTCTCCTCCGCGAGCTCGTCTCGCACCTGCGGGAGAACCGCACCCAGCTGCGCGAGGTCTGGGCCCGCAACATCCTCGACGCCAAACTCCTGGCCGCCATGACCAAGGAGGAGATCTTCTCCGAGGTCACCTCGGTATACGACAATTACGTCGAGGTGCTCGAGACCGGCAGTGTCGACGCCCTCCAGGCCTACGCGCGCAACCTCTCCGAGCGCATCATTCCCCGCGGCGTCGAGACCCACGAGGTCATCAGCATCGTGCTCCTCCTCCGCGACGTGCTCGCCCGCTCGCTGTTCAAGAAGTACCAGCACGACTTCGAGCTGCTCAACCGCGTCCTCGACGCCTACGAGCCCGCCGCCAACCGCATCGCCAACACCGTCGCCGTCAGCTTCGTCGAGGAACGCGAGCGCATCATCCGCCAGCAACAGGAGGCGATCCGCGAGCTCTCCACCCCCGTCCTCCAGGTCCGCGAGCGCCTCCTCATCCTGCCGATCATCGGCGTGATCGACTCCCAGCGCGCCAAGCAACTCACCGAGCAACTCCTGCGCGGCATCCGCAACAACCGCGCCAAGGTCGTCGTCGTCGACATCACCGGCGTCCCCACCATCGACTCCACCGTGGCCAACCACGTCGTGCAGACCGTCGAGGCCTCCCGGCTCATGGGCGCCGGCGTCATCATCACCGGCTTGTCCTCCGAGATCGCCCAGACCCTCGTCACCATCGGCGTCGACCTCAGCAAGCTCAACGCCGTCGGCGACCTCCAGGGCGGCATCGAGCTCGCCGAGCGCATGCTCGGCTACAAGGTCCGCACCCAGGAAATGGTCAACCCCGGCGCGCCCCCCCTCTGACCCGCGCCTGATCCATGCAAGTCCCGATCCTCAAGCAGGGCAGCTACCTCATCGCCAGCATCCAGTCGGTGCTGTCCGATGCCGACATGCTGCAGCTGCGCGACGATCTGGCCGACAAGGTGGGCCACTTCCGCGCCCGCGGCGTCATCATCGATGTCACCGTGCTCGATGTCATCGACTCTTTCGCCACCCGCACCCTGCGCAACATCGCCCACATGCTGAATCTCCGCGGCGCCGACACCGTCATCGTCGGCATCCAGCCGGAGGTGGCATTCGCCATGGTACAGCTCGGTCTCACGCTCGAGGGCGTGGGCACCGCGCTCGATCTCGAGGAAGGCCTCGCATTCCTCGACGGGAAAACCAAACACCATGCAAAAGCCGGCACTTGATATCCACCTGGAGATCCACTCCACGATCGACATCGTGACGGCCCGCCAGCAGGGCCGGGAGCTGGCGCAGGAACTCGGTTTCGGGGGATCGGAGATCACCCTCATCGCGGCCGCCATCTCGGAGATCGCCCGCAACATCCTCGACCACGCCAAGCGGGGCGAGGTCATCTTTTCCGTCGTGCAACGCCACGGCCAGCGCTGCCTCCAGATCGTCGCCCAGGACCAGGGTCCGGGCATCGCCGACATCCCGCGCGCCATGCAATACGGCTACTCCACGCGCGGCGGGCTCGGCGTCGGCCTGCCGGGGGCGAAGTGGCTCATGGACGAGTTCGAGATCGAGTCCGCCATCGGCCAGGGCACGAAGGTCACCATGCGCAAGTGGATCAAGAATGGAAACCGCAAGCACACTGCAGCGGATTGAGTGGGCCGTCGCCCACCGCCCCATCCCCGGCGAGTCCGTCTCCGGGGACCGGCACGTTGCGCTCACGCACCGGCGCGGGGTGACGCTGGCCGTGATCGACGGCGTCGGCCACGGTCCCGACGCCGCCAAGGCCGCGGACCTCGCGGTGGGCACCCTGCGCCTCCAGCCCGAGCGCAGCCCGCTGGCGCACCTCAATTGCTGCCACCTCGCCCTCGCCGAATCCCGCGGCGCCGTCATGACCCTCGCGGAATTCAACCTGCGCGAGCAAACCCTCACCCTCTGCGGCGTCGGCAACGTCGAGGCCGTCCTCTACCGCGCCGCCCCGCCCGCGGGCACCCCGCCCCAGGAACGCGCCCTGCTGCGCGGCGGTGTCGTCGGGGCGCAGCTGCCCGAGCCCTACGCCAGCGTGATGCCCGTGCATCCGGGCGACGTCCTCATGATGGCCAGCGACGGCCTCCGCCCGGATTTCCCGCGCGAGCTCGCCTGGCTCAGCCACCTGCAGCACCTGGCCGACGACCTGTTGGAGAAGAATTTCCGCGGCCACGACGATGCGCTCGTGCTCGTGGCCCGCTTCCGGAGTCAGGACGATGAGTGAACCCGCCCTCCAGATCATGGAACCCAGCCGTTCTCCCACCCCGGCACCGGCCGGCCCCGCATGGGCCGGGCGCGCCGTCGCGGTCGAGGACGTCTGCTTCGTGATCAAGGGCTCCAGCCGGCCGGGTACGGCGCCGGTCTGGCCCGAGCGGCCCGTCGCCGCGGGCTTCCTCGCGGAACTGTGGGAACGCAAGGAATTCACCCGCCCCTTCCAGGAACTCGTGCAGCGCGCCCTCGACGGCGAGGAACAGCACTACGAGGGCCCCTTCGACCTCCCGCGCGCCGGTCCGCGCTGGCTCGAACTCAATCTCTACCCTGGCCACGACGATGAGGCGCCGCAGGTCACCGTGCTCGTCCGCGACATCACCGAGCGCAAGCGCACGGCCGACCGCCTCGAGTTGCTCCGCGACAGCGTGCACGACCTCAGCACGTCGCCGGACTTGGCCGCGACCACCGCCTCGATCCTCGATCGCTTCTGCACGACGTCGGGCTGGCTCCTCGGCGAGATGTGGATCCCCACCCCCGGCGGCGCCCTCGACCTGTTCAGCGCCGGCCAGGCGGCGGAACATCCCCGCGTGCAGCGTTTCCGCACCGAGAACGCCGGCGCCAGCCTCCGCCTGGACGAGGACGAGCTGGCGCGCCTCTGGCACGGCGCCCCGGCGTTCATCGACGACCTCGCGGCGGCGCCGGGCGCCTTCCGCGCCAAGGCCGCGCACCGCGCCGGCCTCCGCAGCGCGTTCGCGATCCCGCTCAAGTCCGGCAGCCAGACCCAGGCGCTCCTGCTCTTCTTCCTCGGCTCGCCCGAGACGCCCGACCCGCATTGGGTGAATGTCGCCGGCGCCATCGCCGCGGAACTCGGCGCCGCCTTCCAGCGCAGCCGCCTGCAGGAGCAGCTCGACAGCTTTTTCAACCGCTCCCACGACATGCACTGTCTCGCGGGCTTCGACGGTTTTCTGAAGCGCGTGAACCCCGCCTGGACGCGCACGCTCGGCTACGACACCGACGAGCTCCTCGCGCGCCCGCTCATCGAGTTCATCCACCCCGAGGACCGTCCGCTTCTGCTCGAGAAACTGGCCGTGCTCGGCCAGGGCCACGACCTCTCGGGCGTGGAGGTGCGGTGCGTCGCCCGCGACGGCTCGACCGTTTGGACCCTGTGGAGCGCCACCGCCCTGCCCTCGCAACACCTGGTGATCGCCACGAGCCGCGACATCACGCAGCGCAAGCGCACCGAGGCCTCCGTCGTCCAGAGCGAGGAGCACTACCGCGACCTGTTCCACCAAGCCTTCCAGATGCAGGACAACCTCCGGCGCATGTCGGACCGCCTGCTCAGGATCCAGGAGCACGAGCGGACCCGCATCAGCCGCGACCTGCATGACGAGGTCGGCCAGGCCCTCACGGCCATCAACATGAACCTCGCCATCCTTCGCAACGCGATGGTGGGCTGCGCGCCCGAAGTCGAGCGCCGCATCAGCGACACCCAGTCCCTCATCGAGAACACGATGGGCACCATTCACAATTTCTCCCGCGAGCTCCGCCCGGCCATGCTCGATGACCTCGGCCTCCTCCCCGCCTTGAGAAACTATGTGAAAATCTTCACGGAGCGCACCAGCATCGAGGTCCATTTCCAGGTCACCGGCCAGGAGCATGTCGAGGAACTGGACTCGGATCGCAAAACCGTCATCTATCGCATCGTGCAAGAGGGGCTGAACAACGTCGCCAAGCATGCCAAGGCCACGCGGGTGGATGTCGTCGTCCGGGGTACTCCGCAGGACGTCCACCTCGAGGTCACCGACAACGGCCAGGGCTTCAGCCTCGGCGCCCGACCCGAGTCGGCCCCGCAGCAACTCGGGCTTCTCGGCCTCGCCGAGCGCGCGCGCCTCGTCGGCGGGGAGTTCGTCGTGGCTTCCATGCCCGAGCGCGGCACCATCCTCCGGGCCAGCGTCCCGTTCCATTTCTCGTAATCGCCATTCCAAACACCAACGTCCAAATCAACCCACCACGATCATGCCTAAAATCACCGTACTCCTTGCCGACGATCACACCGTTGTGCGCCAGGGCCTCCGCTCACTGCTCGCCGCCGAGGCGGACATCGAGGTCGTCGCCGAAGCCGAAACCGGCCGTCAGGCCGTCCAGCTCGCGAAGAAGTTTCTTCCCGAGGTCATCGTCATGGACATCGCCATGCCCCTCCTGAACGGGCTCGATGCCACGCGCCAGATCGTCCACGAGACGCCCTCCGCGCGCGTGATCATCCTCTCGTCGTACAGTGACGACGAGTACGTCGAGCAGCTCATGGACGCCGGCGCCATCGGCTACCTGCTCAAGCAGACGGCCTCGAACGACGTGATCAAGGCGATCCGCGAGGCCCGCCAGGGCAACGCGTACTTCAGCCCGGCGGTGTCGCGCCGCATGCTGGAGCACTATCGCCGCGCGTTCGTCAACGGCCAGCCGGTCAAGAAGACCACCGAGTCGCTCACCTCCCGCGAGCGCGAGGTCCTCCAGCTGATCGCCGAGGGCAACACGAACAAGCAGATCGCCGCCGTCCTGTGCATCAGCGTGAAGACGGTGGAAAAGCACCGCCAGCAGGTGATGGACCAGCTCAACATCCACGACATCGCCGGCCTCACCCGCTACGCGATGAACCGCGGCATCATCGAGAGCAAGGCCCCCCTGATCAGCCAGTCGTGAGCGAGCGCGGGCGCCTCGGCGCCCGCAGTTATTGGTTAAGGGTTATTGGTTATTGGGAGCGCCCAAAAGTGCGCCTTTGGGCGCTCGTGCTCGAGCTTCGGTGTCCCTCGCCCCTTGCCCGTGTCTCGGAGCGCCCGCGTCCCTGCGGGCCGCTCCCCTTGTGGGCGGGGTGCCCTCACCCCGCAGTTCGGAACCTGAGCGTGAATTCAGGGTTCGGCCCTCCACCCAAATAACCAATAACTCTCAACCAATAACTGCGCGACAGCGCATCCCCCCAATCGTTCTCTTTCTCGTAATCTTTCTCTTTCTCTCGGCCGATCTGCTGCTGCATCTCTGCGTCTCTGTGCCTCTGTGCGCCAATTCTCTTTCCGCAATCCTCCGCCACCCAATCCATTATTTTCGCACAGAGACACGGAGACACAGAGACCACCTCGAAGACTTTCGACCCGCCTCCCTGCGGCCCGCTCCCCTTGTGGGCGGGGTGCCCTCACCCCGCTTTTCCGATCCGCGACCGCCCCTTCGCCCCTCGCCCCTTGCCCGTGTCTCGCAGCGCCCGCGTCCCTGCGGCCCGCTCCCCTTGTGGGCGGGGTGCCCTCACCCCGCAGTTCGGAACCTGAGCGCAAATTCAGGGTTCGGCCCTCCACCCCAATAACTCTTAACCAATAACTGCGCGACAGCGCATCCCCCAAATCGTTCTCTTTCTCGTAATCTTTCTCTTTCTCTCGGTTGTCCTGCGGCTCCGTCAGCTCTAAGCTCTAAGCTCAAAGCTCAAAGCTCAAAGCTCTAAGCTATCAGCTATCAGCTGTCAGCTCTCAGCTCTGAACCCTCAGGTTTCAGGTCTCAGGTTTCAGGTCTCAGGTTCCAGGCCTCAGCTCTCAGGTTTCGCGCGCACCCACGCGCCAGCGGGGTGAGGGCACCCCGCCCACAAAGAAGTCCGCCCCAATAACCAATAACCCTTAACCAATAACTCCGCGCGCCTCACGCGCCATCCGCGCCCTCCGCGCCCTCTGCGCGAGACAATCCGTCGGCCGTCGGCCGTCCTCAGGTCTCAGGTCTCAAGTCCGCCCCAATAACCAATAACCCTTAACCAATAACTGCGCGCGCCGCGCGCGCCTCGCGCACCCTCCGCCCTAATTCTTGCGCCTCTTGCGCCTTTTTGCGGCCGGCCTGATCGGCGCCGCCGCCGCCGCCGCCGGCTTCCTGCGCGGTCGCGGCG
>JAEZDN010000148.1 GCA_023433275.1 Verrucomicrobiota bacterium
CCTCCCCTCGTGCGCTCGCCTCGTTTACGGCGCGCCGCGCGCCAACTTGGCCTCCAGCCCTGCCTTCACCGCGGGCCACTCGCTCTCGATGATGCTGAACATCGCGGTGTCGCGCTCGTAGCCGTCATACGGTCGCAACATCTGCTTGCGCAGAATTCCCTCATAAACCGCCCCGAGCCGCAGGATCGCGGCGCGCGACTGCGTATTGTTCTCATCGGTCTTCAGCTGCACGCGCAACGCCCCCCACCCTTCAAACGCCTGGCGTAACATCAGGTATTTCGCCTCCGTGTTCACCGCCGTCCGCTGCGCCTCGGGCGTGATCCAGGTCCAGCCGATCTCCAGGCCCCGATGCGGTCGCCGGATGTCGATGTAACGCGTCGAGCCCACCACTTTGCCGTCGCTTCGCCGCACCGTGGCATAGGCCACTTCATGGCCGGCCGCCTGCGCCGCGAGCGCCTCCGCCACGTATCTCTCCGCATCAGCCGCGCTCTCAAACGGCCGGATGATCAGAAACCGAAACACCTCCGGCACCGCCGCCGAGAACAATCCCGACGCATGCGCCAAGGTCAGCGGCTCCAGCCGCACATGGTTGCCTTCGAGCCGAACGGGACAGGGGTCAAACATCATGCCCGAACCATCGTGCCCTTCTCCCGCGCCGCCAAGATTCTTCCCCCTGTAGCGTCCAACCACCCACACCACTGTCCCGGGGCGCCCCATCTCCGGTAGGGCCGAGTTTGGACGGTCCTCTCTCGCCGTGGCCGCAACGTGCTCCGGACCGCCCCTGCTCGGCCCCAACCCGCCGCGTTCCGTCCGCCCCCAAATAAGCACCAACCTCGCCCCCTGGTCCCGCGCTAATTCTTGCCCCCGACGCTTGCCGCGTCCCGGCCGCGCTGCCAAGGTGTCCTTCATGTCCCCGCCGACCTTCGACCGCGCCCTCCTGTGGCTCGGCGCCCTGCTCTACCTCGCCGGCTTCCTCGTCGGCCTGCTGGCGCTGCTCCGCCGCTCCGGCGCGCGCGGTCCCCGCGCCTGGCTCAACTCCCTGCTCGTGGCCGGATGGATCAGCCAGATGACCGGACTCTACGTGCGCGGCCTCGCCGCCGGCGGCTGCCCCCTCGGCAACACCTTCGAACTCGTCCAGTTCGTCGCCTGGTCCGCCATGGTCGTGTACTTCTTCGTCGGCACCGCCTTCCGCATCAGCCTCCTCGGCCTCTTCACCGCGGGCTACGCCGCCGCCCTGGCGCTCGTGTCCCTGCTCATCCCGCAATGGGACGCCATTCGCGGCCAGAAGATCTTCGGCACGAATCCGTGGATCGAGCTGCACGCCGCGCTGGCCGTCTTCAGCTACGGCGTCTTCGGCCTGCTCGCCCTCACCTCCCTCATGCAGATCCTGCAAAACTGGAGTCTCAAGCACAAGCGCCTCAACGGCCTGTTCTGGTTCCTGCCCTCCGTGGTCCAACTCGACCAGATCAACACCCGCATGCTCTCCCTCGGCGTGCTGCTGCTTTCCTTCTCCCTCGTGGTCGGCGGCATCTGGTTCCGCCAGGACACTGCGTCCGTCGACTTGCCGAAACTCATCGTGACCGTCGCCGTGTGGGCCGTTTACCTCACCGTGCTGGTCTTCCGCTGGCGCACCTGGCTTGTTTCCGTGCGCTTCGCCTGGGTCTGCCTCGTGATGTTCATCCTCGCCCTGCTTTCGCTCGGGCCGGTGAACTCGAGCCGCAATCACGAGCTCGTCCTGACGCCTGAGATCCGCTGACGATGGAGCCCACCACGCCCCTCCTTTTCTTCCTCGGCGCCAGCCACCACACCGCTCCCCTCGCGGTCCGGGAAAAACTCGCGCTCGACGAAAGCCGCGCCGCCGCCCTCGGCGCCCGCATGCAGGCCACCCCCGGCATCCGCGAGTTCGCTTTCGTCAACACCTGCAATCGCGTGGAACTCTACGGCGTCGCCGCTGACCCCGCCGCGCTCGCCGCCCTCCGCACCGCCGTGGCCGAGACCACCGGCTGCGCGCCCGGGGAGCTGGATGCCGTGTTGCAGCAGCGACACAACCACGAAGCCATCGCCCACCTCTTCTCCGTCGCTTGCGGCCTCGACTCCCAAATCGTCGGGGAAACCGAGATTCTCGGGCAGGTCAAAGCCGCGTACGACGTCGCCCTCGCCCGCCGCTGGACCGGTCCCGTGCTCAACCGGGTCTTTCAGAAAACCTTCCAGGCCGCCAAGCACGTGCGCACCCACACCCGCATCGGCGAGGGGCAGATCAGCATCGCCAGCGTGTCCGTGGACCTGGCGGGCAAGATCTACGGCGATCTGTCTCCCGTGCATGTGCTCGTCGTCGGCGCGGGGGACATCGGCCTGAAGACCGTCCAGGCCTTCCAAAGCCGCGGCGCCAAATCCATCACCGTGGCCAGCCGCACCCTTTCCCGCGCTGAGGAAGCGGCGGCCGCCGCCGGTGGCTGGGCCGCCAGCATGGCGGAGTTGCCCGAGATCCTCGCTCACGCCGACATCGTCGCCAGTTCCACCTCGGCCCCCGGCCTCGTCCTCACCCGCGACCTGATCGCTGCCGCCATGAAAAAACGCGCGGCCCGCCCCCTTTTCCTCATCGACCTGGCCCTGCCGCGCGACATCGATCCCGCCGCCGCCACCCTCGCCAATGTCTTTCTCTACAACCTCGACGACCTGGCCAGGATCGCCGAGCAGAATCTCGCCCAGCGCGAAGCCGAGGTCAGCCGCTGCCACGCCATCCTCTCGCAGCGCACCGCCGCCCTCTGGCCGCAAGTGGCCCAGTCGCTAGGCACCCGTTGCTAATGGAGCCGGGGCGACCCCGCCCCGGTCGTTGGGATACGTGAGCAACCGACGTCACTATCCGCAGCCTGACCCCATTAGGGCCCCTGCTCACCAGCCCGATGTGGCAACGAAACCAAACATCACCCCCGCCACCGTCATCCTGAGCCGCGCGAAGGATCCAAGGGAAAGGACGGACGTGTGCCGACCGCTTGGGTCCTTCGCTTCACTCAAGATGACGATAGCGGCGGCTTGTGGCGCTTGCCATGTGGGGACCGTTCCTCGGCTCACAAACAGGTCCGATTCATCAGCCGCGATGCGAAGGTCCTAGCACCAGGGGAGCTCCCACTCACCCCACTCCCCGCCGCTTCGCCACCATCTTTCGCCCATACTCCAGGGCTGCGAGCAGCTCCGCCTTCTTGATCGGCTTCGTGATATAGTCGTCCATCCCGGCGGCGAGACACGATTCCCGATCGCCCACCATCGCGTTCGCCGTCAGCGCAATCATCCACGGCCGCGTCTTGCTGCGCGGCCGCGCCTCCACCAGGCGCCCCGCCG
>JAEZDN010000152.1 GCA_023433275.1 Verrucomicrobiota bacterium
CCTCCCCTCCTCAGGTTTCACACCCTCACACCCTCACACCCTCGCCTCCCCCCTGACCCCCGTCCCGACCCGGACGACACCCCATTCTCCGCTTCCCCCGGAACCGCGCTCCCTCGGCCCACGTCCAACCTCTCATGCGCGTCCGCCCCCGGTTTCCACTTCCACTCCTCCTTCTGCCGCTGTTGCTTCCCCTGTCGCCCGCCCTGCGCGCCGAGATCCCGCCCTTGCTGCAGGAAGCCGCCGACAAACTCACCGACGAGCGCCATCTCTGGGCCTTCACCCAACTCGTGCGCGAGTTCGACGGCGATGAACTCAAGCGCGAACGCCTGGAACGCTTCGACCCCGCCCGCGGCCACGACCGGCGCTGGCAACTGCTCAAGCTGAACGGTCGCACCCCGTCACCCCGCGAGGCCGAGGAATGGAGCAAGAAGAAGAATCGCGTGCGCAAGCGCCCGCCCAAGGAGGTCTCCGAATACGTCGACCTCGGGCAAGCCCGCGTGCGCGACGAGACCGGGACGAGCATCAGCTACGAGGTTCCCTTTCGCCGCTCGGCCGGCGGCCTTTTCCCGGGCGAGAAGGTCGCGCTCACCCTCACCATCAACAAGGAATCACACGCCATCGAGCGCGCGCAGGTCAGCATTTATGAATCCTTCAAGGTCGCCCTCGGCCTCGCCCAGGTCGTCGATCTCGACCTCGACCTGGAAATGGACCAAGGCGTCGCCAACGGCAAGGTCACGGACGCCGACCCCGAGGGCCGGCCCCGCGGCAGCGCCTCCGCCGTCGTGAACAAGTTCGGCCGGCGCGTCGAATACCACTGGAGCGACTTCACCCGGCGCGAATCGGTGCCTGATCTCCCGCCGTCGTGACCTCGCGCGGCGCAGGCGGCACCGGCGGGTTGCGGTTGAATTTCTCGCCCGCGATCTTCTCCACCGCCGCGACGCTCGCCTGAAGGTCATTGCTCCCTTCGATGTCGTCCTCGATCCGGAGCATCGTGACAATATGCGGTGCGTGTTTTCGCCCGATGTCGTGGCAGGCCCGCGCCACCGCGGTGATCTGGTCCCAGGTGCCTTCGAGACACGTGGTCGTTCCCGTGAGTTGATACGTCACGCCCTGGCGGCGGATTTCCTTCAGCACGTCCGCCAGCAGGGTGCCCAGGTGGGCCCCGCCTCCGACGGGAAGAATGGTGAGATCGGCAGTCATGCCGCACGGTAACACACCTGGGCCCGGGACCAATCAGGCGCCCATGTCCAGCGCTTCCCGGGGCGATTACCATGCGCCCCGCGGGAATCCGCCCGATGGCCCGGACACCCGCGCGACGGTACAATAGCTCACGGCCGGAGCCGACGGCATTTCCGCCTTCCTCCGCGCCGCGCTTCGCCCCGCCTTCAACCACAACCCTCAATCCACCACGCCATGCCCCAGGGAGACAAATCCGCCTACACCGATAAACAGAAACGCCAGGCCGCCCACATCGAGGAGGGTTACGAAAAACGCGGCCTGAGCAAAAAGACCGCCGAGCAGCGTGCCTGGGCCACCGTCAACAAGGAGTCGGGCGGGGGCAAGAAGTCCGGTTCGGGCCGCCGCAACTAGACCGCGCGCGCGTGTTTCCGCCGCTCGTCGCCGCCCGCGCCCCCGCGGGCGCACCGCTCACCGCCATCCCTTCCTCCCTCCTCTTTCCCTCATGGACCACACTCCGCACTGGCGCAAAACCGCCGCCCTGCCGCGCTTCCCCAGCATCGACCACGACATCACCGTCGACGTGGCAATCGTGGGCGCCGGCATCACCGGCGTCACCACCGCCTACCTCCTCAAGCAGGCCGGCCTGTCGGTCGCTTTGATCGAGCGCGAGCAATGCGGCGGCATCGACACCTCCCACACCACGGCCCACCTCACGGCGGCCACGGACCTCCGCCTGCAGGAATTGAAGGGCCGCTTCGGGCCGGATGTCGCCCGCGCCGTGTGGGACGGAGGCATGGCCGCGATCGAACGCATTGAGCAGAACATTCAGGAACATCAGATCGACTGTCGTTTCCGGCGATGCCCGGGATTCCTGCACGCCGCCTCCACCGACGAGGACACCGCGGTGTTTCATCGCGAGACGGAGACCACCCGCGCCCTCGGGATCGTGGCGGAATTCCAGGCATCCATTCCCGTCTTCCATGTGCCCGGCGTCATCTTTCCACGGCAGGCAATGTTCCATCCGCTCGCGTACCTCGCGGGGCTTCTCCCCCGCATCCCCGGCCACGGTTCCTATGTGTTCGAATCCACCGAGGTCCAGGACGTCGATAAATCGCCGCGCCAGCTGCGCACGCCCGGCGGGCGCGTCAACTTCGGGCATCTCATCCTCGCCACGCACAATCCTCTCACTGGTCTGGCCGGCATCCTGCGCTCCACGCTCCTGCAGACCAAATTGTTCCTCTACACCAGTTACGCGATCGGTGCGCGCCTGCCAGCCGGACGGTTGCCCGAGGGCTTGTTTTGGGACACCGCCGACCCCTACAACTATCTCCGCGTGGAGGAGCGCCGCGATCACAGCTACCTCATTTATGGCGGCGAGGATCACAAGACGGGCCAGGAAGTCGACACCCCGGCGCATTTCGCGCGCCTCGAGGAACGGCTGAAGGGCTTCTTTCCCGACGCCGCGATCGATGCACGCTGGTCCGGCCAGGTGATCGAGACCAACGACGGCCTGCCCTTCATCGGTTCGACGGCGGAAAACCAATTTATTGCCACGGGCTTTGCCGGCAACGGCATGACCTTCGGCACGCTCTCCGCCATGATGGCCACCGACTTCGTCCTGGGCCGCGAAAACGCCTGGCAAAAACTATTCGATCCCCGTCGCAAGAAACTGCGCGGGGGCACCTGGCACTACCTGAAGGAGAACAAGGATTTTCCGGTGTGCCTCGTGCGCGATCACCTCGCGAGTCCCGAGGCCACCTCGCTGCGCGAAGTCGGCCCGAACGAGGGCAAGATCGTGAAGTTGAAGGGCCGCAAAGTCGCCGCTTATCGCGACGCCCAGGGGCGGGTCACGATGTGCTCCGCCGTGTGCACCCATCTCCAGTGCATCGTGGGCTGGAACACCGCCGAGCAAACGTGGGACTGCCCGTGCCACGGCTCACGCTTCCACCCCGACGGCCGCGTGATCTCCGGCCCCGCCGAGGAACCCCTCGCCCGCCTCTCCCCGCTTACCGCCCTCCCGCTCCGCCCCCGCCGCGCGGCCACGCGATAACGCGTCCTCTATTGTAGGGTCGGTGCTTGCGCCGACCTCGCGTACCGCATCGGCGCCAGCACCGAGTTTACAAAAAGAAGTCATCCACGCGCATCGGTAGGGGCCGACCTTGCTCAGTCCAATCCCCGACACCGCATCTGCCCTTCGCCCGCCGCTACGACCACCGCTCCCAATAGGGCCCATCGCCGACATCCCGAGCCCCCGACAGGCCATCTTCCAAGGATCTCACCGTTTCCCCTCGATACGACCGCACCCTCTGCGTTCCGGTGATCACCCCACCCGTGATTCACCCGATAACCTCTCCCGCACCCGCGCCGATAGCGTCCAACGCCCCACAAAGTTAAATTGTCTCCAACCCGCTTCGCGACCTCACGCCCTCCCTTGAAGCGCCCCCAACCATCGGCGCGTGTGTCAAACACCATCCTTTAACGTTCATACTCCCTCAACCTCAACCCTCCTCCCTGCCATGGCCCGCAAATCCCCCTCCCACGCCCCCACACCCGACTTTGAACCCATTCCGGGCTCGCCCCCGAAGCGTTTCCCCAACGCCCCCGAGCCCAAGAGCACCAAGATCCCGGG
>JAEZDN010000004.1 GCA_023433275.1 Verrucomicrobiota bacterium
CTCGAATTTCGTCCATCTGCACGTCCACAGCGACTACTCCCTGCTGGACGGCGCCTGCCGCATCGACCGCCTCATGGACCGCGCCAATGCCTTGGGCATGAAGGCCCTGGCGCTCACCGATCACGGCAACCTGTACGGCACCATCGAGTTTTACAACCAAGCCAAGGCCAAGGGCATCAAACCCCTCGTCGGCTGCGAACTCTACCTCGCCGCCGGCTCCCGCCTCGAGCGCACCGGTCGCTCCGATGAGGGCAAATCCATCTACCACCTCGGCCTCCTCGCGCGCGATCTCACGGGTTACCAAAACCTCCTCAAGCTGGTGTCCGACGCCCACCTCAAGGGCTTCTATTACAAGCCACGCACCGACATCGAGAAACTCGCGCAACACGCCAAGGGCCTCATCGGCTTCACCGGCTGCCTCGCCTCCCTCGTTCCCCAACACCTCCTCAACGACAATTATGAGGACGCCCGCAAGGCCTGCGGCCGCTTCGTCGAGATTTTCGGCCGAGAAAACTACTTCGTCGAAATCCAGGACCACGGCATCACGGAACAACGCAAGGTCATCCCGGGCCTCCTCAAACTTGCCCAGGAATTCAACCTGAAGGTCATTTGCTCGAACGACGTCCATTACGTCAACTCGACCGACGCCAGCCCGCACGACACCCTGCTCTGCATCCAAACGGGTTCCAAGGTCGCCGAGGAAAACCGGATGAAGTTCACCGGCACCCAGTTCTACCTCAAGTCGCGCGACGAGATGCTCAAGGTCTTCCACGAGGTGCCGGAGTCCGTCACCAACACGCAACTCGTCGCCGACATGTGCGACTTCGCGATCCCCTTCCCCAAGGGCTCCGAGCGCTACCCCAAGTATCCCCTGCCGCCCGAGGTCAAAACCGACCGCCCCGGCTACCTCAAGGACCTCTGCATCGCCGGCCTCAAGTCCCGCTACAACGTCAACTACGCCACCGCCCCTGGAGCCGGGGCGCCCCCGCCCCGGTCCGCCGACCTTGCAAATGGCGCGCCACTGCCCCCGGCCGCCGACTCTTCCCCTCCGGCCGCCGAACCCTCACCCCGCTCCGATCCCACGCCGGATCCTTCCCCTGTGGGCGGGGTGCCCTCACCCCGCTCCGACGAAGCCACCGCGCAAATCCTCCGCGAGCGCCTCGACTACGAACTCTCGATCATCAACAAGACCGGCTTCGTCGACTACTTCCTCGTCGTCTGGGATTTCATCCACTGGGCCCGCGAACACGGCATCCCCGTCGGCCCCGGCCGCGGTTCCGGCGCCGGCTGCCTCGTCGCCTACCTGCTCGGCATCACCAATCTCGACCCGCTCCGCTTCAAGCTCCTCTTCGAGCGCTTCCTGAATCCCGAGCGCGTGTCCCCGCCCGACTTCGACATCGATTTCTGCATGCGCCGCCGCGGCGAGGTCATCGATTACGTCCGCCAAAAGTACGGCAACGACTGCGTCGCCAACATCATCACCTACGGCACCCTCGGCGCCAAGATGGTCATGCGCGACGTCTCCCGCGTCCACGACCTGCCCTACGTCGAGGCCGACCGCCTCGCCAAGATGATCCCCGACGAGCTCAACATCGAGCTGAAGGTCGCCATCGAGAAATCCGCCGAGCTGCGCAACGAATTCGAGAAGAATCCCGTCGCCAAGAAGATCATCGAGCAGGCCCTCGTCCTCGAGGGCATGGTCCGCAACACGGGCAAGCACGCCGCCGGCATCATCATCACCGACCAGCCCCTCGAGGAATTCGTCCCGCTCACCCTGCAGGAAGGCGACGTCACCGTGCAGTTCGACATGAACGCCGTCGGCAAGCTGGGCCTGCTCAAGATGGACTTCCTCGGCCTCAAGACCCTCACGGTGATTTCCGACGCCGTGAACAACGTCCGCCGCACCGCGAATCCCAAGTTCGACATCGAGTCCGTGGGCTTCGAGGACCCCAAGACCTACGCCCTCCTCAACT
Source organism: Verrucomicrobiota bacterium (assembly GCA_023433275.1). Lineage (GTDB taxonomy): Bacteria > Verrucomicrobiota > Verrucomicrobiia > Opitutales > Opitutaceae > Lacunisphaera. The sequence goes on from JAEZDN010000004.1 coordinate 1,974, forward strand.
CCGGCCGCACCACCGGCGTCTTCCAGTTGGAATCCGGCGGCATGCAGGCCCTCTGCCGCCAGATCGGCCTGTCCTCGATCGACGAGATCGTCGCCCTCATCGCCCTCTACCGCCCCGGCCCGATGGAGTGGATTCCCGACTACATTCGCGGCAAGAAGGATCCCAGCACCGTCCAGATCCCCCACAAGCTCCTCGAGGAGGTCTGCCGCGAGACCTACGGCGTCATGGTGTACCAGGAACAGGTCATGGAAGCCGCCAAGATCATCGCCGGCTACACGCTCGGCGGCGCCGACATGCTGCGCCGCGCCATGGGCAAGAAGGACGCCGACGCCATGGCGAAGGAACGCGCCAAGTTCGTCGAGGGCGCCGCCCGCGTGAACAAGATCGATGCCAAGACCGCCAACTCGATCTTCGACATCCTCAACAAATTCGCGGGCTACGGTTTCAACAAGTCCCACTCCGCCGCCTACGCGGTGCTCAGCTACCAGACCGGTTACCTCAAGGCCAATTACCCCGTTCAGTTCATGGCCGCCATGCTCACCTCGGAACTCGGCAATTCCGAAAAGGTCGCCCACTTCGTCGCCGAGTGCGAGGCGATGGGCCTGCAGGTGCTCGGCCCCGACGTCAACGAGAGCCGCGAGGCCTTCACCCCGGTGACTTCACGCAACCTTGTAGGGGCGTCGTCAAGCGGCGCCCCTACATGCAACGCCATCCGCTTCGGCCTCGCCGGCATCAAGGGTGTCGGCGAGCAGGCCGCGCAAAAAATCATCGAGGAACGCGAGCGCGGCGGCCCGTTCAAGGACTTCGCCGACTTCACCTCCCGGGTCGACGCGCGCGCCCTCAACAAGCGCGTGCTCGAGCACCTCGTGAAAACCGGCGCCTTCGACTTCAGCGGCGCCCCGCGCAAGCCGCTCTTCGACGGCATCGACGCCGCCATCGCCGGCGCCGCCGCCCAGGCCCGTGACAAGGCCGCCGGCCAGAACACTTTCCTCGACATGTTCGCCGAGGAAAAGCCCGCCAAGAATGGAGCTGCGGCGACCCCGCCGCGGAACGGCAGCTCCACCGCGCACACCACCACCGCCTCCGACTTCAGCTCCGCCGAGCGCCTCCAGTTCGAAAAGGAACTCCTCGGCTTCTACGTCTCCGGCCACCCCCTCAACGCCTACAGCGGCCTGGCCGAGGCGCTCTGCACCCACACCGAGGAAACCGTCCTGCTCGAGGGCGACCGCGTCGAATTCCGCCTCGCGGGGATCATGAGCGGCATCAACAAGAAGCTTTCGAAAAAGGACAACCGCCCCTGGGCGTTCTTCACCCTCGCCAGCAAGCGCGCATCCATCTCGGTCAACATGTACGCCGACGCCTACGAGAACTACGGCAAGCTGCTCGCCGAAAACGCTCCCGTCGTCGTCCTGGGCACCGTCATGAAGGGCAACGACGGTGCGCGCCTCAACGTGAAGGAACTCTACCCGCTCGACGCGTACCTGCAGAACAACATCCGCAAGGTCACGTGGCTGCTCCAGCCCGCGCACGCCGAGCTGCCCTCGTTCCTCCAACAACTCCGCGAAACCCTCAATGCCGCCAGCGGCGACACCAAGGTTGAGCTGGCCTTCCTCTTCGAGAACCGCGTCGCCCCCATCGCCGAGGTCGCCGGCGCCTTGAAATGGCGCATTGCCCCCGACGCCTTCCAACGCCTCCGCGCGCACCCCGCCGTCTCCGGCCTCCTCGCCGAAGCCCGCACGCTCGAGCTCAAGGAAGACAAACGCTGGGGTCGCAAGCGCGGCTGACGCGGGGCGCAGGGATTTCCGCCGGAGGCTTGTCCGGGATCGCGCAGCGACTCCGCCTTGCCTTCCGCTGCAGGGTCATCGCTTGCGCCGACGAGATCGCCCCAAGCAGCGACTCTCCACCGGCAGCGCCCGTCCACTACCGTCCTAAAACAGTCGTTCCATCACTTCGCCAACCCGGCCGCGAGGATTCGCTCCAGCTGCTGCATGGCGGCCAGCGGCCCGATGTAGGTCGAACCGCGATAGGAGTCGGCCAAGATCTTGCCCTGCCGGTCCACGATTACCAGGTGGGGGATGCCACCCCTGACGTATCCCGTCAGCGCCGGCCGCTCGTTGAGCTGGTTCAGCGGTATCGCCGCCCACGGCATCGTTTCCTCCCTCATGTAGCCGTACATGTCGGCGTCGGCCTTGTCATTGCTCATCAGCACGATCGTCAGGCGTGGGTTCTCCGGGCCCACGCGGTTCGCGAACTTCACCAGCTCCGGCGAAAACTTGCGGCACGGCGCGCACCAACTCGCGCCATAATAGAGGGCGAACACCTGCGTGTCGGCCAGGCTCTCCGCGGCGGCCGGCTTGCCGTCGGCCCCGACCAGCGTCCCTGCCAGGGCCGCGGCGATGCGCGAGGGCCGTTCCGCCGCCGGCACCAGCACCAGCGCCCGGGCGCGCACAAAGATATCCGTGGACGACAGCGGCGCGGTCAGCGTCGTCCTGTGCTCGGCGGAGTACAGCTTCGCCTCGTTGCGCCCGACCGACAGCAGCTCATACTCGCCCCCGGCCTTGAGGACAGTGCCGTCCGTGAGTTCAAACTCGGCCGTGCTGTTCACCCGCACCGGCCAGAGATCGCGGTCCGACGTCAGCGTCGCGGAAGTGACCTCACGCTGCGCCGGCGTCAGGTCCGCCCACGCCGCGTTGGCTCGCGCCAACAAGTCCGTCTCGACCAGCGGCAGCCCGAACACCAGGCCCTTGCCGTCGTCGAGGACGGCCTCATTTCCACTGATCTCGACTAGCCTGAGCTCCTGCCCCTTCTTGACGCTCGCCCCGCCTTGGAATTTCAAGTCCCGCGGCACCGTGATCGCGGCCGGCCAGCGCTCGGGGTTGTTCCGCAGGTCGTTCAGGGTCAGCGTCGCCGGCACCGCGCCAAAAACGGGACCGACCACGAGAGCGAAAGAGAATAGCGCCAGCAGCTTCAGAGGTGGCTTCATCGCGCCGACGAAATGTCATTCCCGCGTCTCCCTCAAACCAAATGATGTCCAAGTCTGAGGAATATCCTGCGCACTTTTCCACCAAAAAATGCATCCTTTCCCTCTCCGGTCCCTTCCGTGTATTCCGTGGCTTCTCCCATGTCCTCCGCCGTCCTCAACCAAGCCGCCCGCGTCCTGAAACTGGTCGAAGCCGGCACCCCCGCGGACCAGGCCCTGCGCGAGTCGCTCACCCAGGACCGCCATTTCACCGCCCCCGCGGCCCGCCGCCAAATCAGCCACGCCGTCTTCACCACCTTCCGCTGGCTGCGCTGGCTCGACCCGAAGGACTCCCACCAAAAACAAATCGCCGCCGCCCTCACCCTCCAGGAGCGATTCAACCAGAACGAATCCAGCTTCAAACCCGAAGCCCTCGCCGCCCGCGCCGTTCCCGACTGGTTGAAGGCCGAAATCGACCCCCTCCCCGTGGAATGGCTCCGCCAACTCCAGCGTGAACCCGCCCTCTGGATCCGCGCCAAATCCGGCAGCGCGATCGCGCTGATGAAAAAACTCAGCCACTGCCGCCCCGCCTCGCTGCCACAATTTCCGACTCTTGGCTCCCAGCTCTCGGCTCTCCACTATTCCGGCCTCACCGACCTCTACCGCACCCGCGAATTCCAGGCCGGCGAATTCGAAATCCAGGACCTGGCCTCGCAACTCGTCAGCCTCGCCTGCGCCCCGCGCCCCGGCGAAACCTGGTGGGACACCTGCGCCGGCGAGGGGGGCAAGTCCATGCATCTCGCCGACCTCATGCAGAACAAGGGCCTGCTCTGGGCCACCGATCGCTCCGCCCGCCGCCTCGCCAAACTCAAGGCCCGCGCCGCCCGCGCGAAGGTGTTCAACTATCGCGCCGCGGAATGGGACGGCGGCGCCAAGCTCCCCACCAAGACCAAATTCGACGGCATCCTCATCGACGCCCCCTGCAGCGGCGTCGGCACCTGGCAGCGCAATCCCCACGCGCGGTGGACGACCACGCCCAAGGACGTGCACGAACTCGCCGTCGTGCAAACCAATCTGCTCAATCACGCCGCCCCCGCGCTGAAATCCGGCGGCCGCCTCATCTATTCCGTCTGCACGCTCACCCGCACCGAGACGGTTGAAGTGACGGCCCGGTTTACCGCGGAGCATCCCGAATTTGAACCGGCCTCTGTGTGGCCCAACTCGGAAATTAAGAAGGAGGAATTAGGAATTAAAAATGCCGACAAGGTACTTCCTCCTTCTTCCTTCTTAACTCCTAATTCGGCTCTCCTCTGGCCCCACGACCTGAACGCCAACGGCATGTTCATCGCCGCCTGGCGACGCAAATAGGGCCGGTCTCCGACCGTTTTTCTTCCCCAGAGAGCCAAAAACCTGTGACCGACCAGCCCGCAACCAAGATCACCGGCGCCACCGTCCGCGATGACTTCAATGCCATCAACACGGTCCTCCACTACACCCGGGCCGCGCACTTCATCGGTCTCTGGAAATCGGAACTCGCCCTGATCGACCGGTATTTTCCCGGGAAGTCCGCCCGCCTCCTCGAGGCCGGCTGCGGCGCGGGCCGCGTGGCGGTCGGCCTCTGGCACCAGGGCTACCGCGACATCGTCGCCTTCGACTTCGCCTCCGAACTCGTCGAACAAGCCATCAACCTCGCCCAGGAACAGGGCATCGACGGCATCACGTTCCTCCACGCCGACGCCACCGACCTGACAACTTGTCCGCTAGTGCATGACAAGCCGTTCGACGGCGTCCTCTTCCTCTTCAACGGCCTCATGCAAATCCCCGGGCGCGAGAATCGCCGCCGCGCCCTGGGCCAGCTCCATCGCGTCTGCCGCCCGGGAGCGCATTTCATCTTCAGCACCCACGACCGCGACGATCCCGCCGACCTGAAGGAATGGGCCAAGGAGGCCGAACGCTGGGCCAAGGGAACCCAAAATCCGCGGCTGCTCGAATTCGGCGACCGCTACTTCAGCGACGACACGGGCAACACCTTCATGCACCTCCCCGATCGCAAGGAAGTCCTCGCAGACCTCGCCGCCACCGGCTGGACCCACGTCCACGACCGCACCCGCAACGAACTCGCCAGTGAAACCCCCAAGGTCCGCAACTTCTCCGACAACTGCCGCTTCTGGGTCGCGCAAAAAAGCTGATCGGGTTTGAAAGGTGGGAGGGCTCTACGCCCCGACTGAATCGCCGCCCGGAAACTCGGGGCATGAAGCCCATCCCGCACCCGCCCCGTTACCCAAGGTCCCCTTTTCGCACAAACGATCAAGCCCGCCCCCCGCGCGACCTGCTAGACTCCGCCCCATCCCCATGAACTCCGGCTTTTCCCACGTCTCGATCCCCGATCCCGTTTACGAAGGCACCTTCCCCGCCGTCATTCAGTATCCGACAACCCAGCCCGCCCAGGGCGTCACCATCGGTCCGTTCACGTGGGAAGCCACGCTCGATGCCCCGCTGGCTGCCGGTCGCTTCCCGGTCTGCGTGATTTCCCACGGCGCCGGCGGCTCCCACCTGCTCTACCGGGCGCTGGCCACCCACCTCGCGCGCAGCGGTTACCTTGTGGTCTGCCCGGAAGCCCCGCGCGACAACCGCAACGACAATTCCCTCTCCTATACCGACGCGTCCGTCACCAATCGCTGCCTCCAAATCTCCCGAGCGCTCGACACCCTGCTTGCCCATGAGCGATTCGGACCCGCCGCCGACCCGCGTCGCATCGGCATCGTCGGCCACTCCCTCGGCGGCTGCGCCGCCCTCGCCCTCGCCGGCGGCCAGCCCTGGTCCCGCCACGGCACGCCCATTCCCGTGCAACCTGACCCGCGATTGAAATCCGCCGTGCTGATGGCGCCGGCAAGCGCTTACTTCCGCGGTCCCGCCGCCTTGGAAAAAGTCTCCATTCCTCTCTTGGTCCTCGCCGGTGAAAAGGACGACATCACCCCCGCGCCCGACATCCAGAAGACCCTTCAGCCCCTCGCGGCCGCCGGCACCTGCGAGTTCGTCGTCATCAGGCACGCCGGCCATTATTCCTTCCTCAGCCCGTTTCCCGCGTTCATGCGCAGCCCCGACTTTCTTCCCGGGCAGGATCCTGACGGTTTCAACCGCGAGCAGTTCCACGCCGAACTGCCCGGCATCGTCGAGAGCTTCCTCGCCAAATCGTTGCCCCTGTCTTTGTAGGCGCCTGCTTGCAGGCGATCAAGAACCCCCGCCGCCTCCACGACGCGCCCCGATCCGCACCCGCGCCCGCCGTCCAAACCGCGTCATGAATCACTACCGCCAGGCCGTCCTGCGCAGCCTCGACGAAATCGAAAAGAGCCTCACCCGCCCGATCGAACTCCACACCCTGGCGCGCCGCGCCGGGTTTTCCCTCTGGCACTTTCACCGCATCTTCGCCGATCACACCGGCGACTCGCTCGGTTCCTACCTCCGCAAGCGCCGCCTGACCGCCGCCGCCAATGAGCTCGCCCGGTCGGACCGCAGCGTCCTCGACATCGCCCTCGATTACCAGTTCGAGTCCCACGAGGCCTTCACGCGCGCCTTCAAGGCCGCCTTCCACGCCACGCCACGCGAATTCCGCCGCACCGGCCAGCTCGCCTGGCTGCGCACTCGCCCCGAACTCACACCCGCCCGGCTCCGCACCCTTCCCCTCCGCGCCTCCATGCAACCCGTCATCCTGAAACTCCCCGCCCTCAACCTGCTCGGTCTGTCCGCCCGCTTCATCCCACCGATGACGCCCGGCGCCGACAATCTCGACGTCGTGCCCAAGCTCTACCGCCGCTTCTGCCCGCTGATTCCGACCCTGCCGCCCATGCGGGACCAGTACATTTGGGGCGCGGCCCGCTACCCGGACGACGCGGAGGGACGCCAGCCGGACGAGCGCGAGTACCTCGCCTCGATCAACGTCGCCGCCGGCACCCGCCCCGCGCCGCCCCTCGTGCTCTGGCGCATCCCCGCCGGCACCTACGCCTGCTTCACCCACCGCGGCCCGGTCGCCACTTTCGGCGAAACGATGAACTACGCCTTCGGCACCTGGCTGCCGCGTTCCAAATTCGTGCACGCCGACACCCCCAACCTCGACCGCCAGGACGAACGCTTCCGCGACGGCGGCAAGGACTGCGAGTTCGAATTTCTGATACCCGTGAAGGCGAAGTGACGGACCTTGCCCTGGAGGAGCCTGTTCACAGGCGATCAGAACCCCCGCCGACCCTCCGGTTCTCCCGCCAGTAAACAGGCCGCTCCCAGCAATCCTCGTAAGTCCGTTCTCCGACCGGACTGGCCCATTCACCGACTGGTCTCACCGCGCCCGCACAATCTCCAACTGCCCCGGCGCCGCCAGGCTGACATCCCCCAACCGGTTCGACCGCACCAGCGATTCCATCAGCAGATTCGGCGTGCACGACGCGTCGTTGACCCGAATGCCCTGCGTGAGATTGCCGATGATCGTCACGTCGATGAACCGGTTGTCCCGACACGCCGTGCCCGGAATGTCGCGCGTTTCCGCCATGAAGATACCCTGTTCACCATTCGCGCGCAGAACCAGCCGCTCGAACACATTCCCGTTCGAATCGCGCATGAAGATTCCCTGGCTGCCGTTGCCTTCCGCGATCGTGTCCGCGACGCGGTTGCGGTTGAACCGCCAGTCGAAAGAGAATCCCGCACTGCGATTGTGATGGAGATTCAGGTGCGTGAACTCGCTGTCCTCCGTCTCATACGCCGCCACGCCATCGAACTCATTCTCATAGGCCTCCACGCGGTTGAGCCGGATCCGGCGGCAATTCTTCTCCAACACCACGCCGCCGGAGCGCGCCCACCGCGCCACCACGTCCTCGATCAGGATGTCCTCCGCGCCCCGGATCGTGATGCCATTGTTGCGGAGTGCCGTGAGGTTTTGCTCGTCGCAGGGGCCGCCGTAACATTCGAACTGCTGCTCGAGCCGGTTGCCGTCGATCACCAGCTGCCGGACCGCGACTCCCCGCACCACCCGCTCCGCTGGCGTGAATGTGCTGCCTACCAGCACCACGGGACAATTCGCCCGCGCGCCCAGCATCAGGACCGTGGTCTCGCCCTGACCCCGCAACTCGACGTTGTCCCGCGAGAGGAGGATTGGCCGGGTGATCGCAAATGTTCCCGCGCCGAGCTCGACCACCCCTCCCGCCGTCGGCAGCGCGTCCAGGGCCGCGTGAATCCCGTGTTCGCCATCGGCCGCCGCCACTTGGATTCGAATTCTTTCCCCGGGCGACCCGGCCGCCGCCGCCGCGAATCCCGCCACGCATGAGATGAATTTCCAAAAATGAAAGCGGTGACGGCGCATGCCTGTAGCTCCAGCAAGACAACCCCCCAGCCCCTCCGCCATCCTGAAAACTCCCCTCGCCCGCCCGCCTCCCCTCGTGCGCGCGCCTCGTT
>JAEZDN010000008.1 GCA_023433275.1 Verrucomicrobiota bacterium
AGCTTGCTCGCGACAGGTCCCGCGCGATGTCGCGAGCAAGCTCGCTCCCACAGCATGACCATTGAAAGGCGGGAACGCCCACCGCGCGGGCTGATCGACGGTCGCCCGGAAAACCTGCGCGGCGAGCAGGTTCCACCTAATCCCACTGGTTAAGTCAGGGCCGCGTCGAACCATTCGATTGCCCGTCGCCGCTCGTTGCGCCCTCCGTCGCCTGAATCACGAGGCCGTCCTCAGCAATCGCACGGCCTGCGCCAGCTGGCTTGCGGTGCCGAGCAGGAGCAGCCGGTCGCCGGCATGGATTTCCTCGTCGGGTCCTGGATTGATGAGCTTCACCCCATTTCTTTCCAACCCGACGATACTGGCGCCCGTCCGGTTGCGGAGGCCGATCTCACGAATCAAGCGGCCCGCCCCCACGGAGCCCGGGGCAATCTCCAGGGTGGTGAGATCTGCCTCGGCGAGGAGCGCGGGCTCCGCGTCGGAGCCATTCACCGCGGGTTTCGGTGCTGGAGACTGCGCGAAGGTATCGAGGATGGCCGCCTGGGCCGTGCTGTAGAGCCGGTTGAACGAGCGCCACAGCAGCCACGCCACCAGCCCGATGATGGCGAGCAACACCAGGAGCACGTTGGTCGAGGGCAACAGGGCGGAGCTCAGCACGAGGACCAGGAAACCCAGCGCCACCGTGCCTGCGGCGGGCACCACGGCGGCCACGACGGAGCGAATCGCCGCGGTGTTGCTGCCGGCGAGGTGCTCGGTCACGCGCGTTTCCGCCAACAACAGCCCGAGCGCCTGGAGTTTCCTGGCCGTCGCCACGAACATCGGCAGGGAAACAATCACCGCCACAAACCAGACCGCCGGTTTCAGCCAGGGATCGACGAGGCCCACCGTGGAAAACCAGCCGGGCGGATGGGCGGCAACGAAGGCGCCGCCGATGAACACCGCGATGATCAACACGGCGTTGAGCCCCATGTGGGCGCCCCATTTCCACATCAGGCTCCGGGCCACATTGTGTGAACGCTGGGCGCCGATCTGCCCGATCCACGCGGTGTAGAGCTTGAGGGTGTTGGCCAGCGATGCCGGCGCCAGGCGATGAATGAGGTCCATGGACCCATCGGCCGCGCGGATCAGATAGGGCGTAAACAGGGTGGTCACGGCCGACACCGCGACCGCGATGGGGTAAAGGAAACTGCTGGTGACCTTCAGGGTCACCCCGAGCGAAGCGATGATGAACGAAAACTCGCCGATCTGCGCGAGGCTCATGCCCACGCGCAGGGAGGTGCGCGGATCGTTGCCGCCGAGAAACGAGCCACAGGAGCACGCCACGATCTTGCCGATCACGACAGCCAGGGTGATCACCAGAATCGGCTGCCAGTATTGCACCAGCATGGCCGGATCGATCAGCAGGCCGATCGCGACGAAGAAGATCGCGCTGAACATGTCCCGGATCGGCTCGATCAGCGCCTCGATCCGGTGGATTTCCCGCGTTTCGGCGATCACGGCCCCGATGATGAAGGCGCCCAGCGCCACGCTGTAATCCAGCTTCACCGCCAGGAGCGAGACGCCGAAGCAGAGGCCGAGCACGGTGATGACGAGCATTTCATTGCTCTTGAAGCGCGCCACGTAACTGATGAGCCGCGGCACCAGGAGCAGGCCGACCACCAGGGTCACCACGAGGAAAACCCCGAGCTTGCCGAGCGTCAGGCCGACGGCCTCGAAGCTCAGCGTGCCGGTCATCGCGATGCCCGAAAGCAGGGCGATCATCGCGATGCCCAGGATGTCCTCGATGATGAGGATGCCGAAGACGAGCTGCGCGAAGCGTTCCTTCATCTTCCCCATCTCGCCCAGCACCTTGATGATCACGGTGGTGGAGGACATCGAGAGCATCGCCCCGAGGAAGATGCTGTCCATGACGGCCCAGTCGAAGAAGCGCCCGATCTCGTAGCCCGCCCAGAACAGCAGGACGATTTCCATCAACGCCGCCAGCAGCGCCGGCGCGCCGACGGCGGTCAGCTTGCGCAGGCTGAATTCCAACCCGAGGGAAAACATCAGCAGGATCACGCCCAGCTCGGACAGCGTGTTGATCGTGCCCTCGTCATGGATCAGGGAATAGGGCGGCGTGTGCGGCCCGATGATCATGCCAGCGATGATGTACCCCAGGACGACCGGCTGGCGCAGCCGCCGGAACGCCACCATGACCACGCCCGCGGCGAGCAGCACCACGGCCAGATCCTGCAGGAAGGTTACGGTGTGCATGGGAGTTGGGGCTTAGCGGGCGCGCGCGGAGGGATTCGTCCCGATGCAAACGGAGGGACCGCGGGCTTCAAGACCCGGCTCAGAAATTTTCACCCTCGAGCGACCCTGGTCCCTACGGCTGGACCTCCGGATTCAGCGTTGCTCAACGCAGACCGTAGGATGCCGGGTCCAGGCCGCGGGCGCGAATGGCCGCCACCACGGCCGCGAGATCGAGCTTCGCGCCGGGCTTCACCCCGGCGGCGCGAAACCAGCCCTGGTTCATCTCCAGCGCGAACTGCATGCGTCCACGCGACGCCACGGGATTCTCGTCATGCGGGTACATCGGATAAATCTCCTTCAGTTCTCCGGCGGGGTCGAGGTAGCCGATATCGAGCGGGATGAGGGTGTTTCTCATCCAGAAACTCATCTGCTGCGGCCGGTCGAAAACGAAGAGCATGCCCTCGTTTTCGCCCATCGACTTGCGGTGCATGAGCCCGCGTTGCGTCTCAGCCGGAAGCAGCGCCAGCTGCATCTGGACCACCCGTTCGCCGACCTTGATCGCAAACCGGTCATCCGCCGTCTTGGGCGAGGCGGCGTGCTTCGAATCGTTGTTGCCGCAGGCGGTGAACAGCACCAGCGCCGTCAGGGCGGCCAGGGACAGGAATCGGCGACGGGAAAACATGGATTGCCACATAGGCGCAGGCGGCAGCCGGAAGCAACCCTTCTGCCGCCGGACAAATTGTGGTTTATGATTTGGGATATATGATTTCAAAGTGTCTCCACCGCTCCGACAACGCGGGGCACCAATCGTACATCACCCTTCACCAATCATAAATGGCCCCGATCCCTCCCCTCCTCTACGCCAGCACGCAGCACAGCGCCGACATGCTCTACTTTGGGCGCGTCGAGGTTCACGACGCCTTCATCGCCTTCGGCCTGCCCGACGGCAAGAAACTCACGATTCAGAGCGCCTTGGAACTGGGCCGGGTCAAACGGACCAGCGCCTTCGATCACGTGCTTTCCCTCGAAGCCTGCCGCCTGCGCGCCCGCGAGAAATTCGGTGCCAAGGCCGGCCTGGCCGAAATCATTGCCACGGTGGCACGCGAGCACGGGCTCCGGCGCTTCCGGGTGGCCGACGATTTCCCCGCGCACCTCTATCTCAAGTTAACCAAGCTTGGGCTCAAGCTCCAGTTGGCGGGCGGCTTGCTGTTTCCCGAGCGCGAAATCAAGACCGCCCGCGAGGCGGAATGGGTCCGCGAGGGCAACCGGCTGTGCTCGGTCGGCTTCACGGTCGCCGAGCGGATCCTCCGCTCCGCCCGCATCAAGGGCCGCACGCTGGTTCACCGCGGGCAGGTGGTGACCTCGGAAAGCCTCCGCTTCGCGCTGGAAACGGCGATCCGGGAGCAAGGCGGCGACCCGCGCGACACGATTGTCGCCGGCGGCGACCAGGCCTGCGATCCCCATGAACGCGGCTCCGGCCCCCTGCGCCCGCATGAATTGATCATCATCGACGTTTTCCCGCGCGTGCTGAAAACCGGCTATTTCGGCGACATGACCCGCACGTATTTGAAGGGCCGGCCGCGCGAGGTGCAGCGGCGAATGGTCGACACCGTGCGCGAGGCGCAGAAGCGCGCGCTCCGGACGATCCGCGCGGGCGTCGACGGCCGGGAGGTGCATCGCGCCGTCACGGCGTGTTTCGAGGACGAAGGGTACGAGACGCGCCATGACAAGGGCGGATCCGTGGGATTCTTCCACGGCACCGGGCACGGGCTCGGCCTGGAGGTCCATGACCCGGGCCGCATTTCGCCCACCATCGCCGCCCCGCTCAAGCTGGGCGCCGTACTCACGGTCGAGCCCGGATTGTACTATCCCGGCCTCGGCGGCTGTCGCTGGGAGGATGTGGTCCAGGTGACCAAGAGCGGCAGCAGGATGCTCTCGAGCCATCCGTACCAGTGGGAGATCCGGTGAGGATGCGTTTCCACGTAGGGGCGCAGTCTTGCTACGCCCTCCCGCACCGAGCGTTTGGGGCGCAGCAAGACTGCGCTCCTACGACGGATCTTGCCCATGCCTGAACTCGCCGAAGTTGAATTCTTCCGCAAGCGCTGGAGCGTCGGGCACGGTGACAAAGTGACGGCCGTGCGCTTCAATGCGGGCAAGAAAGTCTTCCGCGGCTGCGATCCTGCCGCGATCCAGCGCCGGCTCACCGGCACCACCTTGCTGGGCTCCGAAGCGGCCGCAAAGCAAATGCTGTTTCGCTTCAGCGGCCGGAACTGGCTCGGCATTCATCTCGGCATGACCGGTGAGCTGCGAGTCGAACCGCCGGCATACGCGCCGGGCAAACACGACCATCTTGTCCTGATTCAGAAATCGCGTCAGCTGGTCTTCAACGACCCCCGGATGTTCGGCGCGGTGCTGTTTCATCACGGGAAAGAGGCGCCAGCGTGGTGGACGCGCATCGCACCGGCGGTTCTTTCGAAGAAATTCACCGTCGAAGCCGTCGCCACTTTTCTGAAGCGCCGGGCACGCGCGCCCATCAAGGCCGTGTTGCTCATGCAGGAACAGTTTCCCGGCATCGGCAACTGGATGGCCGACGAAATTCTTTGGCGCGCGGCGATCCACCCGAAGCGCGCGGCCGGATCCTTGAAGCCCGCTGAAGTGAGGGTCCTGCACCGGGAATGCCGTACGGTGTGCAAACTTGCCCTCGAGACCATCGCGGGAAAGGGCCGTTACCTTCCACCCGATCTGAACCGTCACATCCCGCGTACCTGGCTGTTCTGGCATCGTTGGGAGAACGGCGGACTTTGTCCGCGCACGAAGAAGCCGCTGGTCCGCGAGGAAGTGGGCGGACGCACCACGTGCTGGTCGCCGGCCCGGCAGAAGCTCTGATTGGTGGAGCCACGGCGACCCCGCCGTGGACGCGCGCCTCGCGCCGCGGGACAGACTGCACTTCTGCCCGGGTTTTCCTGCAGCGGAGGACCTTGGTCCACCTCGCGCCTGAGGTCGCCGAAAGCGGCGACTCTGCCTACACTCAAACCCATTCAGAAACGTGGATCGAATTGTCGCGCAAAGTACGCCAAGGGGGCGACGGCCCGAGCCATTGCGGACTTTGCGCCCTCGCCGTGCGGCCCTACTACCCACACGCCGTTTAGGGCTTGGACGAAACCAGCCGCCTACGTTTGCTTAAACCGTGGCATCTTCCAAACAACGCCTCGACGAGCTGCTGGTGGCCCGCGGTCTTTCCCCCACCCGCGCGCAAGCCAAGGCCTTGATCATGTCGGGGCGTGTGCGCCACGGCACCGAACGGCTGGACAAGCCCGGCAAGGACTATCCCCTCGATTTTGAACTCACCATCGACCAGCCGCCGCGCTTCGTCAGCCGCGGGGGCGAGAAGCTCACGGCGTGGCTGGAACAATTCCCGCTCGAGTTGACGGGCACCCATGTGCTCGACGTCGGCGCCTCGACGGGCGGCTTTTCCGATTGTGCCCTCCAAGCCGGCGCAGCGAGCGCGACCTGCGTGGACGTCGGCCACGGCCAGCTTCATGAAAAACTTCGCCGCGACCCGCGCGTGACCAATCTCGAAAAGGTCAATGCGCGGCGCCTGAAGCCGGGTGACCTGCCGCGCCGCGACTACGATGTGATCGTGATGGACCTTTCGTTTATCTCGCTGAGAAGCGTGCTGCCTGCGGTCTGGCCATTCCTTCGTCCCGGCGGGACGCTCGTCGCGTTGGTGAAGCCCCAATTCGAGGCCGGCAAGGCTGAGGTCGACAAGGGCCAGGGCATCATTCGCGACGACGCGGTGCGCCAGCGCGTGCTGGTCGAGATTCGCGATTTCGCCCTCCAAGAACTGCCCGGCGCCACCGTTCGCGGCGAGATGGAATGCCCGGTGCACGGCGCCGACGGCAACCGGGAGTTTTTGCTGGGCTTGGTGAAAACAACCACAGATTAACACAAATTGACACAGATAGGCCGAACCTGACGCAAAAAGGGGTTCCAAATCCGTGCTTATCTGTGTTCATCTGCGGCTAATCCGATGTCACCCATCCGCAGACTCGCCTTTGTCGTCAACCAGGAGAAGAACGGCGCCGCCCAGCTGGCCCGTGAGCTCATCGCGATCGCGCGCACCGTCGGGGTCCGCCGGATCAAGACGCGTCCGGCGCGCAATCTGCCGAAAGGCTATTTCAAGGGTTGCGACGCGGGTTGCATCATTGGCGGAGACGGCACCCTCCTCGGGGCCGTGAGCGAGGCCACCCAGGCGGGCGTGCCGCTGATCGGCGTGAACCAGGGCAGCCTGGGTTACCTCACCAGTTTTTCCCCGGAAGAAGCCCGCCTGTGTTTCGCCGACGTCCTTCTTGGCCAGTACCGCGTCGCGCCGCGCACCCTGCTCGAGTGCCACACGGCCCCGCGGCGGCGCGACCTCGCGCTCAATGACGTGCTGATCAAGGCCGAGGTGAATTCCCAGCTCGTGCGCCTCGAGGTGTGCGCCGACGGCGAGTTGGTCACCGATTATCTTTGCGACGGCCTGGTCCTTTCCACGCCCACCGGCTCGACCGCCTACAATTTGTCAGCCGGCGGCCCCATCCTCCACCCTGCCGCGGGGGTCATCGCCATGACCCCGATCTGCCCGCATACGCTGAGCAACCGCACGATCGTGTTCAATGATGGCGTGAAGCTGAGCATTCGAAACTGCTCGCCCAACTCGCGGCTGCTCGTCGCGCTCGACGGCCAGCGCAACCGGAGCGTCGTGAATGGGTCCTCGGTGGAAGTAACGATCGCGAAGCGGCGCCTCGGTCTCGTGCAGCGGCGCGACTACAAGCATTTCAGCGTCATGCGGGCGAAGCTCAAGTGGAGCGGCGGGTTGACGGATAAGAAGTAGGCGCGGCGCGGAGCTGCAGCGACCTCCCGCCAGGGGATGGACCAGGCGCGCGGGAGGAATCCGGATGCGCGAGCGGCACGTTGTATTCGTCGCGGGCGGGGTCGCCCGCGCTCCAGGCTGATCTGATGGAGCCACGGCGACCTCGCCGTGGTTTCGGCCGACTCGCGGGGGTCGCGCGCGCTCCAGCCCTCGGAGCCACGGCGACCTCGCCGTGGGGGGCGACGCAGGCGGGGTCGCCTGCGCTCCAAGTTGATCTGATGGAGCCACGGCGACCTCGCCGTGGTCGGGGCAAAGCAGGCGGGGTCGCCTGCGCTCCATCAAGGGCCGAGATTGCTAATTACTCCCTGATAGGGCCACTCCTCGGGCTGAGATACAAGCCCGGCACGGACCGGGTTGAAACGCACGTAATCCCATTTTTCCCCATAGGATTCGGCGGTTCGCAGATATCGATCGAAGTAGTCACGCTGCCAAACGGGTGCCGCAGCACATCGGGCGACCACAATCTGCCGGGCGGAAACTGATTTCCATGTCATCACCCAGCGACCCAACGCCCACGGATTCTCATCGGGCATGGAAAACAGGTGGATGTGATCCGGCATCACGACATACCTTCCAACGCGCCATCCGTTATGGATTCGGGAATCGCTCCATAGCTTAACCAGGAGGTCATGAACCGTGGGGTTCGCCAATATCCGTCCACGTTTAGCCGTGCACACCGTGAGAAAAACCAGAGGATGTCGGGAAAATGGATCCAGATGAGCGAGCGGCATGTTGTATTCGTCGCGGGCGAGGTCGCCCGCGCTCCAAGTTTACCTAATGGAGCCACGGCGACCTCGCCGTGGTTCCGGGACGACGCAGGCGGGGTCGCCCGCGCTCCAAGCTGATCTGATGGAGCCACGGCGACCTCGCCGTGGTCGGGGCAAAGCAGGCGGGGTCGCCTGCGCTCCAACTAAGGCCTTGGCGTTGAGGTCCATCGCGGTAGCGCTGCCTACGCCCCATCGCCTTGGCTTTACTGCAGGGCGGGATCGCCGGATCCCGTACGCTCGTTAACGGGTCGAGGCGTCCCGCCCCACAGAAGAAGAAACCTGCCGGCTCACATTGCCGGCGCGCGGGAGATCATCCGCGCCTCGCCGTCGAGGGCGGCCTACTTGCTGGCTGCCTTCTCGGCCTTCCTGGCCTCGCGCTCGGTCTTCTTCGCCGCCTTCTCCGCGTCCTCGTCGGCCTTCTTCTGCGCGCGCTCAGTCTCGTCGATCTTCCCGTCACCGTTGGCGTCGTACTTCTCCTTGTTTGCCTGGCGGGTGGCCTGCGCCTTGGCCTTGGCGCCCTCCTTCGCGGCCGCCTTTTCCTCGTCGCTCAGCTTGCCGTCCTTGTCGGCGTCGTACTGCTGCTGGTTCTTGGAAAGCTTCTTGTCCTCATCCGCGGCGAGGAGGAAAGACGGGGTAACGAACAGCGAAAGCGCCAGCAGGACCGGCGCGAGGGGGGATGTGGTGCGTTTGAATTGCATGACGTCGCGAGCCTACGGTCGCGACGCAGGTGCGGGACGGCTTCCTTCGCCTTTATTAAGGCGGTAAAATTCAGGGACGCACCACCAGCTGCACCCGCTGGCTCGCCTCGAAATAGCGCTGCGCGAAGGCTTGGATGTCCGCCAGCGTCACGGCGTCGACGCGCGCATCGTAGGTGCGCCAGTCGTTCACCGGCAGCCCATAGGTCGCGTTGAGCGCGGCCTGCATGGCGCGGCTGGAATTCGTCTGCATGCCCATGCGCTTGGCGGCCTTGAGCCGGACCTGGCAGCGCTGCAATTCCGCGGCGCTCACCTTGCCGGCGCGCACGCGCTCGACCTCGAGGTCGAGCTCGGTGAGCACCTCGCCGTGGCGTTCGGGACTGGTGCCGGCGAAGAAATAGAACATCGCCTGGTCGAGGCCCACGATGCGGCTCGAGCGCACGAAGTACGCCAGGCTCTTCTGCTCGCGCACGCGCTCGAACAGGTGCGAGGACATGCCGCTGAACAACTCGTCGGCCACCTCGCTCACGATGTAATCATCGGCCAGCATGCCCGGTCCCGGGAACGCCTGGAATACGATGGCCTGCTGGCGGGGCTGGGTTTCGACAAAGTCGCCCGGCAGTACGGCCAGGCTCGCGGGCGGACGCGGGGCTGTCCCGCGGGGAAGTTTCGCGAGGAACGCCTTGAGCCGCGGGGCCAGCTTGCGCGCATCGAAATCACCGGCGACCGCGAGCACGGCATTGCCGGAAACGATCAGCCTGCGGGCCAGGCTCTTCAGGTCGGCCAGTTGGATGGCCTTGAGGCCGGCCTCGTCTCCGTGGGTTTCGATGGCGAACGGATGAGCGCCGAAAAACTTCTCGCGGAGTTTTTTCCGGCCGACGGTCACGACGTCGTCGAGGCTTTCCTTGAGCGAGGCCAGCGCGCCCTCGCGCTCGATTTCCAGCCGCGGGGCCCGGAAGGACGGTTTCAGCACGGCATCGGCAATCAATTCCAAGGCGAGGTCGGCGTCGCCCGGCAGCACCTCGGCGGCGAGGCCGAAGCTGTTGTGGCCGGAGAATTCATGGAACGACCCGCCCGCCGCCTCGATCACGCGGGCGACCTCCTCGGCCGAACGGCGCGCGGTGTCCTTGGTGAGCATCGTCGCCAGCAGCGAGTTCAGGCCGCGGCGGTCGGCCGCCTCGAACAGGGGACCGCCGGCAAAGGCCAGGCGAAGATGGAGGTTCGGCAGGTTGCGATTGGGTTGGAGCAGCAGACGCGCGCCGTTGGGCAGCTTGATTTCCTCGAAGTCCAGCGACGACGCCTCGCGCGCGTTCGCCGCGCCGGCGGAAGGTGCGGCGGCGACCGGGTTGGACGACACCACGGCCAGGCGCTCCGGCACGAGATAGGTGCGCATGACCGCCTTCACCTTCGCGGGGGTGAGGGCGAACAACCGGTTGAAATACTCGCGGGTGTAGTTGATGTCCCCCACCACGACCTCGGCGGCCCCGAGCCGCGACGCCTGGCCGGACATGGTCTTGCGCATGTTGATCTCCGCGGTCACCGCCTGGCGCACGGCCTTGGCCAGCGCTGCGGGGCTGATGCCCGTGCGGGCCACGCGCTCGAGTTCGCGCACGACGGCGCGCTCGGCGGCGACGCGCTTGTCGGGGTCGGCCAGGAAGGAAACATAGAACAGGCCGCTCGTGCCGGGGCTCCACGACATGGCGTCGATGGAATGCACGAGGCGCGCCTTCTCGCGCAATGCCTGCCAGAGGATCGAGCTGTCGCCGTGGCCGAGGACCATGGCCAGCAGGTCGAGCGCCGGTGTGTCCGGATGAGCGAGCCCGGGAATCTGCCAGCCCATGCCGGCGCGCGAAACCTGCACATCCTCGTACAGGTGCTGGTCGCGCCGGGAAAGCTGTGCCGCCTCGTCGGGCACGAGGACGGGCGCGAGGCGGACGCGCGGCGCTGCGCCAAAGTGTTCTGCGATGGCCGACCGCGTTGCCGCGACATCGATGTCGCCCACGATGACCACCACGAGATTGTTGGGGACATAGCGGGCCCGGTAATAGGCCATGAGGTCGTCCCGCGTGCAGGCCGCAAAGACGTCGCGATGCCCGATGATCGGCTGCCGGTACGGATGCGTGCGGAAGGCGGTCTCGAAGAGGGCCTGCGACAAGCGCTGGTCGGGATCGTCCAGGCACATGTCGATTTCCCGGAGGATCACGTCCTTTTCCTTCGCCACTTCCTCCGCCGGCAAGGTGGAGTGGAGCACGGCGTCGGCCAACAGGTCGATGGCGACGGCGGTGTGCGCGGAAGGCAGGTCGATGTAGTAGACGGTGCGGTCGAACGTGGTGTAGGCGTTGATATACCCGCCATGCGCCTGGACCGTGGCGGAAATGTCGCGGCCGGCGCGGCGCGAAGTGCCCTTGAACAGCATGTGTTCCAGGTAGTGCGAAAGGCCCGCCCCGAGATGACCGCCCTCGTGAATGCTGCCGGTCTTGACCCACACCTGGACCGAGCTCACGGGCGCGGCGTGGTCAGGCTTGAGGAGGACAGTCAGCCCGTTGGGCAGCGTGTATCGTTCGATCGGTTCGCGCCAGAGATTCTCGAGCAGGGCGACGTCGCGTGGGCGGACGGAGGAGGATTTCGACATTGAGCGGAGGCGAGAAGAAGGAGATCGACGGGCGAGAGCAAGACGGGCGCTTCAGGATTGTCCCGCGGTGCGACGCGAGCGACGTCCGGCCGGCGGCAGGAAGGGCTTCACAAAGGCCTCCTCGAAATCATAGATCTCGGCGAAGTCCTCGCGCCGGTCGCTCTCCGTTTTGCTGAAGACATTGTACTCAATGAGATTGAAGACGATGTCGCCAAAATCCGAGCAGCGGCGAATGCCCCAGGAGGAGAGCACGGTGTGTGCAAGCGGGCCGTACTGATCGAGCGCGTAGTCGCGGATGCCGGCGAGCAGTTCGGCCCCGGTGACGTGCTGCGACTTGCCGGTCCGCTCCGGCTGGCGTTTCTTGACCTCCTTGACGGTGTGATCCAACGCCTGGCGGACAAAATTGTAGGCCTTTCGGTCGAACCGACGGTCCTCCTTGCATATCAAGCCGACGATTTCAGTGAATTCGAGATCCTGCATGTAAAGTGGTGATGTTTGGCTATCTAGCATAGCAACCCCAGTGCCGCAACCCTGCAACCGCAGTCGGGCGGTTGAACCACTGACCCGCCTCTGGGGAAATCCCGCAAAGTTCACTCGCCATGCTCCCCGATTCCGCCATGTTGGCGAAAAATGATCGCCGCGACCCAGTCGAATCATCCCCTTGGCGTTGTCTCCGGTCCGGAGGGAATCAAGGCTTCCCTGCAGGACGCCAACAACCGAATTCGCACCGCCGGCATGCGGGTGACGAAGCCCCGAATCGCCCTGATCGAGACCCTGTTGCGCATGCAGGGACCGGTGAGCATCGAGCGCATTCATCAGGAAGTGGGCGTCAAGACCTGTGATCTCGTGACGATTTACCGGTGTCTCGCCGCCTTCGAGGGCCTCGGTCTCGTGCGCCGCAGCTACCTGCACAACGGCACGTGCCTCTACGAGCAAACGGTCAGCCTGACCCGCCGCTATCATATCATTTGCAAGAAATGCGGCGGATCAGAACCGGTCGATTACACCGCGGACGCCGGCGTGGAGCAGCGGCTGGAGGAGCGGGGCTATGCGCAGATCAGCCACGTCGTGGAATTTTTCGGCATATGTCCGACCTGCCAGCAAGCGACCAAGTCGTCGGCTCGTGACACCGGCGTCGCCGTCGAGCGGCAACTGCGCTAAGCCGGAACAATTCAGCGGGAAACCACAGACAGCCACAGATCAGCGCAGATCAGAATGGCTTACAGCGGTTAGGAGCTCGCGGTTTGTTTCACCGCTCAGTGATGGGAAGTTTGGGTTCACTGATGACGCGACCTCGTTCCCCATTCGTGCCTATCTGTGTTCAACTGCGGTTCAACTGCATGAACCTGGCTAAGGGGAAACCTCAGGACCGACGGGGGCCAGCGGGTTGACCGCCCTCACCCATTCCGCAACGGGCACCCCACCCTCCAGGTGCTCGCGCCGGATCCGGTCAAAGCGTTCGGGTGTGACGCGAGCGTACCACACGCCCTCGGGATAAACCACGAGCCAGGGCCCGTCCGCGCACAGGCGAAAACAATCCGCCTTGGTGCGCAGGGCCGGCAACCGGTGTTCCTTGAGTTCCGATTTCAGGTGTTTCCACGTTTCCTGGCCCTGCTCGGGCGAGCAGCAATCGGGACCAGTGCAGAGGAACAGGTGATGGCGGGCCGAGGGGACGCCGATCTCCTTGAGGCTCTTCGTGCCCATGGCGGAAAACTCAGGCGCGGCGGATCGCGCCGAAGTTCGCCTCGGCCTGGCTCCAGTTGAGCACGTTCCAAAAGGCGGCGACAAAATCCGCGCGCCGATTCTGATACTGGAGGTAGTACGCGTGCTCCCATACATCGAGCCCGATGATCGGCGTGAGGCCCTCGGACACGGGTGAATCCTGGTTGGCGGTGGAATGAACGACCAGCCGTCCGTCCGCCTTGGCGCTGAGCCAGGCCCAGCCGCTGCCGAACCGCTTCGCGGCGGCATCCGCGAACAGTTTCTTGAAATCCTCCATCGAGCCGAACTCCTTGGCGATGGCCACCGGCAGTTGCATGACGGACACGCCCTGGTCGGGCGCGATGATTTTCCAGAAGAAATCGTGATTCAGGTGCCCGCCGGCGTTGTTACGGATTCCGGTGCGGATGCCTTCCGGAACGCTCGCCAGGTCGCGCACGAGCGCCTCGGGGCCGCGCGCGAGCAACGCGGGATGATCCTTCAGGAGGTTCTTCGCGTTCGTGATGTAGGCCTGATGGTGCTTCGTGTGATGGATTTCCATCGTGCGCGCATCAAAATGGGGTTCGAGCGCGCCATAGGCATAGGGCAGCTTGGGCAATTCCCAACCCAGCGAAGGGGCGGCGGTCTCCGCGGCCGCGAGCCGGGGCAGGCCGAGGCCAGCCACGGCGGCCGTGGCCCCCAGGATCTTCAAGGCTTCACGACGCGACAGGGAGGAAGGATCGCTGGAATTCATGCCGCCACCATGCCCCAATCCAGCCGCGGCGCAAGGCCGACCAGCCTTGGAAACACGCGCGGGGCCATCCCCCCGGTCTCTCGAGGGCTTGTTTTATTGGTCCGCCACCATTACCAAGGCGCGTGCTCCTTTTCCGCCGCATTTTCAAATTCGAGAAAGCCAGGGTCGACCGGATGGAGCAGCGCCTGAACCATCGTTACGTGCCCGGCGGCGGCTTTCCGCTGCAGGCGTGGCTCATCACGGGCGGCAAGGAATGGGGGGCGCGCGTCCTGAATATTTCCGGCAACGGCATTGGGCTCGGCGTCGACGCCAGCGCCAAGCCCGCCGCGGGCCTGCCCGTGCGGGTGCGCATCTCGATGGGCAACCACCAGCAGACACTCGACGGCAAGATCGCGCAGGTGCGGCCGGAACTGAAAGTCATGCATTGTGGCATCGGCCTGTTGTTTCGTGATTTCCTGGAGCAGCGGAGCTGGCTCCAGCTCCTGCAGCCGGTTGCGATCGGCCAGTCGCTACAGCCGGTGCCCGCGGACCGCGTGGTGCAGAACGAACCGCAATTCATCAAGCAGGTGTTTCGGGGCGACGAGCAATCGGCCCTGACCGTGTGGTTGGACAAATCATTCGGCACCCCTTTGCACAGTTTCGAATTCCAGATGCACGACTACTTCTGCCACGCGGACGCGAAGTCGGGAGTGCTGGAGGTTTACACCCGCGAGGCGGCGGAATCGCACAAGGGGAAGCTCAGCAATCCGGTGTTTGACCAGGACCGGGACCTGGAGGCGGAAATCCGCCAGCTGTTTCGCTGGATCCTGCCCAATCTGTCGAAGGCCGTGCCCGACGACGTGCGCGCATTCCTTCAACGCTTCGCGGCGTGAGCGCAGGCCGGCGTGAGCGCAGTCCGGTGGGAGCGGATGCTGCGCGCCCCGAGCCTGACTCACGCAGCTGAAAAACCGCAGATGGAACAAAATGAACCCAAACGGCCCGGACAAGGGAGGCCTTGCGGCCGGGATAGCGGCGCTTTGATTGGTTCCGATCCTGAATTCCTCAACTCCTTATCCCTCGGTGTGAAGCTGTGTTGATCTGTGGTTGAACGGCATTCTTCCGGCTCAGGCATGGGCGGCGAGTGAACGAAGGCTAGCCCCGGGCGAACGGGATCAAGCGAGTTGTTTCCGCACGATCTGGTCCACGAGCTGCGGGTTGGCCTTGCCCTTGGAGGCTTTCATGACCGCGCCCTTGATGGCGTTGAGGGCCTTTTCGTTGCCCGACTTGAATCCGGCCACGGCTTTCGGATCGCCTGCAATGGCATCGGCCACCCACTTCTCGAGTTCGCCCGTGTCGGTGGACTGCTTGAGCCCCTGCTGTTCCACGATGACGTCGGGCATCTCGCCCGATTGCGCCATCTTGACGAAGACCTCGCGCGCGATGGAGTTCGAGATGACGCCCGAATCCACGAGCTTCACCAGCCCGGCAATGTGCGCGGGCTGAACCTTGCTCTCGGAAAGTTGAACCTGCGCGGCGCCGATCTCGCGCAGGAGATCGTTCGCAATCCAGTTGCCCGCGGCCTGCGGGGCGGCGCCGAGTTTCACGGTCGCCTCGAAATAATCCGCCAGCGCACGGTCCGGCACCAGGACGGAGGTGATCGTGTACGGCAGCTGATAATCGGCGAGGAAGCGGCGCTGACGGTCGAAATGATACTCCGGAATCGTCGCTTGGATCCGCGCCTTCCACGCCTCGTCGACCTTCACCGGCATCAGGTCGGGGTCCGGAAAATAGCGGTAATCGTGCGCCATTTCCTTCGAGCGCAGGGACTGCGACGCGCCGGTCTGGCCGTCGTAATCGCGCGTCTCCTGCACGATGGTGCCGCCGCTTTCGGCGACCGCGATCTGACGGCGGATCTCATGGGCGATGCCGTCGCGCACGAATGAGATGGAATTCAGGTTCTTCAACTCGACCTTCGTGCCGAGCTTGGTTTCGCCGACAGGCCGAATGGAAATGTTGGCATCGCAGCGCATCTGGCCCTTCTCCATGTCGCAGTCGGAGATCCCGCCCTGCACCAGCGCGATGCGCAGCGAGGTCAGGAAGGCGAAGGCCTCGTCCGCACTTCGCAGGTCGGGCTCGGACACGATTTCCATCAGCGGCGTGCCGGCGCGATTGTAATCCACGAGCGAGTCGACGGCGCCGTGGTTGAGCTTGCCGACATCCTCCTCGAGGTGGATGCGCGTGAGGGCGATCTTCTTGTGCTCGCCCATGACGTTGCGCGACGGGCCCGGCAATTCGATCTCGACTGCACCCCCGACGCAGATCGGCTGGTCGTACTGCGAAATCTGGTAGTTCTTCGGCGAGTCGGGATAAAAATAGTTCTTTCGATCCCATTTGCAGACCGGCGCGATCTCACAGCCGAGGATGAGCCCCGCCTTGATGATCTTGTCGAGGGCCTCCTTGTTCAGCACCGGCAGCGCCCCGGGCAGCGCCAGGACGACGGGGTCGACCAGCGTGTTCTCCGGCTCGCCGTAGCCCGCGGCCACGCGCGTGAACATCTTCGAAGCCGTGCGGAGCTGCACGTGAACCTCGAGACCGATGACGGCCTCGTATTTGGATGAGAGTTGAGACACAGAGAAAGAGGGAGTTGCCACAGAGATCACAGAGCAAAGCGGCGGAGACCTTTGGTCAGCGTGGTTGATCGGAAATTCATGAGCAGCCCTATGTGGCACCCGGTAAACTTGAGATAGGTCAGCACCTGCGCGTCATGCACCTCAAGCAGGCCATCAACCGTTTTAAGTTCAACCACGACCACCCCGTTCACGAGAAAATCGAGCCGATACGCGTCATCGATGATCAAGTCCTTGTACTGAACCGGACAAAGTTGCTGTTGCTCGAAAGGGATTTGCCTCAAGCGCAGTTCGTGGGCCAGTGCACGTTGATAAGCCGATTCGAGCAATCCCGGTCCCAATTCTCGATGAACCTCGATTGCCGCCCCAATCACCGCCTCCGTGAGCTTGTTGATATCCGTGTCCATGATCTCTGTGTCCTCCGTGCCACCTCGGTGTTTTCTGTGTCTCAAAGCTTCGGATTCTTGGAGTGCCAGTCGTGCGCCTGCTCGTAGTGATGGGCGATGGAGAGCAAACCGGACTCGTCGAACGGCCGGCCGATGATCTGCAGGCCGATGGGCAGGTTGCCGGTCGTGAAACCACAGGGGATCGAAATGGCGGGCAGGCCGGCCAGGTTCACGCTGATGGTATAGATGTCGGTGAGGTACATCGCGAGCGGGTCGGCGGACTTCTCCCCGATCTTGAAGGCCGCGGTCGGCGACGTCGGCGAGAGCAACGCATCGCAATCCTTCAACACGGCCGCGAACTCATTGCGGATGAGCGTCCGGACCTTCTGCGCGCGCAGGTAATAAGCGTCGTAGTAACCGCTGCTCAGCACGTGCGTGCCGAGGATGATGCGGCGCTTCACCTCGGCGCCAAAACCCTCGGCGCGCGATTGGAAATAGAGATCAACGACATCCTTCGCCTGGGCCGAGCGGTGGCCGTAACGGATGCCATCGTAACGCGCGAGGTTCGACGATGCCTCGGCCGTCGCGATGAGGTAATAGACCGCGATCGCCTGGTCGGCCGCCAGCGGCAGCGAGACCTCGCGGATCTCGCAACCGGCCCGGCGATAGTGCTCGATGGCCGCCTGCACCGCCGCGCCGACCTCGGGCTCGAGTCCCGCGCCGAAGAATTCCCTGGGCACGCCCAGGCGCCAGGGGCCCTTGCGCCGACCCAGTTCGGCCCGGTAATCCGGCACCTCCGCCTTGAACGAGGTTGAGTCGCGCTCGTCGTGACCGGCGATGGCGCCAAGGAGGAGCGCCGCGTCCTCGACCGTGTGGGCCATCGGGCCGATCTGGTCGAGCGATGAGGCATAGGCGGCCAGGCCGAAGCGCGACACGAGGCCATAGGTGGGCTTCAATCCCACGATGCCGCAAAGCGCCGCCGGTTGGCGGATGGACCCGCCGGTGTCCGAGCCGAGGGTCAATGGCACCTCTCCCGCCGCGACCGCCGCCGCGGACCCGCCCGAACTGCCGCCGGGCACGCGCTGCAGGTCCCACGGATTGGCCGTGACGCCAAAGGCGGAATTCTCCGTCGATGAGCCCATGGCAAACTCGTCCATGTTGAGCCGGCCGAATGGTATCGCCCCCGCGGCTTTCAGGCGCGTGGTCACGGTCGCGTCGTAAGGGGAAACGAAGTTGGCGAGCATCCGGCTCGAGCAGGTCAGGGGCTGGCCTTCGACGGCAATGACGTCCTTGAACCCGACGGGGATGCCATCGAGCACTCCCCTCGCCTGCCCCGCGGCGCGACGCTCGTCGGAGGCGCGGGCCGCCGCCAGCGCGCCAGCTTCATCGAAGGAATTGAACGCCTTCACGCGGTCGTCCACCGTCTGCACGCGCGCCAGGGTGGACTGAACCAGTTCCACGGCGGAAAGCTTTCCGCTGGCGAGCAGGTCCGCCAGCTGCGTGGCGGGAAGGAAGGTCAGGTCGCGGGCCATGCTATTCGACCACCTTGGGCACCACGATCATTTGCCCGCGCTGCGCCGGCGCATTCCGCAGGGCCTGTTCCTGCGTGAGACCGGGACCGGCCACGTCGTCCTGCCACACATTGAAAACGGGTGCGGCGTGGGCCATGGGCTCGACCCCGGTGACGTCGACCTGGCCGAGCTTTTCAACATACTGCAGGATATCGCCCAATTGCCGGGCGAATTGCTCCTTTTCCACTTCCGTCAGGGCCAGGCGGGAGAGGTTGGCCAGGTAATCAATATTGAGGTCGGACGCGGCGCTCATGTGTGGGTGAATCCGGCCCCCAAAGCAGGGAGTCGCCGCGCGGTTGGCAACGCGCAAAACACCGGCTGGGCGATTTGCGCGCCCTGTCCACGCGACCGGACAGGATCACAGACCGGGCGGGGCAACGTTGCGAAGGCGCGCCTGGCGATCAGGCGCGCACGCTGATGGTGCCGTCGGCGGCGACCGCCTGCTGGATTTTCGCGAAGACCACATTGACCTCCTCGTCGGTGAGCGTGCGCTCGGCCGAACGGAACGAGAGCGCGAACGCCACGCTCTTCTTCCCCTCCGGCAGGCCGGTCCCCTGGTACACGTCGAAGATGTCGATGGATTCGACCGCGAAGGCCCCGCCCGCGACGGCGGCGCGCGCGACCTGGAGGAGCAGCTGACGCACCTCCTCGGCGTGACGCGCGGCATCGACCACGAGGGCGAGATCGCGCAGCGCGGCGGGCTGCAGGCTGAAATTCTGGTAGCGGCGGCGAGCGGCGCCGGCGGTGAGTTTTTCCGGCAGGATCGCGAACATGCCCGCCCACACCTTGCCCTCGATGCCCGCCGCGCGCACCATGGCGAGGTTCAGCAGGCCGAACCGCGCGGTCCAGCCCAGCTTCAAGTCACCGGCCGCCGCCGCCTGTCCCTCCTGCCAGCCCCAGTACGCGCCGGAGACCGGCACCAGGGATTGGGCGGAAAGATCGACGCCCGCCTCGGCGGCGACGACCTCGAGGTGATGCTTCACCGCGTAGAAATCGGGCGCCGGGCGCGCGAGCCAGGCGCGGCTCTTGGGATTTTCCGCCAGGATGAAGCCAACGCCCGCGCACTCGTGCACGGTGCCGTTGTGTTCCATGAAGACGCGGCCGGTTTCGAAAAGACGCGCCACTGGATTGCCGCGCGATTGATTCAACTGCAGGGTTTCGAGCAGGCCGAGCACCAGCGTGGGGCGAAGGTGCGATTGCTCCTCCACAAAGGGGTTGAGCAGGCCGAGTTCCTGGACGGCGGCATCGGACACCCAGGTCCTGAGCTCGCGGGCGGCGCGCAAGGTGTAGTTCACGCACTCGTGAAAATGCTGCCCGACGAAATAGTCGGTCACCTTCCGGTTGAACACGACCGCCGGCGCGTCCTCGGCGTCCACCAAGGCGGGCCCGATCGCGGGCGAGGCCGGCACTTTCTCGGTGCCATAAACGCGCAGGACTTCCTCGACGAGGTCGATCGGGCGGTCGAGATCCGAGCGATAACTGGGAATGGAAACGGTCCACGCCGGGCCGCGGTGCTCGGTGGGCTCCTCGTGCGTGATCATCAGGTCGAGGGCCTCGAGGGCGGCACGCTGTTCGTCCGCGGGAATTTCAAAACCGAGCTTTTCGTTGATGTATCCCGGCGTGACAACGATCTCGCGCTGCCAGGGCACATCGCCGCCGACCTGGAAGGAAGGTCCGACCACCGTGCCACCGGCGGTCTCCAGCAACAAATCCACCGCGCGGCGCGCGGCCTCGACGGTGCCGTGCGGGTCCACGCCGCGCTCGAAACGGTAGGAGGAATCCGACGCCAGACCGAGGCGCTTGGAGGTGGCACGGATCGACTGCGGACGGAAGTACGCCGCCTCGAGCACGATGTCGGTCGTGGAATCGTCCACCCCGGCGTCGGCGCCGCCCATGATGCCGGCCACGACGAGCGGCCTGGCCTCGTCGGCAATGACGAGCATGCGGCTGTTGAGCACGCGCTCCTTGGCATCGAGCGTGACCAGCTTCTCGCCGTCGGCGGCGCGGCGGATCACGATCTTGCGACCGGTGATCTTCTTCGCGTCGAACACGTGCAACGGCTGGCCGAACTCGAGCATGACGTAGTTGCCCACGTCCACGAGATTGTTGATCGGGCGCAAGCCGACGGCCTTGAGGCGCTCCTGCATCCACGCGGGGCTCGGGCCGACCTTGACGCCGGCGATGGCGATGCCGGTGTAGAGCGGGCAGTCCTCGGGTGACTCGACGCGGATGTCGGCGAGGATATCAGGGCGCAAAGCTCCAGCGACGTCGCCGCCGAACTTGATTTCCGGGTAGCAAACATCGCGGCGAAACCAGGCGGCCAGTTCGCGCGCGATGCCGATATGGCTGAGCGCGTCGGGCCGGTTGGGCGTGATCTCGACGTCGAACACGCTGTCCCCGCCGGGCAACGCATCGTTGATCCGCTGACCGATCGGCGCCGTGGCCGGGAGAATCAGCAAACCCGAATGATCGCCCGGCAGACCGAGCTCGTCGGGGGCGCACATCATGCCCTGCGACTCGTGGCCGTAGGTTTTCCGCTGGGCGATCTGGAAGCCGCTGGGCAGCACGGCGCCCGGCAACGCCACGGGCACGCGGTTGCCAGCGTCGCAATTAGGCGCACCGCAGACGATGGAGCGCACGCCGCCGTGGGCGGCGCCGCCCTCGCCCGGGCAAAGGGAAATATGCTTCTTGAGATTTGGGATCTTGGTGCGCGTGAGGATTTCACCGACCACGACATTCTCGAGCGGCGGCAGGCCGGTGCTTTGGACGCCTTCGGCCTCGAAGCCGAGGAAGGTGATGGCGCGCTTCAGCTCGTCGGTTGAGACACCGTCGAGGTTCACGTATTGCTTGAGCCAGCTGAGGGAAATTTTCACGGTAAGATTGTGTAGGGGCGTGGCTTGTCCACGCCCATGTTTCCCGCTGCGAGAAA
>JAEZDN010000039.1 GCA_023433275.1 Verrucomicrobiota bacterium
GGACCTGGAACACGCAACCTCTATGTCTGCTGTCTGAAGTATCGCTTCAGTCGCGCGCTCGTTCGAAGGCAGATAAAGCTTTTTCTCGAACGACGACCGCTTTCTCGGCCAAGCGACGATCTTGTGCAAGCTGTTGCGCGCGCTCAATGTCCGAGTTGGGTCAACTGCTGAGCTAGGCCGCGCAATCTCAGTGTCAGCTTCCCGACAGATAGCCGCCGTCCTGCGACTTACGCGAAGGGCCAGGAGCCGACATCAAGTCTACCAGGACCTTCGCTCATAGAATGAGGGTTAGCCCTTATTCCGCTGCTAGGCGCCTGCCTGGATAGTTGGCCCCAGCATCGATCGGATCAGAACCCCGAGGTGGGCCTGCAGAGGCTTCTTCTGCAGGTCCAGCCGGCGTGTGTGCCGGCACAGCGATGTACGATCTCCGAAGCTGCCGTGTGTCCGTGGCGGTATTGAGGAATGCGCGATGAAGAAAGCTGTCGCCGCAACTGGCGCTCTACTTTTCGCCGCCACGCCCATGCCGGGCCAGGCGCGTGCGCTCTCTGTCAGCGAGCAGGACATCAGCGACGCATATATCTACCTGCTGGGCCGCCTGCTCGTGGCGCGTCAGCAGCAGCTCGATTTCAAGGAAGGCTTCAAGTGGAACGAGCTGGTGCATCGCGAGCCTGGCGCCGTGGATTGGCCGAACCCGAACCTAGATGTCGCCTACTCGGAAGCGTGGGTGGCTGTCGACGAGAACAGTTGCACGATCGTCAGCGTGCCCAAGGTCGAGGGTCGCTACTATACGGTGCACTTCCTCAACGGCTGGGGAGAGACGATCGCCAACATCAATGAGCGCCTCTTTCCCAGGCGGCCGTTCGGCGAGTTCGCCATCTGCCTCAGGGGAGCGAACGTCAAAATCCCGGCAGGCGCCGTCCGCATAGATCTGCCGGTGAAGTATTCCAGGGTCCTCGCGCGCGTCGAACTCGGCGCCGATCCAGACGCCGCCATCGCCTTGCAGCACCAGTTCAGGTTCCGCGCGACGGGCACGCCGAAGTTGCCGGAGATTCCCAAGACGCCAATTTTCGAGCTGGAGTGTCTGCCAGGCGTCGAGGCCTTCGAAGCCGGCGACATGGCGCTCGACGGCGAGCCGGATCTCAGTGTCGGGCTTGAAGCAATCCAGGAGAAAGTCCGGGTCCTTGCCGACGCCGTGAAGGACCCTGCGGAACGCTCACGCATCGATCGGGTGATCCGCTCCCGCGGCTTTGCCGACATCGGCAACGCGGCAGCACGCATCGGCCACGGTACGGTGCAAAACGGCTGGGCGCGCCCTGGTGTCGTGGGAGAGTACGGCCTCGACTATCTGGCTCGCACTTTGGTCAACAACGGCGGCATCTGGGCCAACATCAAGCCGGAAGTTCTCTACTACCGAGGCAGCCTGGATCACACCGGGGCGGAATTGACCGGTGACAACGTCTATACGCTCACCTTCCCCAAGGACGGATTGCCCGCTCAGTACGCCACATTCTTTTGGTCGGTGATCGCCGTGGACGGCCACCGTTTCCGCGTGCTGCCCAATCCGCTCAATCGCTTTTTGATCAATAACCAATCGAAGCTGCAATACGGGGCTGACGGGTCGCTGACGCTTTACTTCGCAGATCAAAAACCCACCGATGCGCCCGACGGCAATTGGCTGCCGACACCGAAGGGAACCAAGTATCGGCTCACATTCCGATTCTACCGGCCAACGGAGGGCGTGGCCAACGGTACTTACTTCCCGCCTCCGCTCGTGAAGCAGTGATGCGAGAGACATCGAGTAGCATATGGATCCCCTATGCCTGCAACGGTCGATACTCGCAATTGAACGGAGTCGCTCCATGAGCGCCAACGCGCAGCCGTCGTCCCTGTCACCGCAGCCCTTGCCACCGTCGCCGGAGTGGGCACGCGCGCTGCCGCCCGGACCGGACACCACCGTGACGATCACCGAAGCCTATGCCGCCCATGTCGCGCGTGACGCCTTCTTTTGGGCGTGGCCGCTTGTCAACATGTACAACCGTCGCCTCGCCTTCTCGAAGATGAAGGAGCACAGGTACGTCGGCCCGTTGCTCGAAGCCCCGCTAAACCGGCTCACCATGCTCACGGACTATGTCAATCCGGAAGAGCGCAACATCGCCTGTCCCAACCAGGACGTGGTCTACGGTCTCGGTTTGGTCACGCTGGATGTTACCCCGGTCGTGGTCCAGGTGCCGGATTTCGGCGCTCGCTTCTGGGTCTACCAGATCGTCGATCTGCGCACCGACAGCTTCGCCCAACTCGGCAAAATGCACGGTACAACCCCCGGCTTCTACCTGCTGGCCGGACCCAACTGGCAGGACGAGGTGCCGAAGGGCATCACTCGGGTGTTTCGCGCGTCGAGCAGCACAGCTCTCGTGGCACCGCGCATCTTCCAGGACGACACAGCGGAAGACAGGCTGGCGATTCAGAGCGTGCTGACCGGGATCGTCATGTATCCGCTCGCGGAGTACGATGGGCGGATGAAGCGCATGGAGTGGAGCAAGCTGCCGAAAGTCGCTGGTGCGCCGCACGGTGAGGAAGAGACCCGTTGGGTGCTGCCCGAAAAATTCTTCGACGAGCTTCCGGCGGTGCTCGCCGATGCGCCGCCGCTGCCCGGCGAAGAAGCGCGCTACGCGCAGGTGCTGGCGGTGCTCGCTGCCGCCAAGGACAATCCGAAAATGAAGCAGGCGATGGTCGACGCTGCGAAAGATGCGGAAGAGAAGCTCGTGAATCCGCTGTTCCAGTTCCGCAACTACGGCCAGCGATTGCCGCACCACTGGAGCACGATCTCCAACGAGTCCGCATTCGGAACGGATTATTTCACCCGAACGGCGGTTGCGAAATCCAACATCATGGTCAATTCGCCCGACGAGACGAAGTATTTCTACCAGGACCTCGATGTCTCAGGCGCGCGGCTCAACAGCGCAAATCGTTACACCGTGACGTTCGGCAAAGACGGCACGCCGCCCGTGAACGGGTTCTGGTCGCTCTCGATTTACAACGAGAACCATTTCTTCGTATCCAACCCGATCAGCCGCTTCTCGGTTGGCACCAAGAACAAGGACCTCAAGTCTGCCGGCGACGGATCGCTCACGGTCTATGTGCAGCCCGATGCGCCTACGGACGCGGTGCAGCGCGCCAACTGGCTGCCAGCGCCGAAAGGCAACTTTTCACTCTACATCCGCGCCTACTGGCCGAAGGCCGCTGCCACGGATGGCTCCTGGACACCGCCGCCGGTCCAAAAGTTGAGCTGACGAGAGTGAGTTCACCTTATCGAGCGCGGCCGGTGTCCGCTCGCTCAGGTTTCTGGCCGCGACCACAAGCAGCTGCTCCGATTGGCACCTCGTGATGTCCGCTTCCTCTCTCAGCGGGTTGGTGCTGGTGAGGCGTATTCCAGTGGTCTCGACTTCCGCAACGGGTCAAGCTCGACTGTCCGTGCCCTATAGCGGTTGGCGGCTCTTGCCCCCAAGAGCGGACCCCAGGAACACTGGATGCGGTCTCGGATCGCCGTAGCTGACGTCTACTACTTGTGGCGGCGACCTTGTCTCTATTCATGAGTGCCTTGCATCAATCGAACGGGACCGCTTTAGCGTCTTGATCCGCGGCGGATCGCGATAGCAAGTGCGAGAAAAGGCTTATTGCGCTGCCCTAGTGTTGACATCGCAAGGCGGCTAACTTTCGGCTCGTATACTCAAGTCGACTGCAATGTAAGATTTTGATTCTCCATCACCGGAACATTGCAAGAAGAGTCGACATAGCTCTTGAAATCATTGGATGAACCACGGCTTTTCAATCTGAAAAGACGGGTTCGACTCCCGTAGGGAGCGCCATAATTTTCCAGAGTAAAATCCGCTACTTGCCCCCCAATCCGTAATCGTCGTGCTCCCTGTCCCGGGACACCCCTTTGGAGGACAATTATCCCAGGTTTTGTCCCAGTTATCGGGCGCCTTGAAAGACGTCAGATGTGGTGCTGCCGTCGAACAGGAGCTGGACGCTCACA
>JAEZDN010000112.1 GCA_023433275.1 Verrucomicrobiota bacterium
TTTTTGTTGGGGGGGGTCCCCCCGCCCCCCCCGCGGCGCGCAGGGAGCCCGCGCCCCACCTTTCCCAGCTTCGCGCCGGCGGGAACGGGCGTGCCCAGCCAGGTCGGCGGCACGCGGAAATAGTCGAGCGCGACGCGCGACCAGTCCTGGCCGTGCACGTCGAGCAACTGTGTCGTGCTCGCGATGGAAAGCCCGTTGGCCATCTTGCCCGAGAGCAGGAAATTGAAATAGTCGGGCAGGAAGAGGCAGCGCGTGGCGAGGTCGGTGATCGCCGGACATTTCTCGACGGTCTCCGCGAGCTGGAACGAGCTGTTGTAGAACACGGCCGGTATGCCGGTCGCCGCGTAGATGCGATCGAGGGCGGCGCGGGTGTTGGTCAGGTGCTGCAAGCCCGCCTGCGTGCGCGAGTCACGGTAGGCGTGCGTCGGGAAGACGATGCGGCCCGCGTCGTTCGTGAGCACGTAGTCGACGCCCCAGGTGTCCACGCCGACCGATGCGAGCTTCGCGCCCTTCGGCAGCGCGGCGACGGCGGCGCGCAGGCCGTTTTGTACCTCTGTCCACAGGCCGGGGATGTCCCAATAATCGTGTCCGCCCGCGGAGCGCAGGGCGTTGGGGAAGCGATGAACTTCCTGCAACGTGAGCCTGTTCTTCGCCCACGTGCCGAGAACAACCCGGCCGCTGGTGGCGCCGAGATCCACGGCGGCACAGTGAATGAGGTTCGAGACTGGCATAGGATGGCGGGGAGGCGGTCAGCTTTCAGCGCTCAGCAAGAGGGTTTGAGGCTCGGTGATTGGTTTGGCTGAACGCTGATCGCTGACGGCTGATAGCGCAACTTAACGCAGGAACGCCTCGTGCAACCCGCCGTCGACCGTGATGATCTGGCCGGTGGTCTTGCTGAGTCGCTGGCTGACGAGGAGGAAATACGCCTCGGCCTGGTCGGCGGGCGTGATCGGAGCCTTCGTCAACGTGCGGTCAGCGTAGAACTGCGCCAGTTTCTTCACGAGGGAATCGGTCGCCTCGTCGTCCTTGTAGGGAATGTTGTATTTGGCGAGCGAGCCGATGACACGGTCGCGCGGGAACATCGCGGAGCCCTGCACGACGGTCGCGGGGGCGACGCCGTTCACGCGCACGAGCGGCGAGAGCTCGATGGCGAGCTCGCGCACGAGGTGATTGCCGGCGGCCTTCGAGACGTCGTAGGCGACGGAACCCTTCTTCGCAACGGCGGCGTTGGCCGAAGTCGTGAGGACGAGCTGGCCCTTCAGGCCCTGTTCCTTCCAGGTCTTCGCGGCCTCGTCGCCGACGAGATAGCTGCCCGTGACGTTGATGGCGAAGGTGACGGCCCATTTGTCGTCGGGGATGTGCCCGGTGGTGTCGGACGGCACGAAGATGCCGGCGGTCACGCAGATCGAATCGAAGCCGCCGTACGCGAGCGCGACCTCGTCGAGCATCTTGCGGATGCTGGCGCGGTCGGTGATGTTGGCGGCGAGGCCGAGCGCCGGGCCGCAGCTGGAGAGGCCGGTGCCGGCGACACCGATGCCGACGCCATATTTTGCCTCGATCTCCTTCGCCGTGGCGGCGGCCGCGTCGGCGTTGAGGTCAACGCACACGATATGCGCGCCCTCCTTGACCAGGCGGTGGGCGGTTTCCTTGCCGATGCCGGAACCGGCGCCGATGACGACGATGACCTGGCGCGCGAGTTCCTTCTCGGCGGGCATGCGCTTGAGCTTCGCCTCCTCGAGCAGCCAGTACTCGATGTCGAAGGCCTCCTGTTGTGGGAGGGCGATGTACTGGTCGATCGCCTCGGCGCCGCGCATGACCTCGACGGCACAGTTGTAGAACTCGGCGGTGACGCGGCTCTCGGACTTGTCCTTGCCCCACGCGATCATGCCGAGGCCGGGGATGAGCACGACGGTCGGGTTCGGGTCGCGCATCGCGGGCGAGTTGGCGTGTTTGCACTTCGCGTAGTAGGCGGCGTAGTCCTTGCGGTACGCCTCAAGGCCGGCGGCGAGCTTGGCCTTGAGCGCGGCGGCGTCCTCGGCCTGCGGGTTCCAGTCGACGTAGAGCGGCTTGATCTTCGTGCGGAGGAAGTGATCGGGGCACGAGGTGCCGAGTTCGGCGAGGCGCGCGGCGTCCTTGGAATTAACGAAGCGCAGGATCTTGGCGTCGTCCTGCACGGTGCCGATGAAACGCTTCTCCTTCGAGACCTGTCCGCGGAGCCAGGGCAGGATGGCGGCGAACGTCGCGCGGCGCTTCGCCTCGTCGAGTGTCTGGTACTTCGCGCCGCCGAAGGCCGTGGCGTCCCCGCCCTTGGCCTGGTACTTCGCCTCGATGTAGGCGGCGGCCTTTTCGATGCAGTCGAGCGTCCAGGTGTAGCAGGCCTTGTCGTCGTCGGCCCACGAGATGAACCCGTGCTGGCCCATCATGATGGCCTTGGTCGACGGGTTCTTCCTCGCGATCTCCTGCATGGCGAGGCCGAGCTCGAAGCCCGGGCGCATCCACGGCACGTAGGCCATCTGGCCGCCGAAGATCTCCTGCGTGAGCTTCTCGCAGTTCTTCGAGGCCGCGATGGCGATCACCGCGTTCGGGTGCATGTGGTCGACGTGCTTGCCGGGCAGGAAGGAGTGCAGGGGCGTGTCGATCGACGAGGCGCGCGGGTTCAGGTTGAACGTCGCGTGCGTGTACATGCCGACCATGTCGTCCTCGGCCGGCGCCTTGAGGCCCTTGTCGGGGCGGGACGCGTAGAGTTTCTGGAGGTCGAGCAGCTTCTGCTGGTAGAGGGAGGAGAAGTTCTCGCGCGTGCTGGTGCGGAGGTCGCCGCCGGAGCCCTTGACCCAGAGCACCTCGGTGGGCTGGCCCGTGAGCGGGTCCTTCTCGGTGATCTTGGACGACGTGTTGCCGCCGCCGGTGTTGGTGATGCGCTGGTCGCTGCCAAGCAGGTTCGAGCGATAGACGAGGCGGCCGACAGGATCGAGGGACGCCGCCTTGGCATCATCCCAGGCAAAGTTGACGTGTTGGTAGGAGGTCATGAGTCTTGGAGGGGAAAGTGGGGGTGGGAGAATTTTGAATCTTTCTCGTTCTGTTAATCCTTCTCGTTCTCTCCCCGGTGCGGGACGGAAAGATCAAGAGAACGATTAAGAGAAAGAGAACGAGGCGACATGACGGGAGCGTTCACTTGGCCGCGATGATCCGCGTCGCCGGCAAGGGCACTCCGGCCGCGGCGAGTTGGGCGGGAGTGGCATCGGTTACCAGGAATCCGAGCGTGTCCCAGCCGCCAATGCGGTGCGGGGTGGGACGGCCGAGCTTGCCGGCATCGAGGCAGAAGAACGGCGCCGTCGTGCGCAGCAGCACGGCTTTCTGGAAATCAGCGATCTCGGGATGCGAGTTGCTGATACCGTCGGCGTCCATGCCCTCGCCGCCCAGGAAGGCGGCGTCGAACTTCCAGTCCGCGAGGGAACGCACGGCGTCGGCCCCGAGCAGGACCGCCTGGCGATGGAGGAACGTCCCGCCCAGCACGTGCAAATCGAGGCCCGGCGCGCCTCCGAGGAGGGTAGCAACCGGCAGGCTGTTCGTCACCACGGTGAGGCCCTTGAGGTCGCGGCGCGTGCGCAGGAGTTGCCGGGCAATCGCCTGCACCGTCGTGCCGGCATCGAGAAAGAGGGTGCCGCGGAGCGGGAAACGCGTGAGGGCGGCGGCCGCGATGCGACCCTTGGCGGTGCGGGCCCGACCCGAACGTTCGCCGAGCGAGGCGAAGGACGCGTTGTAATCGGCGAGCGCGCCCCCGCGCGTCCGGGTGATGTGGCCGTTGGCCGCGACCGCCGACAGGTCACGGCGCGCCGTCGCCTCGGAAATCCCCAGACGCCGGCAGATCTCCGCGACGGGCAAAAACCCATCCATCCGGATCAGGCCGCGCAACCGCTCTTGGCGACGGTCGACAATATGGCGGGGAACTCGCATGGGATGGAGGATGACGGGCTCATTTTATATGAGCGGAGTCAATCATATAGCCGGCCACCTGGATCGGAGCGTCCGAATGGACGAAGCCTCCATACCCCCACGTGCGTCATCCTGCAGCACCGGGGCAACCGCAGGCGGTTGCCTGGGAAGCGATGATAAACGTGGGACAAATGAGAAATACGACCACCACCGTCATCCTGGGTCCGGGAGCGCCACTAGGCGGTTTAGCGAGCGGTGATGAACTTTGGAGAATGGAAACACCTCCGCCACCGTCATCCTGAGCGGAGCGAAGGATCCAAGGGAAAGGACGGACGTGC
Organism: Verrucomicrobiota bacterium; assembly: GCA_023433275.1. Classification (GTDB taxonomy): domain Bacteria; phylum Verrucomicrobiota; class Verrucomicrobiia; order Opitutales; family Opitutaceae; genus Lacunisphaera. Next base: position 4,272 of record JAEZDN010000112.1, read on the forward strand.
GCCGATCCCGTGGATCCTTCACTGCGTTCAGGATGACGGTGGGGGGAGGTTTGAGGTATTTCTAATATCGACGCGCTTCACAGACTCAAAACGCGTTCAGTTCATCAGCGCGCGAAGCATCCGATGGAACGGACGGACGTGCCGCGACCGCTTGGATCCTTCACTGCGTTCAGGATGACGTCGGGGGGAGGTTTGAGGCATTTCTAATCGGGAGGCGGCTCCCAGGCTAAAACCTGTCCAGTTCATCCGCCGCTCAGCGATCTAGCCGGCGGAACGTCCGCCGCGTCCACCTTTCCGATCCGCGCGTATCTGTGGCTATCTGTGGTTTCCCTCTGAATTGTTCCGGCTCAGACATCCAGAATCTGGATGCCGTGGGCGGGGAGTTTGACTGTCGTCGCGGTCTTTCGGTCGGCGAGCGTGACGCGGGTCGTCTCGTCGGTGCCGGCATTGTTGATGACGACGAGCTTGCCGGCCTGCGGGAAACAGGTGGCCTCGGTCTTCACGTTGGCGGACTGCCACGCGCCCCAGGCCGCTTCCTGCGACGCGGCCCAATGGAGCGCGCGGTGCAACAGGCGGGTGTTCTCGAAGGTGAACTTGAAGCCGCTGAGGTAAACCGCGCGGCCCTTGCCGAAGGCGTGCGTCGCGAGCCGCGGCGAACCGTCGCGGTCGGCGAGGACCGCGGTGGCGGCGCCGTGGACGTAGATGCCGTCGGTGTCCTTGCCGAGATCGAGTGGCGCGGTGACGTCGGTGGTGATGAAGTGCGGCGTCGCCGGTGCCACCGGCACGGTGTACTTGTATTTCCCGTTGGCCACGCGGTCACCGGTGTCGCGGTCGAGACCGAACACCTGGGCGAGCCTGAAACACTGGCCGGCGCGCGGTCGCGCCGAGGGCTCCCCGACGCCAACCACGCCGCCGCCCTTTTGCACGAACTGCGTGAGGATGGCCTCGACGCGCGGTTCATCCCAGTAGTGACCGCCGCTCCACGCGGAACCGGCACGGCCGCAGTTGATCACGGTTTTCACCCCGCGCGGCACACCGTGTTTCACGAGGTCGTCGAGGCTGAGGAACACCACGTCGAGCGCCAGGCCGGCAAGGGACTCGAGCACATCGTACAACGGCACGCCCGGCGTGAAGTGACCCGAGCAGGTCCACGCCCGCAGGTCGCCCCACGCGGTGAGCACGGCGACCTTGAAGGGCGCGACCCAGGGCTTGCCGCCGGCGTGAAAAGATTTCAGCAGGCGGAATTCCTTCGCGAGCCCTTCGATGTAATCCTGGAAATCGGGGAACGGCTCCACAAGCGAGAGATAGCCGCCGAGGCCGATGCGGTCGATCGGCGCGCGCACGAGGCCGCGACGGGCATCGATCCAGAAATTCTTCGCGTCGAGCGTCGGGTTGCCGCCGGCCTTGAAGGTCGGCTCGCCCTTGAGCCCGGTCGGGAAGAGATACGGGTGCAGGCGCAGTTCGCGGGTCTTCACGCCGGTGGAGTGCGCGCACAGCCGCACCTCGAAGGCGTTGAACACGCACTTGATGAGCCCGTCGAAGCCGAACTCCTTGAAGCGCGGGCTGCTCGGCTCCACGCCGATCCAGTGGTCGTCGTAGAAAACGTAGGCGAGCTTGCGGTGGCGGTGGACGAGATCGATGCACTTGCGGCCGAACTCGATCACGAAGCCGTGGATGAAATCCATGTAGTCGCGATAGCGGCGCGACGGGGCGTTGTGCGTGGAGTTGTAGAGGCCGCCGTTGACGAAATCCTCCGACGTGAGCCGATAGCCGTATTCCTTTTCGAAGCGCGCCAGCGCACGCGGGCTGACGGTCATCTCGTAGTCACCCCAGTCCGAGTAGATGTCGCGGAGCTTCGCGTGGTCGGCGCCCCAGAACCACGAGAAGTTGTAGAACATCGAGGTGAAGCGGACGACCTTCGTCGCCGGGTGGTCGGACAGCCATTGTTCAAGAAACGCGAGCAGCACCTTCTGCGTCTCCGGCTGCATGGGGTCCACCGCGGCAAGATGCTCGCGATCACCCCAGTTGTTCGTGAGGTGATTATACATCGAGATCTCCTCCCAGAGGCGGAAGGCGAGGAAGTTCACGGTGTATTGATGACCGGGCACGGTGCCCGCGATCGTGACGGTGCCCTTCCGGGGGTTGACCGACCATTTTGTCTTCGCGACCTCGCGGCCCGTGGTGCGGTCGAAAACCTGCCACCACTTCTTCGGGCTGTCGCCAAAGTTCACCGCGAATTGCTCGGTGTAGTAGCCGGCGAGCAGCGTCACGGTGGTCGTGGCCTTTTCGGCGACCACCGGGAAACTCATCAGGAAGTTTTGCTGGAGTTTGTCGCGGTTCACGCGGGCCCAGGACTGGACCGAACGCACGAGGCAGAGCGTCGAATAGATCGCGTAGCCGGACTCCACGATCTCCGGGGAAAGCTGCGTGCCATCGGAGTCGCGGATGGTGTCGGCGCCCCATTTTTTGGCGAGGCGCAGCGTGAGCTGTTCGTGGCCGGCTTCGCCGGGCAGCGTGAAATCACCGTGGGAAAGATCAGGGGCGGACATGGAGGGATTAAGGAAGAGCGGACGGAAGCGGGTGTAAAGCCACCAGCCAACCCGGTCGGGCGCCGGTCCGAAAGACGCGGCTTTTCGGATTGTCCGCCCCGACCACCCCCGTGCTCCAACCAGGCACCCGTTCCATGCACGAGTACCCTAATAGGTTACTGGTGCATGGATCCAGAGCACCGAAGGTTGGGTTTTGCCATGGGGGACCAATCCGCCCATCCCGGAACCCGCAGACAATCTGACGATCCTTGTCGGGCCGGCGTGCATCGCGGTCCGCCCCAGGTCTTCCTGAACACCCGTGCCCCCTTCCCCTTCACCGACAAGCCTTTCCCTCGCCGGCGCATGGCGCGTCTGCCTCGATCCGGCGCAGGCCACGGACGCCCCCCCGGCGCCCGCCGCATTCACCGAAACGATCACCCTGCCCGCGACCACCGAGACCGCCGGTCTCGGCCCGCTCAATCCCGATCATCGCGCCGACCGCCTGACGGCCGCGCGCCGGATCGAGGGCGGAGTCTGGTATGAACGCGAGTTCACCGTGCCGGAAACGTGGCGCGGGCGGCACGTCGTCCTTTTTCTCGAACGCACGAAGTGGTGCCGCATCTGGCTCGACGGACAAGCCGTCAGCGAATGCGCCCTTCTCTGCGCGCCGCACGAACACACGCTGGGCGTGCTCGCCCCCGGATCGCACCGACTCACCCTCCTGGTGGACAACCGCCGCAAACCCGCGCCCGGCGACAATCACCAAACCTCCGAGCACACGCAGGGCAACTGGAACGGCGTGCTCGGTGCGATCGAGCTGCGCGCGACCGCCGCCCTCCGGATCGCCCACGTCGCCATCACGCCCGACGTGACCGCTCGCGCTTTCCACCTCACCGTCCGCCTCGGCCCCGCGGACGAATGTTCGTATTACGAACATTCACACTCCTCGCCCGAGGGGAGGACCAATCCCAATGTTCGTAATACGAACATTGGCCGCGAAGAGGAGGCCCGTTGGGCGGGAACGGTCGTTGCGTCGCTGGGGGAGCGACGGGTGAGTGCGCCGGCGGCGCAGGAGGTGAAACTCACGCTGGTGGCGGGCACGGAGGCTGCGCTCTGGGATGAGTTTTCCCCCGCCCTGCATCGGATCACGGTCAGGCTCGAGTCGCCGCAGGGCACGGACGAGCGCGTCGTGACGACCGGGCTGCGCGAGTTCCGGCGCGCGGGTACGCAGTTCGCGATCAATGGCCGCACCACTTTTCTGCGCGGCGAGGTGAACTGCGCGGCCTTTCCTGAAACCGGTCACACGCCGATGGACGTCGCGAGCTGGCGGCGGTACTTTCAGATCCTGCGCGATCACGGCCTGAACCATGTGCGCTTCCACAGCTGGACGCCGCCCGAGGCCGCGTTCACCGCGGCGGACGAGTTCGGTTTCTACGTCGCCACGGAACTGCCCTTCTGGGGGGAGTGGACAACCGCCATCGCCGAGGCGCTCGCGCCCGAGGGCGAGGCGATCCTCCGCGCCTTCGGGCATCACCCGTCGTTCGTACTGCTGACGCTCGGCAACGAGCACCGCGGCGACCGTGCTGCGCGCGCGGGGCTGGTCGCGCGCTTGCGCGCCCTCGATCCATCCCGGATGTATGCCCAAGGGGCCAACAACGACCTCGAGACTCCTTCGCTCGCCGCGGACGACGACTGCTGGATCACCGCGCGGCTCCCGGCGGCGGACGGCTCCGGTCGTTTCGTGAACGTCCGCGGCGCCCACTCGACCCCGGACCGCGCCGACGGCCATTTGCAAACCGGCGCCGGCGGCACGCGCACGGATTACCGCGCCGCCATCGCGGCGTCGCCGCTGCCGGTCGTCAGTCACGAGATCGGCCAGTATTCGAGTTATCCGCGCTACGCGGAAATCGGCCGGCATCGTGGCGTGTTTGTCGCGCACAACCTGGAACGCTTTCGCGCGAAAGCCGCGGCCGCGGGGCTGCTGCCGCGCGCCGATGATTTCGCCCGCGCCTCGTCCGCTCTGGCTTCTGTCTGCTATCGCGAGGAAATCGAGGCGGCGCTGCGCACGCCGGGCTTCGGCGGCTTCGAGCTCCTGGGCCTGCAGGATTTCCCCGGCCAGGGCACGGCGCTCGTCGGGCTGCTCGATGTTTTTCTCGAATCAAAGGATGCGATCGCGCCGGCGGAGTTCCGACGATTTTGCGCGCCGCACGTGCTGCTCGCCCGTTTTGACCGCTTCACCTGGAGCGCCGGGGAAACCTTCATCACGGATCTCGAGCTTGCGCACTTCGGTCCGGAAAATCTCCCCGCCGGCGAAGTGCGCTGGAC
>JAEZDN010000140.1 GCA_023433275.1 Verrucomicrobiota bacterium
GGCGCCCTCTCCCACAAGATGCTTCGCATCCTCGTCGGTCTGCTGCGTTCCAATCGCGACTTCGACCCTAACTGGTCCCCCAAGAGTACCTAAAAATATTTAGCTCAAGATTGGATCTACATCCAACTGCATCGATCCTGAACGGAGTGAAGGATCCATGGAGGCGGCGCACGTCCGTCCTTTCCCTTGGATCCTTCGCTTCGCTCAGGATGACGGTGGCGGGTATATCAGGATGACGGTGGCGGGGATATTTTGTGCTCTCCAGCGTTCATCTCCACCCACTAGGCAACGGCCCAGCGGTTGCTCCCGGTCTCAGCCGGACTCATGCGGTCGGCATGCAATTCTGCAGCGTGCACGGTCGAACGGTTCAGTTGTAGGGGCGTGGCTCGTCCACGCCCTCGGTTCCCGCAGCGAGATGAGGGCGCGGTCAAGCCGCGCCCCTACATCCAACCGCGTCGTTCCGGGTGAGTATGCAACCACCCGGCGTCGCTGCTTCGTCTCAGGATGACGGTAACCACGGATATTCAATTTCGGGCGCACCTGCCGCCACGCACTATTTCTCGTCATCCGGAACGCTTGAGTCGGAGTTGTGGGAGCGAGCTTGCTCGCGACAGCTATCACACGGAATCGCGAGCAAGCCCGCTCCCACAGAAACACCTCGGAAAGGTGGAGCCCGCATTCCGCGCGGACTGTTCAACGCTCGTTCGGAAAACCTCACGACTGGCGCGTCGCGCGCGATTTCAGCAGGGGAAAAGTCGAGGTTGGAAATAAAAACCCCGCGCCAGTGACGGCAGCGGGGTTTTAAAAAAAACGCCAGTTGGGGTGACCAGCGTCGAGGAAGAACGAAGGGTAACCGAAGTTACTTCTTCTTTTTGCCGGCTTTTTTAGCCTTCTTCTTGGCAGGTTTTTTCTTGGCCATGAAAACTTTTTAGAAGATTGGCTCGCGCGATGCACGCAAAATGTTCACGCGCGCATCATTTTTTTCGCGCGCGCAAAAAATGAAAAAAGCGCGCGGTGACGCGCGTGACGCGATGAATGACGAAAACTTTTCGCGCGACGCGCGCGCGATCATCGACCGTACAGCGCGCCGAGCTCGCGCAGATAGCGCGTCGTGTCGCCGGATAATTTCTCGAGCGCGTCGGCGCGCACGCGCCAACGCCAGTTGCCGGAGGGAACACCGGGCGTGTTGAAACGCGCGTCGCTGCCGAGCGAGAGCAGATCCTGCAGCGGGACGATCGCAAGACGCGCGGGACTCGCGTAGCACGCGCGGATGAAATCCCACGCGATGTCGCCGCCCGACACGCGGAGGTACCGGCGCACGTGGTCCCGCTCGTTCTCGCCGGCCGTGTGATACCAGCCAGTGGTGGTGTCGTTGTCGTGCGTGCCGGAGTAGATGACGGCGTTGCGCGGCGCATTGTGCGGCAGGTAGGAATTGCCCGCGTCACCGCCCCACGCGAACTGCAGCACGAGCATGCCGGGCAGCCCGGTGTCGTCGCGCAGCCGGTTCACCGAATCGGTGAGCACGCCCAGATCCTCCGCGATGATGCGCGCGCCGGGGAGCGCGCGGTGAAACGCGCGAAACAGGTCGAGGCCGGGGCCGGGAATCCACGCACCCTGGCGGGCGTTTTCCGCGGGGAGCGGCACGCGCCAGTAGGCGTCGAAGCCACGGAAATGATCGATGCGCACGACGTCGCATTGCGCCAGCTGGGCACGGAGGCGCGCACACCACCAGGCGTAGCCGTCGGCGCGGTGCGCGGACCAGTCGTAGAGGGGGTTGCCCCACAGCTGCCCGTCGGCGGAGAAATAATCCGGCGGCACGCCGGCCACGGCCACGGGCTGCAGGGTTTTCGGATTGAGCTCGAAGAGATGCGGCGCGGCCCAGGCGTCGGCCGAGTCGCCGGCGACAAAGATCGGCAGGTCGCCGATGATTCTGATCCCGCGTTCCGCGGCGGCGGCCCGCACGTGCGCCCATTGGCCGAAGAAGAGGTACTGACCGAAGCGCCACGCGTCGATTTCGACCGCGAGCTTGTCCCGGAGCGGGGAGCGGAGCGCGCGGGCGTGGTCGCGTTCCGTCGCGGGCCATTCCCACCAGGGGCGTCCGCCGAAGTGGTCCTTGAGGGCGCGGAAGGTGGCGTAGTCATCCAGCCAGGATTTCTCGCGGCGGCAGAAATCCGCATACGAGCCGTACGGAAGCGTGGGTTGCTTCTGGCGATGGAGGGCGTGGGCGGTCTGGAGCAGCCGCGGCTTGAGGCGCGCGAGTGTTTCGAAATCGACCGCGTCCGGCGAAAGCGCGGCGAAGGCGGTGAGTTCGCTGGCGGGCAGGACGCCGAAACGCACGAGAGGCGCGAGATCGACGAGGTTCGGGTTGCCCGCGAAAGCCGAGTAACACTGGTAGGGCGAGTCGCCGTAGCCGGTCGGACCGGTGGGACAGATCTGCCAGTACTTGAATCCCGCGCCCCGGAGGAAATCGAGGAAACGGATCGCGTGCTGGTCGAGCACGCCGCAGCCCTGGTTGCCGGGCAGGGCGGTGGGGTGGAGCAGGACGCCGGCCCCGCGATCCTGCAGCCAGTCGTAGAGCGGAAGGGACGCCGGCGGAACGGCGCGGGCGGAGGAAATGGATTTGCGCGGAGTGGCCACGCGAGAAAGGGATGCGGGGTTGCCTGCGTTCGCGAGCTGATTTTCCGGAGGGTGCTGCGACGGAACCCGCGACATTGGACGCGGACGTTTTCCCGGAGGGGAATCACAGGTGAGCCGGGTGTCCTCACCCGGCATTTCCGATGGCGATGGGCCGCGCTTCCGCCGCGCGGGGGCGATCAGTTCGAGAAGAAGATGATCGCGGCCATCGCGATGAAGCCGAGGCCGAGGGTCATCGTGTACAGGCCGGCCACCACGCAGGTCTTCACGAACGTCTTGCCCCATGAGTTCGCAAAAAGGCGGCGGAGCATCAGGAGCGGGTAGAGCCCGAGCCAGGCGTTGCAGAGAAATCCGACCGGGCCTTCGAGGCCCCAGCCGGGCAGTGCGGTCAGCGCCACCCAGCCGCGGGCGAACAGCACCCAGAGGTAGATGAACGTATGGAAATGGACGGCCACCACGAGGTGCTGGAGATAGACCTGGCCGGACTTGCGGAAGAGCACGCGGGTGTAGAGCGCAAGAAAGGGCAGGCAAACCATGAGCATGTGCGGGAGATGGCTCTTGATCGAATTGCCCAGACGCTGGCGGTGGGCGGGATCATCGAGCCGCCGAGCTTGTTGCTTCAAATAGTGGATGAGGCCGTCGTCTTCCGGCGACGCGGGGGCGGGCGCCGTCGCGATCACCGGTTCGGCCACTGGGGACAGGCTAGGATCCACTGGCAGGCCATCCGCGGGTTCAGCGCCGTCGGTGGAGGAGATGGGCGGCGCACCGGTGGTTTTTTCGGCCAGTTGCCGGACGGCTTGGTTGACCTTGGCAGGGTCGTTCCAGTCCTCACTGTCCATGCTGCGGGCAAACTCGCGCCAGGCCTCGCCGACATTGGCGGCGACGACGGTGTCGCCCTCGCTGGCGCGCGCGGTCGTGGTGCCCCGGCGACTCCCGTCGAGGAAGACGAGCAGGAAGAAAACGAAACTGACAAACACGTAGAGCCGGAAGGGCGGCATTTGCGACGCGCGCTTGCCGGCGTTGAAGTCGGCGCTCAGGCGGCCGGGCTGGAACAGGAGGGTGACGATGTTGCGGAAGAACTTCCCCTCGAAATGAAACAGGTTTTCGAGCGCCTCGAGAAACACGTGCCAGAATGAGCGGTGGAACTCGAAGTCGTGCTGGCCGCAGCGATGGCAATAGGGGCCGGCGAGCTTCTCGTGACAGTTCTCGCAGTGGGAATGAAACGGCCCGTGGTGGCTGGAGGCGCCGGCATGGGCCGCGGCCTGGTCGGCGACGACGGCGGTCTCGAGGGCCCGGCCCGGGGAAACCGATGAAAGTTCCGGCGGCTCTGGATCGAGGGACATGCGGTCAGGATTTGAGCACGGCCTCCGGGTGCAACGCGCGGTGGACTGCCTGCAGGAGGGCGGCAGGCTTGAAGGGCTTTAGCAAGAAGGGGTCGGTGGAACTGACCGGCAGTTCGCTCCGGCCCGACTCATCGGCGCCCAGGCCGCTGATGTAGAGGACGCGGATATCCGGCCGGATGAGGCGCAGCAGTCCCGCGAAGGAATCGCCGCGGCCGTGGGGCATGTGCATGTCGGTGATAACCATCGCGACCTGCGCCTGTTGGGCGGAGAAGATGTTTATGCCCTCGATGCCATCGCGGGCGGTGAAGACTTGGTAGCCGTGGTTAACCAGGATGGCGTCGAGCAGCTCGCGCACGCCGGCCTCGTCGTCGACGACGAGGATGAGTTCGCCGTTGCCGCGCGGAACCTGGGGATCGGAACCGCGTCGCGGCACCTCGGTGGGCGTGCCCGCGGCGGGAATGTACACCCGGAAGAGGGTGCCTTCGCCCACGGCGCTGCGCACCTCGCAGAAACCGAGGTGGCTGGTGACGATGCCGCGCACGGTGGAAAGGCCGAGGCCGGTGCCCTTGCCCGGTTCCTTGGTGGTGAAGAAGGGTTCCCAGATGCGCGGGAGGATGTCGGGCGGGATGCCCACGCCGGTGTCGCCGATCTCGAAGCAAACGAAGGGGCCGGTGCGCGCGCCCGGGATGCGGGCGGCGGCGGCGGTGTCGATCAGGCGGTTCGTGACGCGCAAGGTGAGCAGCCCGTTCCCGTTCATCGCATCGCGGGCGTTGACCAGGAGGTTGAGCAGCACCTGGTGGAGCTGGGTGGGGTTGGCGTTGACCGGCCAGATCTCGGGCCCGATCTCCTCCTCGAAGTTGAGGGAGCGGGGAAAAGTCTCGCGGACGAGGCCCACGAGTTCGCGGACGAGATTGCCGGGTTTGACCGGCACGTGGCCCTCGCCGCGGCCCTGGGCGAAGAGCATGATTTGTTTGACCAGCGCGGCGCCGCGCTCGGCGCTCCGCTCGACGCTGTCGAGGAAGGCGTGCTCGGACTCCTTGGTCACGAGCGGGCGCATGAAGGGAGCGACGAGAAGGGAGGGGGAAAGGATGTTGTTCAGGTCATGGGCGATGCCGGCGACCAGCAGGCCCAGGTGCTCCATGCGCTGGGAGCGGAGGAGTTGTTCCTCGATCTGTTTCTTTTCCGTGACATCGACCCCGACCGTGAGGCGGGCGATGACCCGATCCTGATCATCGCGGATCAGGCTCATGTAGTATTCCGCGACGCGGGCGCGACCGTCGGGTGTCGTGAGCGGGACCTCGCCCTGCCAGCGGCCGGTGGCGAGCGTGGCCTCGCGCCCGGCGAGAATCTTGGCGAGCGCGGCCTCGGAAAACGCCTGCTCGGCGGTCCGGCCCAGCAGCTGCTCGCGGCTCAGGCCCTGGAGTTGGGCGGCGCCCTCGTTGGCGTAGGTAATGCGGTGTTCGAGATCGGTGATGACGATGCCGAACGGCGCGTGGTCGATGATCACGGCCTGTTCGCGAATGCGGCGTTCGGAAATCTTCCGGGCCGTGATATCCTGCATCGTGCCGGACAGGCGGGCGGGGGCGCCGCTCGGGCCCGGCAGCGGATCGTGCCGGCATTCGACCCAAGCCTCCGAGCCATCCGGGCGGAGAAGGCGGTGTTCGCCCTGGGTGGGTTGCAAGGTGGTGCGGGCCTCCTCAGCCAGCCGGACAAAGGTGGCGCGATCGTCGGGGTGCAGGCGCTCGACCAAGTCGGACCAGGGGCGCGCTCCCTCCGCCGGGTCGCAGCCGAGGAGGCGGAACAGCTCGGCCGACCAGGCGCCGTTGCCCTCGGTCGAACCGTATTCCCAACTGCCGAGTCGCGCGCTGGCCTGGGCGGTCGCGAGCCGGTGCTCGCTTCGTCGCATCGCGGCGACCTGCTGGCTGATCACGAGCATGACGAGACCGAGGGAGAATCCGAGGACGCGGGCGCACCACAGCAGGGCGGTCCAAGCCGGGTAATAATCATAGAGGAACTGGAACGGGACGGAGAGGGCGAATACCGCGTAAGGGACCCCGAAGAGCAGCGCCACCATGGCGCCGGGGAGACGCTCCTCACGCCAGAGGCGATAGAACCAGAAGAGCACCGTGACGCGGGCCGCCGTGACGGGGATGAAGATCAGCAACATCTCGACGAAGATGCTCTGGCGAAAGGCCTCGGCCTCCGGTAGGTCCGCCCAGCGGGCAAGGAGACCAGGCACGAGGTAGCGCAGGACCAGGATGAGGGGCAGGCCCGCGGCGAGGACGGTGCGGCCGAGCCAGCGGGGCAACTTCACGCCGGCCAGATCGGCGCACCCGGCGAACAGCCACCACGTGGCCAGCAGGTTGGTGACGTCGGAAAGGGTGAACCAGTGGTGGTACCAGCCGCCGATTCCGTGGATTTCGGGCAGGAGGAGGGCGGCACGGAAGGCTTCGAGGAGCCAGGCTTGGCCGAGCAGGCGGGAAAATCTCGCGGGGTGCTGCCAGTGAAGAAACAGGAACGCGCCGCCAAACGCGACATGCAGCAGGATGATGATCTGAAGGTGATTGATCGGCATTAGGAGACCGAGGGGCCGCGGGGTAAGGCAATGACCCGAATGCGCGCGGACCTTGCAGAGCCCGTCACGGGCGCGCAACGGAATAAAAAAGCCGGCCCGCACGGGCCGGCTGCAAAGGGAGCGGTGATGGATCCGCGTCGAACGTTATGATCCGGAATGCTGGATAGGATCGCGCGGCGCGCGCGGGAACTATTTTTTCTGCCGCAACGTGATCGTCCCGTTCATGGACGTCAGCTTGATGTCCACGCCGCCGCCATTGAGCGTGCCGACGATGGATTTGCCGCCGAAATTGGGCAACGGGGGCATCGGCGGGATCGGGGCCATCGGCGGCATGGGGGCGTCGCCATCCATGGAAGCGTGGACGCGGACTTCGACGGAGGCCTCGACCGCAGCGCGGGTGGCGCGGGCGATTTCCTTCGCCATCTCCGCCTGCTCGCGGCCCGCGCGGGCGGCTTCGCGCGCCATGTTCCGAGCGGCGCTGGCGTGGTCGGAGGAATCCTCGTTGGCATTCGCGGTCGAATCAGCAGTCGAGGTGGAGCCGCCGGGGCCGCGCACGTTTTCGGTTTTGGTCTGAAGGACGCCGGCGGGAAAGTTGGTGCGGATGGAACCGTTATGCGTTCGCATGCGGAGGTTCGCCTTGGTGTCGCCGGGCAGGCGAACGTCGATCTCGCCGTTCATGGACGAGAGGGAGACGGGCTTCACCGGGGCGGTTTTGAACGAGGCGCTGATTTCGCCGTTCATGCTGTTGACCACGGCGGAGCTGGAGATGTCGCGCAGCTCGACCTCGCCGTTCATGCAGCTGATGTCGATGTCACCCTCGACGCCCTCGACCTCGATGTCGCCGCCGATCTCGGTGCGGACGATGAGGTGCGTGTTGCGCGGCACCTGGATGTCGAATTCCGCGCCGTGGGTGGCCCAAAGGTTGTCGCCGGCGATCATGATGGCGGCGACATTGCCCTTTTCGACGAGCTCGAACGTCACGTCCTCATCGAGGCGGCGGAATCCCTCGTGATCGACTTCGGCGCGGCCCTTCTGGTCGAGGGAGGAGGTGACGACGACCTCGTTGCCGTCGGTGGCGACAATGCGGGCCTCGGCCCAAGGGAGCACGAGGCGCAGGGTGCCGGGTTTGGCGGGGTCGGAGAACTTGACGCGGGCGGTGGAGCCGTCGGATTCGTCGTCCTGGGCGTGGAGAGCCGGCGTGAGCAGCGCGGCGGCGGCGAGGAGGGGGACGAGGCGGCGGAAGGGGTGAGACAAGGATTTCATGAGACGGGCTGGGACTGAGGGTTGTTGTTTAAAGTGTCAGTGGGTGAAGGAGTGCGAAGCATCGCGAGGCCGCGGCGGGCGGAGTCGCGGACGTTGAGGTCGACGGATTCATCGCGGCTCAGGCGTTCGAAAAGCGGGGCGGCGCCGGGCTCGCGCACGGAGGTGAGGAGTTCGATCATGGCGACCTGGACCAGCGGGGCGGACTCGCGCGGGAGATTGGCGAGGAGGCCCTGGCGGACGATGGGCTCGTTGGCGTGCGGCGTGAGCGCCTCGATGGCGGCGAGCTTCACGTTGACGGAAGGATCCAGGGCGAGGGCCCCGACGAGATCGGTGAGTTTCTGCCGGTCGGGCGTTTCGAGGTCCATGGTGGCGAGGACCATTTGGAGGCGTTCGCTGGTGGACTTCTGCTGGCGGAGGGAAGCGGCCACGAGGCTGCCCATATCGTCCATTTGCGCCTTGAGGTCGGCGATCTCCTGTTGGGCGGCGTGGTCAACCACCTGGACGGGTGCCGGGGTGGTGGGCGCCGGGGAGAGATAGCGGGCACCGGTGAACACGCCGACGGCAAGGGCGGCCAGCGCGCCCGCGAATTGCAGGGCGGGGGTGGAGGGCATCAGGGCGGCGAAGAAGCGATCGAGCCGGCTCTTCGCAAAGGCAAAGGGGCTCACGCTGTCGGCGTCGCGCTGGTGCGTCTCGAGCATGGCGTAGAATTGCTCGCGCAACCGGGGGGACGGTTCCTCGGCGGCGGGGAGGGCGTCGAGCCTGCGCGTGATTTCCTGGAGGGCGGACCATTCGCGCTGGCAGGTGGGGCACGACGCGAGGTGGGAACGGAGCGCGGCCGATTCGTCGGGCGCGAGCGTGCCGTCCTGGTAGTCGATGAAGTTGTCCTGGACGCGTTGGCAATTCATGGGAGGGAGGATTCGGTGGACGGTGGACGGTAGACAGTGGATGTAGGCGGTGGGTCTGTTGTCTGTGGCGCGGTCTATGCCGCGGCTTCCTGGCGGATTTTGAAATACACCTCGCGCAGTTCCTTGAGGGCGCGGTGGGCGCGCACTTTCACGGCGCCGACGGAGCAGTCGAGCAGGCGGGCGATTTCCTGGTGATTGAGGTGTTGCAGGCGCGCGAGGACGAGGACTTCGCGGTGTTCGTGGCTGACGCGGGCGAGGGCGCGGCGCATGAGCGCGAGGTCGTCGGCGGTCCCGGCCTGCGCGTCCGGCGCGGGGCCTTGGTCAGGCTGGTCGTGGAAGTCGACGGGATCGGCCGGGGTGGGCGTGCGGGAGTGTTTGCGGAAGTGGTCGGCGGCGACTTTGCGGGCGAGGTGATAGATCCAGGCGGAGAATTTGCCCTCGTCGCGATAGGTATGCCGGTACTTGAGGATACGGTAGAACACGATCTGGACCAGGTCCTCGCTGGCGGAAGGCTGGTTGGTCAGGCGAACGAAGAAGCCATAGAGGGGCTTGTGATAGCGTTCAAAGAGCTGGCCGAGCTGGCGGACATCGCCTGCGCGGACGGCAATCATGAGTTCATGGTCGGTATCGGCGTCCACGGTGTCAGGCAGGCTAACCGGCGTGGCGGTGGAGGAAACTCGTAATTGGGTGGCGGGAGCGAGAAGCATGGCAGGCAGTCATGGGTGTGCACGGGGGATAACCAGTCCGTCGCCCCGGGGTTACAGGAAATATCACTGGCTGGTCGAAGCCGGCTGAGTAGGGTGCGGGCATGTGGATCGGCGGCTTTCCAATTTGTTCGCCTACAGGGAGCTCCGTGGCTGCGGGAGGCGGACGCGCGGGGATTCGGCCGTTTCCGTCGGGTCGGCGGGGCGCCGTTGCGATGTCCCTCTATTATATAAGAGCGATGATCGCGCTGGGCCCGGCCCTGGCATTGGCGGGTCCCGCCTGGCACGCGCTGGCGCCCGCTGAGTTCGAGGCCCGGGGCGAGCCGCAGGCTCGGATCGATCTGGCGGATTTCGACCGGGGATTGATGAACGCGGCGATTTTTCACGAGACCAACCGGGTGCGGCAGCGGCTGGGACTCCCTCTTTTTACGCATTTGCCCAAGCTGGATGAGGCGGCCGATCTCAAGGCGGCGGTCGGCGTCACGCAGGATGAGTTGACCCATGATAATCCGCTGCCGATGACCGCCACGCTGGTGGATCGGGTGAGCGCCGTCGGATTGCGCTACCGGATGGCGGCGGAAAACCTCGCCCGGCTGGGCGTATTTGATCTTCCCCGCGGGAGCACCCATGTCGGGGTGAGGCAGCGCAAGGGGCAGCCGGAGTTTTTCCATTTGGATTCCAAGCGGCCCGTGGTGAACCGCACGTATGCCGGCTTTGCGGAGGCGGTGGTGGAATCGTGGATGAACTCGCCGCCGCATCGCGCGAATATCGTCAACGCGGCGTTCACGTCCCTCGGTTGTGCCACCCGACCGACGGTCAGCCGGCTGAACCGGCATGAGCAGATTTATGCGGTGCAGGTGTTTTTCACGCCGCGGTGAACCACGGTGGGGCGGTTCAGGAAGACGGCGGGGCGCGGCTGGGAATCGCGGGGGAAGGGGAAGGCTTTGCACGATCAAATCATTAATGATGTGTGATTTGACTCCGCGGCGTGGCGGGTTGGCGGACGATTCAGAAGTCTGAATGCCGGGGCGATTGCGAGGCCCCTAGCTCCGAGTCCTTCTAAAGAATACCCCTGAGACCGACCGCCGAGTCAGCCGATGCTGCGTTCGGCCTCATGGGGTTATTTCGCACCACCCCAACCATGAAGACCCAAAGAACACTAGCATGTGCATTGTTCGCAGCCACTGCCGTCTGGCAGGGCTTGCTTGCCCAAACGGCTCCCGCGTCCAACCAACCCACTCCCCAAGAGGAGGAGGATATCCTGGAGCTTTCGCCCTTCGAAGTGACGGCCGAGGAGGATTCGGGCTATGTTGCCACCTCCACGCTAGCCGGCACCCGCATTCGCACCGACCTGAAGGATGTGGGATCCGCGATCTCCGTCATCACGAAGGAATTCATGCAGGACATCGGCGCGACCGACAACGGCTCGCTCCTGCAGTACACGACGAATGCCGAGGTGGCCGGTACCCGCGGCACGTACGCCGGTCTGGGGAACGGAACCAGTGTCGACGAGACCAGCAACCTGCGCTCGCCGAGCGGCATCATCAATCGCGTGCGCGGCCTGGCCGCGGCCGACAGCACCCGCGACTTCTACGTCACGGACATCCCGTGGGATGGCTACAACGTCGATCGCATCGACATCCAGCGCGGACCGAACTCGATTCTCTTCGGCCTCGGCAGTCCCGCCGGCATCGTGAACGCCTCCCTGCGCAACGCCGAGTTTCGCAATCGCGGCAGCGTCGAACTGCGCACCGGTTCCTACGGCAGCCACCGCGCGACGCTGGACGTCAACCACGAGTTGGTGGACGATGTCCTCGCCATCCGCGTGAGCGGCTTGTGGGATCAGGAAAAATTCCAGCAGAAGCCCGCTTATGAGGATGACGAGCGCGTGTATGGCGCGCTGCGCTTCGAGCCGAAGCTTTTCAAGGATCCCTCCTTCCGGACGAGCCTGAGGCTCAAGTTCGAGCACGGCGACATCGAGGCCAATCGTCCGCGCAACATTCCCCCGCAGGACAGCATCACGCCGTGGTTCCGGCCGGTAAACCTCGATCCCAACAACCTCGAGGGCGGCATGGGCAAGCAAGTCGTCACGAACGGCTATGTGCTCGGCTCCTCCGCTTCGACGTTCAACCCGTGGATGGGCGGCTTGGTGAACCAGCAGCAGCCCCTGTGGTTCATCGACGGCGCGAGCAATCAGCTCTACCGGATTTATGGCGGTTATGTTAACACGGGAGCCCTCAATGCCTCCGGCGCGCCCCAAGGGGCGTCCAGCTCCATCATCGGCCAGCGCTATGCGGACGTGTTCTCGCAATTGGGCAGCTTCAGCGCGTACGCCAATAATGCGCGCCTGACGAACTACCAGTTCGGCCAGTACCGCAACATGTCGCTCACCGATCCGACGGTCTTCGATTTTTATCACCAGCTGATCGACGGCCCCACCAAGAACGAGTGGGAGGGCTGGGATGCCTACAACATCGACCTGAGCCAGACCGCCTTTGGTGATCGGCTTGGCGTGCAGTTCACCTATGACCGCCAGAAGTACGAACGCGGCGGCCAGGCTCTGCTCGGCAACCCGACGCTGAACATCGACATCCTGCAGAACTTCCAGGACTACGTCACGGGCCCGAACAACAGCAACAACGGCAACGTCGCCAACCCGAACTTCGGTCGTCCGTACGTGGCCGGCGGCCCCGGCCGCGGCAATTCCTACGACAGCGATCGCGAGTATGTGCGTGGCTCGCTGTTCGGCGAACTCCGCGCGCGTGACTTCACCGACAACGATTTCCTGGTGAAGCTCATCGGCAAACACCGGTTCAATGCCGTCTATAGCGGCGAGCAGTATCACACGGAGAACCGTTCGTGGCAGATGCACGCCAACTCCGCGGCCTATGCGGCCTACAAGTTGCAGGGCAATCCGGATGGCATCACCAACCTGCCCCCGGTGGCCGTCATCTACCTCGGGCCCTCGCTGGCCAGCGCGGCCTCGGCCTCCGGCGCGAACATCTCCGGCATTCTTTCGGATGTGACCCTGCGGGATGGCAACATCTACCAGTTCGCCTCGACTTGGAGAAACCCGAGCGGCGTGAACTTTTCCGATCCGTGGAACGTTCCGGCCAACCTGCAGCCGTTCTTCAACGGCGCCCCGGGCATCAATCCGACAACGGGGGTGCCCTATCCGCAGCTGACCCAGGTCTCGAATCCCGCCAACTATGTCGGTTGGAACAGCGATTTCCACAATACGCTCCTGCGCTATGACAACGGCGCCGACCTCAGCCTGCTGACGGCGGCGGCGAAGAGCCTGCGCAAGACGAAGTCCTATGCCGGTTCCTGGCAGGCGTTCCTCTGGAATGACGCCGTGGTCCCGACCTTCGGCTGGCGATATGACGAGGTGCGCAGCAAGAGCGTGACCGCGCAGCCCGTCGCGGCGAATCGTGGTGCGTTGAACCTGGATCCGTCGGTCTACAAGCTCCCGGCTGCGTTCCCTGCCGCCCAGACCTTCAAGGACCATTCCACGGCGGGTGGCGTGGTGGTGCACTTGAACAAACTGTTCAGTCGCGATGTCCTGCCGCTCAACGTCAGTCTGGCGTACAACAAGTCCAACAACTTCCAAGTCACGGACCTTCGCCGCGATATCTTCGGCAATTCGATTCCGAACCCGACCGGCGAGACGAAGGAGTACGGCATCCTGCTCTCCACCAAGGACGGCAAATATTCCCTCAACGCCCGCAAGTATGAGACCGCGCTCTCCGGCGCGAGCACGCAGCTCGACAACAGCGGCATCTACAACACGATTCGCGACGCCCTCAACTGGCGCAACATCAAGGTGTACTACATGTCGGCCTACGCCTGGTCGACCGCGGGCCAGACGAACCTGACGCCCTACACCGGCCAGCGCTACCTCTGGGATCCCGTGTACGTCGACAACGCCACCGGCCGGCCCGTGGCCGCCGGCAACCTCGCCTCCGGTCCCGCGGGCTCGCACCTCGAGACGCAGGCCGAGGCCAACACGCGCCGCGACGCCTCGATCCAGGCCCTGAATGACATGCAGCTCTGGCTGGCCGAAAGGGGTTACTTCGCCGCCTGGAACTACGGCGCCGGTCCGACCACGCCGGGTGCGCTGCAAACGCGCGGCCAGTATGAGGCCAACCCGATGCAGCCTGACCCGGCGAGCGTGTACGACTACCGCACCGCCCCGCTCATGCAGGGCTTCGCCGTGACCGCCGACACGCAGTCCGAAGGCTACGAGTTTGAGTTCGTCGCCAACCCGACGCGCAACTGGCGCATCGCGATCAATGCCTCGAAGACCGTCGCTGTCCGCACCAATGTCGGCGGCCCGGTCCTCGACGAGCTGGTGGACTACATGGACACGTTGATGGCGGGTCCGGGTGGCGATCTCGTTCGCTTCAACTCGGATTACTCCGCCGCGAACGAGCTCCGCCAGGCCTGGAATCCGTGGCGCGGCCAGTACACCCTGCTCAAGCTGCAGGAGAACACCGCGGCCTCCGAGCTCCGCAAGTGGCGCTACAACGTCGTGACCAACTACACGTTCTCCGAGGGCTTCCTCAAGAACGTGAACGTCGGCGCCAGCTATCGCTGGCAGGACAAGGTGGTGATCGGTTACCCGGTCATTCCCGGGGTCGGCGGCCTCGCCAGCTTCGACCTGAGTCAGCCCTATTATGGGCCCTCCGAGGGCGGTCTCGACCTGTGGGCTGGTTACGAGCGCCAGATCACCGAGAAAATCGATTGGAGGATTCAGCTGAATGTCCGCAACGTGGGCGAGAAGAACGGGCTGATCCCGATCTCCGTTCAGCCCGACGGCCGGACCTGGGCCTCGGTGCGCCTCAAGCCCACCCAGGAATGGTTCGTCACGAATACGTTCTCGTTCTGATCCCGGTATAGTTATCAGTAACGATTCGCCCCCGGGCTGGCTGAAAGCCGGCCCGGGGGTTTTCTTTTTGACCCGGTAAAGTCCCGGCCTCGCCTCCACCCTCCGGACGCGCCATCCTGCAGATCGCGAGCGCCATGACGCTTCGTCTCGCCAACCCTATTCCCCGATGAATCCTTTCTCCATGGCCAACCCATCCCGCACCCTCGTCCACCGTCTGTTTGTTCTGCTGCTCGTCACGGCCGGCTTGTCCGAGGCGGCATCGCGTGAGCGGATCTCGCTCAACGACGGCTGGCGATTCCACCAGGGTGATCCGGAAGGCAACACCGTGGAACTTCGTTACGACGTGCGGCCGGACGCACGTCCGCGGCGCGACGACACCCCGGCGGACGCCCGGCCGGAGGAGGCGGCGAAGCTTGCCGCCGCGCAGGCGGCGGTCCTCAAGCGATGGATTCTGCCGACGGCCAACCCCTTCATCAAGGACCCGGCCCGCCACCACGTGCGTCCCGAGGGGCATCCCGGCGCTGAGGTTGCCTACGTGCGTGCTGATTTTGACGACAGCGCGTGGCATTCGGTGACGCTGCCGCACGATTGGGCGATCGCGGGGCCCTTCATTCGCACCGGCGATGTCGGCGGCATGGGCCGGCTGCCGAGCTGGGGCATCGGTTGGTACCGGCGCAAGCTCGAGGTCCCGGCCTCCGATGCGGGCAAATCGCTATATCTCGAAATCGATGGCGCCATGTCCTATGCGTCCGTGTGGCTGAATGGCCGGCTCGTCGGAGGGTGGCCCTTCGGCTATGCTTCCTGGCGCGTGGATCTCACGCCTTATGTGGTGCCAGGCGGCGTGAACCAGCTGGCCATCCGTCTCGACAACCCCCCGGCTTCCTCCCGCTGGTACCCCGGCGGCGGCATCTATCGCAACGTCTGGCTCACCAAGACCCAGCCCCTGCAGGTCGACCACTGGGGCACGTTCATCACGACCCCCGAAATCACCGCCGCCTCCGCGCGGGTTCAAGTCGAGGTGGCGTTGCTCAACGCCTCACGTCGCCCGGCCACGGGCCACGTCACCAGCGAGATCTTCGAGATCGATGCCGCGAATGGGCGGCGTGGCGCCGCGGTGGCGCGGGTCGATTCCGTCACGGTGACGCTCGGCGGCGGGGAGCGCGCGGCCGTCCGCGGCGCGGCGCATATCCCGGAGCCGAAGCGTTGGGGTCCGCCGCCCAATCAGCAGCCCAATCGCTACGTGGCAGTGACGACCATCACCCAGGACGGGAATGTGGTGGATGTTTACGAAACGCGCTTCGGCATTCGCGACGTGAAGTTCGACCCCGCCCGCGGCGTGGTCGTCAACGGCGAGCACATTCCCTTTCGCGGGGTGAACCAGCACCACGATCTCGGCGCCCTGGGTGCCGCCTTCAACCTCCGCGCCGCCGAGCGACAGCTCGAGCTGCTCCGCGAGGTGGGCTGCAATTCCATCCGCATGAGCCACAACCCGCCGGCGCCCGAGCTGCTCGAACTCACGGATCGCCTGGGCTTCCTGGTGATCGACGAATCCTTCGATGTGTGGGAGCGACGGAAGACCCCGCTGGATTTCCATTTGATATTCCCGGACTGGTCCGAACCCGACATGCGCGCGCTGGTCCGGCGGGATCGCAACCACCCGTCCGTCATCCTGTGGAGCATCGGCAACGAGGTGGGCGAACAATACACCGACGCCGCGGGCGCCGCGGTGGCGCAACGCCTCCACGACATCGTGCGCGAGGAGGATCCGACGCGACCCACCACGACGGCGATGAACTGGGCCAAGGCCGACATGCCGCTGCCGGCGGTGGTGGACGTCATTGGCCTGAACTACCAGGGCGAGGGCATCCGCCAGGAACCGGAATTCGAGGGCACCGATCGCATTCGCACGCCCCCGCAATATCCGAACTTTCGGGCGAAGTTTCCCGACAAGGTCGTGTTCAGCAGCGAGACCGCGTCCGCCTTCAGCAGTCGCGGGGTCTATCTTTTCCCGGTGTCTCCGCTCGTCAGCGCGCCGGTGCGAGATGGGCGCGGCGGCGATTCCCGCCGCCATCACGTCAGCGCCTACGAGCTGCACGCGGTCGACTTTGGTTCCACGGCGGACAAGGTGTTCGCCGCGCTCGATCGCCATCCGTATGTGGCGGGGGAATTTGTCTGGACCGGCTGGGATCATCTCGGCGAGCCCACACCCTACTACACGTCGCGGAGTTCGTATTGCGGCATGATCGACCTCGCGGGTTTCAAGAAGGACCGATTCTTCCTCTACCAGTCGCGCTGGCGTCCGGATCATCCGATGGCGCACCTGTTGCCGCACTGGACCTGGCCGGAGCGCGAGGGCGAGGTGACGCCCGTGCACGTGTTCACGTCGGGCGATGAGGCGGAGTTGTTTCTGAACGGCCGTTCGCTGGGCCGGAAGAAGAAGGGCCCGTTCGAGTATCGCCTGCGCTGGGATGATGTCGTTTATGAGCCGGGCAAGCTGGAGGTCGTTGCCTACAAGGCCGGCCGGGAGTGGGCGCGGGACGAGGCGCAGACAGCCGGCGATGCGGCCGCGCTGGAGGCGACACCGGATCGCGCTGTGATCCGGGCTGACGGGACCGATGTGGCGTTTGTCACGGTACGGGTGACGGATGCGAGCGGTCGCACCGTGCCGCGTGCCGACCATCGCTTGGAATTCAAGCTCGAGGGACCGGGCGAGATTGTGGCGACAGACAATGGCGACCCGACCGACATGGAGGCGTTTTCGTCGACATCGCGCCGCGCCTTCAGCGGCCTGGGCCTGGTGATCGTGCGGACGAAGCCGGCCCAGGTCGGGGAGATCCAGCTCACCGTCACGGGCGAAGGATTGTCCACTGCGACGACCGTGATCCGGGCGGAGAGAACCGACGTGCGCTGAAAACCGGGCGGCACCGGAAGTCTGAATCGCGACGCTCGTGCGAGGCGGTCTCGCAAGGGCTCCGGACGCGGTTCGACTTTTTGCGCTACGCGATTTGCGATTCCGCGCCAGGCGCGTCCCGACCTACAGGGGATTTGCGCCGAGGTTGATGCGGCACATGCCGGGAACGGGTTTCCCTTTGGCGAGGGCGGGCAGGAAGCGAAGTGTGGGCAGCACGGCCAGCACATCGGCATCGGTGACCGGGAGCTTGCCGGCCTCGTCGTGAAAGGCTCCCGCGGGCAGGCCGTCCTTGTTGACGCGGACGTGAATGAAGCGGTTGTGATTCTCGGCGCTGAGTTGGGTGGAAAGGTCCGCGGGCCAGAACTCCCGGGCCGGCGCGGGCGCCTGGGTGCGCTCGTCGGGAGCCGCGAGGTGTTCGACCAGGGCATATTGGAAGGCCTCGTCCGCGGTGAGTTCGAGCCTCCGTGAGGAGACGTTGGTGGGGATTTCCCTGCCGGCCTCGTAGAGGTGAATCTCGCAGCGCTCGAGTTCGAAGCCCCGGGGAAATCCCCCGCGAAAAAATCGCACGCGGCGGGGCGATTCATCGATGCGCGGCAGCGCCTGCGTGAAGACGGCAACCTGGCCCTTGTTTCCCGGGGTCTGGTAACGGACGGCCAGCACGAGGTACGGCTTGGCGAGGGCGCGGGGCGCGGCCAGATCAAAGCTGAGGGCGAGCGCGTCATGGTCGTTGATCCCGGAAGGCATGCCGCGCGCGCTGTCGGGAGCGTTCCGATGCGTTGCCTGGGCGGAAAGGCTGTCGTCGAGCATTTGCCGGGCGTTTTCGAGCTGGGCGGTGAGCGCGGGGTTGGCGGTGGCGTCGGCGCGGCCGATCGTGGCCATCCGTTCCATCTGGCGGAAATTTGCCGCGGCGATGTCGCTCATGGCGGCGGCGTCCTGGGCCTGTGCGGCCGCAGCTTCGCTGGCAAGATGGGGATTGTTATCCATCGAGCGGGCGAGGTCGCTCTTCACGGCCGAAACCGTGGCCGACCACGTGTCGACCTTGAGCGCCGACTCCAGCCGAACCTGGGTGTCGCGGGAAGACTCGGGCACGGTGGTGCGGGAGCCGTTGACATCGATGACGAAGGAATTGCCGTGGGCGTCGATCACGGGACGCGGCTTGCCTTTCCACACGACGGAAACGTCCGCGCCCAGGTGCATGACATGGGTTTTCGGCGCGTCGGAGACTGGCGGCGTGGCGGCGAGGGACACGAGCCCCAGCAACGCAACCGCCGGGGCACGAAGCGCGGACGGGAAAAACATCGCGCACCCGGTGCCGCGACTGGCACCGGCGTCGAGCGGTCCGGTCTCAGGCAACGATCGGCACATGGCGGGTGGGGTTTTCCCGGGGTTCGATGGATTTCCGTTGGAGGGTATTGCCGTCGCGCCACGCGCCGCCCACGGAAGTCACCGTTGCGACGGGAGGCAGGCCCAGTTCGTTTTGCCGGAGTTGGCCCGCGAGCATTTCGACGGCGATTTCGCCGAGGCGTTCCTGGTTGATCCACACGCCGGTCGTTGGACCGGGTTCATGCGCGATCAAGTCGGCATAGGCGAAGTCGTCCGGCACCTGGAAACCGCTCCGGCGCACGTACTCCAGCATGGCCGGGCTGGAGCCCAGGATCACCTCGGGGCGGTATTGCCGGTACCAGCGCAGGAGCGAAGCGGCGTCGTTGGCGGCGTCGTGCGACGAATCGCCGCGGGCAGCAGGGTCCTCCACGGGACCGTGGAGGTGAAGGACGGGAAGTTTTTCGCGGAGGTGACAGCGATATTGCTCGGAATGAAACGCGGCCGACCAGACCTGATCGGTGAGCTTGTCCCACCGGTGGGGCATCACGAATCCGACGCGACGATAGCCGGCGTAGAGGATTTGTTGCATGGCCAGCCGCACGACCGCCACGGGGTCGATGGTGACCTGGTTGAGGGCCGGGGCGTGCGGATAGGAGCCGATACGCACCGCCGTGAGGCGGGACCAGGACAACCCGGAGAGATCGCCGCAGGTATTGTGCGACGCGGCGAACAACAGGCCGCGGATGCCGCGGTTGAGCAAGATGCCGTTGAGGCGGCGCGGGTTCATGCCGGATTCGCCGAGCCAGACGTGGTCCAGTTGATAACCGAGTTCGGCGGCCTTTCGCTTGGCGGCGGCGTAATGTTTCTCGTGCGTGGGGTAGCGGCGCCAGCCCCACTGCGAGTCCCATTGGGTGAGGTAGGCCAGGGTCTCGTTGTTGCCCTGGCATCGGCGCGATTTGCGGTAAGCCACCAAGGCCTGCAGCGCGGGGTCGGGACTGTAGCCCAACTCGCGGGCGATCGCGTGAATGCGCTCGCGCGTGGCGGCGGGGATCAGCGGGGAATTGCGCAGGGCGAGGGAAACCGTGGTGTTGTGCACACCCGCCGCCCGCGCGATGTCATTCTGGGTCACGCGCGAATTCATGGGCTTGAAGGATGAAACCCCGGCGACGGATGCATCCCTTCAATGAGCCGGGGAGAACCGGCCGGGCGTTTGCACAGCGGCAAGCCGATCGAGGCTCGGCCCGCGATAAAGGATAAGCGCCGGGGTTGACGCATGGGCTTGGGGGTCGGTCAAAAGGACAACGCGCGCCGAGTCCGTGCAACTGTCCGGAAGTCATGTCCGCGTTATGACCCGGGTAATATCAACGGTTGACCGCAGGGTGCCCGGTCGGGGATGGCAAAGGATGCGCGATGCCCGCGGTGCGGCGCGAAGATGCGGGGTCAGGGCACCCCGCCCACAGTGGCGTCGCTGCGCCGGGTTCTCGGCGGGAACATTATTCCAAGACGATGATGCCCTGTTTCACGCCGGCCAGGATGGCCTGGGTCCGATCCGAAACGCGCATCTTGGCGAGGATGCTGGTGAGGTGCACTTTCACGGTGCCCTCGACCAGCTCGAGCTTGGCCGCAATTTCCTTGTTGCTGAGTCCCTTGGCGACGAGCGACAGGACTTCCACTTCACGCGAGGAAAGTTGGGAAAGGACGCGGCCATTCAGCCGCGCCGAGATTTCCTCGGGCACGTAGTGTTCACCGCGGTGAACCTTGCGGATGGCGTCCAGCAGCCTCTCCAAGGGCATGTCCTTGACCACAAAACCGCGGGCGCCGGCCCGGAAAGCCTGGAAGACTTCCTCGCCGCTGGCGTAGTTGCTGAAGATAAGCACGCACGCGTCGCTGAACTCCTCGCGCAGCAACCGAATGGTTTCGATGCCACCCATGCCCGGCATGCGCAGGTCGAGCACGACGACGTCGGGCCGATGATGACGGTAGGCACGGATGGCGTCCTCACCCGTGTCCGACTCCGCCACCACTTCCATGTCGGCTTCACCCGCGGTGGCCGTGACGAGCCCCATGCGAAGGACGATGTGATCGTCCACGAGCAGGATGCGGATCTTGGCGCTTCTAGATGACATGGGCGGGAATCGGGATGGGCACGGTCACGCGAACGGTGGTGCCGTGGCCGGGCACGCTTTGAATATCGAGGACGCCGCCAATCTTGGCCACGCGACCGCGCAGACCGCGAAGGCCGAAGTGCCCGATGCCCCGGTTGAGGACCTCGCCGGTGACGAAGCCGTTGCCATCGTCGGAAATTTCCAGCCGCACGAGGTCGGGTTCGTAAGCGAGGGTGATCGTGATCACGGCGGCCGCTGCATGCCGCACGGCGTTGGTGATGGCCTCCTGGGCAATGCGCAGCAGGTGATGCTTGGTGGCCGGCGGCAGTTCCGCCGGTTCACCAGTGATGTTGATTCGGACCTCCGCGGGACCCGGCCCGATCAGGCCGGTAATCTTCTTGAGGGCATCGCCGAGGCCGGTGCCCTCGAGCAGCGGCGTCTCCATGTCCCAGACCGCATGCTGCACCTCGTGCCGGGTGAACGAGACCATGTTGCGGGCCACGAGCAGCCGCGCGCGCACGTCTTCGGACAGGTCGGTGAGCTTCAGCGTGGCATCGAGCTGGAGCATGAGGCCGCTCAGGCCCTGTTGGAGGCTGTCGTGGATCTCACCGGCGAGGCGTCCGCGTTCCGCGAGCGTGGCGGCGTTGCGCGTTTCCTCGTTGAGTTGCTGCATGGCGCTGCGCAATTCATCCGTGCGCTCGGCCACCAATTTTTCCAGCGCGACATTCTTGGTCTGAGAGCGGCGGGCGGACCAGTACATCAGGGCGAGGATCGTGCCGGTGCCCGCCAGGAGGTAGAGCAGGTAGGCGGGCCAGCTTCGATACCAAGGCGGCTGGATGACGAAGCTGACAAACAAGGGTTCGCCCACGGGATGCCGGGTATCGCTGAGCCGGACTTCGAGCCGGTAGCTGCCCTCACGCAGGTCGCTGAGGGCGAGCAGCGAGCCGTTGCCCAGCACCAACCGGCTGTCGCCGCCTTGGTGGAGCCGGAACTCGTAGGCCGGAGGCTGGCGGGTGGCATAGCTTCCGGCGAAGAAGCGAAGCACGAGGCTGTTGTCCTCGAAGGGGAGAAGAAGGGGTGCCGCCGTGACGCCGGGGTTGGCGAGCAGGTTGCGGTTGGTTCGGCCGCTGGTCAGCGAAACCAGCGACGGATTGAAGGCCGGGCGTGGCGCGCCTCCAAAATCACGGTTGAGGTGATAAAGGGACTGGCCCGTGACCAGCCAGATGTCGCCGCCGGGCAGCAGGTGGGCGAGGGGAAAGCGGT
Organism: Verrucomicrobiota bacterium; assembly: GCA_023433275.1. GTDB lineage: Bacteria > Verrucomicrobiota > Verrucomicrobiia > Opitutales > Opitutaceae > Lacunisphaera. The sequence continues at coordinate 21,915 of JAEZDN010000140.1, forward strand.
CGTTGATCCGACCGAACGTCGTGTCGAAGACCGGCCGACCGTCCTGGATGCGCATGCTGAGGATCCCGTCGTCATGGGTGCCCCAGATCGTGCCAGCGGAATCCTGGCGGAAGCGGTTGACGAGAAAAGGCGCTTGGTCGAGCAACCGCCCGAACGCGGGTGGGGCGATAATCGATTTTTGCGCTTCGTCGAAATAAAGGCGGCCGTCCGGCAGGCCCGTCATCGCCACGACATCACCGGCCCAGCCGATGTTGATCCAGCGGGGCGTTTTCCAGGGAAATTCCTCGAAGATCCGGACGGACAGCCGGCCGTCTTCGAGATGCACGCGGCCCGCACGATTGGGGCCGAGTTCAATCCAGGCCGCGTGATTGGACGCGTGCACGACGAAGGGATACCCGACGCCGGCCACGCGGGGCGCGGCCTCGACCCATGCGTCGCCCTCGCGCCGTAGCACGGCGATCTCGCCGGCGCCCAGCACGTAGACGAGATCGCCGACGCGCACCAAGCGGGCGACGTCGATATCCGTGAGCACGGGCTTAAAGTCTTCCCCGGCCAGCCGGGCGTGCATGCCGCGGTTGGAGCCGACCAGCAGCCAGTCGCCCCGCGTGGCGAGGGCCCACACATTGCCATCGGGCTGGTTCGACATCGGGCGGAAGCGCGTCGTCTCGCCGGCGCGGCCGTCGACGGACTCATACAGGCGGCCGCTGGAGGCGACGACGATGCGTCCGTCCCAGCGCACGAGCTGCGGCCAGCTCAGGGGCAGCCCCTGCTTTTGGCCGAACGAAGTCAGCGGGCTGTTGAACAGGAGTTTTTCGATACCGCTCTCGTTGACCATCCAGAGCACGCCGTTTTCGCGGGAGGCGAGGTCCGTCACTCGATGATAGTCGGGCGTGGTGAGCGCCGAGTGAATGCGGCCCTCGGGTGACACCACGTACACGCCGGCGCCGTTGATCGCCACCGCGAGCTTGCCCTCGGGGAGGCGGGTGAGCGCAGTCGCGCGTCCGAGGTCCTCGCCGCCCAACGGTCCCGGAAACGGCGTGAAATCGCGACCGTCGAAAAAACTCAGGCGACCGGCGAGATTGGTGGTGATCACACGGGTATTGTCCCAAGCGGCCACCTGGTCGATTTCCAGGCCCGCCGGCACCGGATCGCGAACCGTCACCACGGTCCGGGCGGCCGGATCCACGCGGCAAATGCCCTGGTTGTTGGTGGTGACGTAAAGCTGGTCGCCGACCAGGAAGGGCCGGACGAGCGTGGGAATCTCGAGGTAGGTGAGGCGGCCGGACGCGCGGTTCCAATGCACGAGGCCATCCAAGCCGGCGAAACAGGCGCCGTCCGGGAGCGCCAGCACTTCGCTGAAATTGGAATTCAGCGTCCATTTGGGTGCATCGGGCGGCACCAATGATTCGGGCCGGAGCCGGCCGCCGTGCATTCGCACGACACCCCAGGAGCCGAAGGCGCCGTAATAAGCCTCGCCGTCGGGGCCGAAGACGAGCCGTTGCATGACGATGCCCGTGCCCTCGCGCTCGGCGATGTCGATCCAGCTGGTATCGTTGAGCACGATGCACGAGCCGGCGCGGGTGACGGCGATGCGGCCGAGCGGGTCGAAACCGAGTCGCATGCCGCGCGAGGTGTTGCCAATTTCCTCGTACGAATAGAAGCGGGTGAACGGCAGTCCCTGCTCGCCGCCCTCGTCGGCGCGTGCGGGCGTAGAGGCGGCAGCGAGCAGCCCGGCGGCCAGGCGAGCGGTGAGGACCATCGCGCGCCAGGCGGGCCGTCGGTGGGGCATCCGGGATCCCGGGTGGGGCATGGCAGAAGGCTGGTTGCGGGGCGGAACAGGGCGCAAGCCGTTTCCGGAACGCGGCTATGACCTAGGTTATAAGCGACTCGTCCACGCCCTCGTTTCCCGCAGCGAGCAAAGGGCGCGGTCAAGGCCGCGCGCTGCACTCCGCCATCACCGCATTCGTTCGCGGCTCTCAACCGGCGCGGTGTTTCAGCCGGTCGAGCATCACGGCGCCGAGCAAAATGCACCCCCGGGCGACGTACTGGTAAAACGGGGGGATGTTAAGGAGGTTCATGGCATTTTGCACGAGGCCCATGATGAGCACGCCGGCGATGACGGCGCCAATCCGCGCGACGCCGCCACTCAGCGACACGCCCCCGAGGACGCACGCCGAGATGACTTCCAGCTCGAGCCCTTGCGAGGTGTTGGGCTGGCCGCTGGTCATGCGGGCCGCGAGCACGAGGCCGGCACCGGCGGCGACGAGACCCTGCAGGGTGAAGATGACGATCTTGATGCGGGTCACCGGCACGCCCGCGAGGTGCGCCGCGTCGCGATTGCCGCCGATGGCCAGGGCATTGCGGCCGAAGATGGTGAGGTTGAGGAGGGTGCCGAAAAGAATGAAGCAACCCGCGGTGAGCCACACCGGCGTCGGAACCCCGAGCCAGGATGAATTGCCAAGGGCAAAGAAGCCGTCGGTGCGAATGCCGATGGCGCGTCCATCGGAGACAATGAAGCCCAGACCGCGCACAATCTGCATGGAGGCGAGGGTGGTGATGAGCGCGTTGATGCCCAGGCGGGCGACGAACACGCCATTCGCGAACCCGATCAACGCGCCGCTCGCAAGGGCGGTGGCCACGCCCGCGGCCACGCTGTTGGTGGCGTTCATGACCGTCGCGCCCACCACGCCGGAGAACGCGACCACCGAGCCGACCGAGAGGTCGAAATCCCCCGCCGCCAGGCAGAACATCATCGTGCACGCGACCATGCCGATGGTCGCCACGGCCAGGGCCAGGCCGCGGAGATTGGTGACGGTCAGGAAATTTTCGACGAACACGGCGCACAGGAGAAAAAGTGCGGCGAGGACGAGCAGCATCCCCGCGGATTCCCACAGCCGGGAGAAACGGGAAGGGGAGATGACGGTTTGGGCGGAAGACATGGCGTAGGGCGGTCAGTTTGAACGAGGCGAAGGATCCGGAATCAGGCGAGCAGGCGGTGGCGCGGACGGATTCCCCGCTGCTCTCGGAATTGCAGGATAGGACGCGGTGGTCCCAGATGGATTCATCCCACGGACACGAAGGGGGCGCGCCCGGACCGGACTTTTTGGGAGCGCGCGCTTCATGGGTTTGCTCCCACCGGCAGGGCCGCTTGCAGCACAGCCTCGGGGGTGGCGGTCTCGCGCGGAAACTCCGCCGCGACGAGACCCTCGCGCATCACGAGCACCCGGTCGGCGATGCCGAGCACTTCCGGCAGTTCGCTCGAGACGATGACCACGCTCGCGCCCGCGGCGGCCAGGTCGTGAATGAGCGCGTAGATCTCGCTCTTGGCCCCGATGTCGATGCCGCGGGTTGGTTCATCGAGCACCACGACGCGGACCTTTTCGGAAAGCCAGCGCGCGAGGATCGCCTTCTGTTGGTTGCCCCCGGAGAGAAGGCCGATGGGGGTGTCGGGGGAGGCAGTGCGGACGCCGAGGCGGGTGATTTGGGTTGAGGCATTGGCGCGCTCCCATGAGGCGTCGAGAAAGAGCGAGGCGCGGAGGTGCGCGCGGCGGGCGCTCAGGTTGATGTTTTCGGCGACCGAGCGGACGGGGATGATGCCCTCCTTCTTTCGGTCCTCGGGACAAAACACCACCCCCCGGCGAATGGCTGCGCGGGGCGAGCCCACCGGCAACACGGCCCCATCGATCCGCACTTCACCGGCGTGGGGTTCGGCGGCACCGCAGATCAGGCGCATCAGTTCGGTGCGCCCGGCGCCCACGAGGCCGAAGAATCCGACGATTTCGCCGCGGGCCGCGGTGAAGGTGACCGGCGCCCGCAATCCCGGCCCGGTGAGGCCGCGAACCTCGAGCCCGCCGTCGAGCCGGCGGCGGGGCCGGTAGTTGAAGACATTGTTGAGTTCACGACCGACCATGGCCTTCACCAGGGCGTCGCGTCCGACGCCGGCCAGCGGGTCGTGGGTCGCCACGAGGCGGCCGTCCCGCAGCACCGTGGCGGCGTCGCAGATTTCATAAACCTCATCCATGCGGTGCGTGACGTAGAGGATCGCGACGCCCTGGGCGCGGAGCTCGCGAATAATCTCGAACAGCCGGCGGGTCTCGCGGGCGGAGAGGCTGCTGGTGGGCTCATCAAAGGCCACGATGCGGGCGCCGCGCCCGAGGGCCTTCGCGATCTCGACCATTTGCCGCTGCGCCAGCGGGAGGCGCCCGAGCGGGACATCGGGTGAAAACGTTTCACCGACCCGTTGCAGCAGGCGGACGGCCTCGGCGCGCATCGCCGCGCGATCCAGGAACAGTCCCCGGCGCGGAAAGCGGCCGAGCACGAGGTTTTCGGCCACGGTCATTTCGGGCACCAGATGCAATTCCTGGTAGATCACCGCCACGCCGGACGCGATGGCCTGGGCGGTGGAAGCGAAGACCCGCGGCTCGCCGCCGAGGCTGATCGACCCGGCGGTCGGACGATAGGCACCGCTGAGTATCTTGAGCAGGGTCGACTTGCCGGCCCCGTTTTCCCCCATCAACGCATGCACGCTGCCGGCCCGGACGGCGAACGAGACGCGATCGAGCGCGCGCACGCCCGGAAATTCCATCGTGAGGGCGTCGAAGGCGAGAGGGAGGGAAGACGTGGCCATGTGTGGGGGCGCCGCTGGCCGTGATCGCGCCGGCCGGCTTGAAGCAAGCACCGACCTATCGGGAGGAAATCACAGCACGCCCTCGGCCTTCAGCACTTCCTCGAAGTTTTCCCGGGTGATGAGCCGGCCATCCGTGCGGGTGTCGAGCGCCGGCGGTTTGCCGTCCTTGACCCATTTGAAGAGCATCTCGGCCGTGAGGAAACCTTCCGACGGCGCCGACGCGTAGATGGATCCATAGAACCCGGTGGGAGCGGCCTTGCGAAGTTCGTCGAGGCAATCGGTGCCATTGATGCCCACGCCGATCACGTCGGGCGCCTTGAAGCCGTTGCCTTCCGTGGCGCGCACGGCGCCAAGCGTGGCGGTGTCGTTCATGCCGGCGACGAGCCAGTGTTTGACGCCGGTTTTCTGCGCAAGGAGGGCGTTGGTCGCGTCGAAGCTGCCCGGGATGTCGGTGGTTTTTTGCGGCGCCTTGAAAATCCGATCCGCGGGAAACCCGGCCTCCTTGAGCGCGGCGATGATGCCGTCGGTGCGCTCGCGCGCGGTGTCGAGCTCCTCGAAAGTCACGATGCATGCGGCGGTGTCGGCCGTAGCCCAGCCACGGCGTTTCATTTCGGCGGCGAGGGTTTCACCCGACATGCGACCGATCTTGGTGGCCGACATGCCGAGGTACGGGACCTCCTCGATGAACTTCCCGTCCGAGCCGATGAAGCGATCGTCGACGGTGACGACCTTCAGGTTGTTCGCCTTCGCCCGGGCGACGATCGCGGGGCCGAGACGGACGTCGGGGGTGCAGATGACGAAGCCCTGGGCGCCATTGGCCGCGAGGCTGTCGATGGCGGCGAGGGTTTTCTCGCCGTCCGGCACGCCGATCTTGATGAGTTCGAAACCATATTGGGCGGCCGCCTTGTCGGCGCCCTTCCACTCGTACTGGAACCACGGCTCCTCCGGTTGCTTGACGAGGAAGCCGAGCTTGATCGCGGCCGGGGCGGAAGCGGCGCCGGCGCCGCCTTCGTTTTTCTTCGCGCAGCCGGTGGAGAAGCCCAAGCCTAGGGCCAGAAGGAGGGGAACGAGGAGACGCATGAGGGAGTGGGGGTTCGACCCGGCGAAAGCGTCGGGTGTCGGTCGAAGCCTCCCCCTCGCCGCCGCCAGCGGCAAGCCCGGTATGGCCCATATTTCCCGCACCGTAATGAAAATGGCGTTCGGACAGTTGAATGGCGAAAATTTGGAAATCAGGAACGACCTGAGCCGAGATGAATTTAGCCGGAAACATGAAGTCGGATGGAGGGGCGCGGCTTGACCGCGCCCTTTTCTCACCGCGGGAACCGGGGCGTGGATGAGCCGCGCCCCGACAACCGAACCGTTCGACCGCGCACGCTGCGGAATCGAGCCCCAACTGCATGGTTCCGGCTCAGGAGAATGGAAATACGACCGCCACCGTCATCCTGGGCGGAGCGAAGGATCCAGGAAAAGGACGGACCCTGCGCCGACTCCGCGCGTCCTTCACTGCGGATTTTCTTCCGGGCGCAGCGCGTCACCAATCGCATAGAATTGCCCGCCCGCCACGTGGTGGATGCTGCGCCAGGCGGGACCGGCTTCCTCGAAGCGCCAGCGGCCCTCGCGGAAAACGCGGTCGTCGGCCCAGGCGCCGATGATCTCCCCAATGAACAGATCATAGTTTTCCTGGTTGTGCGGTTCCGGGATGACGCGACAAAGCAACCACGCGGCGCAACCGGAGACGAATGGCTCGGGATGGGCGTCCATTCGAAATATTCCGACGCCGCAACGCGCGAGCTTGTCGGGAGTTTCGTTGAGACTCGTATTGCCCACCGCGTAGGTCATCGCGAGCTGGGCCGCGGTAGGCACTTGAATGACGAAGCGTCCGCTGGCCTCGATCAGGCGACGCGTGGCGGTGTCGCCGTCGATGGTCGCTGTCAGTTTCGGTGGTGAAAAATCCAGGGCGCAGACCCACGCGGCCGCCATGACATTGTCGATGCCGGCATAATGAGCGGACACGAGGGTCGTGGGCCCGTGGTTGATCAACCGGCAGGCCTTCCCGAGTTCGACGGCGGATACGTGGGCATTCATGGGATGAAGCTGGAGGCGCAGTGGGAAAATCGCGAATCGAGAAACCGGGCGCTGGTATCCCGGGGGCGATGTGTTTGAGGCAGGTGCGGCCGCCAGCCGCGCCGGGTTGACGATGAGTCCGATCCGGCACGCCTGCCGCCGCTGCGCGCCGCCTCATCCCACAGGGAATTTCGGGCGACTGAGCCGTGGGGATCTGTGCTATCTGTTGTTGAGGAGTATTGAAGCGGTTGCGGATATGCCGGGTGAGGGCACCCGGCCCACAGTCGATCCGCCCACGATTTACTTCTCGGGCCACCCGGCGTGAATGCTCCCCCGCGTGGGGGCGTTGCGGGTGAGCACCCGAAAATCCCCGATCGCCGGTTTGCCTCGAGCCCGAACTCGTGAATAGCTGGAGGGATGTTCCGCGCCTCGTCCGAACGCCTGGTGCTGCTGGCGCTGGCCGCCATCCAGTTCACGCACATCATGGATTTCATGGTCATGATGCCCCTGGCGCCGCAGCTGATGCGTCAGCTGGACCTGGGCGCGGGCGAATTCAGCGCGCTGGTCGCGGCGTATTCGGTCGCGGCCGGCGTGGTGGGCTTGTTGAGCGCGCCCTTCGTCGACCGCTTTGACCGCCGCACGCTCTTGCTGGTGGTGTATGCGGGTTTCACGATCGCAACCTTGCTCTGCGGCCTGGCGCCGGACGCGCGAACCCTGCTCATCGCCCGTGCGATCGGCGGCGCGTTTGGCGGCATTTCCGGATCCCTCTGCCTGGCCATTGTCAGCGACATCGTGCCCCCGCACCGCCGCGCCGCGGGCATCGGCATCGTCATGACGGCCTTCGCCGTGGCCGCTGCCATCGGCGTGCCGGTCGGCCTGCAACTGGCGCAGCTCTGGGGTTGGCGTGCGCCCTTCAGCACCATCGCGGCCGTGGGGGCCGTGGTCTGGTGCGTGGTGTTTTATGTCGTGCCTCCCGTGCGCGGGCACCTGCAGAGCGGGGCCGACAAGGGCCGCGCCTTTCGTGAATTGCTCCGCGACGCGAATGCGGGACGCGGGATCCTGTTCATGGCCGTGATGGTCATCGGACATTTCAGCATCATTCCACTTCTCTCGCCGCACCTGGTCGGGGACCTGGGCCTGCCGGAAAGCCGGTTGTTCCTGGTCTATTTCATCGGCGGGGCGCTGAGCGTGGTGACCGCGCCGCGCGTGGGACGGCTCGCGGACCGTTACGGCCGGCAGCGGATTTTCGCGTGCATGGTGGTGGCGGCCTCGGTGGTTATCGTGACGATCGCGAATGCCGGTCCGCTGCCGACGTGGGCCACATTGATGCTCACGGGATGCTTCTTCGTCTTTGCCAGCGGCCGCTTCGTGCCGGGGCAGGCGATCATCACGCTGGCCGTGCCGTCGTCGCGCCGGGGCGCATTCCTGAGTTTGACCAGTTGCGCGCGCGATCTCGCGTCCGGCATCAGTTCGACGCTCGGTGGCTGGATCGTGACCAAGCAACCGAACGGGCAACTTCTTCACTTCAACTGGCTCGGCTGGATCGCCGTGATCGCGGGATTGGGCAGCATCCTGCTGGCGCGTCGCGTGCTCGTGAAGGACACCGGTATCGTGGGAGCATCGGAACCGGTGTAGGGAATATGCGAAGGGCCGATGGGAGCGCGGGCAACCCCGCTCGCAACAGGCTCGTCCGGCGGCGGGGTCGCCGCGGCTCCATTTCTTTCGGTCTAGGGGTTTGCCCGATGAGGAAGAGTCGGCCGTTACAGTAAGGGCCTCGCCTGCGGCGACCTCAGAGGTGACGCCGGACCAAAGTAGACCCACCAGTGGCGGCCACGAGTTGGAACCGGAGGCAAAGTGGCGACAAGAGCTCGACCTGGATTCTCTGCTAATTTCGGGGTGAATCTTGCTTCTCGCGCCAAGCTGCGCACAGGGTGTGTGTTGACGTTCGCTTCTCGCGCCGTCCCTTTTAATCCTTTTCGCATGACGAGCCGATCCCGTTTCCTTCGTGTTGCCAGCGTGAGTGTGGTTTGGGCCCTGACCGGCCTGGCCGGCCTGTGGTCGGCGGGTTGTCGACGCCAGGCCCCCGCGCCGGCCACGCCGCCGCCGCCGGAAGTCGCGGTGGTCACGCTCGCGGAGCAGCGGGTCGAGCTCACCCGCGAACTCCCGGGCCGGACGGCGGCCTTCGCCATCGCTGAAGTCCGGCCGCAGGTCACCGGCATTGTTCGCCGCCGGCTGTTTGAGGAAGGCAGCCTGGTGAAGGCGGGGCAGCCATTGTACGAACTCGAGGACGGAACCTATCGCGCCGACGAAGCCAGCGCCCAAGCGGCGCTCGCCCGGGCCCAGGCGTCCTCGGAACTCGCGCGTCTGAACGCGGAGCGCGCGGAGACGCTGGCGTCGGCCGATGCGTTGAGCCGCCAGGAATCGGAAAATGCCGCCGCGGCCTTGCGGCAAACGCAGGCGGAGGTGCGCGCGGCCGAGGCGGCCGTGCAGCGCGCTTCGGTTTTGCTCGGTTATACGCGCATCACCTCGCCCATCGATGGACGCATCGGCCGGTCGTCGGTCACGCCAGGCGCGCTCGTGACCGCGAACCAAGCGGCTGCGCTGGCGGTGGTCCAGCAACTGGACCCGATCTACGTGGACGTGACGCAATCCAGCCGCGAGTGGTTGGAGCTACGCCGCGAGCTCGAGGCGGGCACGCTGGAGCAGGCCGAGCTTCCCGTGACCATCCTGCTCGAGGACGGCTCGAGCCACGCGCAGGCCGGGCGGCTGGCGTTTTCGGAAGTCGCGGTCGATCCGGCCACCGGGTCGATTGGCGTGCGCATTGTGGTGCCCAATCCGGCCGGCCTCCTGCTGCCAGGCATGTACGTCCGCGCCCGGGTTGGCACGGCGGTGCGGGAGACTGCATTGCTTGTGCCCCAACCGGCCGTCACGCGCGACCCGAAGGGTAACACGTCCGTGATGGTCGTCACGGCCGACAACAAGGTGGCGGCGCGTCCGATCCGGGTCTCGCTGGCCATGGGCGGCGACTGGCTGGTCGAGGAAGGGCTGGCCGCGGGGGATCGCGTCGTGGTCGAAGGTCTCCAGAAGATCCGGCCCGACATGACGGTGCGCGTGGCTGCCGTCGCCCCTGCCAGTGCATCCGCCAAGCCCGGCGCGGGCCAGTAAGGAGCGGCCATGGCACGATTCTTCATCGACCGTCCCATTTTTGCCTGGGTAATCGCCATCGTGGTGATGATCGCGGGTGCGCTGGCGATCACGCAGCTGCCGATCTCGCGTTATCCCACGATTGCGCCGCCGAGCGTGACCGTGAACGCGTTCTATCCGGGCGCGTCGGCGCAGGTGGTGCAGGATTCCGTCACGCAGATCATCGAGCAGAACATGAAGGGGCTCGACCGGCTCCTTTACCTGTCATCGACCAGCGCCTCCAACGGCGCCGCCAGCGTGGTGCTGACCTTCGAAAGCGGGACCGACCCCGACATCGCGCAGGTGCAGGTGCAGAACAAGCTGCAGGCGGCGCTGCCGCTGTTGCCGCAGATCGTGCAGCAGCAGGGCGTGAACGTGAACAAGGCCGGCGTGGGCTTCCTGCAGGTGGTGGGCTTCGTTTCGGAAGACGGCAGCATGTCGCGGGACGACATCTCGGATTACATCTCCACCAACATTGTCGACCCGCTCTCGCGCCTGCCCGGCGTCGGCGGCGCGCAGGTGTTCGGCTCGCGCTACGCGATGCGCATCTGGCTCGATCCGAACAAGCTCGAGGCGTACCACCTCTCGGTTCCCGAAATCATCGCGACGATCCAGGCCCAGAACACCCAGGTGGCGGTGGGGCAGCTTGGCGGCACGCCGGCGGTGGAGGGCCAGCAACTCAACGCCCCGATCAGCGCGCGGGGCCGCTTGCAGACCCCCGAGCAATTCCGCGCGATCGTGCTGCGCGCGGGCGCGGAGGGTGATGTGTTGCGCCTCGGCGATGTGGCCCGGGTGGAGATCGGCGGCGAGGGCTACGACGTCGTCAGTCGCTACAACGGCCAGCCTGCGACCGGCCTGGCCGTGTCGCTCGCCACGGGCGCCAACGCGCTCGAGACCGCGGCGAAGGTGGATGAGTTGTTGCGGGAGCTGAAGCCGACGTTCCCGCCGGGCCTGCGCGCGGTCGTGCCATTCGACACGACTCCGTTCGTGTCCGTCGCAATCAAGGAAGTGATCAAGACGCTGCTCGAGGCCATCGTGCTGGTGTTTCTGGTGATGTACCTGTTCCTGCAGAATTTCCGGGCGACGCTGATCCCGACGATCGCCGTGCCGGTGGTGCTGCTCGGCACCTTCGTGGTGCTCGCGGCCCTGGGTTTCTCGATCAACATGCTCACGATGTTCGCCATGGTGCTGGCAATCGGCCTGCTGGTGGACGACGCCATCGTGGTGGTGGAGAATGTGGAGCGGCTCATGACGGAGGAGGGGTTGTCCCCGCGCGACGCGACGCGCAAATCGATGGACCAGATCACGGGCGCGCTCGTGGGCATCGGACTCGTGCTGTCGGCGGTGTTCGTGCCGATGGCCTTCCTTGGCGGCTCCACCGGCGTGATCTACCGGCAGTTCTCGGCCACGATTGTCTCGGCCATGGCGTTGTCGGTGTTGGTCGCCATCATCCTCACGCCCGCGCTCTGCGCGACCATGCTCAAGCCCGTGGCCAAGGGGCACCATTATCACGATGCCGGCTTCTTCGGGTGGTTCAACCGAACGTTCGATCGCGGGAACGAGCGCTATCAGGGCGTCGTGCGCGGCGCGCTCGGGCGGCGGAAGCGATTCCTCGCCGCATTCCTCGTGGCGATCGGGCTGATGGTGCTGCTGTTCCAGCGCCTGCCGACTTCATTCCTGCCGGCCGAGGACCAGGGCATCCTGTTCACGCAGGTGCAGGCGCCGACCGGCGCCACGCAGGCGCGGACGATGGCGGTCATGCGCGAAGTCGAACAGCTCTACCTGGAAAACGAACGCGACGCGGTCGAATCGGTTTTCTCGGTGCAGGGCTTCAGTTTCTCGGGCACAGGGCAGCACGTCGGCATGGCCTTCGTGCGGCTCAAGGACTGGGACCTGCGCAAGACCGATGAGCTTCAACCCGAGGCGGTGGCGGGTCGGGCGATGGCGCGCTTCAGCCAGATTCGCGACGCGATCGTCTTCGCGTTCGCGCCGCCGCCGGTGACCGAGTTGGGCACGTCGGCGGGTTTCACCTTCTACCTGCAGGACACGCTGGGGCAGGGCCACGCCGCGCTGATCGCCGCGAGAAACCAGCTGCTCGGCCTCGCGCAGCAGAGCCCCATCCTGACGAATGTCCGGCCGGGCGGGCTCGAGGACACGCCCGAGCTGCGCATCGACATCGACAACGCCAAGGCCGCGGCCTTCGGGCTGTCGGCGGGCGAGATCAACGCCACGCTCGGCGCCGCGTGGGGCGGGCGATATATTGACGATTTCATCGACCGCGGCCGTGTGAAGCGCGTGTACGTGCAGGCGGATGCGGCCTACCGGATGACGCCCGATGATCTGAACCGCTGGTCCGTGCGGAATACGCGCGGCGAGATGGTGCCTTTCGCGGCCTTCGGACGCGCGACGTGGGCGTATGGTTCACCCCGGCTCGAACGCTACAACGGCATCCCGGCGGTGCTGATCAACGGGGAGGGCGCGGCGAAGGTCAGCTCGGGCGACGCCATGCTGGAGATCGAACGCCTGGCCGAACAGCTGCAGCGCGGGTTCACGATCGACTGGACCGGCACGTCGTACCAGGAGCGCGCGGCCGGCGCGCAGACGCCGCTGTTGTACACGCTTTCGCTCGTGATGGTGTTCCTCTGCCTGGCGGCGCTCTACGAAAGTTGGTCGGTGCCAACGGCGGTCTTGCTGGCGGCGCCGCTCGGCATCCTGGGCGCCGTCCTCGGCAATTTTATGCGCGGGCTGGATCGCGACGTCTATTTCCAGGTGGCCATGCTCACGACGGTCGGCCTCACGAGCAAGAACGCCATCCTCATCGTGGAGTTTGCGCGCGACAACCTCGCGTCGGGCATGGAGGTGGTTGAGGCGACGCTCACGGCGGTGCGCGACCGCCTGCGGCCCATCCTCATGACCTCGCTGGCGTTCGGCCTTGGCGTGCTCCCGCTCACGATGGCCAGCGGCGCGGGCGGCGGCGCCCAGCGCGCCATCGGCACGGGCGTGCTCGGCGGCATGATCGTCGGGACGCTGCTGGGGTTGTTCTTCGTCCCGCTTTTCTTCGTGGTCATCCAATCGCTCATTCGCCGCCGGGTGAAACCCGCGATTCCTCCGGCGGAGTGAGCAGGCTCACGGCGATCAGGAGGCGGACGGCGGTGAACTGGTCCGCGGACCCTCACGGTTCGCGGAGCCTTCGAGCCAGGCTGTCGATCGCGCCGGCCGGCACTTGGACACGCCAGCCGTCGGGAAATCGCCGCAGGCTCAAGACCACCACCTTGTAAGGCGAATGCTCGGCGAGCGCGGGGGGTTGCGTACGCGGCGGCACCTCGGGTTTTTCGGAGGTCGACAATTGCGGCTTGGTGGAACGCGCGGCCTGGCCCACCAACATGCCCACGATGGCCCGGTCGTTGTTGTCCTCGTGCAACCAGCTGAGTTGGGCGCGCTCGGGAGCGATGCGCGCGAGGGTGGCGCCGGCCACGAGGTTTTCAGGCGTGCCGTATTGCAAGCGGACATCCGGCGTCAGCGCATTAAACCAATCGCGGGCTCGCTCGCGGGCCTGGTCATCAAATTGAAAGAGGTTCGCCAACTCGGCCAGATTGCCGTGGGCGGCGGCCCACAGGAGGGTGGTCGTCGTGGCCTGCGGCGTGGAGCGGCCGGCGTTATGCCAGGACGATGCGGGCGTCCATTCGCCCTTCACCCACAAGGGAGGCGGGGCGACGACCGGAGCGGCGGGCGGGGTGGCGATTGGCTGCTCAGCCACGCGTGCGCTGGCGTGCTGGATCGCGAAGCGCAGATCACGATTCTTTGCCTGAAGTTGCGCGAGCGTCTCTTCCTCCCGGGCGACGGGTGCGGCCTGAACCTGCAAAGTTCGCGCGTGGTTGTGTTCATGAAACCAAAGCAGGCCGACCGCCAGCAGGCATGCCAGGACGAGCAGGGGAGGGAGAAGGCGGGAACGGTGAATCACGGGGAGGGTTAGAACCACGTGCTCTGTTCCCCGATCGGCGCCGCGTCACTGTCGATGAGGAGGTGCGCGATGCCCACCTTCCGTGCCTCATCGATCACCCAGTTCAACTGCGGGAAGCGGGCGCCCGGAGCAGTCACGATAAGCCGCGATTCGCCGGCGGGAGCGGCGGCTTGGTGTTCCAGCAAGCGCGCCAGAAATTCATCGAGCCTGATGAGTTCGCCGTTCCATGACACCGCGCCTTGCGGTGTCACCGAGACCTGGACGCCGGCAGGACGAGCCGGGGTGCCGGTGGGCGTGACCGGCGGACTGGGAGCACGTGCGCTGGCTGCGACGGGACGCTGCGCCTCGTCGCGGCGAACGGCGTGGAGCTCTCGTTCCAGCTGCTCATTTTCGGCGCGGGTTGTCGCCAAGGCGTGGGCGACATGCGACTGCCGGGCCGCGAGTGCCGCCGCGCCCTCGGTGTTCACTCGGTTTTGGGGTATGATGACAAAGGCGCCACCCACCAAGGTGGCCGCAGCGGCGGCCGGCCAAAATGCGGCGGCCGCGGAAGCCAGAAGACCAGGGGTGGCGGTCTTGGCGAGAACGGCGCCGGCCACCTGCACGGCGAGGCCTGCGGGCACCGGCTGGATCCCGGCGGCGGTCAGAGCGCCGCCGAGTCCACCCAACGTGGATGCGACACCGCGACGAAGCAGGACGGCGTGCAGTTTAAGCAACGCCCGGTCGACCCGCTTCCGCGCGGCTTCCTCGCTGATGGTGAGGGCGACGCCGATTTGGGCGAACGATTGTCCCGAAAAGAACCGCAGCACGATGGCCTCGCGTTCATCCGGTTTCAGGGCGACGAGCGCATCGTCGAGTATCGGTCGAAGCTGCGCGGGATCCGGGATGTTATCCATGGCGGATTCAGGGGAGGACATGGATGATGCGCGCGCCTCGCGTTGCTTGCGGCGCTGCTCGCCTCGCACCCATGCGGCCGTCGCGTGATGGGTGCTGGTATAAAGCCAACCGGCCAGGGTCGTGTGGCCGCGCAGGACGGGCGCCTTGCGGGCGAGCGCCACGAAAACCTGTTGGGTCACATCATCCGCGGCGTGAGCATCGCCACCGACGCGTCGCAGGGCGGTGGTGCGTACCAAGGGCAGGTATCGCTGGACGAGCGCGGTGAACGCGCTTTCGGAACGATTTTCCAGAAAACGGGCGAGCAGCTCTTCATCGGAAGTCATGGCGGTCTATCGCCTAGGCTGCCGCCGAACACGAAACCGGACAAAATAATTATGGATATCGCGCCGTTAGCTCGCTCGCGGCAGTCCGGCGCCGCCGAGGACGCGGCGTCGGAAACGGATCCGTCTAATCCGCGGCGGTGGGTTTCGTTACGGCTGAATGCTGCCCTCGAGGCCGTCGTGGATCGTTTTGCCGGTAACCATGCCGGCGGCCATCTTCAGGAAGGAGACGGTCTTTCCATGCTTGTTGTCCCAATAATGGCCGGCCGCGGGTTGGAAGCGAAGGACCGTCAGTTCGGGATCGTCGATGCCGTCGTTGAACCAGGTTTTCGCCATCGGCGTCCAATGCGCCTCCCGGGCGGCGCGGTCGGTGTGGATGGTCGCCGTGCCGTCGAGGGTCAGGAATTCCTGTCGATCCGGGATCGCGAAGAAGAGCTGAACCTGCGGGTCCTTCGCGATGTGCTGGTTGGTGTGGGTACTGCGGCCACTCAGGAACCACAACGCGCCGGTGTCGTCCACGTTTTGCACGGTCATCGGCCGGACGGTGATGGGCGGGGAGGTCAGCGCCGTGCCGAAGAGGCAGAAGCGCGCGTGTTTCACGATCTCGCGGATTTTCTCAATGGCCGGCGTTCCGGTGAGGTCCTGGTGATGATTTTCGGGATCTGATTGCATGAGGATTGGACCGTGAGCGGCTGGCAGGGTTGCCGGCAAAAGGTGGCCGGAGTTGGGTGAGATGCCGGGGACGGATGCCGGGTGAGGGCACCTGGCCCACCACAGAGAGGAAGGGTCACGCGTTGACGATGCGTCCGCCGTTCGGGTGGAGGACCTGGCCGGTGATATAGCTCGCGTCATCGGAAGCCAGGAAGACGTAACACGGCGCGACTTCAGAAGGCTGGCCGGCGCGACCGAGCGGCGTGTTCTGGCCGAAGGATTTGACCTTGTCCTCCGGAAAGGTGGCCGGGATGAGAGGTGTCCAGATCGGGCCGGGAGCGACGGCGTTCACGCGGATCTGCTTCTCGGCGAGATTCAGCGCGAGCGAACGCGTGAAGGCGACGATGGCGCCCTTGGTGGAGGCGTAGTCGATCAACTGCGGATGGCCGGCATACGCGGTGATCGACGTGGTGTTCAGGATGACGGAGCCGGGCTTCAGGTGGGGCAGCGCAGCCTTCACGAGGTAAAACTGGGCAAAGAGGTTCGTGCGAAACGTGCGCTCGAGCTGGACCTCGCTGATGTCCGCGATGCTTTCGCGGGTGTGTTGTTCGGCGGCGTTGTTGACGAGGATGTCGAGGCGGCCGAATTCAGCGACGGTGCGCTCCACGAAATCGCGGCAGGTTTCGCCACGGCCGATGTCGCCTTCAAGGAGCAAGGCGCGACGGCCGGCCTCCCGGACCAGACGCGCGGTCTCGTTGGCGTCGGATTGTTCCTTGCCCACATAGGCGATGGCGACATCCGCGCCCTCGCGGGCGAAGGCGATCGCCACGGCGCGGCCGACGCCGCTGTCGCCGCCGGTGATCAGGGCGGCGCGGCCCGACAATTTATCGGCGGCGCGATAGTCCGGCTTGATGTACTCCGGGGCCGGATCCATGCGGTGCTCGAGTCCCGGCTGGTTCTGGCGCTGGGGCGGAAAGGACGAAAATTCGCTCATGCGCCCACGTTAGCCGCCGCGAGACGTGCCCGGAATCGGGGCCGGTCCCGGTCGGCGGGTAAGGGCTACGCGCCATCCCGCTTCATCCAGAAGCGGGCAAGTGGAATAGGATTCCGCTGCGTGCGCGGTCCAATCCTTCCAGGGTGGACCGCGTGGCTTGTCCGCGCCCTCGTTTCCCGCTGTGAGAGGAGGGCGCGGTTAAGGCCGCGCCCCTTCATGCGACCGCACCGATCCGACCGCATCGGCGCGAATCCAGGCGTCGCGATCGGGTCGTCGGGACGACTCGCCTGACCGGTTAACGGTGTTCCTCGTAGGCGATGTCGATCTTGGCGGCGAACGCCTGTTTCTTGGCGGCGCCCTGGAAGCGAATGCTGTGGGTGAGCTCGTCGTAGATCCACCCGTTGGTGGGATCGGGCTTCACCTCCTGGCCATCGACCAGGACGCGGATGCTGCGGCGGTAGAGGGTGGCGCCGGCGCCGACCGGATCGAGGGCCACGGCGACGGTGTCGGCGATGCGGTCGCCGAGCGCAGCGAGGGGCGCGGAGAAATCGCTCTCGATGTTGAGCACGGTGCCGCCGGTGAGTTCGGCCGCGCGGCGATGGGACACGTTATTGGGTGCGACCACGGCGTGCATTTCGATTTTCCCGCGCTTGTTGCCCTTCACGATGGTGAAGGGGCGGACGACCCAGTAGTTGATGTAGCTGTCGAGGGTCTGGCGCTTCGCGGGGTTGCGCGCGTTGTACTGGGCGAGCAGGTCGGGGAGCTTGCCGTTCTCGACCCACTCGGCCTCCGGGGCGCGGCCGGACTTCTCCTTCCAGGTGGCCATGCGGGTTTCCTCCTCGTCCATGAAATAGACGACGATGGTGGTCGCGTCGGGGCGCAGGAGCGTGTGCTCCCCGTGATGGTAGCCGGAGACGAAATTATAAACCGAGGTGAACGCGGTGCGGTTGCTATCGCCGTTGGTGCCAACCTTCACGAGTTCGGCGAAGATGGCATCCGGCGTCTTGGGCGTCACCCAGGGCTCGGTCATGACGGGCAGCGTCACGAGGTGGCCGTTGCTCGCGACCTTCTTCTTGTACTCCTTCGGCCGCTGTTTGCGGTCGAGGACGGGGTTGCCCTGGGCGTCGAGTTGGATGGAACGGACTTCCTTGTAGTACGGGAGCGCGCCGCGGCGGCGGTTGTTCGCGTTCATGAAATCGGTGGTGAGCACGCCGATGCGGTAGTCGAGCTGGCGCTCGTCGAAGAGCTGGCGGAAACGGCGCAGGTTGTCGGCGATGCGGCCCTGGTGCGGGGCCATGGACGGCGAGTTGTTGATGACGAACACGAGGTCGACCTCGCGGCTGCGCGAGCGGTCGGCGGTGACGTGCTTGTGCTCGCGGATGGGTTCGACGCTGACGATGACGACGTTCTCGATGCCGAGCTCTGGGTTGTTCTCGTCAAAGGTGTAGTAATTGAAACGGTCCTGGCCGATGAACCCGGGGTTGGGGGCGTAGGTGAGCTCGCCGGTGGCGCGGTCGATTTTGGCGGTGCCGTGCTGGGGTTTCGTTTCGTCGTCGAGCGCGAAGGCGACCTTGGGATCGACGAGGGCCGAGCGATCCTCGGCCTTCATGAAATCCTCATGACTGGGGACCTTGTGCGTGACGGAGATGTTGGGGCGCGTGTTGAGGGCCACGGCCTGGTCGGCGAGGGCGCGTTCGCGGGCGCCGGTGATGACGAATTTCTCGAGCTCGAGGGGGGCGGCGGGTTTGACCTCGATCACGACGCGATTTTGGAAAACGAGGCCGGAGGTCTCGTTGCGCACGGTGTAGGTGAACGAATCCTCGCCGGCGAAGTCCTCGCGCGGCTGGTAGGCGAAGTAGCCGGAGCGGCCGGAGTGGTTCTGGTAGAAATCCTCGGCCTCGCCGCCGGCCAGGCCGACGCGGCCGTGGGTGGGAATGCTGGTGATGGTGTAGATGAGATCGCCGGTGGTGTCGGCGCTGATGATTTCCGGGGCGACGACCAGCTGGCCATGCACGCCCGCGCCTTCCGCGACGAGGTGCAAGGGAGTCGGGGAGACGATGGTTTCCGCGCTGGTTGCGGGTGCGGCGGCGTCCTGGGCCGGCGCGGTCAAGGCCGGGGCGATGAAGACGAGGCACAACAGGCACGCGCGGAGCCAGGCCAAGGGGGCGGATTTCGAAGGAATCATGGGTGGGAAGGAGGTGAGTTAGTGTCACCCATCAGGATTGGGTTCCGCAAGCTCCGGGACAGGGCGAGCGCCGTGCGTCCACAAAAAAAGCCCGCGCGGAAAGGCGCGGGCTTTTTCAAATGGTGGAGGTGAGGGGAGTTGAACCCCTGTGCCCCGGGCCTTTGCACGCAGCATCTACCTACATAGCGTCGGTTTGGATCTCGCCGCGGGGGACGCGTGGACGCGCGCTTCCCCTTTGGCCAGCCATGGTTGAAGATACGGCGAGGAGGTCATGACGGCCCTCTTCGCTATTCCTGCTGTCGACGTTTCCAGCCCCTAGCAGGAGTCAGAGTGGAAACGTGACCGCACTTAGGCGGCCATTAGCATTTCTTCGTTGTTGCCGTTTGTTTTTTTCGAAGGGGGATTTACGAGAGACCTTCGGCTCTCGATAGGCAGCTGCGCACTCCAACCAAGGGTCGAATCCGGAACACCCCCGAAAAGGAAATAAGCTTTAAGGGATAAGCGGTAAGCGACCGAGCTGAGTACACCGTCAAAGAACTTTTCCGGCGATCGCGTCGACCGCGGGAGGGACACCGTGCCATAGATCCTGCTGAATGCAAGCGTGGCACCGGGACGGGGGGTGAACGTCTGAAGGTGTGAAACCTGAGAGTTTTGTGAGTGGGTTGCGAGGGTTCGAAACTTCAGGACGGATCATACGGCTGGGGCGAGAGGGTCGCGGCGGATCTGCGCTTCGGAAGCTGCCGGGTGGGTGCACCCGGCCCACAAGGTGTTGGGTGGAGATTGTTGGGATTTGCCCGGTGGGGCATGGTGTGACGGTCCTGTGGAAACAGGCCGCGCGGTCCTTGCGCTGCCGCAGCGGGGAAAGCTACATCAGGGGACTCAGCCACCCCATGAGCACTCCCCGTCTTTCCCTTGGCCTTGGTCTTTTCTCGCTGGCGGCGGTCGCCGCCTTTGCGGCCGACGTTCCGATCGAGCGTTCCGTGGAAAGTTTTCCGCTCAGCCGCGTCCGATTGCTGGACGGACCGTTCAAGCATGCGGCGGAACTGAATCGCGCCTACCTGCTCGAGCACGACATCGACCGCTTGCTGGCGCCGTTTCGGATCGAGGCGGGACTGCCGTCGCCGCAGCCGAAATATCCGAACTGGGAGAGCAGCGGGCTCAATGGCCACACGGCGGGTCACTATCTCACGGCGCTGGCACAGGAATGGGCGACCGCGGGGGATGCGGAGTGCAAACGCCGGCTCGACGCGATGGTGGCGGCGCTGGCGGAATGCCAGGCGGCGGGCGGCGACGGTTATGTGGGCGGCATCCCGCGCGGGCGCACGCTGTGGAACGACATCGCGGCCGGCCGCATTAATTTCCAGAACTTCAGCCTGAACGGTGCCTGGGTGCCCTGGTACAACGAGCACAAGCTTTTCGCCGGGTTGCGCGACGCCTGGGTGCTGGCCGGCAACGCGCAAGCGCGCGACGTGCTGATCCGCCTGGCTGACTGGTGTGACGCGCTGCTAGCGCCGCTGACGGACGCGCAAATGCAGGGCATGCTCGGCACCGAGCACGGGGGCATGAACGAAGTGCTGGCCGATGTCCATGCGTTGACCGGCGAGGCAAAGTACCTGCGCCTCGCGCAACGGTTTTCCCATCGCGCCATCCTCGATCCGCTGCTCAAGCATGAGGACCGGCTGACGGGGCTCCACGCCAACACGCAGATTCCGAAGGTCATTGGGTTCGCGCGGATCGCGGAACTCGGAGGCGACGCCTCGTGGCGGGATGCCGCGCG
This sequence comes from Verrucomicrobiota bacterium, assembly GCA_023433275.1. GTDB lineage: Bacteria > Verrucomicrobiota > Verrucomicrobiia > Opitutales > Opitutaceae > Lacunisphaera. The sequence goes on from JAEZDN010000140.1 coordinate 42,571, forward strand.
TTATTTTTGGAACACCGTGAGCGGACCACGGAGCCTGGCATTTGGGGGAAACAGCGAGCGCGAGCATTTCAATCCCGTCGGCAACTTCTCGGCGATGTTGGAGTCGCGGGAGGGACCGGAAACGTGCAACACCTACAACATGCTGCGGCTGACGGAGGCGTTGTTCCGCCATGAACCGGCCGCGCGATACGCCGACTTCTATGAACGGGCGCTCTACAATCACATCCTCGCCTCCCAGCACCCGGAGCACGGGGGGTACGTTTATTTCACGCCCGCCCGACCGAGGCATTACCGGGTCTATTCGCAGCCTGAGGTGTGTTTCTGGTGCTGCGTGGGCACGGGGATGGAGAACCACGGCAAGTACGGCGCGTTCATCTATGCGCGGGCGGGGACGGATGATGCGCTTTATGTGAACTTGTTCGCCGCCTCGGAACTGGACTGGAGCGAGCGGGGCATGCGGGTGCGTCAGGAAACAGCCTTCCCCGATGAGGCCCGGACGAGCCTGGTCATCAGCACCGCGCGGCCGCAGAAGCTAAAACTGAAGATCCGTCACCCGGGCTGGTGCGACCGACCCGAGGTTGCGATCAACGGCGTGCCGCAGGCCGTGCTGACCTCCGCTTCGTCCTATATCGAGATCGAGCGCGAGTGGCACGAGGGCGACCGGGTCGATGTGGCGCTGCCCATGCGCACCACGATCGAGCGCCTGCCGGACGGATCGGATTATGCCGCGGTGCTCCACGGCCCGATCGTGTTGGCGGCCAAGACCGGCACCGAGCAACTCGATGGGCTCATCGCCGGTGACGGACGCATGGCGCACATTGCGCCGGGTCCGTATCTGCCGCTCGACCAAGCGCCGATGCTGGTGGGCGATGCCGCGGGCATCGCGGGCGGGATTCAGCCCATAGCGGGGCGTCCGCTGACTTTCACCGCATCGGGCCTGATTCAGCCGGAGCAGTTCAAGAATTTGGAACTCATGCCATTCTTTCGGCTGCATGACGCTCGTTACATGCTTTATTGGCGGACGGTGCCGGCGGAGAAGTATCCGGAAGTGGTCGCCGCGCTGGAAGCGACGGAACGCGCGCGGCTGGCGCTCGAGGCGCGCACGCTCGATCACGTGGCGCCCGGTGAGCAGCAGTCGGAGGTGGAGCATGGTTTCGCGGGTCAGGCCACGCGCACCTCGGCGGCGCTCGGCCGGCGATCGCGCGAGGCGCAGGGTGGCTGGTTTTCCTACCAGTTGAACGCCCGGGCGGCGGGTGGCGCGGCCTTGGAACTCATCGTGAGCTATGATGGAGGAGAACGGGATCGTGCGCTCGACCTGTTTCTCAACGACCGGCTCGTGGCGTCGGTTGAGATGAAGGGCGAGAAACGCGACCGGCTGGTGGAGGTCGCCTACCCGGTGCCGGCGGACGTGGCGCGGGCCGGGACCATCACGGTGAAATTCGCGTCGCGGGACAAATCACGCACGCCGTCGGTTTATGGCGTGAGGTTGGTGAAGGTGGAGGAGTAGGGTTGCCGTAATTGATATCCCTCCGGGGCGAGGGCGCCCCGGCTCCAGAGGACGGCGGCGCTTGCGTATCGTGGTAGGGGCCGAGCTTGCTCGGTCCCTACGAGGGGGCTAAGGGCGCAGCAAGACTGCGCCCCTACGGGGGGACGGGGGCTTATCCGCGGATTGTGCGGTAGTAGTCGACGTAGCGGCCGACGATGCGGTCGGCGGAGAAGAGGGCGTGCGCGCGGGCGCGGCCAGCGGCGCCGAGGGCGGCGCGGCGGGTGGGGTCACTGATGAGGGTTTCGGTCGCGCGGGCCAGAGCGGTGGTATCGCCGAACGGCACGAGCAGGCCGTGACGGCCGGATTCGATGACTTCGGGAATGCCGCCGACCGCGAAGGCGGCGGTGGGACAATCGAAGGTCATGGCCTCGAGGATGCCGAGGCAGAAGCTCTCGAGCTCGGAGGTGAAGAGCGCGGCGTCGGCGGCGTTCAGGTAGTCCTCGATCGCGGTGACGTTTTCACGAATGACGATGCGGTCGCCGACGCCGAGGCGCGCGGCCTCGGTTTGGAACGGGGTGAAGTCGCCGCCCGCGAGCACCACGAGCTTGAACGATTCGCGCGGGCGGATCTGCGCCACGGTTTGGAGCAACAGGTCGATGCGCTTGACGGGACGGAGATTGGAGGCGTGCAGGAGCATGGCCTCGCCGGCAGCGAGACCGAGCTCGGCGCGGACGGCATCACGCGTGCGGGTCGGAGGCTGGGGCGCGAAGAAGTTGGGGATGACCTCAACGGGACCGGTAAAGCCGAGGTGGGTGCGGACCTCGCCCTGCAGGAATTGCGACACGGTGGTCACGCCATCGGCGGCCTCGAGCGCGTGGCGGATCGCGGGACCATAGCCGGCATCGCTCCCGAGGAGCATGACATCGGTGCCGTGCAGGGTGACAATCACCCGGGGCCGGCGGCCCGCGGGGAGCATGGACATGGCGAGCATCGCGGCCGTCGCGTGGGGCACGGCGTAGTGCACGTGCAGGATGTCGAGGTCATGGGCGGCGGCGACCTCCGCCATCTTCACCGAGAGCGGCAGGGTGTAATCGGGATATTTGAAGAGGTCGTAATCGTTGACCCGGACGGGATGGAAATGCACGCGCTCGCGATCGCGGGGCATCCGGAAGGGCGCGGCATGGCTGATGAAATGAATCTCGTGTCCGCGCTGGGCGAGTTCCTCGCCGAGTTCGGACGCGAGGATGCCGCTCCCGCCGATCGAGGGATGGCACGTGATGCCGATGCGGAGCGGGCGGTCAGGCATGGAGGGCGGAGGCGAAGACGGAGGGGGATTTAACCACGAATGGACACGAAGGGACGCGAATGGGGGAAGCAAACCTCAGGCCGGTCGCTACCGCCATCCTGAGTGCAGCGAAGGATTCAAGCCCGAGGCGAAAGTCCGCCCCACGCCTTGGATCATTCGCAAGGCGCAGGATGACGGTGGTGAGAGTTTGAGCTATTGCCCCAGCGGAGAAGGCTTCCGTTGTCGCCGAGGTTTGGCGAACGCGCTGGATGACGATGCCAGTGGTGCCTTCTGATTCGTGTGGATTCGTGTCCATTCGTGGTTTCAGGGCGTCACCTCGGGCTGGGTTCGGTCCAGGCTTCGTCGGAGCGGTCGATGGGGTCGCGGGGGAGGAAGGTGATCTCGGGGGCGTCGGCCTGGTTCAGGTAGGCCTGTTCCCCGGCGCCGGCGATGTAGTGCGTGCAGTGAAGGACGGATTGCATCCAGCGCAACCGTGTGTCCCGGGTGGGACTGACTTGTTCCTTCGTGAATTCGGTGGGCGGAAGGTGGATGTAGCAGTCGCCGCCCTCGTGGAGGCAGAGCGTGCCATCGGGCATGCGGCGGGCGCGGACGGTTTCTCCCTCGTGGGGCACGTCGACGAAGCAGTCGGTGATGGCGCAGGCAGCGCGGCGGACGGCGGGGTCGGCGGAGCGCACGACGCGGATGCCTTCGAGCAGACCGAGGCCGCGGTACATCTCGAGGCAGAAATCGGCGACGGTGGCGGCCTGGGTGCGTTTGAAGATGGCTGCGGATTCCGGAGTCACGTAGGCGCCGAGTTGTCGGGCGGTGTGCGCGGGCCAGTCCGCCGGGATGCGCTTGGCGGCGAGCGGCGACCACTTGCGCTGGATCTTGTTGGCGAAGGTGAAGTTGAGGGTCGCGGGCGCGTCGGTCTTGCGGTGACGAAGGATGGTCTGGGTTTCGCGCGGGTCGTGGTCGCTGTCGTGATAGAAAAAGACGATTTCGCCGCCGATTTCCGACTGCAGGCGGCGGGCGGTCACGAACTTGGCGTAGAGGAAGCGTCGCGGGAAGAAACCGCAGGGTTGCTGGCCAAAGCAGATGACGGGAGCGGACACGGCGGAAATTTATGATTTACGATCTATGAATTAGGATTTCCTCGAAAACCCCGTTCGTCATCCTGAGCGCAGCGAAGGATC
>JAEZDN010000064.1 GCA_023433275.1 Verrucomicrobiota bacterium
CCCACACTAACCCGGCGGCGCGCGGGCTGAACGCCCGCCCCCCCATTTCTCTCTCCCGCCATGTTCCCCCTCCTCATCGCTGCTACCGAGGCCGCCCACGACGCCGGTTTCGCCGCCAAGTTTGGCCTCGAGTGGAAATACATCGTTGTTCAGGTCATCAGCTTCCTGATCCTCTTCGGTGTCCTCTACAAGTTCGCCATCAAGCCGACGACGGCCACGATGGAGGAGCGCAACAAGAAGATCGCCGACGGTCTCCGCCACGCCGAGGAAACCCAGGCCCGCCTCGCCGCCGCCCAGCAGGAAAGCGCCGCCCTCATCAAGGCCGCCCAGGTCGAGGCCAACAAGGCCATCGAGGAGGCCCGCAAGGCCGCCAAGGAATTCGGCGACAAGCAACAGGCCGACGCCATCGCGCGCGCCGCCGACCTGCTCGCCAAGGCCCAGCAGTCAATCGAGCTCGAGCACAAGAAGATGCTCGACCAGGCCCGCGGCGAAATCGCCCGCCTCGTCGTCAAGACCACCGAGCAGGTCCTCGCGAAGAAGCTCTCCGATTCCGACCGCGCCGCCTACAACGAGGCCGCGACCAAGGAACTCTCCGCCCTCTAAGCCCCCTTTGCGCTTAGCCCCTCGCCCTTAGCTCTCCTCATGGCCGCCGACAAACAAACCAAGCTCCTCGCCAAACAGCTCTTCAAGCTGAGTGTCGTCAACGGCGTCGTCTCGCCCGAGCAGGTCGCCGGCGTCCTCGGCTGGATCGAGAAAACCTCGCCCCGCCAACCCGTCGCGCTCCTCAAGGCCTACCACCATCGCATCGCCACCGAGCTCGCCAAGTCGCGCGCCGAGGTCGAGCACGCCGGTCCGGTCTCCGACGCCACGCTGAAACAGATCGAGGCCGCCATGACGAAGCGCTACGCGCGGCCCGTCACCGCCACGGCCAAGGCCAACCCGAAGCTCCTCGCCGGCCTCCGCGTCCGCGTGGGCTCCGATGTCTACGAGTCCTCCGTCGCCGGCCAGCTCGCCAAACTCTCCGTCTAACCCCGCCGGTCCCTTAATCTTAAACTTTAAACTTCCACCGCGCGAAGCGTCACCATGAGCAACGTCATCGAACAAATCGAACAACAGATCGCCAAGCTTTCCACCAAGGCGGTTCGCAAGAACACCGGCGTCATCCGCACCATCGCCGACGGCGTGGCCAAGATCGAGGGCCTCTCCGACGTCATGTACAACGAGATGGTGCAGTTCCCCGGCGGGGTCATCGGCATCGCGCTCAATCTCGAAGAGGACGAAGTCGGCTGCGTCGTCCTCGGTGACGTTTCCGCCCTGAAGCAGGGCGACGAGGTCTCCACCACCGGCAAGCTCCTCTCCATCCCCGTCGGCAAGGCCCTCCTCGGCCGCGTCGTCGACGCGCTCGGCCGCCCGGTCGACGGCAAGGGCCCGATCGCCGCCACCGAATCCTACCCGGTCGAGAAGATCGCCCCCGGCATCATCGTCCGCAAATCCGTCTCCCAGCCCCTCTTCACCGGTATCATGGCCATCGACTCCATGATCCCGATCGGCCGCGGCCAGCGCGAACTGATCATCGGCGATCGCGGCACCGGCAAGACCACGATCTGCATCGACACGATCATCAACCAGGCCCGCATCAACAAGGTCGGCCTCGCTTCCGGCGACAAGTCCTTCCGCCCGGTCTACTCCATCTACGTCGGCATCGGCCAGAAGCAGTCCAACATCGTCCGCACCATCGCCGCCCTCGAGGCCGCCGACGCGCTGCAGTACACGATCATCGTCGCCGCCCCCGCCGCCGACAACCCGGCCAACCAATACCTCGCCCCGTTCTCCGGCGCCGCCCTCGGCGAATGGTTCATGGAAAACGGCATGGATGCGCTGATCGTCTATGACGATCTCTCCAAGCACGCCGTCGCCTACCGCCAGATCTCGCTCATCCTGAAGCGCCCCTCCGGCCGCGAGGCGTATCCGGGCGACGTGTTTTATCTCCACTCCCGCCTCCTCGAGCGCTCCGCCCGCCTCGACGGCAAGGGCTCGCTCACCGCGCTGCCCGTCATCGAGACGCAGGCCGGCGACGTGTCCGCCTACATCCCGACGAACGTGATCTCCATCACCGATGGCCAGATCTTCCTCGAGACCGATCTCTTCAACCAGGGCATCCGCCCCGCCGTGTCCGTCGGTCTCTCCGTCTCGCGCGTCGGCTCGTCCGCCCAGATCAAGGTCACCAAGCAGGTCGGCGGCAAACTCAAGGGCGAGCTCGCCCAGTTCCGCGAACTCGCAGCCTTCGCCCAGTTCGGCTCCGACCTCGACGCCAAGACCAAGGCCACCCTCGACCGCGGCGCGCGCATCGTCGAACTCTTCAAGCAGCCGCAGCTCAACCCGCTCGCGATCGAGGTCCAGGCCTCCGTTCTCTGGGTTCTCCAAAAGGGCTACTTCGACTCCATCGACGTGAAGCAGATCGTCGCCGCCGCGAACTCCCTCAAGGACTACCTCACCAGCCGCAAGGCCGACCTGCTGACGCAGATCCGCACCGAGGCCAAGCTCACCGACCCGATCGAGGCCGCCCTCAAGTCCGCCGCCGACGAGTGGAAGAGTGGCTTCGCCGCCAAGTAAGTTCCGGACCCAAGATCCCAGACCCTGGACCCTAGTCCCTAATCATGGCTTCCCTCCGCGACATCCGCCGACGCATCAAGTCGGTCAAGAACACCCGCCAGATCACCAAGGCGATGGAGCTCGTGGCCGCGTCGAAGATGAAGAAGGCCCAGCAGGCCGCCCTTGCGGGCCGCGCCTACGCCGGCCTCATGGCCGAGATGCTCGCCGCCGTCGCCGGCCGCGTCGAGGAGAGCACCCATCCGTTCCTCGCCCGCCGCGAGGTGAGGACGCGCGGCATCATCCTGGTCACGACCGACAAGGGCCTCGCCGGTCCGCTGAACGCCAACCTCTTCAAGCTCGTCGTCGACACGGTCAAGGGCCCCGCCAAGTTCGCCGTCATCGGCCGCAAGGGTGCGCAGTTCCTCGCCCGGACGAAGCGTGACCTCCTCGCCGACTTCACCGTCAGCGACCGCGTCCCGTTCTCCGACGTCAAGGTCGTCGCCGAGTTCATGGTGAAGCAATACCTCGAGGGTAACGTCGACACCGTCGAGCTCATCTACCCGCACTTCCGCAACACGCTCGTCCAGACGCCGACCAACCTCCCGCTCCTGCCCCTGCAGAGCCTGGCGGCCGTCGTCGCCGACCTGCGCTCCGACGCCGGCACGTCCGCCAAGGCCGACGACCGCGAGATCCTCTTCGAGCCCGATGCCAACAGCGTGCTCGAGGCCCTCCTCCCGCTCTACGTCAACCGCGAGATCTACCAGCACATCCTCGACGCCAAGGCCTCCGAGCACTCGTCGCGCATGGTCGCCATGAAGACCGCCAAGGACAACGCCACGAAGCTGATCGGCGACCTCACCCTCGAATACAACAAGGCCCGCCAGGCCGGCATCACGCAGGAAATCCTCGAGATCGCCGCCGCGTCGTTCTCCTCCAACTAATCCCTTTCAACCAACTTGTAGGAGCCTGCTTGCAGGCGACTTCTTCCACCACCGCCCCATCCGTCATGAGCAATACTGGCAAAATCGTCCAAGTCATCGGCGCCGTCGTCGACGTGCAGTTCGCCGAGAATTCCGTCCCGCCCATTTATCAGGCGATCACCGTCGACTACACCGTCGCCGGCAAGAAGGAGTCGCTGACCCTCGAGATCCAGCAGCACCTCGGCGAAGGCCTCGTGCGCGCGATCGCCATGTCCTCCACCGAGGGGCTCGTGCGCGGCATGCCCGTGGTTGACACCGGTGCCCCCATTTCCGTCCCCGTCGGCGAGGGCATCCTCGGCCGCATCTTCGACGTCACCGGCACGCCCGTCGACGGCAAGGGCCCGGTCCCGCACACCAAGCGCTACCCGATCCACCGTCCCGCCCCGGCCCTCGCCGAGCAGGACACCAAGGCCCAGATCCTCGAGACGGGCATCAAGGTCATCGACCTGATCTGCCCGTTCATCAAGGGCGGCAAGGCGGGCGCATTCGGCGGCGCCGGCGTCGGCAAGACCGTCGTCATTCTCGAACTCATCAACAACATCGCGAAGGCGCACGGCGGTTACTCCGTGTTCGCGGGCGTCGGCGAGCGTTCCCGCGAGGGCAACGATCTCTACCACGAGATGTCCGAGGCCGGCGTCATCAACCAGCAGGACCTCAGCAAGTCCAAGGTCGCGCTCGTGTACGGCCAGATGAACGAGCCCCCGGGCGCCCGTATGCGCGTCGCCCTCTCCGCGCTCGCGATGACCGAGTACTTCCGCGACGAGAAGAACCAGGACGTGCTCCTCTTCATCGATAACATCTTCCGTTTCTCCCAGGCCGGTTCCGAGGTGTCCGCCCTCCTCGGCCGCTCGCCGTCCGCGGTGGGTTACCAGCCGACGCTCTCCAACGAGATGGGCCTCCTCCAGGAGCGCATCACCTCGACGAAGAAGGGTTCCATCACCTCCGTGCAGGCCGTGTACGTGCCGGCCGACGATTTGACCGACCCGGCCCCCGCCAACACCTTCGCGCACTTGGACTCCACCATCGTGTTGGAGCGCTCCATCGCCGAGCTCGGCATCTATCCCGCCGTCGACCCGCTCGCCTCCGTGTCCAAGGCCCTCCAGCCCGACATCGTCGGCGAGGAACACTACAAGGTCGCCCGCGAAGTGCAGCGCGTCCTCCAGCGCTACAAGGATCTCCAGGACATCATCGCGATTCTCGGTCTCGATGAGCTCTCCCCCGAGGACAAGCTCACCGTTTACCGTGCCCGCAAGATCCAGCGCCTCCTCTCGCAGCCGTTCGCGGTCGCCGAGGTGTTCACCGGCACCCCGGGCAAGTACGTCCCGGTCAAGGAAACCGTCCGCGGCTTCAAGATGCTGCTCGACGGCGAACTCGACCACATCGGCGAGACCGACTTCTACATGAAGGGCGGCATCGACGAGGTCATCGCCGCCGCCGGGAAGAAGTAACCCAGCAGTAGCGAGTGGTAGCGACTGGCAAGCATACCGCAGATCCGTCTCCCACCTACTCGCTGCTCACTACCCGCTACCCGCTACTTCCACACCATGCCTCTCACTCTCGAAATCGTAACTCCCGAAGCCAAGGTCTACTCGGACACGATCGATAGCGTCGTCATCCCGACGGTCGAGGGCGAGATCGGCGTCCTCCCGGGCCACATCCCGCTGCTCACTCAGGTGGAGGACGGCGAGCTCCGCGTCACCAAGGGCGCGACCACCGAGCTCCTTGTCGTCAGCGGCGGCTTCGCCCAGATCGACGGTGACCGCGTCCGCGTCCTCGCGGAAAACGCGATCAACGAGGAAAAGATCGACGAGAACGCCGTCGAAGCCGCCCTCAAGCGCGCCGAGGAGCAGCTCCGGGAAGCCAAGGACATGGATCCCCAGCAGTACGAACAGCTGCAAAGCATGGTTCGCTACTCCGGCGTCCAGCTGGCCGTCAAACGCCGCAAGCGCTAGACGCCCGGAGTTCCCCCATCGAGCGCGACCCCGGTCGCGCTTTTTTGTCGGCCATCGCCCGGGCTCGCCGCTCGAATTTCGACGCGGCCCGGAATTTCCTCCATTCCTGCCGTGTGCGCAGTAGTCGCTGCTCGTGGCCTGATCGATCGTGGGACGCAGACTCGCTGCGCTTGCCATCCCTTGGCAGCGCATGCACCAAGCGCCGCCCCTTCGCCACCGGACCACGCCCGATCGCCTCGTCGCCCCGACAGTTTCACTGAGCGCACCCTAAAGCCCCGCGAATACTCGCCTTCCGCGCTTGAAACTCAGTCTCAAGTAGCCATCTAATGCCTTCCCGTGTCCACGTCCCTTCGCAACCTCTCGCCTCTCTGTCAGCTCACCCCCGGTGCCACCGCGCGCGTGTGCGAATTGGCTGGCGACGAGAGTTTCCGCCAGCGCGTTCGTGAAATGGGATTCGGCGAGGCGGCCCTCGTCACCAAGATCTCCGGCGACAGCACCAGCCTCTGCCTCGTGAACGGCACGCGCATCGCCCTCAATCACCGCGCGGCCATGAGCATCCTCGTCGAGCCGCTCCCCGCCAACGCCAGGTGAGGAAAAAGGCTGAAGGACTGAAGGGCTGAAAAGCTGAAGCCCCAACTGCACTTTCGTCGTCCTGAGCGAAGTGAAGGATCCGCGAACACCACCACACCGTCCCATCCGATCTTATACTCCCTTGGAATGACGCGCCCCAATCAGCCCTTCAGCTTTTCAGCCCTTCGGTCCTTCCATTGAAGCTTCCTTCCCACATCACGCCGCCTCCGCGCCGGCGGCCCGCGTCGGCTCCCGATCGCACGCCCATCTACGCCATCGTCGGCAACCCGAATTGCGGGAAGACCACCCTGTTCAACACGCTCACTGGCCTTCGTCAAAAAGTCGGCAACTACCCGGGCGTCACGGTCGAAAAGAAAATCGGCACCACCTGGTCCCAGCACGGCCGCCCCATCCAGATCATCGATTTGCCGGGCGCCTATTCCCTCGCGGCGCGTTCGCCGGACGAGGCCGTCTTGCGCGACGTCCTTCTTGGCCGCCGTGCCGATACCCCGCAGCCTGATCGCATCATCTGCGTCGTCGATGCCTCGAACCTCGAGCGGAACCTTTACCTCGTCCACCAGATCCTCGACCTCGGACGCCCTGTCATCGTCGCGCTCAACATGATGGACATGGCCGCCGCCGCCGGCCTCAAGGTCGATCCCGCCGAGCTCGAGGGCGAACTGGGCATTCCCGTCATTCCCTGCGAGGCCGTGCACGGCCGCGGCATCGTCGAGCTCAAGGTCGCCATGAGTCGCGTCGAACTCCCACTCGCCCGCCACCGCTGGGATGTTCCGCCGCCCGTCGCCCCGGCCGTGGCCGAACTCCAGGCTTCGCTCACCGACAACGATCTTCGCCCACCCCTGGTCGCCCGGGCCGAGGCGCTGTTGCTGCTCACGGATTTCGACACCGTGCGCGTCGCCGGGTCGACGCCGCTCAGCGAGCGCACCCGGGAAATCCTCGACCAATGGCGCCGGCGCTGGGCCGCGGAAGGCGCCGATTGGTCGGGCGCGCTGATCCGCACGCGTTACGATGCCATCGGCCGCCTGTGCCGGAACGTCGTGGTACATCGCGGCGCCGCGGGCCCGTCGCGGTCGGACCGCATCGATGCCGTGCTTTGCCACTCCGTCTGGGGCTGGGGCGTGTTCGCGCTGATCATGGCCGCTCTCTTCTATTCCATCTTCTCACTCGCCGAGGCGCCGATGGATTTCATCGACGGCAATGTCGCCGCCTTCGCCGACTGGGTGAAGGGCACGATGGCCCCGGGCGACCTGCGCGATCTTGTCACGGATGGCATCATTGGCGGGGTGGGGGGCATCATTATTTTCCTCCCGCAGATCCTGATCCTGTTCTTCTTCGTCGGTCTCCTCGAGAGCACCGGCTACATGGCGCGCGCCGCCTTCATCATGGACCGGCCCATGAGCCGGGTGGGCCTCAATGGCCGCTCGTTCATTCCGCTGCTCGGCGGCTATGCCTGCGCCATCCCGGCCATCATGGCGACGCGCACCATCGAGAACACGCGCGACCGCCTGGTGACCATCCTCGTTACGCCGCTCATGAGCTGCTCGGCCCGCCTGCCGGTGTATCTGCTGATGATTGCCACGCTCTTGCCGGCCGAAGCCGTGCCCGCCACGACCAAGGCGGGACTCATGCTCCTCATGTACGCCCTGGGCACGCTCGGCGCCTTCGCGTTCGCGTGGCTGTTCAAGCGCACCCTGTTCAAGGGGGGTTCCGATCACATGATCATGGAACTGCCCGCATACCAGCCGCCGCGGCTCAAGGAGATCCTCCGCCACATGGTCGAGCGCGGCTGGCTCTTCCTCAAGAACGCCGGCACCATCATCCTCGCCATCTCGATCGTGCTCTGGGCGCTCACCACCTACCCGAAGCACCCCGATCCCTCGGCCACGGCCACGGAGCAGATTGCCCAAAGCTTCGCCGGCCGCGCCGGGCACCTCCTTGAACCGGTCATCAAGCCGCTTGGCTTCGACTGGCGCGTCGGCATCGGGCTCATCACGTCCTTCGCCGCCCGCGAGGTTTTCGTCAGCTCGATGGGCGTCATCTTTGGCGTGGAGTCCGAGGATGAGGACACCACGCCGTTGCGCGACGCGCTGCTCGCCGCCCACTGGCCGGGCGGGGCGCCACTCTTCACGCCGCTCGTGTGCCTCACGCTCATGGTCTTCTATGTCTTCGCCATGCAGTGCATGGCCACGCTCGCCGTCGTCAAACGCGAGACCAACTCCTGGAAGTGGCCGCTTTTCCAGACCTTCTACCTGACCGGCACCGCCTGGCTTCTCTGCCTCATCCTCTACCAAACCGGCCGTGCGCTGGGGTACTAGAACCATGGGTCACAGAGAACACTGAGCCTGGGTCAATTCCTCGGTGGCCTCTGTGCCCCCTCTGTGCACACTGTGTCTAAAGCTCTATTGGCATGTCCTCCTCCCTCCAAACCCTGATCGCCCTCGCCGTCGTCGCCCTCGCCGCGACGTTCCTGCTGCGTTCGTGGTTCCGGAAGAAGAAATCCTCCGGTTGCGGCAGCACCGGCGCCTGTGGCGCCATCAGTCCCGAGGTGAAGAAGCTCCAGGCGCAGCTGCGCAAATGAAATGTAGGGTCGCCGCTTGCGGCGACCTAACCCGCAAGGTCGTCGCAAGCTACGAGCCTACATTCCAATCCAGACTCTCTACAGCGGCTGGCGCCCCAGCGTGCCGCGCAAGGAGGCCAGGTAGTCGGCGGCGGAAACCTTCGCCAATTCCGCGCGGGCGGCCGTGAGGCGCTTGGTCACACCGAGGCTCGCCACCACCGGCGCGTTGGCCGCGTCGGCCGCGAACTTTTCCAGGGTTTGCACATGCCGCGTCCACAGCGCGATGTCGGCCTGTTGCTTCGACTTCAGCCGGGCGGCATACCAGTCGCTCGCGAGCAGCGCCTCGCGCGTGAACAGCGCGCGGATCTCGGGGGCGTCGGTCCCCTTGCCCTCGTAATTGCCGTGCGCCATGATGTGCAGCAGCGCCTTCAGCGGGGGACACGCCAGCTCGATCGTGCCGTCGGCGAAATAGCTCTTGGCGACCCGCTCGTGCGTGGCGCAGATGTTATCCATGCCATCGGCAAAGGTCGGCATGTCCTGCAGTTCGGGCCGCAACATCTCGGTGGTGAAGATGGAGTGGGGGTGGGTGAAAACGCGGCCGAAGAACACCCGCGCGAACTTCGCCGTGATGCGATACCCGAGCCGGCTGGCCTTGATCCATCGGCCCTCATGCTCGAAATCCTGGCATTGCTCCAGGTAACCATGGTCGTAGAGGAACTTCGGGTCCCGCTCGGCCGCGGTCATGCGGCTCCAGACCTCGGGCACGAGCAGGCTCACGTCATGGTCGACGCGGGCCTTGGGGCCGACGTAGCCCGCCGCCGAGATGAACGCGGGTTGGGCGACGAGGATCTGCGCGACCAGCGCGGCATTGAGATCGATGATCGCCGGCAGGCAGTTGAACGGGCCCTTCGTCAACGCACCTTCCGACCCGGCACCGGTGGTCGAAGGTGATTTGCCGGTCATGGAGCTGATGTATTCCATGAACAGCTCGGGCAGCTCCATGTGATGGATCGGGCCGTACACCGCGAGCGACCGGATGTTCGCCTTCTCCTCCGGCGGGTTGTTGCGCCGACCCGGCACGAACGCGTCGACCGGTGTCAGCACCGGTGCGTCGGCCGCGAGGCGGCGGTGCAGGCGCGCGGCCATCCGCGACAGGTGCACCCCGCGCGCGTCCACGATGTCGGGACGCAACTGCAGGTAACGCGGATTCTTCGATGGCTTGCCGTCGACAATGCGCGGGTGCGCGGATGAGACAAACCACGACGGACCCGGTTCGCCGGCGGCGGCGGCGCGCACCAACTGCTTCATGGGCGCCGTGTATTTGGAAAAGCCAATGGCCTCGTCGACCAGCGCGCGCGCGTCCGGCTGGCCGAGCGGCTCGAAGTTCGAGATGAAGTTGCCGGGCTGGGAAAGCTCGAGTTCCGTCAACTTGTCATAGCCGCGGTGGATCGCCTCGTCGGGGCGCTGGAACAGCCGCTGCTCGCAATTCTCCACGTACTTCCGCGAGGGCTCCTCCGGCGAGGCGCCCGGGACGACGACGGACGCCGTGATGTCGTCCTCCATCTGCACCTTGTAGGCCGGATGGTAATCCTCGCGCAGGCCGAAGACCCGCCAGGCCCCGTCGGCATCGTAGCCGATCCGCAGGTAACTCGCCGTGAGCTTGCGGTTGTCGCACTTCAACTCGTTGCCGGGATTGCCGTTGATCAGGTCCACCGAGAAGTGCTTGCGCCAGTCCTCGCCCCACGTGTGCGAGTAGTGCCGCTTCACCACGAAGACGATTTCCTTGAGATACTGCGGGATCGACCGCAGCCAGGTGTTGTACTCGTCGGAATACTCCCGTTCGGCCGGCGTGAGGAGCTTGATCACCGAGCCCAGCGATCGCTCGGTGCTCAGGATGGGCCGCGCATCCGCCGGGCGCTTCGCCTCGGCGCGGAAACGGGTGGAATAGTCGCGGTTGATCAGCGCCGCCACGCGGTCCATGTCCTGCTCGAAATCCGCCACGAACACCGGGCCCGGCAGGATCGCGTCGGAAATGGGCTTGGAAATTTCCGATTTTCCGCCGCCCGACACCGTGCACGGTTTGTGACAAAGCGTGCCCTCGGCCACGGTGCCGACGAGGTGCCACGCGGCCTGGGCCGGCGGCTGCTCGATGTGCACCTTGTACCCGGATGGCCGGACGTAGGTCCGGCCCGCCATCAGCGGCAGGTGTTGGGGCGCCCCGTTGCGCTTCCAAGTCACCGACTGCGCGTTGAGGTCGAAGGCCACGTCCTCGGGGACATAAATGATGTCCGGGTACTCCCGATCCACCGCATAGCCCTCGGGCTTCACCTCCATGAGGCTGCCATAGCGCTCCGTCATCTCCGCAAACGAATGCCCGCGTTGCTGCACGTGCAGGTTACCGGAAAACTCCTCGCCCAAGTCGTAAGACGGATAAACCAGCGCGCCGCCGGCGTGCTCTTCCTCCGCCAGCCCGAAGAGGTTGGCCGAGTAGCTGATCTGGGTCTTCACCTCCTTCTTGCAGTAACCGTAGTAGTTGTCGGCGATCAGCGTCACCACCACGCCCGAGGCGTCGCGCGCGCAGATCTTGAAGGCCGAGCCGTTGTTGTAGCGCTCGTCCTCCTTTTTCCAGCACATGCCATCGCGCCGCTGGCGCTCGCTGGCCTGGTCGTAATGAGGCAGTCCCAGGTCCTTCTTCCGGCACTGCGTCAGGTGCGGCGCGAGGATCACGCAGCCGGTGTGGCCCGTCCAGCCGGCCGGGTTCAGGGCCGCGTCATTCTCGGGCCGGCTCGGGTCGCCGGCATTGCCAAAGATGCTCTCGACGAAATCCAGGTTGGAAACCATCGCCCCGGGCACGAAGAACCGCACCTCGAGCCGTTTCTCGGTGCAGAAACCGGCCACCGCGGGCACCACGAGCGGGCGCAGGAGCAGGGAGACAAAGCACGTCGTGCCGTCGGCCTGCGCGGCCGTGTAAGGCAGGCGGGCGAGTTCGGCGGGCGGCTGCAATGCGCGGCCCAGCAGCCGCACAAAAGCCACGGGGGGCACGCCGAGCTTGTCGTCAGGCACCGGCAGGCCGCCCTCGACGATGTGGAAGACTCCCTGCGTGGTGCGACGGTCGCTGGCCGGGTTGTGCAGCACGCCATTGCGCAGCCGGTAGCTCTTGAGCAGGGTCGATTGGTGGTCGTCGCCATCGCGCGGCAGCGACAACTCACGGGCCATGCCCGCGCGATCCAGCGCGAAGGTCTGGGCGGGGAGGCGCGGCACGGGCTCGATCGCGCCAAACGTCCGGTCCAGCCACGCCTGGATCCGTCCATCCACCGGCGCGGGCGGCCGCGGGCGCCGCGGCGCGAGTTCGGACAATTGCGCGTCTATCTGCTGGATGAGTTCGTGCCGGATCGTGTGGTTCATGGCGTGGAGCATCAAAATTTATCCCCTTGCGACCCGATTCAAGCGGATACCGCCCGGCACGAACTTATGCGCATTATTTGCCAAGGAGCGGGGACCCTTTAGCGTCGGGTCATGCACGCCGTCGTCTTGACCGGGACTAAAACCCCCGTGGCCCTCCAGTCCGTCCCCGATTCCGTCCCGACACCGGGCCACGCTGTGGTGAGACTCAAGGCCGCGGCGCTCAACCATCGCGACCTGTGGATCCAGCTTGGCCAGTACGCCAACATCCGGCTGCCGCTGATCCCGGGCTCGGACGGCGCCGGCATCGTCGAGGCCGTTGGCGCTCCCGCCGACCAATCTTGGGTGGGTCGCGAGGTCATCATCAACGCGGCGCTCGACTGGGGCGACAACCCCCGCACCCAGGGCCCGGGCTTCCGGATCCTGGGTTTGCCCGACAGCGGCACGTTCGCGGAAAGAATCGCCATTCCCGTCGCCAACCTCGCGCCCAAACCCTCGCACTTGGATTGGCAGCAGGCCGCGGCCCTGCCCCTCGCCGGCGTCACAGCCTGGCGCGCCTTGTTCACCCGGGCCCAACTCCAGGCGGGCGAGAAGGTCCTCATCACCGGCATCGGCGGCGGCGCCGCGCTCTTTGCGCTGCAGTATGCCGTCGCCGCTGGCGCCCGGGTCTGGGTGACTTCGAGCTCGCCGGAAAAGCTCGCGCGGGCGCAGACGCTCGGCGCGGCCGGCGGTGTGAACTACCGCGACGCGGAGTGGGCCGCAGCCCTCGCCCGCAGCGCTGGTGGCGCATTCGATGTCGTGCTCGACAGCGCGGGCGGTCCCGGCTTCAGCCAGCTGATTGAACTCTGCGCACCCGGCGGGCGCATCGTGTTCTTCGGCGCCACGACCGGCAACCCGCCGGGGCTCGACCTGAGGAAATGCTTTTTCCGCCAGATCACGCTCCTGGGCACGACCATGGGTTCGCCCGCGGACTTTGCCGCGATGACCGCCTTCGTCTCGCAGCATCGGATCGTGCCCATCGTCGACCGGGTGATTCCGCTCGCCCGGGCCGAGGAGGCCTTCCGCCACATGGAAGCCAGCGCGCAGTTCGGCAAGATCGTGCTCGAGGTTTGATTTTGCCCTCCCGGTGGGGGCCGGGCTCGCTCCGTCCTTGCCCGCTCGCGGATGATATCCCGAGGACCGGGCAAGCTCCGCCCGTACTCGAGTTACTCGGTCCCGCCATCAACTCCGCACCCACTCGACCAGCGACTGCACCATCGTCGTCGCGGCTCCGCCGAGGAGGATGAAGAAGAACACCGCGCCGACGAAGACCGCGTAACCCGTCAGGATGAAAAGCCCGTCCCGCTCCAGCAGGCCCGCGGCGAGCAACAGGATGGTCCAAGCCGGGAACGCGTTGCTGAAGGGAATGGGCAGCGGCAGCAACAGGGCGAGCGCGGCGATCAGGATCACCACGGCATGAAGCTGCACGAGCAGCGGCGTGTCGGTGAGAAAGGTGAGCCGCGGCCGCAGGAGTTTTTCCAGGAAACGCAGCAGTTTTTCCGACACGCCGAACACCTTTCCGATGAATCCCGCCGGCAGTTCCTTGCGCTGGAGATTTTTCGACAACCACGGCCGCTGGCCCAGCGAGAGACGGAAGGCAATCAGGGCAATCGCCAGCCCGAACGGCGTGGACAACCCTGGCAGGGGGATCGGCGTGATGAACGGGATTGAAAGCAGGAGCACCAGCAGCAGGTAAGCCCGCCCGCCCAGCGTTTGGATCACCTCGCGCAGCGTGACCGCACGCTCGCCCGCGCTGGCGCGCAATCCCGCCAGCTCCTCGGAAAGCTTGCGTGGCTTGACGGCCGAAACCCCGCGGAGACGAATTTTCATGTCTGGGCGGCTCCCAAGCTCCTCCTGCGGGGCCCCGGCGCGTGTGACGACTTCATGTCCCGCGCCGGTTGCCGTAGAGCTCGATGTGCAGCCGCGGTGCGTAGCGGTAGCCGCGGGCCTTGCACAGCTCGCCCAGCCAGCCCGTCCGGGCCCGCAGTGCCTCGACCGTCACACCCTCGGGCATGAGCAGGATCTTGCTGGGCGGGATGACTGCGTCGGTTTCCCGCAACATGCCCTCGAGCTCGGCCACGTCGGCCTCCGAACTGACCACAAACTTCAGCTGGTAGTTTGGATACGCCATCCACGCCGCCACCACCGCGGGCTGCCAGCGCAGTTCCTCGTGTTTCCTCCGCCAGGCGTCATCCAGCCGCGCGTCGGGCGCGGAGTGCTTCAACTTGGGGCTGAGCGACGCGAGGTCGCACGCGATCCCGCGCGGCGGGATCGTCGCCGCCGTCTCGATCGTGATGTGATGGCCGCGTTCCTGGAGTTGAAACGCGAGTTCATGGATCCCCGGCGCCACCATCGGCTCGCCGCCGGTGAGAACCACGTGCCTCGTCGGATGCTTTCGCACCTCGGCCACGATTTCCTCCACCTCCATCGGCCGCCCCTCGGGCTTCCAGGAGGCGTAGGGCGTGTCACACCAGTTGCAACGCAGGTTGCACCCGCTCGTGCGCACGAACACCGAGGGCACGCCCACCAGTTCGCCTTCGCCCTGGAGGGAATAAAATATCTCGGAGATCAGCATGGCTCGAAGTGGTCGGCGTTCAGCAATCAGCTGTCAGCCGGAAAACGGCACCACGTGCATGGGCCCGAAAATGAGCGCTGACCGCTGATCGCTCGCGGCTCATCGGGCTGGACCCTCCGGCAAGGGCGGCACGGCCACGTACTCCGTTGGATCGACGATCCCGGCCACTTGGAACGCCTCGCGCCGCTCCACGCACGTGCCGCATTTGCCGCAGTGGGTTTCACCGCCCTTGTAACATGACCAGGTTCGCGAAAAGTCCACGCCAAGCCTCGCGCCCTCGGCGGCGATCTGGCCCTTGGTGAGCGCGATGAACGGACGCAACAGCTCGATGCCGGCGTAGGTCCCGCGCTTCATCGCCTCGCCCATGGCCGCCATGAAATCCTCCCGACAATCGGGATAGATCGTGTGGTCGCCCGTGTGAGCCGCGATGACCAGCCCCTCCGCCTCCGCGCTCTCGGCAAACCCCGCCGCCGCGGCGAGCATGATCCCATTGCGGAAGGGCACGACGGTCCGTTTCATGTTGTCGGCCGCGTAGTGCCCTTCGGGAATGTCGCCGCCCGTGCGCAACAGGTCCGACGCGAAGAGCTGGCCGATGAAATCCAGCCGGATGGTCTGGTGCGGCACGCCCAGCTGGCGCGCGTGTTCCGCCGCGAAGGGGATCTCACGGTGGTTGTGCTTGGATCCGTAGTCGAAGCTCAGTGCCGCCCGGACATCATGATTCGCCCGCGCCCAATGGAGCGCGGCCACGGAATCCATCCCTCCGGAGCAAAGCACAACGACTTTCATGAAAAGCCATTGGCCACGAAAACCGCGAAAAGCACAAAAACATTTATGCTCCGAACTACGGACGTGAGGGGTGGGCGGGCTTTGTGGGAGCGGTATTAGGCCCCGACAGATTGCACTCGTGGCGGAAGGGTCGGGACCTAGAGCCCTTCCCACCTCATCCCTCCGCGCCAGTCCTGGTGTTTCGGCCGCTTCCGGGCTGGCGTGTTCCTCTTTCGTGCTTCTTGTGTTTCTCGTGCCCGTTCCCCTAGTCATCGCCCATCGCGGCGCCTCCGCCGAGCAAACGGAAAACACGCTGGCTTCATTCCGCCGGGCCCTCGCCTTGGAAGCCGATGGCATCGAACTCGATGTTCGGTTTACCCGCGACGGCGTGCCGGTGGTGTTTCACGACTCATCCCTGCACAGGCTGAGCGGCGTCCGGGGAGGGATCGCCGCGAAAAGATGGGCAGACTTGCGCACCGTGCGGTTGAAGGGCGGTCACCCGGTGCCTCGCCTCACCGAGGTGCTGCGGCTCACCCGCGGACTGGCGGTCGTGCAGCTGGAATTGAAAGTGGGGCCGGTCGAGCCGGTGATCAGGGCCATCCAGGCCGCGCGAGCCGGGGAGTGGGTTATCCTGGCCTCGTTCAACGCGCGCCTCGTCATGGAGTCGCGCGACCTGGCCCCGGGTATCCCGCGCATGTTGATATCCGAGGGCCGGGATGCTCCCGCGGCGCTGGTCCGCCGGCTCGCGGCCTGCGGGGCAGGGGGCATCAGCGTCAACCATCGCGCCATCCGCTCCGCCGCCTGGATCCAGCATTTTCAACGTCGGGGCTATTCCGTCTGGTGCTGGACCGTGAACGAACCAGCCACGGCCCGGCGGCTGGCGGAATGGGGCGTCGACGCCCTGCTCGGCGATGATCCAGCCTTGCTGAAAACCATCGTTTAGTTCTCTTTCGCCGGAGTTCCCATCGTCCGTAGGCGGACAAAAGTTGATGACCATCGTCCACGACCCCCAATGCGCTGATTACGGCTCCTCGATGCGCCCCGAGCAGCCGGCCCGGGTGATCCGCGCCGCAGCCCGGATCCAAGATATCCACCCGGATTGGGCGTGGCGCCTGCCGTCGCCGGCAGCCGGGGAAACCATCTTGCGCGTCCATTCACCGGCCTTGTGGCAACGCCTCGGCCGCGGTCCCGACCTCGACGCCGACACCCCCTATTTCCCCGGCATCCTCGAGCATGCGCGCCGTGCGGTCGGCGCGGCGCTCGAGAGCGTCGCCCTCGCGCGAGGCGGGGCCAGGACGTTTTCGCTCATGCGGCCGCCCGGTCACCACGCTACCCGCACCCAGGCGATGGGTTTTTGTTACTTGAACTCGATCGCCATCGCGGCCGCAGACGCCGCCGCCACGGGCTCGAAGGTGGCCGTGTGGGACTTCGACGCCCACCACGGCAACGGCACCGAGGACATCCTGCGGGACCAGGCCGGGACCTTCTTCGCCTCCGTCCACCAATACCCCGGCTATCCCGGCACGGGCACGACCTCCTCCGGCAACATCGCGAACTTCCCCGTCGCTCCCCACACTCCCCGCGAACAGCACATGGCGGAACTGGCTCGATCATGGGACGCCGTCCAGGCGTTCCAGCCGGACCTCGTTCTCGTCTCCGCGGGGTTCGATGCCTACGCCAACGACCCCATCACCGAAATGTCCCTCGAAATGGACGATTTTGCCGAGCTGGGCCGCTGGCTTCGCCAGGCCGGGTTGCCCACGGCCGCCATCCTCGAGGGCGGCTATAGCACCGATCTGCCACTGCTGATTGACGCCTTCCTTTCGGCTTGGGACAAAGAAGCCTGATTTTATTCCGTGAGTTCAGAACCCCACTACCAATTCATCAACCAGCCCGCGCAACTGCCGCCACTCCTGGCGGCGCTCGACCGATCCCCGGAGATCGCGCTCGATACCGAGGCGGACAACCTTTTCCGCTACAAGACGCGGGTCTGCCTCCTTCAGATCCTCGCGGGTGGCGAGATCTACCTGGTCGACCTCCTCGCCGACCTGCCGCTCGACGGGGTCTGGTCCCGCCTCGCCGCCAAGCCACTGATCATGCACGGCAGCGACTACGACCTGCGCCTGTTGCATGGGGTCTGTGATTTCCGTCCGCTGAGCCTCTTCGATACGATGTTCGCCGCCCAGCTGCTCAGCATCCCGCGCTTCGGCCTCGCCGCCCTCCTCGAGCAGCACTTCGGCGTGAAACTCGACAAGGATCACCAAAAGGCCAACTGGTCTCAACGGCCGCTCGATCGCGACATGCTCGATTACGCCGCGCTCGACGTGTATTATCTGCCCGCCCTGCGCGACCGGCTCCGCGACGAGTTGGTCCGCCTCGGCCGGCTGGAGTGGTTCGAGCAGAAATGCCGCTGGCAGATCGAAGTCGCGCGCGAGGGCTTCGCCCCCGCCGACGAGAACGACTGGCGCATTGGCGGCGCCGAGAAGCTCCGCGGCCGCGGGCTGGCGATGTTGCACGCCCTCTGGCATTGGCGCGAGAGTTGGGCCGAGAAGCTCAACACGCCCCCCTTCAAGGTCACCGGCAACGAACTCCTCATGCGCCTCTCGCGCGCCGCGGAGGAGGGCGCCTCGCCGGGCGAGCTCATGCAGGTTCACCTCGGCCGGCGTCACGACCGGCTCGCCCCGTCGCTCGCCGACGCCATCCGCCGTGCGTTCGACACGGATCCGCACTCGCTGCCCCGCCGGGAACGGCGGCGTGATTTTGTGCCCATGGCGCCCGACGAGCTGGCGCGGCAGGATCGGATCAAAGCGGTCCGCGACCGGCTGGCGGCAGACCTGAAACTGGACCCCACCCTGATCGCCACCCGTTCGCAGCTGGCCCTCCTCGCCCGCGATCCGGCGGGCGTCGCCAACGTGCTTCTCCCCTGGCAGGCAAAACTCCTTTCCTCCGACCCCGCCTGGCCGGCCTGATTGCATCTCAATGGGTGGGCCGCTCCCGCGGGACGGCGCTCGACAAAAGTTGAGCCCCCACCACCCGGAACCCACCCCATGTCCGAATCGGCCAACATCGCCCGCCACCTTCCCTTGATGGCGGCGCGCCAGCCGGATCATCCGGCCATCAAGATTCCACGCGGGCGCAGCAAGGACGGCCGGATCGATTATCTTTCCCTGACCTTTCGCGAGCTCGACGCGGAAGTTGATGCGTGGGTCGCCCTGCTTCGCCGGCGCAACGTGCAACCCGGTGACCGCGTCCTCGTGATGGTCCGCCAGGGCTTGCCTCTCATCGCGGCCGCCTTCGCCCTCTTCAAGTTGGGGGCGGTGCCGGTCATCATCGATCCGGGCATGGGCCGGAAATCCTTCCTCGCCTGCGTGGCGCGGTCCCAGCCGCGTGTCCTCCTCGGGATTCCTGTGGCGCAGGTTCTCAGCCACGTCTTCCGCTCCGCGTTCAAGTCGGTGGAAATCCGCGTCTGGGCCAGTGGCTCGCCGACCTCGCGATTGACTCCTTCCGCAGGGTCATCGCAAGGGACGACCCTGCCCGGTTGCGAAATCGCCACCACCGCCCCGCAGGACCTCGCCGCCATCCTCTTCACCAGCGGTTCCACCGGCGAACCGAAGGGTGTTTGTTATGAACACGGCATGTTCGACGCCCAGGTGCGCCTCGTGCGCGACACGTATGGCATTCAGCCGGGTGAGATCGACCTGCCCATGCTGCCGATCTTCGCGCTCTTCAATCCCGCCCTGGGCATGACCACGATCGTGCCGGAGCTCGATCCGGCGCGGCCGGGCACGGTTGACCCCGCAAAAATCGTCCAGGCCATCCAACAAGAAGGCGTCACCAATTCCTTTGGTTCCCCCACGCTCTGGCGAAAAATCAGCCGTCACTGCCGCGCCCGGAACGAAACGCTGCCGTCGCTCCGCCGCGTCCTCATGGCTGGCGCGCCCGTGCCGGCCTCCCTGTTCGCGAGTTTACGTGAGGTGATGCCCCACGGCACGCCCCACAGTCCTTACGGCGCAACGGAATCCCTGCCGGTGGCGACCATCGACGGCGGCACCGTCCTGGAGGAAACGTCCCGGGAGACCGCGGCCGGACGCGGCACGTGCGTGGGACGGCCCGTCGCGGGCATGCGGGTAAAGATCATCGCGCTGGTCGACGGCCCCGTCGTCACCCTGGCCGATGCGCGCGAACTTCCCGTCGGGGAAATCGGCGAGATCATCGTCGACGGCCCCGTCGTCACCAAGGAATACGACGGGCTTCCCGCCGCCACCGCCCTCGCCAAGATCATCCATCGCGGCCCGACCGCGCGGGATGAAACCTGGCACCGCATGGGCGATCTCGGTTACCTCGACGCGGCGGGCCGGCTCTGGTTCTGCGGACGCAAGGCGGAGCGGGTCGATACCGCTGACGGTCCGCTCTACACGGAACAGGTCGAACCCATCTTCGGCGCCCACCCCGACGTGGCTCGCGTGGCGCTCATCGGCGCCGGACATGATCGTCGCCGCCCGGCGATCGTGGTGGAACCGCGGTCGCGCGACGTGGTGGCCACGCCGTCGCTCCGCCGCAAACTCGTGCGCGAACTCCGCGCGCTCGGCGCGCAGCACCCGCACACCGATCTGATCCGCCTGGCCTACCTGCACCCGCGCCTGCCGGTCGATGTCCGCCACAACGCGAAGATTCACCGCCTGGCCCTGGCCCGCTGGGCCGTGAACCATCAAGGTTACGAAATGGACAAGCGGGATGTGCCCGCCGCCGCCCTGCAGCGCTAGGGCGCCTTCCACTTGTAGGGGCGCAGTCTTGCTGCGCCCTGAGGCAGGCGCCGCGAGGGACCGAAGGGCGCAGCAAGGGTGTCCTTACACTGGAGCCGGCCCGCCCTCGGGCCGGTTGGGTAAGAGCAGAAAAAGCGTTGCCCTCATCCCACCCGGGGCGAGGGCGCCCCGGCTCCAGGAGAGCGCGGGGCACGGCCGTCACGACTCGCTCGCGTTTCATCCGTGTCATCGGCGGGGAAAGACGCTTTCGTTTTCCGGTCGTGCCCACCGTCAGCAAAAATCTTCCCGTCTTCATCACCGGCGCCAGCGGTTTCATCGGCGGCAAGCTGGCTGAGCGCCTGCTCGCGGATGGGCGCCGGGTGCGCGTGCTGGCCCGCAGACCGCTACCCGGACTCGAGGCGCTCGGAGCCGAGGTGATTCCCGGTGATCTGCACGATCGTCACGCCTTGGAGCGGGGTTGCGAGACCGCCGCTACGGTGTTCCACGTCGCCGGACGCGTTGGCGTGTGGGGTCCGCCGGAGGATTTCTTCCGCGTGAATGTCGAGGGCACGCGCCACCTGCTCGCCGCCTGCCGGGCCGCGCGCGTGCCGCGCCTCGTTTATACCAGCTCGCCGAGTGTGGTTTATAACGGCGGCGGCCTGCGCAACGCGAATGAGTCCGCCCCGCTGTGCACCCGCGCGCCGTGTGCGTATCCCACGAGCAAAGCCGTGGCGGAGCGCGAGGTGCTCGCCGCGCACGGTGCCGATCTGGCCACGGTGGCACTCCGTCCCCACCTCGTGTTCGGCCCCGGCGACAAGAACCTGGTGCCGCGGGTCATCGCCCTCGCCCGCGCCGGCAAGCTCAAGATCGTCGGCTCGGGCCAAAATCGGGTGGACCTGACGCATATCGACAACGTGGTCGACGCCCACCTCCGCGCCGAGCACGCCCTGCTCGCCGGCTGCGCCGCGTCGAGCCCGCCACCCGTTGGAGCCGGGGCGCCCCCGCCCCGGAATCTCGCGCACGCCACCAGGAACCCGCTAGCGTGGCGTGGTCCAGGCGGTCGCGCCTATTTCATCACCAACGGCGAGCCCGTCCTCCTCTGGGATTGGATCAACGAGGTCCTGCGCGGCGTCGGCGTACCCGAGATCAAATCGCACGTCTCGCTACCGGTCGCCTACGCCGCTGGCGTGGTGCTCGAAACCGCCTGGCGCGTGCTGGGCCGCAACGGCGAACCGCCGATGACGCGTTTCGTCGCCAAGGAACTCGCCACCGACCACTGGTTCGACCTCACGGCCGCGCGCCGCGACCTCGGCTATCAACCGCTGGTGACCATGGCCAAGGCCACCGCCGAGGTGATCGCGCTCAACCGCTGATCGGCTTCGCCGCGCGGCGGCGCCACACGACCACGCCAAGCGCCATCGCGCCCGCAACCGCCGCCCAGGTGGACGGTTCCGGAATCGGGGATGGCGCGCCGAGGGTATTCAGCGGATTGTCGAAGGCCTGGATGTCCCTGCTTCCATTCCAGATATAGACCTTCGCGTGCTTCCGATTGTAGATGTCCAGGTCATCGCCCATGAAGGTGGGCGAAGTCGGCAGAATGAACTCGCCGTCGGTGAAGAGGCCGCCGCTGTTCTTCTCCAGTTGGAAGGAAAAATTGGTCACCCGATATTCCGATCCGTAAGCCGTAAACCGGGGCAACGCGAGCGACTGGGCCTCGGTGAAGAAACCCGTGGTCACCGTGAGCCCGTCCGTCGTGCCGCCATTGAGCGCATTGTCCATGACGATTCCCACCCCGGTTGTCTGCGTGTGACTGAACATCACTGAGCCATCCAGATTATAGATGGTGAGTCCGAGGCTCAGCCCCGCGAAGCTCTTCTGCGTCGCGAACGCGTCCACGATCGGCGCGCCCGAATCGTAGGAAAAAGTGACCGTAAACGGCACTTGATGGTTGGTATAACTCGGCCAACTGCCGGTCTGCACCAGATAAGTGCCATGCCCCTCAAACTCGACGATGACGGCGCGGGCCATGCTGGTCGCGAACAAGGTTCCGAGGAAAAGCGTCTTTGAGAATCTCATGCCCTGAGATTTTGCCACCCTTCCCGGCAGGCAATTGATCTATGCGTCCCAAGGCTACGCATTCCTACGTAGGACGCCCACACGTAGTCTACCCCTGCCGCTGCCGCACGGCCTCGAAGAGGGTGATGATCGTCGCCATGGCGACGTTGAGTGAGTCGGCCTGGCCGGCCATGGGGATGCGGATGAGGACGTCGGAGTTCTTCATCCAGAATTCGCTCAGGCCGTATTGCTCGCTGCCCATGATCACCGCGAGGGGCCCGCGCAAATCAGTCTGCGTATAGATGTTCGTCGTGTGTGGAGTGGTGGCGGCGGTACGGATACCCTTTTCGTGCAACCACGCGCGCACCGCGGCGCTTTCCGAAACGACCACCGGGACGGAGAACAACACCCCCGTCGAGGCGCGCACGACGTTGGGATTGAACAGGTCGGTCACCGGGTCGCACACGATCACGGCATCGCAGCCGGCGGCGTCCGCGCTGCGCAGGATCGTGCCGAGGTTGCCGGGCTTTTCGATCGATTCGACCACGAGCAGGAACGGATTCGCTCCAAGCGTCAGGTCGTCGAAGTTCCGCTTCCACTGCGGCGCCAGCATCAGCAACCCGTCGGGTCGCTCGCGATAGGCCACCTTCGCGAAGGCGTCCTTGGACAATTCGAAAAGCTGGGCCCCGGCGGCGCGGGCCTGCTCGATCAGCGCCGGCTCGTTCTCGCCGAGGAACCAATCGGGACTGAAATAAAATTCCCGCGGCTTCACGCCTTTCTCCAGGGCGCGACGAATTTCGCGATAGCCCTCGACCAGGAACAACCCGGCCTCGTCGCGCTCGCGGCGCTCGCGCAGCTTCACGAGTTGCTTCACGCGGGGATTCTGGAGGCTGGTGATCTTCTCGGCGGTCAAGGTGGCACCACGAAACACACGAAATACACGAAAGAGCCAATCAGGAATGAAGCCCGAACCCGCTTAACCACGAATGAACACGAAGGGACACGAATGCGAGGCAACCAAACCCAAAACCACAGATACACACGGATCGACCCAGATCCCAATCCCCCGACCATTCAGGCCATCTGTGTGAATCTGTGTTCATCTGTGGTCTCCAAGGTTCGATCCATGCGTGTCCCTTCGTGTTCATTCGTGGTTTAACCCGGGTTTTGTCTTCCCCCGCTTCGTCCCGTGGCCTTTCGTGTGTTTCGTGGGCAAAAAGAAATTCAACGATCATCCCTTTCCCTACCGCACCGAGATCGAGCTGGAGATTTCCACGCTGACGAACCTCGGTGTCGGTCTTGGCCGGGTGGCTTTGCCGAGCGATCAGCCGTCAGCCATCAGCCGTCAACCCCCGGGACCGGATTCAGGTCACAAGTCTCAAGTTTCAGGTTTCTCCTCCGGCTGGGTCGTGATGGTTCCCTTCACGCTGCCCGGTGAGAAGGTTCGTGCCCGGGTCTACCGCAACCACAAGAACTACTCCGAAGCTGACCTCCTCGAGGTTTTGACCCCTTCACCACATCGCGTGGCGAATCCGCCCTGCCCGCTTTTCGGCACCTGCGGCGGCTGCCAGTACCAGCACCTGACCTACGCCGAGCAACTGAAGTGGAAGCGCCAGCAGGTGGAGGAGCTCTTGAAATACATGGCCGGGGTCGAGTTCGCCGTGAATCCCGTCGTCGGTTCGCCCCGCGAGTTCGGGTATCGGTCGAAGATCACACCGCACTTCAAGGCGCCGAGCCGCCGCGAGGCGCCAGGCGCACAGGGCGAAGGGCGGGAAGCATCCGGATCGGATCCTTTGCCCTTGGCCCTTGCCCCTTCGCGAAACCCGATCGGGTTTCTCCGACAGGGTTCGCGCTTCGAGCTCGTGGACGTGCCGCAATGCCCGATCGCAACGCCCGAGATCAACGCGAAGCTCCCGGAGGTCCGGGCCAAAACCCACGCCCGTCTCGCCGCCGGGGAATACA
Source organism: Verrucomicrobiota bacterium (assembly GCA_023433275.1). Classification (GTDB taxonomy): domain Bacteria; phylum Verrucomicrobiota; class Verrucomicrobiia; order Opitutales; family Opitutaceae; genus Lacunisphaera. Next base: position 24,213 of record JAEZDN010000064.1, read on the forward strand.
AACGCGACGCCACACTCCTCCTTCGGCACGCCCAGGAAGGTGTCGTCACGGACTACGATGCGGTCATTCACGAGGTGATTCAGCCATGCTCTCAGCAGTCAGCGCTCAGCGGTCAGCCTTCTGGCTCTAGCGCTTTGCCCTCAGGGCTTGGCTCCTCGCGCGAGGCGGCGCAACCGCTTCGCCTCCACTTCCTCGCCCGCGACTTCTTCCAGAACAACCCGTTCATCCTTCCCGCCTTCACCGGCTACGTCCGCGACCAGGCCGCGGCCAGTGGCGCCCGGTTCCTGGTCGACGCCTATTGCGGGAGCGGCTTGTTCGCCCTGAGCTGCGCGCCGGCTTTTGAAAAAGTCGCGGGCATCGAGCTGAGCGCTTCTTCCATCAGGTTTGCCACGGAGAACGCCGCCGCGAACGGCATCGCGAATGCCACCTTCCGGGCCGGCGATGCGTCGCAGATTTTCGCGGGCTTGGTTTTTCCGCCGTCCGACACCGCGGTGGTCATCGACCCGCCGCGCCGGGGGTGCGACCAATCCTTTCTCGACCAACTCTTTGCCTTCGGACCGCGCGCCGTGGTGTACGTCTCCTGCGATCCCGCCACCCAGATGCGGGACCTGAAGGTATTCCTGGCCGCCGGCTACCGGCTCACCGCCGTTCAGCCCTTCGACCTCTTCCCCCAAACCCGCCACCTCGAGTGCGTGATCACCCTTGTGCGGGGGTAAACGCAGGGCTCGGCGAGTCGGCGCCGCAGAGTGGTCCTGCTCGTTGTAGGAGCCTGTTCACAGGCGATGGGATCAAGGCATCGCCTGTAAACAGGCTCCTACGAAAACTTCTCGCATGACGCGTTCCACCGGCGGGAAAAGTTATTCCCACCCCAACTTTACTTAGGCGCCCATGAGCTGCGGGTGTATGATGTCGTCGTGACAGGAACTCTGGGTCCCGCGGTTCAGAGCAGCGAAAACCCCCGTGCCTGGTAAGTCCTCCACACCGCGCCTCACGGCGCCACAAAACAACGCACCTATGCGCTAAAGTCCCGGCCTCCGTGCCGTCGACCCAAAGAAAAGGCACCCCGCCAGCGAGCGGGGTGCCTGTTTTTAGGACGGGGGAAATCTGGAATCAGGGATCGAGAAACGAAAATCTGACATTTCGATCCATTCACTCCGGCGGCTTGCGACCGACATCCGGCCTCCGCCTCGCTCAGCCGGAACGATCAGTGAGAATGCGATTCCGCAGTGTGCGGTCGAGCGGTTCGGTTGCAGGGGCGAGGCTCGTCCACGCCCTCGGTCCCGCAGCGAGAAAAGGGCGCGCCCAAGGCGCCCCTCCATCCAACTGCATGATTCCGGCTCAGCGGTTCTCCATCCACTCCGCGCTCGAGTACTGCTCGATCAAGCCTTCGACCTCGCTCTCGTTCAACTCGGGCCAGGGAGTAGGCACGGCCTTGGCGCCGAGCACGCGAGCCAGCTCCGTTGCGAATCGTTCCTGAAACGACTCCCAATCAATCGGGCCGACCCGGCCCTTTTCGATGGATCCTTGGAGCAACAACCCGTGCTTGTTGCGCTTCATGGCGGCGCCCGCGATCTTTGCCTTGCTCGCGGTGTTGATCACATCGTGCAACTCGGGCCGCTCGAAACAAATCGTCGGCCCTTCCTCGGTGGGATGACGCGTTTCCTGCAGCGCCACCGGTTCGCCCAGCGCCTGCATCGCCGCCGCCAGGGCGGCATGGACCTCGCGATAAGCCTGCGTGGCCGGCGCATCGAAGAGCGCATGCGCCCGGGGAATCACGACGCAATAGGTCCAGTCGTTGCGATGATCCACCAGTCCGCCGCCGGTCGGCCGGCGGCAGAGATCAAAGCGTTCCCCGTCCGGCGCCGCGGGCAAATTTGCCTGGATGTAGTCCATGGCCTGGCTCAGGCCGAAGGTAAACGCCTGCGTCCGCCATTCATAATGACGAAAACGGGCCGCCGCCGGCTCCGGATACCGCTGCAGCAGGAGGAAATCCAACGCCATGTTCTCGGCGGCGCCGGCGGTGCGAACGGGCAGCGTGTGCAATTGCATCCCGCTTTGTCGCCCCGCCGATTTCTTTTTTCAAGGCGCGGATCAATCCACGCGACGCACGGCGCCGTGTCACCGCGCCGTCGCGTCGAGCAGGCGGCGCACTTCCTGGAGCAGCGAGCTCAGGGCGAAAGGCTTGGGCAGGTGGAGGAGGGCGCGTCCCCCGCGGCCCGGCCAGGGCGGGGCGTCGGCGGCGGTGCTCACCAGCCGGAGATCCGGCTTCGCGGCACGCAGGCGGAGCAGCCACTGGTGGCCCGCAGGCGTGGCCGTATCGGCAATGACCAGTTGCGGATCACCGCCGGCGCGCTCGGCCTCCTCGCAATTTGCGGCCTCCAACACCTTGTAACCGTCCAGCCCGAGGATGCCCGCGATCATTTTGCGCAACACGTCGTCGGCCTCCACCACGAGCACGCACTCCGTGCCCTGCGTGTCGGGCAGCGTGCTGAGCACGGTGGTGGAGAGTTGTTCGGTTTCCGCAGTCTCCGGCAGATAAAGCGTGAACCGCGTGCCGCGACCTGGCTCGCTGTCCACCGCGAGATGCCCGTGCGCCTGGCGGACGATCCGGTGCGCGATCGGCAGGCCGAGCCCGGTGCCGTGCGGTTTAGTCGTGTAGAAGGGTTCGAAGATCTTCTCCAGGCGGTCCGCGGGGATTCCCGCACCCTCGTCCGCGACCTCCAGGACCACGTAGCCGCCCGGTGCGAGCGCGCCCGCGCGGTCCGGCTTGCCGGGGCGCACAGTGTGATTGTGCGTGCGGATCGTCAGCCGGCCGCCCTGGGGCATGGCGTCGCGGGCGTTGAAGCACAGGTTGAGCAGCACCTGCTGGAAATGCGTCGGGTTGATCCGGGCGTTGCCCAGGTCGGAGGCGAGGCGAAGTTCGAGGGCGATGGTTTCGCCGCACACCCGCCGGATGATTTCGGAAATTTCCCTGATCAACGTGTTGTAGTTGATCACGATCGTCTCGGCTCCCGGCCGCCGGCTGAACTCGAGGATCTGGCGCGCGATGGCCGAGGCCTTCAACCCGGCCCGATGGATTTCGCGCAGGTCCTTGCCGGCGCCGGGCAGCACCTCGATCTTGGGCGCCAGGATCTCGCAGTAGCCGTTGATGATCGAGAGCAGGTTGTTGAAATCGTGCGCCACGCCGCTCGCGAGCACGCCCACCGTGTCCATTTTCTGCGATTGCAGGAGGGCTTCGCGCTGGCGCCAGAATTCCGAGTGGTCGTGATAGACCACCAGCAGGGGTCCGCCGGGCTCGTCGGTGATCGGCTGATAGTTCCAATGCGCGAAGAACGCGCGCCCGTCCTTGTGGTAAAGCCAGCCCTCCCCGCTGCCCCCGCCCGCGGTGCCTTTGGCCGGGCGACCCAGGCGGAGCGCCGCCACATCCGTGAGCGGTCCGTGCAGGAGCCGCGTGTTGCGGCCTTCCAATTCAGGCGCGCCATAACCGGTGAGCGCACAAAATCGTTCGTTGACCTCCGCGATGTCCGCGCCCCCGCCTTCCCAGTCGCCCTTCGTGATCAGCGCCGGTTCGGGCAAAATGGCAAGGGCAGCCCGGGCAGGGCTGGTCTTGTTCGTGCGGGGTGGCATGAATCAGGGCGCCAGCCGCTCAATTACCCAGTCGCCACCGGGTTCGCGACGATAACGCAACCGGTCATGCAGGCGGCTCCGGCGTCCCTGCCAGAACTCGACGCTCTCCGGCACCAGCCGGAACCCTCCCCAATGCGGCGGCAGCGGCACCTCGCGGCCCTCGTATTTTTTCTCCACCACGCGGAAACTCTCGTCGAGCACCGCGCGCCCCGCGATCACCGTGCTCTGGGGCGAAGCCCACGCGGCGAGCTGACTGGCCCGCGGGCGGCTGTGGAAATACGCGTCCGCCTCCTCACGGGAAACCCGCGCCACCGTGCCCTCCGCCAGCACCTGGCGCTCCAGCGCGATCCAGGGAAAGAGCAGCGACCCGCGCCCGCTGTCCGCCAGCTCCCGGGCCTTGCGGCTCTCGTAGTTCGTATAGAACACAAACCCCCGGCCATCGCATTGCTTGAGCAGCACCGTGCGGACCGACGGGCGGCCATCCCGGCCCACCGTCGCCAGCGACATCGCATTGGGCTCAATCACCTTCGCCGCCTCGGCCTCGGCGAACCAGCGGTCGAATTGCTGGAAGGGATTCCGCGCGAGATCCTTCTCGAGCAAACCCGCGATCCCATAGTCCTTGCGCATGTCGGCCAGTGCCATGCCCGCATGGTGCGCGCGCCCCTTGGGCTGTCAAAATCATCCGGGAAAGGCGCTCCCCGTCCGCCTCTTCCGGCCGAAACGGCGCGGCCTTTTGGGCAGTCCGGCGAGTCGCGGCTGGCTTCCGCCGCGCCAAGCCGCCTAACTTGACCCCAGCATGACGCCCGCCCGCTATCTTGCCCGTCACCAAGCCGACATCGTGCGCTTCCTGCAGCAGCTGGTGCGGCTGCGCACGGTCAATCCCCCCGGCGAAAACTATGGCGAAATCACGACGCTGCTGGCCGACACCCTGCGCGACCTCGGGCTGAAGGTGCGCCGCGTGCCGGTGCCCCGCTCCCTGCAACGCCGCACGCAGCCCGACCTGCTCGATTACCCGCGGTACAATGTCATCGGGTTTTGGGACGCCGGCGCGAAAAAGACGGTCCACTTCAACGCTCATTTCGATGTCGTGCCGGTTTCCGGCCAATGGCGACACGGCAGCCCGTTCAGCGGCACCGTGGAAAAGGGCTGGATCTACGGGCGCGGCACGTCGGACATGAAGGGCGCCATTGCCAGCATTGTGTTCGCACTGAAAGCCCTGCGCGCCACCGGCACGAAGCCGAACTTCAACCTCGAGGTGTCCTTTACGGCGGACGAGGAAACCGACAGCACGCTGGGCACCGGCTGGGTCACGCAACATGGCCGGCTGAAGGCCGACTACGCCATCGTGGGCGAGGGCGGCGAGGGCGATGGCGTGTGCTGTGGCCACAACGGCGTCGTCTGGCTCAACGTCCGGGTCCATGGCCGGGCCGCGCATGGCTCGACCCCGCAGGAAGGCATCAACGCGCTCGAGAAGACGTCCGCCCTCGTGCTCGCGCTCGAGGACTACAAGCGGATCCTTGCCCGGAAAAAATTCCGCGCGCCCGACGGCCAGGTTCGCCGGCCGACCCTGAACATCGGCGGCGTCTTCGCGCCCGGCGAGGGCGGCAAGATCAACACCGTGCCCGCCGCCGCCAGCTTCTCCATCGACCGCCGCGTGCTGCCCGTGGAGACCGTCGCGGAGGCCGAGCGGGATCTGCGGGAATTCCTGACCAAGGCCGCCGCCCGGATCCCGCAGTGCCGCATCACCATCGAGAAGGTGTCGGACAACCACTCGTGCTATCGCGACCCGGCCACGCCCTTCGCCGCCGCCCTGCGCGCCAGCGTCGCCCGCGTCCGCCGCCGCCCGGCGGAATTTTGCGTGTCCACCGGGTTCAATGACATGCATTTCTTCGCCAACGTGCTGCGGATACCCACACTCGGCTATGGGCCGGGTGGACACGATTACCACGCGATCGACGAGCGGGCGAAGATCAAGGACCTGGTCGAAGCCGCGACGATCTACACGGACGTGGTGACTACCTTCGGGGGTTAAGTAAGAATTAAGAAGGAAGAGTTAAGAAAACAGACCGGTCTGGCGCCCTGTAGGGATCGATTCTTAATTTTTAATTCATCCTTCTTACTTTGCGGAGTTGAACGGGGTCTAACTCCGCAGCCCCTGCCGGATCATGCTCACCGCGATGGCGGCGAGAAGCATCGAGATGATCTTCGAGATGGCGCGGAGGCCGGTCCCGCCGATCTTGCGCCCGAGCCAGTCACTGTAGTGCAACGCGAAGACCACCAGCGCGAGGTTCACCGCCAGGGCCACCAGGGCGATGACGAAACCGACCGCCTCGTTCTGTGCGAGCACCAGCAGCGTGGTGATGGACGCGGGTCCCGCGATCAGCGGCATGCCCAGTGGGACTACGCCGAAATCCGCCGGCAGTTTTTCCGGCTCCGAGGCCGACTGCGTGAGATCCCGGGCCGCGAGGATGAACAGGATCAGACCGCCCGCGATTTGGAAATCGCTCACCGAGATGCCGACCGCGGTGAAGACGCTCTGCCCCAGCACGAGAAATCCGAGGGCCACCAAGCCGCCGGTCCAAGTCGCCTGATCGGCGATCCTCTGTCGTTCCGCGCGATCCACATTCCGGCCCAGGCCCAGAAAGATGGCCGCCAGGCCAATGGGATCGATCGCCACGAAAAGTGGGATGAATGCCAGCAGGAACTTGGAAAGCCACTCGAGCATCGCCCAAATCTGCCGGCGTCGGCCCAAAAGGCAATGCCGCCCCGTTGCAGGCGCGCGATCGCAAATACCACAATCCATGCGGAGCTATCCTCCCGCCGCGGTGCTAGGATCGGGCGGAGGATCAAACCATGCCCGTCATCAAAATTCATCTCGAACACGCCGAGAATGACGCGATCACCCGCCTGGCCGACCTGCTCCGCGTCAAAACGGAGGATGTCGCCTACGCTGCGTTGAATCGCCTCATGCTCGTTGCCAGGGATCGCCACGTCCAAAATGACATCATCCTCACGCTGCGCTGGCGGAAGGACAACCTGCCGCTCTGGAGCGACAGCGCCGGCTCGGTGCACAATTATGAGGGCATGTCGCCCCGCGAACCCGAGAAGAGCAAGTATTCGGTGTGATCGGTTTTCAGGCTGCGGTAGGGCTTCATGCCCCGACGCAGTGCAGCCTCGCTCTCCCTGGAGGGCGTGGCTCCGCGCCCGGGTGCGCGCCCCGCGCGCCTCTCGGGATCCGTTCCTACTTCCCTCCCAGCAAATCCCCCAAAGCCGGTCCGAGGGCCGGATGACCGAAAGAAAACCCCGCCGCGAGCAATCGCTGGGGCGCGCAACGCTGTCCGTGCAAGGCGAGGTTGGGATCGACGCCCATCAGGGGACCCGCAAGCAAGCGAATCGCGAACTCCGGCGCCGCCGGGCTCCAGGGCCGGCCGAGCGCCCGGCGCAGCGCGCGCATGAACTCGGCGTTGGTCACCGGGGCGGGGGCGCAGAGATTGAAGACGCCGGCCAGCTCCGGGCGGGCCAGCGCCGCCACGAATGCCGCCACGGCGTCCTCCCGATGGACCCAGCTGATGTATTGCCGGCCGCTGCCTGCCGGCCCGCCGAGAAACCGCCGCGTGAGTCGCACGAGCGGCGGCAGCGCGCCCTGCTCGGCGTCGAGGACCACGCCGAGCCGCAACACCACCCGGCGCACGCCAGGCAGCTCGAGGGCTTGGAACGATTCCTCCCAGCGGCGACACACCTCGGCGAGGAATCCCGGGCCCGGCTCAAGCGATTCGTCGCAAAAACGGTCGCCCGCGTTGCCATAGTAACCGGTCGCACTGCATTGCACCCAGACGGGGGGCGGATTCTTCGCGCGGCTCCATCCCTTGCCGAGCGCGGCCACCGATCGCAGCCGCGATTCAAGGATCTCGCGGCTGTTTTCCAACGTGTGCACGCAGTTCACCGATCGCCCGGCAAAGTTGACCACGGCCGCCGCGCCCTCGAGCTCCGTGGCCCACGCGCCGCCGGTCTCGCCGTTCCACGCCACGGCGCGGAAGGCCGTGCCGTCCGGTGGCGGGGTTTTGTCCACGTCGCGGGTCAGCACGACGACTTCCCAGCCGTCCGCCGCCAGCCGGCGCCCGAGCGCCCGCCCGAGAAACCCGCTGCCGCCGGCGAGAACGACTTTTGGCATGGGCCGAAGGTGGCAAATGGCACCCCGGGGTGCAACCTCCGGCCTGCTTCCATCGTTCTCTTTCTCCGGATCGTTTCCACCGCGTCCCGTCCCCGATCCGGGGAGAACGATAAAGATCAAGAGAATGAGAACGATTGCGGTCTCCGTTCCCGCCAGAATCTCTTTGCACTTTTTGTGCTTTTTGCGGGCGATGCTTCAGCCATGCCGCCCCCCGCCAATTTTCACGACCTGACCCGCGAGCAGTTGCGCGTGCTCACGGTGCGTTGGGGGTTCAGTCCCGTGCATGCGGCGAGGCTCTGGCGCTATGTGTACCTCGACCAGGTGGACGCGTGGCCGTTGATGACCGAGCTTCCAGTGCGTTATCGCGATCGCGCCGCGAGCGAGCTGAGCCTGGCGCTTCCCGGGGTCGCCGTCGAAACCCACAGCGCCGACGGCTTCACGCGCAAGTACCTGCTTTCGCTCGAGGATGACCGCCGGATCGAGACCGTGCTCATGCGCTTCACCGGCCGGGTGACCGCGTGCATCAGCAGCCAGGCGGGGTGTGCCATGGGCTGCGTCTTCTGCGCCACCGGTCAGATGGGTTTCACCCGCCACCTCACGCCGGGCGAGATCGTGGCGCAGGCGCTGCACGTGAACCGCGTGCTCCGCACCCAGGGCGGGCGAGCCGGGTCCGGCGAATCAGAACCGCCCGAGCGCCTCCGCAACATCGTGCTCATGGGCATGGGGGAACCGCTGCACAACTACGACGCGGTGATGACCGCGACGGAGATTCTTTGCGATTCCGCCGGGCTCTCGCTCGGCACCAAGCAGATCACGCTGAGCACGGTCGGTGTGATCCCCGGCATCGTCCGCCTTGCCGACGAAGGCCGGCCCATCCATCTCGCGGTGTCACTGCACGGGGCCACCCAGGAGGAACGCGCGGCCCTCGTGCCCGTGGCCAGGAAGTGGCCGCTGGATGACCTCATGGAGGCGTGCCGCTATTACATCACCAAGCAGCAGCGCCGGATCTTTTATGAGTGGACCCTGATCGAGGGAAAAAACGACACGCCCGAATCGGCCCACGCGGTCGGGCGACTTTTGCAAGGGCAGGAGGCCCAGGTGAACCTGATCCCACTCAATCCCACCGGCGGCTACGACGGGGTGCCCACCGGGCAGGCCGCGGCCCGGCGGTTTCAGGAAATCCTCGGCGGCTATGGACTCCCGAGCACCATCCGCCAGCGCCGCGGCATCGACATCGCCGCCGGCTGCGGCCAGCTGGCGGTGGAACGTGAAGCGCGCGCGCGAAACTGAGCCGGAACCACGCAGTTGGAGCTCGATTCCGCAGCGTGAAGTCGAACGGTTCCGTTGTAGGGGCATGGCTCGTCCACGCCCTCGGTTCCCGCAGCGAGGAACGGGCGCGGTCAAGCCGCGCCCCTCCATCCGCCTGCCTCTTTCGGCTGAGCGCCCGACTTCGCATTTCCACGCCCCAGCGAGCCATCTTTCTGATGGAGCCGGGGCGCCCTCGCCCCGACGGGATGCGACTCACGAATTCCATCGCCGCCGAACCGGCCCGAGGCGAGGGCGGGCCGGTTCCATTGGACGGACGAATACGCGTGGGCTACGCGGCTCCCAATCCGGTTCCCCGCCGCAGAAGGTGTAAAAAGCCGCCTAGGTAAAACGCCTCATTTAGTCTTTGCCAACATTCCCCGAGGCCCTAGCTCTAGCCCTCTCATGAAATTCTCCCGCCTTCTTGTTTCCCTTCTCAGCCTCACCTTGGGTGGCGCTGCCCTTGTCGCCCAGACCACCACCACCGCCGCCCCGGCGCCGGCCTTGCTGCCCATGTCCCGCGTGGCTTGGATCAACACCAACGCCTTCGCGGCGGATGAAGGCGGCATCAAGCAGCTCGTCCGCAACATCAAGGAACTCGAGCTCGAGTTCAGCGGCACCGAGAGCGAGCTCAGCCTCCTCAACGAGAAGCTCCGCACCATCGTCGGCGAGCTTCAGAAGCTGCAGGCCAATGCCGAGGCCAACGCCGAGGCGATCCAGGCGAAGCAGACCGAAGGCCTCGCCCTCCAGCGCGAGCTCCAGGGCAAGCAGCAGCAGGCGCAGCAGGCCTTCGGCCAGGCGCAGCAGGCCAAGCAGGGACCGGTGTTCGCCGAGATCGGCAAGGCCCTCGCCGAGTTCTCCAAGGAGCGCCAGCTCAGTTTCATCTTCGATGTGGCGAAGCTCGGCGACGCCGTGCTGGCCGCCCAGCCGGAACTCGAGGTCACGAAGGACTTCATCGAGTACTACAACGCGACCCATCCCTGATGGGAGCCGGTATCGGTTAACCGATATTAGTTCCAAGTTCGCCCGGGGCCCGGCTCACGCCGGGCCTTTTTGTTGGGCGAAGCATGCCGCGTTCAGCGAAGTTCTCGTCGGGGCGGAGCCTGCCCGGTCCTGCGGGCACCGACCCGCGAATAGGCCGAGGACCGGGCAAGCTCGGCCCCGACCAGGACATCGTGGCCCCGCGCCGCCTTAAGCCAGCTTGACGAGCAGCGCGGAAACATCCGCCTTCTGCGCCGCGTCGGTCGCGAGCCACGCCAGCGCGTGCTGCCGCACCTCGGACTCCGGCTCGATCCCGACCGATTTCTGCCGCAGCAAGCCCGCGACGAGCGTGAGCTGGGCGCGGACATCGTCCGGATTGGCCCGGGCGTTGCGCAACTGCGCGGTGAGGCCGGCGTCGACCTGTGCGGGAGCGAGCACGCCCTTGCCGCCGAGGAACTGCGAGAGCGTGGCGCCGAGCGCCTGCACGTGGGCGCCGGGCTTCGCGGGCGGCGTGTAGGCGGGCCCGTTGCCTTCCGGCAGCGCCGTCCATTCCATGTACAGGCGCAACTGGGCGTGGAACTGGCCGAGCACGGCGTCGGCGGTCGCCGGCGTCCAGCGCGTGGAAAACTGCTTCAGTTCGCGGAATTTCTTCACCTCCCAGATGCGCAGCGTGAGCTCGAAGTCGTCGTTGCGATTTCGCAGCGCGGTCGTGACGACATAGTCGAGCCCGCCGGTGCTGGTCTCGTTCAGCTCGCGGATGTTGTCGGCGGTCCACTCGACCGGGAACAGCACGTAATGCTGCGCACTGGATAGGCCGATGGCTGCGGACGAATCATAGCCGGCCGACGCCGTGAACGTCTCGGCAAACCACAGCGCCAGCCCGCGGCAGAAGCGGCCTGTCTCGTCCTCGGGCCGGGCGGAGCGTTCCATGGCGTCGGGCAGGCCGGGCAGCGTGCATTGCGCGAAGGCCACGCGGCGCAGCTTGCCTTCCTTCGTGGGGATCAGGCGCGGCGCCGCCTCATCGAGGCCATAGAACCAGATCGGCTTGCTGATGCTCGCGAGGCTGATCTTGTTCGGCGCGGAGGCGTCGCCGGCAATCTGCTCGGCCGAGGGCGCGGCGCTTTCATGCCCGGCCATGAGCTCGCCGATCGCGTTGGAAAATCCGAACAGCCGGTCCTCGAGCTCCGGCCGGTTGAGGGCGAAGAGCATGTCGAGGAGATGCTGGGCCGATTCCACCTGACGCATCGCCAGATAGGCCTGCAGCAGATTGATGCCGGTGGCCGGTCCGTGGCGCTGTGCGTCGTAATGGGGCGCCACCAGCTCGATCAGCTCGCGCACGTGTCCGCGGACGCCCAAGTCGCCGGAAAGCGTGACCAACACGTCGGGCCGGGCGCCGGCGGTGGCGAGGATTTCCTGGTAGATGGCCACGGCAGCGGCCAGGTCCCGCGCGTCGAGTTTGGCGCGAGCCTCGGCCAGCCGGGGAATCACGCCTCCGGCGATCGCCGGCTTTTCCGCGGCGCCCGGGGTGGGCGCCGGCTCGGGCTGGGGCTGCGGTTGCGGCTTCTGTCCGGAGGAAAAACGGTCGAAGAATCCCATGCGCCGAGCAAAGCGCGGCACCCGGGGTTGGCGAATCCGTTTTTGTGCCGCGAGGAAGGTTTAACCACAGATGAACACAGATAAAACAGATGCGGAGGGAGGTTGGCCTCACCAAACGCCCTCACACTTCTTTTCGCGGGATGGTGAATGCGAACCGCGAGCTCTTAACCGCTGCACGCCATTCTGATATGTGTTCATCGGGGCCCATTGGTGTTTTCCCACTGAACTATTTCGGCTAAGCCGGAAGATGCAGTTTGGAACGTAGGGGCACGGCTTGACCGCGCCCTTTTCTCGCTGCGGGAACCGAGGGCGTGGACGAGCCACGCCCCGACAACTGAACCGTTCGACCGCGCACACTGCGGAATCGCATTCTGACTGCATCGTTCCCGCTAAGACCCATCCAAGGCCGAGATCACCGCGGCCTTCAGCTTCAGGTCGGGAATCTCGCGCCAGCGGAGCGCCGGCGCGCCGAAGTAGCGATCGGTGTTGCGCGCGCCCCAATCCGTGGTGGCGATCCGATAAACCCGCGCGGGATCGATGGCATCCGGGCCGGCGGCGAAGTTGAACTCACCGCGGCGCTGCGCGAAGGGCGTTTCGGGCGTCAGGTTGGCGGCGGCCAGCAACTGCGCGAGCCGCTCGCCGTCGACTTCGGTTTCGAAAACCGGCCCGTCGAAACGCACGCAGGCGTCGAATTCGAGCCGGCTGACGGTCCCGGCCGGCAGGCCGGCGCCAAAGGTGGTGTTGCCCACGAACGCCGCGTCCACGCCCGCGGCCCTGCGCAACGCTGCGGCGGCGAATCGGCCGGCCTCGGCCGGGGCCAGCGCGCTCCCGGTCCGCCCGATCACCGCCCGGTCCTCGGGCGTGAGGTGCTCGGCCAGGACGCGAGCGATGACCGCTTTCATTTCCGGGTCCGCGGGATCCGCCGCGGACAACGCCACTTGCTCGACCGTCCAGCGGTGGCGTCCGCCCTCATCGACATCCAACCACGCCAGCGAGACATGCGATTGCCACGAGCCGGAATGAAAATAAACCGTGCGGCCGAATCGCTCGACGAAGCGCTGGTGGTCGTGCGCGCCGGCGAGGAGCGTGCCTTCGGGCAGCAACGGAAGGATGCCACGGTCCGCCTTGATGCCGGCGTGGCTCAACACGATCGGCAGAACCGCCCCCTTGAGCAGCGCGGGGAATTGCTGCCGCACCCAGATCACCGGATCGGAGAGGTCGAGTCCCGGGCGAAGCGCCACCCGGTAGGTGGACAGATTGTCCGTGGTGATTCCGGCCACCACTGCCGCATGCGGGCCGAGCGCCAGCGGCAGCGCTGGCGGCGCCGCGAGGCGGCCGGTGCCGCGATCCCGAATGTTCCCCACGACCTTCGCACCGGTCGCCTCGATGCGACGCACGGTTTCGGGCAGGTCGTGAAACTCGGTCTCGTGGTTGCCGAGGTTGACGATGGTCGGAGCGCGGCGGGCCAGCGCTTCATACAGGGCGAAATCGATGGCGCCCTGGCTGCGGCGGGCGATCACGTTGCCGTATTCCTGCGTGTCGCCATTCAGCAGGATCGCGCGGGGCACATCCGGGTGGGCGCGGGCGAGCTGGTCCACGCGGGCGACGAGCTGTGCGGTGCGCTCGTAGGCGGAATGCTGGTCACCGAGCACAATCAACAGGGCTTGCGGCGCGGCGGGGGCGGCGCGGACGCCGACCATCATCAGCCCCAGCAGCGCGAACAGTGCGGCGTGACGTCCGCGGGCGGGGATGCGTCCTGTTCCGGATGGGAAACGATGACGTGCGGCCATGGATGCGAGTGCAGACGCGCGAGGTCCGGGAGGCGATGATGTTTTGGCCCGGTCCTGACACCGTGTCCCGGGTTGACGAGGCGGGCGGGGGCGGAAAGTTTGCCGTCCTCCGATGTCGCCTGCCCCAGATGACGGTTATTTCTCCGTGCTGCTCGGCCGCGTCGCCGTGCATCAAGACCTCCTCTGGTTTGCCGTGCTGGTGGGCTGGAGCCTCGCCTTCGCCCTGTGGTGGCGGCATCCGATGCGGCAAACGCTCGGGCGCCTGCTGCCCTGGATCGCTGCCGCGCGCGGGCTGGGAGCGATGGTCCAGTTCCTGGCCTACAATCCCCCGTTCGATCTTTTTCTCGAGCGGTTGGCCCCAGGCACGAACTCGACCTACCTGCCGGCGTTGCTCGATCCCAACCTGACGGCCGACCTGATCCTGGCGGCGCTGACTTACGCGGTGTTCTTCGTGTGGTGGGAGCAGAGTGCGGGAACGCGGGGCACCCGTCTCCTGCGGCGTTGGTACGGCGGGGTGATGCTTGCCGGGTTGGTCGTGATTCACTGGGTCTGGCCGCAGGTCAGCTGCTGGCTGCTCGCGATCCTGCCCTTGGCGCCCGCGTGGCAGTTGCTCCGCGATCCCACGGCGCGGGGGTTTTCGCTCACGGCCTTTCTCACCCCGGCGCTCGTGCCCGCGCTTTCGACGGTGGGGCCGGTGGCCTATTACGTCGGCATGATGCAACGCACCGCGCCGTCCACGCCGATGGGTGTGATCGCCTCGGCCTTCCAACTCGTGCTTTCGATGATGCTCGTCGCGCATCTCGCGCGCGTGCGACCGGTGTCGGCCGCGGTGAGCCGGGCCGAGGTGCGCAGGATGGCCCGGCCTTTCCTGATCGCGGCAGCCGTCCTCCTCGCGGTGGGATTGGGATTCGCGCTGAAAACAGGACAGGACAACCGTTGGGAAGTGCTCAACGGGCGTCTGCGCACCACGGTTTATCATGCGAGCCTGCTGAGACCGGAGGAGTTCGCGGTGTTCACGTCGGATGCCTTCCGGCCCATTTCCCCGCGCGCGGCCGACGCCGGCGGCACCGCGATCGCGCCGGGGTTGGCACCCGACATCGCGCGGGCGTCGCGCGCTTTGCGGGAACGGATCCTCGCGACGCAGTTTCAGGAGTCCGCCCATTTCCTGGTGGTGCACGACGGCTGGCTGGTTGAGGCCGCGAGCACCGTGCCCCGGCGTCAGCCCGGGGAGATCCGGGTCCGGCGCCGGGCAGGGAAGGACGAACTGGCGGCGTGGGCCAACCCCGAGCCTCACTTGCAGCTTTCGCGCGTCCCGGAGCAGGGGGCGCCCTACTACTGCCGCGCGCCGCTGCTCGATGGCGAGGGCCGCATGTTGGGCTGGTTCGAGTATCCGCGGGAGGAATTCTATTCATCGATGGCCCGCAAATGGCGGACGGGACCGCTCCTGGTGACGGCGCTGGGTCTGGTGCTGACCGCGGCGCTCTACTTCCAGAAGCGCGCCAACCTCGAGCAGGAGCGCGCGCTGCGCGCCGCGGCGGTCGAGGCCGAGGCGAACCGGCTGAAGACCACGTTCCTCGCGAAGGTGAGCCATGAGCTCCGCACCCCCATCCAAAGCCTGCTGGGTTACGGTCACCTGTTGCAAACCCGCTTGGGCGACGATCCGAAGGCCCGCGCGTGGCTCGCAGCGCTCCAGCAGCACGGGGAGATCATGACGCGCCTCGTGAATGACCTGCTCGACCTCAGCGCCGCGCAGAGCGGCTCGTTCCGCCTGGTCCCCCGGGCGGTGGATCCCGGTCGCCTCGTCTGCGGCATCGCCGCCAGCCTGGAACCGCGCGCCGCGGCCCGCGGCCTGCGCCTGCATTGCACGATCGCGCCCTCCGTGCCGGCGTGGGTGCGAGCGGATGGCGACCGGCTCGGGCAAATCGTGATCAACCTCACGGGCAACGCCATCAAGTTCACCGATGCCGGGGAGGTGCAGGTCACGCTCGATGCCCGGTCGGACGCGAAGGGAGCCATGTGGCTTGTGCTCGCTGTGCGGGATACGGGCCCGGGCATCGCGCCGGAGGAACAGGCGGGGCTTTTTGCGCCTTTCGCGCGACTCGAGCGCACGGCGGGGCGCGAGGGCACGGGACTCGGTCTCGCGCTTTGCGCCGCCCTTTGCCACGCGATGGACGGACACCTGCAGGTGGAGAGTGACGGCGTGCACGGCTCGATTTTTCGGGCGGAGATCCGCGTGGCGCCCTGCGCCGCGCCGGCGGAAAATGTGGACGACGAGAATGCCGCAGCCTTCCGGCCATCCGTCCTGGTGGTCGACGACAATACGCTCGTGCGCGAGTTGTTCGTGGCCTATTTCCGGGACCGCGGATGCGAGTGTGATGGCGCGCCCACCGCGGCGGAGGCGTTGACGATGGCGACCCGGCGACCGCCGGCGGCGATCGTGCTCGATCTCTCGTTGCCGGACGGGGACGGCATCAGCCTCATGCCGGCTCTGCGCAGCCTGGTGCCGGCGGCGCGAATCATCGGCGTGAGCGCCCATGCCAGCGGGGTGGAGCGGGAAGAGTCCATCGCGGCGGGCATGACGGAATTTTTCACTAAGCCGGTGGCGCTCGATGCGTTGTGGGCGGCGGTGGCGGCGGGACCGGCGGAGCCAGCCCCGGCGTTCCATGTCCCACCGGAGCTGCAAGCGCTGTTCCGGCGCGAGCTTCCAGCGCTGCGCGCGGAGCTGACCGCCGCGGTGCAGGAAGGGGATTTTCCCCGCGTGGCGCGGCGCGCGCACTACCTTCGCAACAGCGCGTTGGTGGTTAACGCGCAGGATTTGCTGGGGGCATGCACCGATTTGGAAAAGTCGGCGGGGTTGGGCGGGCGCGAACAGGTGATCGCGGCGTGGGCGCGGTGCGATGTTCTCATCGCCCGCGCACTCGACACGCCGCGCGAGGTGGACGAATGAGCTCCGTTGCGCTCGGCCGAGGGGCCGGCCCGGGCCCCTGATCGGCGCCATGAGGAAGGCTCGGTCGGATCCGACAAATCTCCGGAAATAACGGCGCCCGACTTGCGCGGGGAGCTCGCCCCCTTATAGTGTCGTATGCCTTTGCAAGTCCTTGTGGTTGACGATCACCCGTTGTTCCGCGCCGGCGTGGTTACCGCACTCAAAAACGATCCGACGCTCGCGGTTTGCGGGGAGGCTTCCGATGCGGCCTCCGCCCGCGAGCTGGCGACCCAGCTGCGCCCGGATGCCGCGGTGGTCGATCTCATGTTGCACGATGATGACGGGTTGAAGCTGGTACGTGAGCTGCGCCAGACGCATCCCCGCCTCAAGATCGTGGTGTTGTCCATGCTGGATGCCGGGGTCTATGCGCCCAAGGCGCTGCAGGCCGGAGCCAGTTTCTTCGTTTCCAAGCAGGAAGGCCCGGCTGCGATCGTATCCGCTGTCCGCCGAGCCGCTGCCAATGAGCGCGCGACCGCCACGGCGGGCGCCGATCCGCGGAATGATCTCACGGAGCGGGAGCTGCAGGTTTTTCTCCAACTCGGCCTTGGCCGTTCCACGCAGGAAATTTCCGCCGCGCTGGGGGTGAGCGTGAAGACGATCGAATCCCACCGGGAGGCGATCAAGGCGAAGCTCGACCTGCCCCACGCCAACGCGCTCGTGGCCCGCGCCGCGCTGTGGGTTCGCGAGCAGGGCCTCGCGCGCTAGGTTCAGGCGGTCACCAAGGACAACGTCGACGCCTTCGCCAAGCACCGGGACAACTGGCTCCCGAAATGGGTGGAAACCATAGCCTTTGGCCCAGAGACAACGAAGGATCCACGCAGCGCACAGAGTTTGGAATCAGCCAAGCGCGCAACCCTGTGTCCCCCGGGCGCATCCTCGGAGCACTCTGGGCAACCAGCTCGGGATCCTAGATTCCCTTTCGGTCATCGCGCCAGCGGCGGAATCTCGTGCCGGCCATGGCGGCGAGGATCAACGGCGCCGAGTAGAGGGCGAACATGATCAAGCCGAGAGGCAGCAGGTTGGCGGTCGGGTTGCGAACGAAGGCGACGGCGGCCTGGCCAAGCGCAATGCCGAGCGCCCAGCGCCAAGGCCGGACCGGATGGAGGTAACCCAGCGCGACCGCGGTCAGCGCGAACATCGGGTAGGTCGCCTTGAAATAGTAGGGCGAGTCCCAGGCCTCCTGCCGGTCGCCGAGCACCATCGTCAGGATCCAGCCCAAGGCTCCCGCCGCGATCGCCGCCGCCCAAGCCGGCCCCACCGATGTGGGCGGCTGAAGGACGGGCGGCTCGCCGGACGCGGTCACGTGCCGTAAAGCCGGTCCCCGAAATCACCGAGACCAGGCAGGATGTACTTCTTCGCGTTGAGCTCGCGATCGAGCACGCCGGCGTGGATGGGAACCTCCGGGTGCGCCCGCTCCACCGCGGCCACGCCTTCGGGCGCGGCCACGATGCAGACAAACGCCGTCTCGCGTGCGCCCGCCGCCTTGACCACGTCGATGGCCTGGGCGGCGGACCCACCGGTGGCGAGCATGGGGTCGACGACAATCACCCTCCGCCCGTCAAGCGGGGGCAGCTTGCAGTAATAACTGCGGGCGATCGCGGTCGTGTGATCGCGCTCGAGGCCCACGTACCCAATGGAGACATCGGGAAACACATCTTGGAACGGCTGCACCATGCCGAGGCCTGCGCGCAGGATGGGCACGATGACCAGCTGCCTTGCGAGCACGCGGCCGACCATCGGCTCCATCGGGGTCTCGATTTTCTTTTCCTCCGTGGCCAGGTCCCGCGTCGCCTCGAGGGCGAGCAGGAGCGAGATCTGGTAGCTCAGCGTGCGGAACAGCGCGGGCTTGGTGGTCTTGTCGCGCAGGTGGGTCAGCACATGCGTGCCGAGCGGGTGGTGCAAAACGTGGAGCGGCATAGGCGGCGGAGGCCGCGGAACCTTCACCATTCAACGCCCAACATTCAACGCTCAATAAGCCTGCGGGAGCCCGGCGCGCAGTTCGCCGGCGGGCTGTTCCTGCACCGCCGGGAACCACCGTTGGAATGGCGCGTAGAGCACCAGATGAGATGCGGGAAGCGTCGAGCCGAGGGTCATCCGCGTTGTCCCCCAAGTCTTGAAATCGTGCTGGATGGTGTAGACCACGAGCGGCTGGCCATCGATCTGTTCCAGTCGCGTTGTCACGGTCAACTCTTGCCGCCGGGCACCGAAACCCGAAAAGAAGGTCCGGATCCGCGGCCACTGATCCGCAGCGTCGCGATGGCCGCACTCGCGCCTCACCTGGCGCTCGAGTTTCCATCCTGCCCACCGATACGAGGGGATCTTGATGCGCGCGCCCGGGCTGGGGCGATGGTCGACGCGCGCGATACTTGATTCGTAAACGGCTTGGGAAAGACGGGCGCGGGATAGCTGCTGGACGATTTTCAGGCGCTCCGGGCTCAGCTCCTCCATCGGCCGGTTGGGTCGTCCCGTGAGCGTGGTCATCGCCCGGCGGTCGAGATGGAACAGGGCGTCCGCATGGGCAGGATCATTCCGATCGATCAAGGGGATCGTGGCATTGCGGTCGAACTCGCGAAAGCCCCAGACGAACAATCCGGATGCGACTGCCACAAATATCCATGCAAGGGCCCGACGTGAAGTCATCATGATACAGGAATGGCCCGGACAAGTGCCTATCGCTGCCGGCCGGAGCCCACAAGCCGGATATGCAACTGCCGTCAGGGTGTGAGTACCAAGGAGTGCTGCGCGGCTCCGGGAAGCAGAGGGGTCGGTTCGCCTTTGGCCCAGGCTTCATGGCCGGCGCGGTAGAAGGGCGACAGCGGGTGGCCGCTTTGGCCGCCGGGCATGTGGAAGATGCCGTCCGATTCGCGGCCCGGTGAAACCACAAGGCGCTCGCTGGCGCCGAACGTGGCGTTTTGCGTGCGGGGCATGTCGCTGCCGCCCGGCAGCGGGTCGGCGGGCATGTCGTGCAGCGAGGCGAGCCAGGGCGGCAAGAGGCGGCTGAAGGGGTGCCGCATCCGAAGCGCATTGGCCGCACCCTGGGTGAGCCGGGTCGGCGAAACACCGGTGCGATCGGCTTCGAGCAAAATGTCGTCGGCCGCCGCGAGCAGCAGCGACTCCCAGGTGGGATGCGCCGGATCGAGCAGGCGGGCGGGTTTTTCCTGCACGAGTTGCCAGAGGGCATCCTCGTACTGGAAGCTCCCGTGGGAAAACGCGGGGTAGCTGGCTTGGGCCGCGCCGAAAAACGGGGCGAGGGCGCGCCTCGCGACATTCAGCCGCCACTGGCGCACCACGCGGTAGGCAGCGGAATCGACGCCCGCGCGGCCGTCCCACTGGCGCACCGCCTCGCGAAGATCGTCACGGCCGGATCGCCCCGCGACGGCCTCATCGGTCAGGAGCGTGAGCAGCAATTTCTGCCATCGTTCGAGGAAGAGCGCGCGGTCATCGAGCTGGATCGCCAACAAGTCAGCCGGCGCGAGCTTGCGACCGGAGGCAACGAGCGCGCGGAGGCCGTCGTGCACCTGACGGCCACGGGCGCCCAGGAAGTAGCCGCCGTCGCCGATGCGGGCCAGGTCCTCGCCGCCGACCAGGCGCTGGTTGGCGGTCGAGAGCATGCCGTCCGGGGGATTGAGGATCGTCGGCACTTCTTCGGGCGCGAGCCAGCCGTCCCAGCGACGATCACCATAGGCCCACGATACCGGCAGGCGACCGTCATGGCCGACCCGGCGAGGAATCTTGCCCGCGATCGTCCATCCGATCGAGCCGGTGGCGTCGGCGGCCAACAGGTTGAGATTCGGCAATCCCGCGCGCCGGCCGATGGCGAGCGCGGCTTCAACGGTGTCCGCCGTCTCGAGACCGAGGATCGTGAGGTCCGTGGCTGCGGGATCGTGGGCGTTCCAGCGCAGGGCATGAAAGCCGTTTTCCGCCGGGCCGATGATCGGGCCCCATTCCGTCCAGCGCGTGGTCATGATCTCGGGCTTCCCGCCCTTCACGGCCAGGGTCTCCTTGCGCTGGTCGATCTCCTTGTACCCGGCGGGTGAAAGATAGAACGCCTGGGCCGTCGATTCGGTTTCCACCACGACCACATCCGAGGTGTCGATGTAGGGGACGGTGTAGCCCCATGCGACGCGGCCGTTGCTGCCGGAGACCAGCACGGGCAGGCCGGGAAGCGTGATACCCACCAGACGGCGCGCAGCCCCGTCGGCATCCGTCCATGCGAAGACCGCGCGATACCAGATGTTCGGGACGTTCAAGCCGAGGTGCATGTCATTGCCGAGAAGTGCGGCACCCCCGGCGGTGTGGGCGCCGGCCACCGCCATGCTATTGGAACCGGTGGGGTCGCGCTCCTCGGCAGGTGGGGCGGTCGCCGGGCCGGCGGTGGGCGCACGCAGACGCAGGGCGGGAGGCGGCACCGGCGGAAGGATGCTGCCATCGAGCGCGGCGTCCCAGGACGTGCCGCGCGGGGCGAAGAAGTGGAGGGCGCTGTAGCCGAGAGCGTCGCGCAGCGCGCCCAGGCTGAGTTCGAAGACGGCATCGGCATCCTGCAGGTCGAACCACATCGCGTACACGGTGAGCAGGCTGTCCTCCGGCGTCCACGGACGTGGCTCGGTGCGCAGGATCAAGTATTCCCACGGGCGGCTGGGTAGCGCCGCGAGGCCGGCATTGACGCCGGAGGCATACGCGTCGAGCAAGGCGCGCTCGTCGGCACTCAGGCGGTCCAGCACCTGCGCGGCGGTGTGACGGAAGCCATGCAGCCGATGGGCGCGGTCGACGGGCAGCGCGGCCGGGCCGAACAGTTCCGCGAGTTCACCGGCGCCGCTCCGCCGCAGGAGGTCCATCTGGAAGAAACGGTCCTGCGCGTGGACGAAGCCCGTGGCGCGTGCGACGTCGGTGCGTGTCGCGCCGGTCAGCGTCGGCGTGCCCAGGGCGTCGCGCTCGATGGTGACGGGCGCGGACAGGCCGACGACCACCCGCTCGCCGTCCAGCACAGGCAGGCTGGCGCGCACGCGCCACCATAACCACGCCGCCACCACCGCCGCCAGCACGAGCACCACGCTCAGCACGGAGACGAGCAGCTGCAGGCGCTTCCAGACGGGGTCAGTCACGCGGCGTCAGAGTTTTTCCCATGGCCGCTCGGCCGCCGGGTCGCGACCTTCATCGTAGTCGAGCACCTCGAACATGGTTTGGGGTGACTTGTCGGCGAGCCCGAACTGGGCGGCGCGCTGCCGGACGCCCTCGGACGCGGCGTCGCGCCAGCCTCGCTTGCTCATGAACATATTCCAGATTTCGCATTCCTCGTCGGTGCGGGCGGTGCCCTGCGCGTGGGCCCAGGCCAGGATGCCCTCATCCGCCCCGCCGGCGAGGGTGCGCGCCCGGAGTTCCGCGTATTTCACCCCGAGAAAACGACAGCAGCGCGCGTCGAAGAAGTTGGGTGCGCCCTCGTCGCCGAGGTTGGCGACGTAGTCAGCCGGCAAGCGGCCGGCGGCGTGCAGGCGGATCTTGTCGAGCATGCGACCGAAATAAACGAGACGACCGACTTTGGTGTAGGGACTGCGCAGACCGGGGATGGCGGGCATGGAAAACGGGACGCGACGGTGATTCAGCTATTGCGGGTGTGGTAGGCCCAAGTGGCGACGAGGCCGAGGAGAAAGGTGGGAAAGTTGATCCAGAGTTGATGGAAAGGCACGGCGTAATGGGCGACCGCCCAGATCACTGCCACATGTTTCACGGCGATCAGCGCCCAGCATAGCAGGATGATCCTCTCGGCGCGGGGATTGCGTGGCACGGGCCGGGTCACCTGCACGGAGGTGACGAAGGTCCGGTCCAAATCGTCGGGATCGCGACGATGGAAAAACTGGAGGAGATTGGCGAACATGCGCGGAGGGAAACCTAGTCCGCGGGCGCGAAAAGGAAAGCGCGGGGCAGGCTTGGGCTTAGCCGAGGACGGTCAGCACGATGCCGGCGACGATGCCGAGCACGGCGGGGAGCTTGGCGGCGCCGCGGGTTTCGCGGAAAAGCCAGATGCTGCCGGCGAAGGCCACGAGCGTGCTGCCGCGACGGAGGCTCGAAACGACGGACACGAGCGCCTCCGGATCGCGCAGCGCGTCGAAATACACGTAATCGGCGACGAGCAGGCTCGCCGCGATGAGCGGGATGCTCCAGCGCCACTGGAAGACATTGCGCGGCCACCAGCGTCGCCACCAACCGACGAAGAGCGGGAGCAGCACGACTGGCAGATAGAGCGTGAACCAGGCCTGGACGGCGGAGGCGCTCAATCCAACCGTGCCGAGCAGGTATTTGTCATAGAGACCGCTCACGGCGCCGCAGAGGGTGCCCGCGATCATGCAACCGACCCATTTGTTGCGATGGAAGTGCACACCCTCGCTGCGGCCCGCGACCGAGAGGCCATAGAACGAGGCGAGCGTGATGAGGATCCCGGTGGTTTCAACGGCCGAGGGACGCTCGCCGAGGACCAGCAGCGCGCCGCACAGGGTCCAAAGCGGCCCGGTGGCGCGAATGGGGGCGGCCAGGGAAAGGGGCAGGTGCTTGATGCCAAAATAGGTGAAGGCCCACGACGACGCGACGATGAACGATTTGAGAAATACCAAGCCGTGCTGTCCGACGGTAAGGGGTTCCGGCACGAACGCCGCCGGCACGAACGTGGGGGCGGCGAGCCCCGCCAGCAGCAGGAGCAGCCAGACGGCGGCGCCACAGAGGGTGCTGGTGAAAAGCACGGGCAGCACGGCGTTGTCGTGCAGCGCGTGCTTCTTGCTCAGGTCGTAGAAACCGAGGAAGAGGGCGGATATGAGACTGGCGAGAATCCAGGACACGGACCGCGAGATGTGGCGGAGCCGGGCGGAGCAAGCAAGGGCGATACCGAGGGAATCCAAGAGTTGGCATCGGACCTCGGGCGTCCAAATCCAAGTCGCGAACCAGCGGACGGACAACTTCCGCCACCTATCATCCTGAACGCAGTGAAGGATCCACGGGGTGGGGACGCACGTCCGTCCTTTCCCTTGGATCCTTCGCTCCGCTCAGGATGACGGTGGCGGGTGGATCTTCATTTTTCAGATTTCATCTCCGCTCCCTATGCAACTGCCAGCGGTCAATCCGGCGTCTCCACGCACGGCTTATGGATGAACTGAACGAGTTTTGAGTAGTGAGCCGCCTCCATATTGGAAATAACCTGAAACCTCCCCCACCGTCATCCTGAACGCAGTGAAGGATCCACGGGGTGGGGGCGCACATCCGTCCTTTCCCTTGGATCCTTAGCTCCGCTCAGGATGACGGTGGCGGGTGGATTTTCATTTTTCAGATTTCATCTCCGCGCACTATGCAACCGCCAGCGGTCGATCCGGCGTCTCCACGCACGGCTTATGGATGAACTGAACGAGTTTTGAGTCGTGAGCCGCCTCCATATTGGAAATAACCTGAAACCTCCCCCACCGTCATCCTGAACGCAGTGAAGGATCCACGGGG
>JAEZDN010000125.1 GCA_023433275.1 Verrucomicrobiota bacterium
GGCTTGATTCATGCGCAGGATCGGCGGGCGGATGTCGGGCGTTAGGGACGGCCGCGCCGGGGGAGGGCGTGGAGGTCGGGGGCAGGCGAAAGCGCGTTCACGGTTTCCATCCCATCCGTGTCCGGCCAGAACGGAGTTAGGCTAACACTATTCCAAAGCGCCACCCTGCCGGATCAGTTGAAACGGGCCAATCCGTCCTCCCGGGGGGCAGCGGAGGGACGTGAAAAAGGCGGGATCGGAGATCCCGCCTTGGAGACAAGGTCCGGCCCCCGGGGCCGACCAGCTTGGTGAGGACGTCAGGCCGGGGCGAGGTAGGGGAGCTTGGCGGCGGTGGCCTTCACGGCGGGGACGCCGTCGAGGAGTTCGCCGATGGCGTCCCAACGCCCGTTGATCAGGGCATCGCGGGCGGACTCGCGCTGCGTGATCTTCACGGTCTGACCGGCGAAGCGGACCTCGAGCTTCACGAGATCGATGGTGACCTCGGTCTGCGGGTTTTGATCCACGGCGGCGGCGATCTTCGCGATGTCCTCGCGGGCGGCGGTCACGCAGGGCATGCCGAGGGTGGTGCTGTTGCCGAAGAAGATCTCGGCGTAGCTTTCGGCGATGATGGCCTTGAAGCCGTATTTCTGGATGGCCTGCGGCGCGTGCTCGCGGGAGGAGCCGCAGCCGAAGTTGGCGCCGGAGAGGAGGATGGTGGCGCCCTGGTAGCGCGGCTGGTTGAGCGGGTGGTCGGTGACGGCGCCGGTCTTAGGGTCCTTGCGGACATCGTTGAAGAGGAATTCCCCGAGGCCGTCGAAGGTGACGCACTTCATGAAGCGCGCCGGGATGATGCGGTCGGTGTCGATGTCGTTGCCAACCACGGGAACGGCGCGGCCGGTGACGGAGGTGATTTTTGCGAGAGCCATGAGGCTAGTTTAATTTGGAAGTTTAAGTTTAAGTGAGTGGTAGCGGGAGGTTGGGTCTTGCTCGAGGTTTCGAACTCAAACTTCAACTTGCCGCTTGAACTGGAGATTTGCGGTCAGTTGACCGCGAAAACCTCCCGCGCGTCGGCGACGGAGCCGGTGACGGCGGCGGCGGCGACCATGACCGGGCTCATGAGCACGGTGCGGCCGGTGGGCGAACCCTGGCGGCCCTTGAAGTTGCGGTTGGACGAGCTGGCGCAGAGTTGGTCGCCAATGAGCTTGTCGGGATTCATCGCGAGGCACATGGAGCAGCCGGCGGCGCGCCACTCGAAGCCGGCCTCGGAAAGCACCTTGTCGATGCCTTCCTTTTCGCACTGGAGGGCCACGATCTGCGAGCCGGGGACGGCGATGGCTTTCACGCCGGCGGCGACCTTGCGCCCCTTGATGTACTTGGCGACCTCGCGGAAGTCGGAAAGGCGGCCGTTGGTGCAGGAGCCGAGGAAGGCGACGTCGATCTTGGTGCCCTTGATGGGCGCGCCGGCGGGCAGCTTCATGTAGGCGAGGGCCTCGATGATGCCGGCCTTGTCGTCGGCGGACGTGGCGGTCTCCGGGCTCGGGATATTTTCGACGATGGAGATGCCTTGGCCGGGATTGATGCCCCAGGTGACGGTCGGGGCGATCTCGGCGGCGTCGATCTTGACGACGTCGTCGTAGTGCGCACCGGGGTCGGAGGCGAAGGACTTCCAATTTGCAACGGCGGCGTCCCACGCGGCGCCCGTGGGCGAGTAGGGGCGGCCCTTGAGGTAGGCGAAGGTGGTCTCGTCGGGATTGACGTAGCCGACGCGCGCGCCGCCCTCGATGGACATGTTGCACACGGTCATGCGCTCTTCCATGGTGAAGCCGTCGAAGGTCGAGCCGGCGTATTCGTAGGCGTAGCCGGTGCCGCCGTTGACGCCGAGAAGGCGGATGATGTGGAGGATGACGTCCTTGGCGTACACGCCGGCGCGCAGCTTGCCGTTTACCTCGATGCGGCGGACCTTGAGCTGGCCGAGCGCCATGGTCTGGGTGGCGAGCACGTCGCGGACTTGGCTGGTGCCGATGCCGAAGGCGATGGCGCCAAACGCGCCGTGGGTGGAAGTGTGGGAGTCGCCGCAGGCGATGGTGGTGCCGGGCTGGGTGATGCCTTGCTCGGGACCGACGATGTGGACGATGCCCTGCTTGCCGGTGGCGCGATCGAAGAAGGTGATGCCGAACTCCTTCGTGTTCTTGCGGAGCTCGTCCATCATGGCTTGGGCGAGCTCGTCCTTGTAGGGCTCGACGAGTTCGTTGGTCGGCACGATGTGGTCGACCGTCGCGAATGTGCGGTGCGGCATGAGGACCGGCAACTTGAGGTCGCGCAGCATGCCGAACGCCTGGGGCGAGGTGACCTCATGGATGAGGTGCGTGCCGATGAGCAGCTGGGTCTGGCCATTGGCCAGCTTGCGGACAGTGTGGGCGTCCCAGACTTTCTGGAACAGGGATTGGGGGGAGGAGGGCATGGAAAGAGGGTCCAGGTTCTGGGATTTGGGGTCCGGGCGAAAGGCAGATTTCCCCAAACCCAGACCCGAGAGCCCCTATCCTAGCAAAAGCTCGCCATAACCAGAAATACTTATTTGGTGGGCTGTGATGCCCCGAGAGTATCAATATCCCTTCGAGCTAAGGCACCTCGTTTACTTCCGCGAGGTGGCGCGGCAGCTGCATTTTCGCAAGGCGGCGGAGTCGCTGGCCGTGGCCCAGCCCGCTTTGTCCCGCAGCATTGCCCAACTCGAGACCGCGATGGGGGTGGATCTCTTGAACCGGACGCGGCGCCGGGTCGAGCTCACGGCGGCCGGGCGGATGTTCCTGGAGCGGATCGAGCCGTTGCTGCGCGCGCTGGCGGCGGTGCCGGCGGATATCCAGGCGTTGGCCGGGGGCCAGGCGGGGCAGGTGCGCGTGGCCTTCACCGGGCTGGCCATGGCGACGGTGTTGCCGGGGATCCTGCGTGAGTTCAACCGGCGGTACCCGGGCATCCGGGTGGAATTGAACGAATCGCCCACCTCGGCGCAGCTCGACTCGCTCAAGAGCGGTGAGATCGCGTGCGGATTCTTTCATCCTGACGCCGCGTCATCGCCCGGTCTCTCCACCAAGGTGCTCCTGCAGGAGAAGAACGGCGTGTTGTTGCCGGCCGAGCACGCGTTGGCGAAAGTGAAAAAGCTGCGGCTGCGCGACCTGGCGGGCACGCCCTTTGTGATGTTTCCCCGGGCGCATAATCCAGGGTTCTACGATCGCGTGCTCGCGGCGTTTCAACAGGCGGGGGTGACTCCCCGCATCGCGGACGAAGTGTGGCCGCGGGCGAATGCCATCGGGTTGGTCCGCGCGGGCCTGGGGGCCACGTTCATGGCGCCGTCGGAGGCCAGGCAGTTGCCCGGGGAAGTGGCGTTTCGCGCCATCGAGGGACCGGCACCGGAGAGCCGTCTGGTGCTCGGGTGGCGAAAAGATGGCCCGGTCGACCCGGCCTTAGGAGCATTTCTCGTGGTGGCGGGGGCGGCATCCGCATGAGTCGGCGCGGCGGCAGGTTTGAGCCGGGTCGGTCCGGCGAGTGGGGCCGCGGAAGCTCCGGTGGGGCTGACGGATTTTTGTGTCTCTTTGTGTCTCTTCCCGGCTATTGATTGCGCCCCCTTGGATTCCAAACCGTCCATCGTCCTCCTGTTTACCACGTTTCCGAAAACTTCGGAGACGTTCCTCCAGCGCGACGTCGCGGCGCTGCAGGCCCAGGGCCTGGCTCTCAGGCTCTACTCGTTGTGGGGTGGGGGCGGAGAGTTTCGGGGAATGCCGGTGCGGACCTTTAACAAGTGGCGGCTCGTCCCGCTGTTCTTGTTTGAGATTCCCTGGCAGTGCGTGCGGCGGCCGCGATTGATCCGGGACCTGTTTGAAGGCGTGTTCACGCGGCCGGCGCCTTCCTTCCTCAATTTTTGGGAGAACATGCTCGGGGCGGGGTTTGCGGGATGTTTCTATCGGGAGCTGCACCGGGATCCGCCGGCGTTGGTCCATGGTGCGTGGGCGGGGGCGCCGGCGACGGCGGGTTGGATCCTGTGGCGCATGTTCGGCTGGCGTTACAGCTGCGGCGCCCACGCGTATGATATTTATGAGCATGGCGGTGACTGGTGGCTCCTGGAAAAACTGGAGCGGGCACGCTTCATTCACGCCTCGACCGAGGCGGGCAAACGCGAGCTGGTGGCGCGCGGCGTGCCCGCGGCCAGGATTCATGTCATTCGGCGGGGCTTGAATGCCTTTCCGCCGTTCAAGAAGCTGCGGCCGAATCGTTCGCCGCTACGCTTGCTCTGCGTGGCGCGGCTCGTGCAGAAGAAGGGCCTCGATTACCAGCTGCGAATCTATGCGGCCCTCAAGCAGGCGGGATTCCGGTTCGAGGCGCGGCTCGTGGGCGATGGTCCGCTTGAGGCCTCGCTTCGGTCCTTGGCGGCGGGGCTGGGCGTTGGCGATAGCGTGACATTCCTCGGACGCCTGGAAGAGGCGGGCGTATTGGAACAACTGGCGTGGGCCGACGTGTTGTTGCACACGGGCGTCGTGGCGCCGAGCGGCGATCGCGACGGCCTGCCCAACGTGATTCCCGAGGCGATGGCCGCGGGGGTGCTGGTGGTGACCTCGCCGGTCTCGGCGACGACCGAGGCGGTGGAACAGGAACGCACCGGGCTGGTCGCGGATGTCGACCTGCCGCTGGCGTGGCAGGTGGCGCTGGGTCGGCTCGCCACGGATGACGCGCTGGCGGAGCGGTTGCGCGTGGCGGCGCGCCGCTGGGTGGAGGAGAACTACGACGCCCATCGGAACACGAACCGATTGGCGAGATGTTTTCAGGAGGCGATCCAGTCATGATCTATTTCGACAGCACCCGATGGGGGAAGGCCAGGCATCGGTCCGGCCTGATGCGACTGACCTCGCGCATTCGCGAGGAACTCGGGGGCGTCGTGACCATCGTGACGTGGGACGGCAAGCTCCGGGGATTCGTCACGGGGAAAAAGTCGGAACCGGTCGCTTTCGCAGCCGCCGACTGGTTGCTAACCGTTGAACAGTTTTGCGAAGCGGAGCGTCCGGGCTTGTGGGAGTTTCTGCGCAACCCGCCGTGCCGGCTGGCGGCGATGTTTCATGACGCAATTCCAGTGCGCTGGCCCCACATCACCTGGCCGCAGAGCGTGCGGCGCCATCCGGAATATATGAAGATGCTGGCGTATTTTCACCGCACGTGGGCGATCTCCGAAGCGACGCGCCGGGACTTCGTGGAGTTCTGGCGGTGGCAGGGGGTGACGCCGAGATCGGAAACGGCGGTGATCGAGCTGGGGGCGGATTTCGATGGCAGCCATCGGGTGCGGCGCGACCCGCGAATCCCGCGGGGACGCCCGTTGTTGTTGTGCGTGGGCATTGTCGAGCCGCGGAAGAATCAAATGTTCCTCCTGGATGTCGCGGAGTCGTTGTGGCGCGACGGCCTGGATTTCGAACTGCATGTCGTGGGCCGGGTGAATCCGCATTTTGGCCGGCCAATTGCCGCGCGCATGAAGGCGCTGCAGAAGAGCGAAGGCCGGTTTCAATTCCATCCGGCAGCCGGCGACGAGGAGCTCGGCCGGCTCTACGGGGCGGCCCGTGCGGTGGTTTTCCCGACGATCGCGGAAGGCTGCGGCCTGCCGCTGCTGGAGGCGTTATGGCGCGGGGTGCCGTGCGTGGCCAGCGACCTGCCGGTGTTGCGCGAGAACGCGAACGGAGGCGGATGTCTCTTGGCTCGGGTCAACGATGCGGCCGACTGGGGGGAAAAGTTGCGGGTCGTCCTCGGGGACGCGTCCGCGAATTGCCGATTGCAAGGCGAGGCCATGGCGCGGGTCCTGCCCCGGTGGAGCCAGACGGCGCAGACGTTGCGGGACGCGCTTTGTTGAACCGCGACGGCGAGTGGCCGCGCGCGGGCGCCGTCACATTTGCTTCACCGCGTAGGCCATTGCCGCGGCGATCCTTTCGAGGTCCTCGTCGCTGTGCAGGGCGGAGACGGCGGTGCGAATGAGGTCCTTGCCCGGGGGCACGGCGGGGGCGATGGACATGACGGTGAACACGCCCTTGTCGAGCAGGGCGTTCCAGAAGCGGTAAACGAGTTCCTTCGAGCCGAGGACGATGGGCACGGCGGGCGTCTCGCTGCCCCAGATATCGAGGCCGAGGCCCTTCAGCATCTCGCGATAGCGCCGGGTGTTTTTCCAGAGACGCTCGAGGTGTTGTGGCTCGCTTTGCATGATGTCGAGGGACGCGGAGGCGGTGGCGGCCATGGCGGGACTGATGGCCGCGCTGAAGAGCGTCTGGCGCGAGTTGGTGCGGAGGTACTCGATCATCGCGCGCGAGCCGGCGACATAGCCGCCGGTGCTCGCGAGGGATTTCGAAAGGGAGCCGCAGATCAGGTCCACCTGATCGTTGAGCTTGAAGTGATCGACGGTGCCGCGTCCCTGCCGGCCGAGCACACCCAGGCCGTGGGCGTCGTCGAGGACGGTGAAGCAGCCGTGCTCTTCGCCGATCTGGGCCAGTTCGGGCAGGCGGCAGATATGGCCTTCCATCGAATAGACGCCTTCCACGACGAGCATCTTGGGGACGTTATGGGGGACGCCCTTGAGCACCTGGCGGAGATCCTCCGCATTGTTGTGGCTGAAGCGCTCCACCGTGGCCATCGAGAGCCGGGTGGCGTCGACGAGGCAGGAATGGATATTCTTGTCGGCGAGGATCAGATCGCCCTTCTGGGCAAACGCGGCGACGGCCGAGCAGCACGACAGGTAGCCCGCGACGCTGACATGGCACGCCTCGCGACCGAGGAAGGCCGCGAGTTTTTCCTCCAGCTGCACGTGGTACCCGCGCGAGCCGTTGGATATCCGGGCCCCCGTGGTGCTCGTGCCCCAGGTCTTGGCGGCATCGCCGCATGCCTCGATGACTTTCGGGTGGAAGGACAACCCGAGGTAGTCGTTGCTCGAAAGCATGATCATGTCGCGCCCGTTCAACCGGATGCGCGTGCCGGACTGGGACTCCATGGCATGGTAGTACGGCTTGTACTTGAGCCGCATTTTCGTCGCGTAATCGTCCTGGGCGCGCTCGACGATGGCTTTCTTGGATTTGGAAAAGAGGGACAGGGCCATGGAACAGGTGGGGGACTACAGGTCACTTGCATTGCCTTAGCAACCGCAAACCCGGCAGCGATCCCGTGCGGCGCGCTCCAAGCCCGAGGAGTCCATTAATCCACCAAAACACCGCCCGGCGTCTTTGTCATTTAACAGACTACTTGGGGCTTGGTTTGCCGGGGGAAGATGCGGGAAGAATCACGCCCGACGGGGGAGGCTGCGCATCCACGCGGTGAACTCGCGGGTATATTCAGGCCAGTCCTTGAGATGACGCTGACGGGCTCCGCTCGCCAGGGCGGCGAGTTCCGCCGGGTGCTGGAGCAGGCGCCGGATCGCGGCGGCGAGGGTGGCGGCGTCGACGGTGTCGAGCGGCAGGCAGCCGCCTCCGTGGGCCGATTCGCCCAGGGCGCCGCGGCCGGAGCAGACGCAGGGCTTGCCGTGCTGCAGGCTCTCCAGGACTGGCATGCCGAAGCCTTCGATGAGGGACGGATAGACGGTGAAGGCGCAGCGGCGGTAGGCGTCATGCAGCTGCGCTTCGGGTACGGAACCGTCGAAGATGAGCGGACGCCCCGCTTGTTGGAGCCGGGTGATGCGGTCGAGCGCGGCGCGCGCGGTGTCGGGGCGCGCCATGCCGACCAACTGAAGTTCGAATTCCAGACCCTCGCCCCAGAGGGTCGCGCAGGCCTCGAGCAGGGCCAGATGGTTTTTCCGGCCCTCGATGGTGCAAACGCACAGGATGCGCGGCAGGGAGCCGGGGGGCGGAGCGGCGGGCGCGACGTCCGTGTGGGACCGGTCGATGGCGAGCGGGATGGCGTGAACCGGAGGCGCGTTGGTGATGCCAAGCCAGCGCCAGTAATCCCGGAGCGCGGCAGCCGAGTCCTCGGAAATGGCGGCGACCCCGTCAAACAGCATGAGCTCGCGCAAGTACGCCGGGAAGCGCGCGACCGTCGCGCCGGGGGTGAGTTCGGGAAACTTCAGCGGGATGGCGTCGTAGAAGATGGCGACGCGCGGCCCGGCCACGGCGCGAAGCAATTCGGGTAGGCGGGAACCGACCTTCGCCGAGAAGAGTTCCGGGCAGATCAAGCCCGACGCGGCGGGGAGCGGCGGCCGCGCGCCGATCCACCGGCGGGTGGCGCCGGCGATTTTTTGCGTCAGCGTCCATTTCGCGCCCCGGGAACGGCCGGCTCCGCCCGACTGGTCGGTGAGGACGGATCGCTCACGGTCGCCGAGCGGCCGCCAGCCGATGAGGTGGGGATCATAGCAGATGGGGGTAACCGGTCGCGTGGACGCCAGCTCGACGAAAAAAGTGCGGCACACGCGCTGGATGCCAGTCTGCGCCGAGGTGTGGCTCGTGTGGCTGGCGTCAAACAGAAGGGGGTGCTCCGGCGCGGGGCTCATGAGCGGGACTACGGTGCGGCCTCGATGCGGAGGCCGCGGAGGACGAATTTCATCTCTTCGCGCGGAAAGGCGCCCCCCGTGTGGTTCAGGGTTATCTGGTTGCGCCGGTCTTCCACGAGGGGCACGCGGACGCGCCACGGCGGAGGACCGGCCAGCGTTTCCGCGAACGCGTCCGCCCCCTCGACCTGACGAGCGACGCGCCATTCCCCGGCCGGAGTGGTGTCGGGTTCCCGGAGGGCGATCTCGACCAGGAGATTGCCCGCGGAGTGGGGCACGATCTCGAGGGCAATGTCGCTGGAGCCGTAGTCGGGCGGACCGTTGAGCGGTTGGA
Organism: Verrucomicrobiota bacterium; assembly: GCA_023433275.1. Taxonomy (GTDB): domain Bacteria; phylum Verrucomicrobiota; class Verrucomicrobiia; order Opitutales; family Opitutaceae; genus Lacunisphaera. The sequence continues at coordinate 8,802 of JAEZDN010000125.1, forward strand.
CACCGCTGATCACGGGCACGCGGTTGCTCTTTTGCAGCAGGGTGAACTCGCGTCCCGTGAGGATGCGGGGGGAATTGGCGTCGAAGGTGTCGGCCCAGAGCCGCCCCACGAGGTAGGCGGCAGGCGCGGGCATGTCCGGGTGGAGCTCATTGCGTATGCCGGTGCGGAGGTAGCCCCCGTTCTCCTCGCCGCGGACGCCGTAGTAAATGTGACTGTCGCGGAGAAAGTAGGCGGCCCACATGCCGTGAAAGAATGCCATGCGGAACGAGGAAGCCTCGACGAGCACGGTGGCGCCGCGGAGGGTTTCGCCGGCGCGCTGGCGCAGGGTGAACCAGTCGGCGGAGATGACCTTGCGGTCGCTCCACTTGTACCCCTGGCGGAATTCCATGATGGTGGCGAAGACGAGGAAGACGCCGAGTCCGGCGACGCCGGCGGTCCAGAGACGGCGCCAGCCGCCGGCAGCGGCGAGGCGCGCGCGGTTCAACCCGTCGAGGGCGGCGGCGGGAAACGCCATGCCGAAGAACACCCCGGCGAACTGCACGCTTTTCTGCCAGCCGTAGGAGAAATCCCAGATGACGGTATAGCCCACGAGGAGCACGGTGCTCGCGAACACCGCCGCCATCCCGAAGCGATCGCGCGCGTGGCGGAACATGAATCCCGTGCCGACGACGATGGCCAGGGACACTGGCCAGCCCAGCCACGGGTCGAGGAAGCGTGCGGCGGAAACCGACAGCGTCGCCAGGGCGGGAATATATTCGGCGAGCACGAGCGGGGAAAAGAGATTGGCCCAGCTGGTATCGGCGCGCGCGATCGAGAGGGACGCCATGAACCCGTTCCACCCGCGGATGGTGGAGGCGGGATTCAGCAATGCGCCCAGGATGATGGCCCCGGCCACGAGCAGGCAGGGTTTCCACGCCGCCCGCGGGCCGGCGGCGAACCACGCGCGAAGCCAGAGCAACCCCGCGGGAAGGAGCACGAAGGGAACCATCTCGGGGTAGGCGCAGAGCAGCGCGTGCAGGGACAGCATGATCAGCGCAAACCAGGCGGTGGTGGCGGCGCGATCATGGCGGACGGTGAGCGCGTGCTGGGTGGCGATGACGAGCGCGGCGCCGGCGAGCGCACCCAGCAGATTGGGCAGGTTGGAATTGCCGAAGCAGAAGACAAAGACGGGCTGGAGGCAGACCAGGGTGACCGTGATCGATCGCGCGGACAATGGTCCGTAGAAAGTCCGGAGGGCGAGCCACGCGAGGGCGACCCAGGTGAACTGCAAACTCGCGGTGGCGTAGAGGAACAGCTTGAGGGGGGAAACGCCAATGACCGACGACACCATGGCGAGGAGGCCCTCGGCGCCCATGCGGCCCCACGGCGGTCGCCAACCGATGATCGCGGGAGTGGAATTGGTCAGCGGTTGCGTGGCACTGAGCACCGGCTGCTCCATGTAGGTGTTGCGCTTCAGGTGCTCGGCACCCGAAATCCAGAAGAAGCTGTCGTGGTTGCTCGTTCCATCATAGAAGAGCGCCGAAGGGTTGTGCAGCACCGGCCAAAGGAGGCAGACGAAGAACAGGGCGCTCGCGCCAAGCACGGGCTTTTGCTTTTCGCGCCAGACGACGGCGATGTCCTGGGTCAGCCGCCGCCGCACCGCGGGAACCAGGACCGGGATCAGGGCGGAGGCGAGGCAGGCGTAGGCCCAAACGCCCGCGAGGGGCTGAAAGAAATTCACGGCCGCGACCGTGGCCAGGGCGGTCACGAGTCCGGCCGGCAGCGCTATGGCGAGACGGACAAGCGGCGGTTCGTTCCGGAGCAGGGATGGCAGCCAGTAGCCCGTCAGCATCAGCGCCGCGGGCAGGGCGAGGAGCATCAGGAGGCCTTCAAGTTGGTTCATGCGGCGATCACCATCCGGCGATGACTTCCAGGCGACGACGGTAGCGGGTACCGATCACCGCGGGAGCGAGTTCCGATTCAATCGAGGCGCGGGCGGCGCCGCCGATCCGCCGTGCGAGCGCGGGGTCGGCGTGCAGTTGTTGCATCCACCAGGCGGCGTGGTCGACGTCGGGTTCGGCCCAAGTCTGCCCCTTGGTGTAGGGGCCATGCGTGCGGTCGAGGGTGACGAGGGTGCTGCGCACCGGGCAGGCGTTGGCGGGACGGATGAAATCCGTGGTGCCCGACCAGTCCGTCGCGATCACGGGTTTGCCGAGGTGCATGCACTCGGCGAGGGCGAGGCCGAAGCCCTCGGCGCGGTGGAGCGAGACGAAGCAATCGCATGCGGACTCGAGTTCGTAGATCTCGGTCCGGGAAAGCGTCTGGGTGATGAGGGTCGTGCCCGGGAGCGCGGCTGTCGCCTCGCGGAGGCGTTGAAAGTCGGCGGCATTGGACGGGACATTGTGGACCTTGATCACGATCGCAGCGTCACGGCCGGCGAGGCCGGAGCGGCGAAAAGCCTCGAGGACGGCGGCGGGATTCTTCCGTTCGGAATACGAGTTCAGGTCGTACAGGAACAGGAACAGGAATTTGTCCGTGGGCAGGCCATACTTGCGGCGGAAGTCGCCTTGGGGCCGGGCGAAGCCGATCGCGTGGGGCATGGTCAGCACCGGCAGCGGCACCTTTTGGGCGATGGCCTCGGTGGTGAAGCGCGAGGGAGTCCAGATCTCGTCGAAGTGATTCGCGTGGTGCACCCACGCATCGGGGAATTCGGGCAATTCCCACGCCCAGTAGGCGATGTTGTATTTCCCGCGGCGAAAGCCCTGGCCGTGGTGGTGGTCGATGTCGCCCGACACCGGCGCGTCCAGGTGAAACACATTCACCGGGTACGGATTGTCGGGCTGAAGGCGGGGCGCGAAGGTGTCGTCCGTTTGCGGATTGATGCAGTTGAGCTTCAGGTTGACCAGGGCGGCGGGCAAACCGGCGGCATCGGCGGCGCGGGCCATGCACCGGACGGATTCGCCCACGCCGAGGTCGGCGCGGAAGAAGCCGGCGATGTTCAGGCCGACGCGCAGGAAACGGCGCGCGAATGCGGCGTTCCAGGGGGCGGAACGGTTGGCGAAGTCGAAGAGCACCTCATCGCCGGCCTCGATGCGCTGGATGCGCAGACGGCGGTTGCGCGGCTGGCGCCGCCAGGGTTGGAGGAAACCGAGTCCGGAGATGCGGCCGAGCCAAGCGAGGAAATTGGCGCCGCCGGTGCCGCATAAACGGAGGCTGAGCGTATGGCCGGCGGCCGGGTGGTCGGCGCGCAGGGGGACTGAAAGTCGGAACGGTCCTTCCGGCAGGGTGGGATGGGAGGCGGCCAGGGCCCCGTCGAGGGAAAGGCGGAGGCCGACAGTCCCTTGGGACGCCGGCTCGGAGGTCGAAGCCAGCACTTCGCCAACCACGGTCAGTTGCTCGATCCCCGCCAGCGAAGGCAACGACAGGCGGCCCTCCTCACGGATCCAGAACGAGTTGGTCACGAGATCGTCGTGGAAGAGGCCGGTGAATTTGGGACGAAGGCGAAATGACATGCCGAGCACACGATTTAGGGAACAGAGAGCGACAGATTTTCAATCATGAATCCCAACTCCCGGGGATCCCCACCACCGGGGCGGAAGGTCGCCCCGAGCAGTTCCCATTGCAGAAGAGTCAGGCCCGGAGAAAGCGGCACGGTGAATTCCTGTGGATCCGCGAGCGGTGCGCCGCTCCAGCGTTCCTCGCCGTCGAGCCGCACGACGACGCGCGAGGCTGGGGGGCCGCCCAGGCGAAAGCGCACGCGGGCCGACGTCGCCGGACCGTCGTGCCAGACGCCGACGGCGGCTTGGCGCGTGGCCCAGCGCCAGTGTTTGTCGCCCGCCTTCTCTTCGGGAAACCAGCCAGACACGGCGAAGAGCGTTGGGCTCGGACCGGGCGATGAATCCCAGGGATCGTTCAAGCGCGGATCCTGGAGATCAGGCAGGTCGGGAGCGGGCGAAGGATTGAGGCGGAAGAGCCGCGCGGTGGGAAGGGGATGGGGCGGCGACAGCTCGATCACCTGGTGCGCAGCCAGGGAACGAGCGAGCGCATCACCGCCATCGGGGTACGCGCGTCGATCAAGCCAGATGACCGCATAACCCGTGCGTTCCAGGGCATGGATGAACTCCCGTGCCGGTTGCCGGGCGACGTGGCGCGCCCAGCGGAGCCAGGGGGAATGGTGCAGCTGACCGTACGAGAAGCGGAGGGAACGGGAGGTGAGGAACGGCAGCGCGTGCTCGTAGTCGGTCATCGTGCCGACGGGTCCGGCTTCTGGGAAAGGGACCACGGGCAGTTGGAACACGAGCGCAGGGCCGGGTAGTTCTCGCTCGAGCCAGTCGGTGACATTCGTGGCGGCCTGCCAGCGCTCGGCGTGGCGGGCGGAGGCGGTGCGGTCGATGAGGGAAGGGGTTTGCTCCCAGGCGGCCCCCAAAGCGATGAGCAACGCGAGGGAAACCGAGACCGCGCGAGGCCAGGCCAGGCTGCGGCGGGAAACCCACGCGCCGCCTGCGAGGAGGGCCCAGAGCAGGGCGTAGATGCCGATCCGGTTGCCCGCGCGAAACACGTCCAGGCCGGCTGCCCCGATCCAGGTGTTCAGGCCGCCGGCGATACCAAACAGCGTGATCCAGGTCAGCCCGGTGAGGCCACCGAGGCGGCGCCATTGCCGTCGGCGGATTGATCGCGCGCTCCGGATCAGCAGGATGGCGACGCCCGCGAGGCCGGCGAAGCCAAGGTAATTGTAGAAGAACTCTCCCTGGCCTTGCCTGCCCGCATGATAATTTTGTCCGACCTGCGCGAGCGCGGGAATGCGGTGGTCCGCGGGTGGTATGATCCAGTCGAGCGGACGAAGCGCGAAGACCTCCAGGTCGGCGGCGGCATGGCTGCGGTTTTGAATCACCGACTGGCGGAGGTGGGCGGCGATGGCCCCAGCGTTGGCCAGAAGAAAGGTGCCGATCATGACGCCGCAGAACGCGGCCAGCGGCATCCACCGAAAACGCGGGCAGCGGAGCGCGAGGCTGAGGAGCAGGGTGCCGCCCGCCACGATGCCAGCGAAGTAAGTGAGATAGGGATTGGCCAGCCCCAGCCAACCTCCGAGCAGGCAGGCCAGGATCAACCAGGACCGGCGGGACTGAGGGAGCGTCGGTCCCGGGCGCACGGCCCGGGCACAGAGCAGCACCAGCGGAGGAAGAACGAAAACCTGGTTGAAGCTCAGGGTGATCCCCCAGCGGATGTTGTAGGTGCCAAAGGCGAACGCGATGGCAAGTGCGCCGGCCCATTCCCAGCGCCAGCGCAGCCAGCGAGCCGCCAGGAAAAATGATGCGGCGTTCAGCGCGGCGATCAGGGCTCCGGTCAGATGAATGGCCCCGATCAATCCGGTGACGCGGGATAAGAGGCCGGTCAGAACGAATACCGGGCGATCCGGAACCGGGTACCCCGACCAATCGGCTGACACCGGGGCACCGAGGCGTTCGATGCGGTTGAAACCAACGAGGGCATGCGCCGGTTGCTCGGCGGCGATCTTTACGCGCGCATAGATTTCCAAAGGGTCGCCCTCCAACCAAACGGGGGCAGTCCAGTCCGACCAACTGGTGCGTCCGAAAAGCGCCATGATCCCGGCCCACGCGACGATGGCGACCAGGATGGCCTGCAGCCAGGACGGCGGTTTGGTCGGCGGGAGGGAGGGCATGAAGGGCCGGGCGGGTGGTGGCCGGCGAGTAAGGCCCATCGCCCGCAGTTCGCCAACACCAATGCACCCATGCCGCGGAGAGTGCGCTTGAGTCCCCCATGGCGAGCGTCACGCTGCGAGCATGCTGGTTTCATTATCCCAAGCCGGCCGGTTTTTCCGGGCGACATGACCCCTTCTTCCGCTTTTCGCCGCGCATTCCGGGGTCGTCGGGTCGTCATCACGGGCGGGCTTGGCTTCATTGGTTCGAACCTGGCCCACCGGCTCGTGGATCTCGGCGCGCGCGTGACCCTCATCGACAGCCTGATCCCCGAATACGGCGGTAACCTGCGCAACATCGCCGCGATCCGTCGCCAGGTGACCGTCAACATCTCGGACGTGCGCAATAATCATGCGTTGCCGCACCTGCTGCGCGGGCAGGACTTTCTTTTCAACCTGGCCGGCCAGACCAGCCACATGGATTCGATGGCGGAGCCCGACACCGACCTGGAGATAAATTGTCGGGCGCAACTCGCGTTGCTCGAGGTGTGTCGCAAACACAATCCGGACCTTCGCGTGGTGTTTGCGAGCACCCGCCAGATCTATGGGCGGCCGCGGTACCTGCCCGTTGACGAGAAGCATCCGTTACAACCGGTGGACGTGAACGGGATCAACAAGCTCGCGGGCGAGCAGTATCACCTCCTCTACAGCGAGGTACACGGGATCCGGAGCACGGTCCTGCGGCTCACGAACACCATCGGCCCGCGGATGCGCATCAAGGATGCGCGGCAGACCTTCGTGGGCACGTGGATCCGCCAGGCGCTGGCCGGCGAGACGTTCGAGGTGTGGGGCGGGAAACAGCTGCGCGATTTCACCTATGTGGACGACGCCGTGGAGGCCTTCCTGCTCGCGGCGATGCGGCCGGAGGCGGTGGGACGGGTCTTCAATCTCGGCGGCCGCGGCCGCATCAGCCTCGCCGACCTGGCCACGCTGCTGGCCGAGGTGACGGGCGGCGCGCCATTCAAGGTGCGGCCGTATCCGGCGGACCGGCGCAAGATCGACATCGGCGATTTCTATGCCGATGGCTCGCGCATCGCGCGGCGGCTGGGTTGGCGTCCGCGCACCACGATCCGCGAGGCCCTCGAGAAAACCGTGGGCTATTACCGCGCCGAGATGCCGCATTATCTTTGACCGATGAAACCGCGTTATCTTCCCGCCGATCCGCGTGCGGGTTACCTGGCGGCCCGCGAGGAAATCGATGCTGCCATCCAGCGCGTGATGGCGAGCGGGCACTATATCCTGGGGCCCGAGACAGCGGCCTTTGAAGCTGAATTCGCCCGCTGGCTGGGTGCGACGGGCTGCGTGGGAGTGGCGAACGGGACGGACGCGCTTGAACTGGCGCTCCGCGCGATGGGGGTCGGGCCCGGGGACAAGGTCGCGACGGTGGCGAACACCGTTTCGGCGACCGCGGCGGCGATCACCGCCACCGGGGCGGCGCCCTTTTTCGTCGAGGTCGACCCGACGACGATGTTGATGGATGTCCCGGCGCTGGCCGCGTTGCTCGAGGCACGGCGCGATCCGAAGATCAAGGCCGTCATCCCCGTGCATTTGTATGGCCAGCCCGTCGACATGCCGCGGCTGATGGACGTGGCGCGCGGCCATGGGCTCGCGGTGATCGAGGATTGCGCGCAGTCTCACGGGGCGGAGGTCGGCGGGAAGAAGGCGGGCACCTGGGGCCATCTGGCGGCGTTCAGTTTCTATCCAACCAAGAACCTGGGAGCCTTCGGCGATGGTGGCGCGGTGGTGGCGGCGGATCCCGCTCATTTGGAAAAGGTGCGGCTGTGGAGGCAATATGGCTGGCGGCGGCGTTACGTGAGTGACCAGTCGGGGCGCAACAGCCGGCTCGATGAGATGCAGGCGGCGATCCTCCGGGTGCGGCTGCCACGTCTGGATCAGGACAACGCGATCCGGGCAACGCTGGCGGCGCGTTACCATGAGCGGCTGGCCGGCACCCCGCTCGTCCTGCCGACAACGGTGGCGGGACGCAGCCATGTCTGGCACCAGTATGTGGTGCGCCACGCCCGGCGCGATGAGCTCAGGGCGCGGTTGGAAGCGAAGGGCGTGGTCGGTGGCGTGCTCTATCCGGTGCCCTTGCACCGGCAGCCCGCCTTCCATCGACCGGAAATTTCCCTGCCGGAGACCGAAGCGGCTTGCGCCGAAGTGTTCTCGCTGCCGCTCCATCCCGGACTGGGGGTGGCGGACATTGACACCATTGCCGGTTTGGTGCTTCCTGCGCTCGTCTTCGAGTAAGTCAGTCGGTCACCCCTGCACACATCAGATTCACGGCCACCAGCGTCGGCTCCGGCGCTCAGCTTTGTGATACCCTTGTATCACAGTGCGCAGAGCATTGGCGCATTGCTGCGTGAGATCGATGCCCTGGCGGTGGAAGGCGGACACGAGGTGGTGCTGGTAAACGATGGCAGTCGCGACGAGACCTCGGTGGTTTGCCGCGAGTTCGCCCGGAACGCGCGCATCCCGGTGATCCTGGTGGAGCACGCGCGCAATTTCGGTGAGCACAACGCGGTGTTGACCGGTTATCGTCATGCCCGGGGCAGCCACGTGGTGAACATCGATGACGACGGCCAGAACCCGCCCGCCGAGGCGATCCGGCTGTGGCGTCACGCCCGGGAACAGGGGCTCGACGTGGTGTATGGCCATTACCGGACGAAGGAGCACTCGTTGTTCAGAAACTTCGGCAGTTGGTTCACGAATCGGATCACGGACTGGGTGCTGGACAAGCCGAGCGGCTTTTATCTTTCGAGCTTCCGTTGCGTCAGCGGTTTCGCCGCCCGGGAGGCTGCGCGTTATGGCGGGCCGTTTCCGTACATCGACGGCCTGCTGTTGCAGGTGACGCAGAACATCGGCGCGCTCACGGTCGAACACGCGGGGCGGGCCACGGGTCGGAGCGGGTACACCATGCGACGGCTGCTGCGCCTGTGGGTCAGCACCTTCGTGAATTTCTCGGTCATGCCGCTGCGGCTGGCGACGTTGCTCGGCCTGCTCATGGCCTTCGTGGGCCTCGCCGGCCTCGCGGTCGTCTTCTACCTGCGCCTGACCAACCAGGGGCCGGATTACGGCTGGGGCACGCTGATGGGGGCGTTGCTCGTGTTTTCCGGCGCGCAGCTGGTGATGCTGGGCCTGATCGGCGAGTATCTTGGCCGCATGTTTCTCACCGTGAACAACCGGCCGCAGTCGGTGGTGCGCGCCGTGGAACGCAACGGTCCGGCGGGCGATTGACATCGTGCGGGCGAGCGCTCGCGCTCGGGCCGGGCGCGTGATCGGAGCCAGCTGCGATCCTACAATGCCGGCGGGTTTTCCCGGCTGGAAGGGAAAAGCTGCCAGGCGATTTCGCGAGCGGAGCGTTCCGGTCCGCCATGCAGGAGGTGGCGCCACCGGGCCATTTCGACCTCGATGAGAGCGACTGCAGCCTCGATGAGCCGGGGCGAGGGAAGGGGGAGGAGGCCGGCGAGATGGAGGAAGGCATCCCAGGCGAGGGCGGGGTCGGGATAATCGCGCGGGTCCTCCCATGCGGCGGCGAGCCATTCGCGGCAGCCGGGCCGCACGATCCGGGGGATGATGAAGGACCGCCAGCGGCGGAAGAGGCGGGCGGTGTTCTGTTCGTCGCGCAGCTTGCGGCCGAGGGACGCGCTCACATGATGGCGCACGACGCTGCGCAGGGCCACGAGATTGGTGCGACCGGCTTCCGAAGCGCGCAGGCAGAGATCGACGTCCTCGCAGCCGTTGACGTAACCCTCGTCGAAGCCGCCGAGTTGTCGCCACAGGTCCGCGCGGACGGCCAGGCAGGCACCCGTGACGGCGTCGACCGAGCGGACGTCGGCGACTCCGCGCCAGGTGAGGTGGGCGGGTTTGCCCTTGGCATCGAAATGGAGACCGGCGTGGTCGATCGCTCCGGTGGCGAAGTTGCGCTGCACGTTGCCGACGATGCCCGCGTCGGGAATGCGGCGGAAAAGCGCCAGCATCGGCTCCAGCCAGCGCGGGAGCAGCTCCAGATCGTTGTTGAGGAAGAAGAGAAACTCGCCGGTGGCGGCGGCCGCGCCGCGGTTGCAGGTGGCGGCAAAGCCGAGGTTGCGCTCGTTCAGCAGCGCGCGGGCGGGCGCGGGAACGGATCGGAGCCAGTCCCGCGTGCCGTCCGTCGATCCGTCATCGACGAGGATGATCTCGTGGGCGAGCCCGGCTGGCAGGGTGGCGTGCAGGCTCGCGAGCATCGCCTGAGTGAGGGGCAGGCAATTGTAGAGCGGGACGATGAACGAGACCTTCATGGCCGGGCGTGATCGATGCGCAGGCTCAGGAAGATCGCGGCGAGTTGGCGCGGGTCGTGGTCTGTCACCAGCGCCTGGCTGTAACGCAGCCGCAGTTCGTTGCGACCGGCGCGCAGGGCGAGGGGCACGCTGAGGTGCTCGCACTGGTTTACGCGGGTGAAAGCGAGACTCGCGACCACGACGCCGTTCAGCTCAGCCTCGACGGTTTGATGTTCGGAGTAAGTCAGCAAGTGCGCGACCAAGTTTGCCGAGATGGCCGCGGGCGCGTCGACCGCCAGCACGGTGGCGGGTGCGTAGCCCCAGTGGAAGGGAGGGAGAAAGGCTTCCGGGACCGGGCCCTCCAGAGGGCCCCAGCCCTCGAGACTCGTGAAGCCGGCGAAGGGCTCCGCTGAAGTCGGCGGAGCGGTGGGCGGCAGATGATCTCCGACGATTTCCTCGATCGCCAGATCACGGGTGTCGGAAGCGGCAATGTCGATGCCCGCCGCATCGGCCAGGCGGCCATGGCTGGTGGCGAGATCTTCCAGATAGGGAAGCAACGCGCGGGCGACGCGGGTCCAGTCATGGGAACCTGCATGTCGCAATGGCCCGCCGCGGTACTCGATCGGGCGCAGTCGCAGGCTCGTCGCCGGCGGGCACACGGTGGCGAAGAAGCGCTCCGGATCCCCGGCGAGCAATTGGTAGCCCAGGCGGTAGTGAACGTCGAGGCCGGCAGCCGCGCGGCCCCGGCTGAGGCGTTGCAGTTCCGCACGAACCACCCGCAACAATTGCTGCTGGGGTGAGCGCAAGGCAAGGTGGGCCAAATGGAAACCCGTGGGCAGCGGCCGGTCGCGCACGGCGGTTTCTCCCCGGCTGAGGGCATGACTGCCCTTGCCAACTACCACGGTCGGGTCGAGCGCCAGGGCCCGCGGCACGAATATCTTTCGGGTGCGCGAAAGGGAGGGACGGCTGTGGCGGAGCCGAAGCGCCGGGTTCTTTTCGCCGCCATCATCCTCGGGGGTCGGGCAGTAATCGAGCAACGGCAGGCTGGCGGGCTGGCTGTCGCCCGTCCCGCGGAGCGCGACTTCCAATTCGGCGCGGCTGGGACCGGCCAGAATCTCATCGGCGTCGAGGGGGAGAACCCAGTCAGCCGCGTAAACCTGTGCCGCGATTCGAGTGAGGTGGTTGCTGCGCGCCTGCTGCCGGTGGCCGGGGGAGTCGTCGCGGAACAGTGTGATCGGCAAACCCTCCGCCTGCAGGGCCCGAAGAATTTCGCGGGTGCCGTCGGTGCTGTCGTGATCAAAGACGAGATGGTGATCGGCCCACGCGAGCGTGTGGCGGACGAAAGGCTCGATGATATCGGCCTCGTTCTTGACCACGGATACAGCCACCAGACGCATGGTGGGCAGTGTGGGCATTCGGTCCGGAAAGCGGAGTCAAAACTGTCCCGGGCGGAAACGCTTCCGTGGGCTCACGCGAGCAGCCGTTTCAAATACTCGCCGTAGGAGGATTTGCCGAGTTTTCTGATGTTGGCCTCGAGGCCGGCGCGATCGATCCAGCCCTGTTTGTACGCGATCTCCTCGATACACGCGATCTTGAGGCCGGTGCGATTTTCCAGGACGTGGACGAAGGTCGCGGCCTCAACGAGCGAGTCATGCGTGCCGGTGTCGAGCCAGGCGGTGCCACGGCCAAAAAGCTCCACGTGGAGTTTGCCCTGCTCGAGGTAGAGGCGGTTGAGATCGGTGATTTCGAGTTCGCCGCGCTTCGAAGGCTTGAGGTTGCGGGCGAGCGTCACGACGTCCTGGTCGTAATAGTAGAGGCCGGGGACGGCGTAGTTGGACTTCGGTTGCGCGGGTTTTTCCTCCAAGGACAGCACCCGGCCGTCGGGAGCGAACTCCACGACCCCGTATGCGGTGGGATTGGCCACGTGGTACCCGAAGATGGTTGCGCCGCTGGTGCGGGCGCTGGCGTCGGCGAGCGAGTGGACGAATTCCGAACCGTAGAAGAGGTTGTCGCCAAGGACGAGGGCGGAGGGTTCCCGGCCGGTGAGGAATCCGCAATCGCCGGCGATGGTGAAGGCTTGGGCGAGTCCGTCCGGGCTCGGTTGCTCGGCGTAGTGGAACGAAACTCCGAGATTGGCGCCGTCGCCGAGCAGCTTGCGGAAAAGCGGAAGGTCGGTGGGCGTGGAGATGATGAGGATCTCGCGGATTCCGGAGAGCATCAGGACCGACAGCGGATAGTAGATCATCGGCTTGTCGTAAACCGGCATGAGCTGCTTGGAGACCGCGATGGTCAGTGGGTAAAGCCGGGTGCCGGACCCGCCGGCGAGGACAATGCCCTTGCGGGCATTGCCGGTTGAAGTGGGAAGTTTAAGTTTAGGGTCGGACATCGGGATTTGAAGTGGGGAAGCTTAGGTCCACTGCGTCAGCGGTCGAGGGATTTGATCAAGCCATGGATCATGCGGGATATCTCGCGCAGTTCAGCGACCAGGATTTGGCAGGGTTCGGTCGGGATATAACCCAGAGCTTTCGCTCGCAGAACTTGGGAGCGAGTTTCGCCGGCGGAGCCCTTGGCATAGCTCAGGAATTGCTTGAACTCCGCCTTGCCGCTGCGTTCGGCCCCCTCTGCGATGTTGTCGGCGATGCTGTTTCCCGCGCGGGTGATCTGGTCCTTGAATCCCCAATCCCGGCACTCCGCCAAGAACCGATAGAGCTCAATGCTGAGAGCGTATGAGCGCCGCCACACCTCCAATTTCTCGAAGGACTCATCTGCCGGCTGCATCGCGCTTACACTTCAACTTCGGACCTAAACTGTTCCGGCGCCCAAGCGTTGGAGCTGGTACGAACCGTCGAGGATGCCTTTCCACCAGGATTCGTGGTCGAGGTACCATTGGACGGTTTGGCGGAAGCCGGAGGTGTGGTCCTGTTTCGGGGTCCAGCCGAGCTCGCGCTTGATCTTGGTCGCGTCGATCGCGTAGCGCAGGTCGTGCCCGGGGCGGTCCGTGACGAACGTGATTTGCTCGGCGTACTTCTTGCCGTCGGCGCGGGGACGAAACTCGTCGAGCAGGCCGCAGAGGAGGCGCACGAGGTCGATGTTTTGGCGCTCGTTGTTGCCGCCGATGTTGTAGGTCTGGCCGGGGCGGCCGCGGGCAATGACGGTGTGCAGGGCCTCGGCGTGGTCGCCGACATAGAGCCAGTCGCGGATGTTCTCGCCCTTCCCGTAGACGGGGATGGGGTCGCCGCGCAGGGCCTTGAGGATGACGACGGGGATGAGTTTCTCCGGAAACTGGTAGGGGCCGTAGTTGTTGGAGCAGTTCGTGACGAGGACCGGGAGCTTGAAGGTATCGGCCCAGGCGCGCGCGAGGTGATCGGAGGAGGCCTTGCTGGCGGAGTACGGCGAGTGCGGGTCGTAGGGCGTTTCCTCGGTGAAGAGACCGGTGGCGCCGAGGGAGCCGTACACCTCGTCGGTCGAGACGTGCAGGAAACGGAACTGGTCCTTCGCGGCTCCGGCGAGGGATTCGAAATGCGCGCGCGCGGCCTGCAGCAGCGTGTAGGTGCCGACGACGTTGGTCTGGATGAAGGCGCCGGGGCCGTCGATGGAGCGGTCCACGTGGCTTTCGGCGGCGAGGTGCATGACCCAGTCGGGTTTGAATTCACCGAAGAGCCGGGTCATGGCCGCGGCGTCGCAAATGTCGGCCTGGGCGAAACGGTAGCGGGGATTCGACTCGAGATCCGACAGCGAGAAGCGGTTGCCGGCGTAGGTCAGCGCATCGACGTTGAGCACGGAGTGATCCGTGGTGGTGACCAGGAGGCGGACGAGATTGCTGCCGATGAAACCGGCGCCGCCGGTGACGAGGATTCTCATGCGAAAATCAGTTTGGGTTAAAAGTTGAAGCCTATGCTCGGGACGAGGCGGGATGCGCGAAGGGTGGGGAGAGGCGGATGGGTTTCCTCAACTTAAACTCTCAGCTTCAACTGGCGCCGGCGGGACGCCAGCGCTTGAGGTCGCGTTCGATGGCCTCGTGGACCTCGGTCATCTGGATGCCGGTGGCGGCGAGCTTGGCGGAGGTCATGGTGCAGTTGGAGCGCGGGGTCTTGGCCGCGGTGCGCATGAACTCGGCCTCGTCGGTGAAGAACTTGAACTCCTTGTTCGAGACGCCGGATTTGCGGATGAGGTCCACCACCTCACGGGTGGTGACTTCGCCGGGGTTGGTGACGTTGTAGATGCCGAAGGGCACGCGTTTCTCCCAGCAGGCGAAGGTGGCGGCGACAAATTCCTCGAGTTGGGAAATGGAGTTCGCGGCGTCGAGGAGCGTGTTGTAGCGCAGGAGCTTCGTGAGGTAGTTGCGCGGGTTGTCGACCTCGTTGAAGGGAATGCGCAGGCGCCAGATGTAGACATCGGGGCGACCGGCCAGCACCTCCTCGCCGAGGGCCTTGGTGCCGGAGTAGAAGCTGCAGTTGTTCGTCCGGAAAGTGAAATTGGGCGTGTCGGTCTCGGTGAAGCCGGTGCCGTCGGGCCGTGAGCCGGTGTAGATGCAACCGGAGGAGACGTGACCCCAGGGCACGCCGGCATCGCTGCAGGCCTGGGCGATGCGGCCGGGCAGGACGCCGTTGCCGAAGAGGCAATCGGTCTTGTGCAGCTCGCAGGCGTCGACGTTGGGTTTGCCCGTGTAGCCGGCGGCGTTGATCAGGAACTCGGGCTTCTCGCGGCGCAGCAGATCGGTCAGCGCGGCATGGTCGGTGTAATCGAAATCCGCCCGGCGCAGATTGCGAAAAGGCAGGCCCTTGCGCTGCAAGAGGGCTTGATAGGCCGAGCCGACGTATCCGGAGCCGCCGAGGAGAAAAATCATGGAAGGCGGAATTGAGCGGGTTTGGGAGAGGTAGGCAATACCGGGCTTTTCCTATGGGGCGTCGCGTGGCGTCAGACGATACACGCGCTTGTTTTCGAAGCGGGCCACCAACTTGTAGTTCGCATCGATCAAGTCACGCAGCTCGGGGACGGTTTCGTGACCTGACCTGTTCCGGTCATCAAACATGAAGGCACCGGGGCCGACTGCATCGACGAACCAAGCCGGCTGGTTGCGTTCCATGTCCCGCAGGTAGCGGTTGATGAAATAGTGCCGGAGAGGCCAGTCGATGAGGAGATTGGCGGTGTGGGCTTCCCGCGTGCCATGCGGCCGGCCGGTCGCAACGAGGAGGTTGGTTTCCCAGCCCCACATCGCGATGGTGTCGCCCGGTCCGGACTGCTCGTTGAGAAAAATCGCAGCCGGCGGGGGCGGCTGTGCCAGGTGCCCCGCCAGGTGCCCGACAAACCGGTGCCAGGAAACGATCCGATGATAGACTTGGGGCAGGATGGCGAACAGGCCGAGCCAGAGCAGGGGAACCAGGGCGAAACGGGCGCCTCGGCCGTCATCCTTCCGGGCCCAGGCGGCGGCGAGGGTGGTGCCGGTGAGCAGGGTCAATGGCCAGACGAGGAGCTGGAGGTAGTGGGCGGCTTCCCGGCCGGGCTTGAAAACGCAATAGAAGGCGATGCCGAGCAAAGCCCAGCAAAGTGCCCGGGCCCGCGGAACGGCCGCGACGACCTGCGCGTGAAAAAGCGCGTAGCAGAGACTGCCCCAGAAGAACCAGGCAAACGCCGGTTCGGTGGCCGAGAAATTGAAAAACTGGCCCGGCATGACGATGGGTGCATGCTGCCGCACGGCCACGTAGGCGAAGGCGGAAACCACGTAGGACGGAATGAAATGCGCCCACAAGCCGTAGATGGTCAGGTACAGCGCGACGGCGGCGGTGGGCAGAGTCGCCCCGCCGAGGAGCGCAGCCAACAGATAACGCCGATGCTCACCGGCGTGCCGGCGCACGATGATCGTGCAGGCGAGCAACCCGACGCCCAGGCCCAGCGGCGCCACTTGGAGTTTGGCGAACGGTATGAAGCCGAGGAAAGAACCGGCGAGCCCCGCCAACAGGCACGCACGCCGAAGGCTGATTCCGGCATGGAGGGCCCAAGTGGCCAGCCAGGCTCCCACCGACAGCAGGAAGATGGCCGGCACCTCGCTGGAGTAGTGGACATAGTCGTCCCAGGTAACGCAGCACCAGAACAGCAGCGCGGGGAGGCAGGCGATCCGGGCGATTCGATCGCCGACCACGAATCGGAGCGCGCCCCACGAGGCCAGGACGGAGGTGGCCTGAAGCATGGTGCCCATAACGCGAGCGGTCACATAGTTGAGTGGCGCGCCCAGCCAGCCCGCCACCACGAGGGCGAATTCGCAGACGGGGCCATGCGTGGTGCCGTCGACGGATTTCCAATAGATCGGATTACTCAGCAACGTGATCGCGCCGGCGATGGTTTGCGATTCATCCGGGTTCAGGTCGCTCGGGTAGAACCAGGCCGGCCACCGAAACGCCGCCAGGGTGGCGTACACGCCCATGGCAAAGACCAACTTGTTCGCGCGTGGCGCCGTCGTCGTGTTTTCCCCGCTTGTGCGCCAGGCTGCCCAGGTGGTCCCGCCGAAGCAGAGCCAGGCGAGGGTCCAGTAGCGCGCGGCATCCGCATCCAGCCAGAATAGGACCTCGCGCAGCATCGGGACGGAGCGTCACTTCTTCCGATAGTCGCCGCGGCTGAAGTATTTTTCCAGCCAGACGTAGGCGCAGATGAAGAAGTAGCGGCTGCCCATTTCCTTGATCTTGAGCTTGGCCTCGCCGTATTTCCGGTTTTGCCAGGAAATCGGGATCACGGTCCAGGTGTAGCCGCGCACGATGGCCTTGAGCGGGATCTCGACGGTGAGATTGAAATGGGGCGAGAGGAAGGGGCGGCAGCCCTCGATCACCGTGCGGCGGTAGGCCTTGAAGGCGTTCGTGGTGTCGTTCAGCGCGATGTTGAACCCGACGCGCACGAGGAAATTCGCCAGGCGGTTCACCCAGAGCTTCACGCGCGGGTAGTCCACGACGCGGCCGCCCTTGACGAAGCGGCTGCCGAACACGCAGTCCCAACCCTCGTTGAGCAGGCGCCAGTATTTGACGGCGTCATCCGGAGAGTCCGACGCATCGGCCATCATGATGGTGCACGCGTCGCCCTTCATGTGGTTCAGGCCGAAAATGACCGCACGCCCGAAGCCATGCAGGCCCTTGTTTTGGACCGGGGCGAGGGTGGGGATGGTGGTGCGGAGGTCCTGGAGCACCTGCCACGTGGCGTCCTTGCTGCCGTCGTCGACGACCACGATCTCGTGGGGCACCTGTTCGCGCGCGAGGGTGGCGTACAAATCGCGGAGCGTGGGCGGGAGGGATTCCTCCTCGTTATGAGCCGGGATGACGATCGAGTAGAGCGCGAGCGGAGCGGGCATGAAGGAAGGGCTGCAGGACTGAAGGGCTGAACGGCTGAAGGGCTGGAGGACTGAAAAGGAAAGGGCCGAGGAAAGAGGGAAGGACAGGTGGGCGCAAGGAATCAGCCATTTTCAGCGGGGGGCGGAGAGTTCGAGCCAGCCGGGATTTCGTTCCGCGTGGAGGGCGATTTCCTCGAGGATATCCGTGGATTTGGTCGCAGGTTTCCAATCCCAAAGGGTGGTGGCGCGGTTGTGGTTCAGAACCATCCAGCCGATGTCGAAGGGGCGGGGCGTGCCGTCCTGCACGACCTCGTGCGGGCCGAACCGCTGGGCGCACCACTGGCTCAGCTGTCGGAGGGAGAGGGCCGACGCCGCCCCGCCCGAAAAATTCGCGAGGCGGTCGGCGGCGGCGAGCTTGGGGGCCGCGAATTGTTTTTCGAGGACGGGAAGCAGGTCGCGTGGGTGCAGGCAGTCGCGCACCTGGTAACCGAGCCCACCGAACCCGAGGTATTTGAGCGGGCGTTTCCTGAGCCAGGCATTGATCCAGTAGGCGAAGATGCCCTGGTCGGCGCGGCCGAACTGCCCGGCGCCGGCGAGCACGCCGCAGCGGTTGATGAAGACGGGGAAGTTGAAGGTTTCGCCGTATTCCAGGGCCATCGCCTCGGAGGCCAGCTTCGTGGCGCCGTAGAGGGAGATGGGCGCCTGGGTGGCAAATGATTCGTCGAGACCGGCGGGGCTCAGGCCGGCGGGCAGGGGCTTGGTGGTGTCCGGTGCGAGGGCGTCGTCGCGCACGAGGGTGGGCAAACTGGCCAGCGGGGCGATGGAGTAGACGCGGCTGGTGGAGAGCAGGATGAAGCCGGCGCGGTGGAGCTTGCAGTATTCGAGGACGTTGATCGTGCCCGTGAGGTTGTGGTCCACCAGCTCGCGCGAGCTGGTCTTGCCATCGACGCCCGCCAGGACGCTGGGGTTGGCGGCGGCATCGATCACGAAGTCGGCGGGCGGGAGGGCATCCATGGCGCGCGCATCGCGCAGGTCGGCGGTGATGAGGCGGGCGCCGAGTTGCTCGAGGGGGGCACGGTTGGTTTCGCTGCCCGGGCGGATGAAATTGTCGAAGCCCGTGACCGTGTGGCCGGCGGCGATGAGTTCGCGAGCCAGGGTGCTGCCGACGAAGCCGCAGATGCCGGTGATGAGGATGCGCATGGCTTGGGGAGGCAAACAGGCCGCACCGGGGAGGGGAAGGGGAAATGTTAGCCGGGCGGCGCTGTCGATTTACAGATGGAGCGGTCCTCGCGCGCGAGAAGGAGAAGAGAGAGTCCAATCGAGGATCACGCGCCGAATACCGTCTGGATTCGAGCCTCGTGCGGGCAAGGATGAACTAAAGTCGCTGGTGAGGGTCTGAATTCATTCATGAAATCCCATCGTTCTCTCGCGGTCCTGGTTCTCTTCAGCCTTTTAACATCGATCGCCGGGGCGGCCGTCACCCGCAGTCTCGAGCTCAACGTGCCGGCCGCGATCAAGGCGGGAACGGACGTCAACGCGGTGGTTGCGGCGGCCACGAACGCGGAGGACGCGGAGCAGATCGCGTTTCTGCACGTCGAGTTCTCCTTGGACGGGGGCAAGACGTGGGCCCCGGTCTATGCGGAGAATCTCGGCCGCAAGACCTCGCGGACCGTCAATATTCCCGCGGGCAAGGAAGGGTCGAAGGTCCTGGTGCGCGCGCGGGCGGCGTTCCGGGGAGGGAAGGCCGGCGACGTGGATTATCTGGGCAAGCCGATCCAGTGGGACGGCACGTGGGGCACTTGGGCCACGCCGCCCGCGAAGGCCGCGACCGTGCATGTGACCGGCATGTGAGGCGCGACGGATTGCCGGGTGAGGGCACCCGGCCCACAATCCATTGCTGTCTTGCGCGGAGGCGGGAGATTCGGGGCAAACCCGAAGAATTTGATTCAAGCCCCGGGCGAAGCGGGGTAGGGTGGGGCGATGGAATCACCCGACTGGCACGCTTTGGACGACGATTTGCTGCTGGAACGGAAGATTTCCCAGCTGGGCCTGAGCCTGTCGGACACGCCGCTGCAGCCGCTCATTCAAAAACTCTATGATGAGCTGTCCGCGAAGGGACTCGTGTTTCACCCGCCTTGTCATGTGGGGGACGAGTGGTTCGTGCCGGTGGGGATTCCCGCGATCTTCGTGCCGTTTTTCTTGGTCCATGACCGCCTGCGCAAGCTCGAGGCGAAGATGATGCTCGAAGTCGAGGGCGACCAGCCCGACTGGTTCATGCGGTTGATCCGGCACGAGGCGGCGCATGCCTATGCGTATGCCTACCAGCTCACGCGAAAGCGCAAATGGCAGCGGACCTTCGGGCTGACCTCCACCGAGACGACGCCCGAGTTCTACCGGCCCCGGCCGTACAGCCATTCGTACGTCGTGCATTTGGACGACTGGTACGCCCAGAGCCATCCCGATGAGGATTTCGCGGAGACGTTTGCCGTCTGGCTGACGCCCGGGCTCGACTGGCGGGAGCGGTACAAGGGGTGGAAGGCGCTGCAGAAACTTGAATACGTGGATGAGCTGATGTGCTCGATCGCGGGCCAGCCTCCGCCGTACCAGCCCGGTTATCGGGAGAAGGATTTCAACTGCCTCAACCAAAAGCTGAAGACGTATTACGTGAGGAAGAGAAAGCAGTATGAGGACACGTATCCGGACTTTTATGATCGCGATCTCCGGCAGCTGTTCAGTGGACCGCCGGAGGCGGGGCCGGCGCTCAAGGCGTCCGTTTACCTGCGCCAGCGCAAGCGTCACCTCATGGATGCGGTGTGCGAGTCAACCAATGAGAAGCGTTATCGGGTGCACAAGCTCCTCGCGCGGCTGATCGAGCGTTGCGACCAGCTCGACCTGCACCTGGCCCCGACCGGCCCGGCCCCGGACATGCCGGTGGCGGCGTACATCACGACCTTGGTGATGAATTACCTGTTCACTGGAAAATTCAAACGAGGCAAGTAACCCATGGGAAAAAAGCTGAAAGTTCTCGCTCTCTTCGACGCCGTGCGGCCGACGACGCTCGACCAGGATCTCACCCCGGAGCTGAAGACGGTCGATTGGAAAACCGAGGCGGCAGTGCTGTCCGCGCTGGACACGCTCGGGTATCCGCACGAGCACCTGGCGCTGTTCGACGACCTGGACCTGGTGCGGCAGAAGCTGCAGACGTTCACCCCGGACGTGATCTTCAACCTCGCGGACCAGTTCCGCAACAACCGCGCGTTCGACCAGCACATCGTGTCCTACCTCGCGATGCACGACATCCCGTTCACCGGCTGCGGGTCGACCGGGCTGACGCTGTGCAAGCACAAGGCGATCTCCAAAAAAATCCTGAGCTATCATCGCATCCACACGCCGCATTTCGTGACGATCCCGCGGGGCAAGCGCATCACGCGTCCGAAGCACTTGAAATTCCCCATCCTGGTGAAGCCGTTGAAGGAGGAGGCCTCCTATGGGATTTCCCAGGCCTCGTTCGTTGAGACGGACGAGCAATTCAACGAGCGTGTCTCGTTCCTGCACCAGAACACGGACAACGACGTGATTGCCGAGGAGTACATCGAGGGCCGGGAATTGTACGTGAGTCTCATCGGCAACCATCGGCTGCAAGTGTTCCCGATCCGCGAGCTGGTTTTCCGCGAGGTGCCGCCGGACGAGCCGAAGATCGCGACGTACAAGGCCAAGTGGGACGAGGCGTACCGGCAGCGCTGGGGACTGGAGAACCGCTTCGCCGAGGGGCTGGAGCCGGCGCTGGTCCGTCACATCGAGGACGTGTGCAAGCGCATCTATCACCTGCTCACCATCGACGGCTATGCGCGCATCGACCTGCGCATGACGGCGCAGAACGAGTTGTACTTCATCGAGGCAAATCCGAATCCGGCCCTGGCGCCGGACGAGGATTTTGCTGAGTCCGCGTTGAAAGCGGGGATTGCGTACCCCCAGTTGATCGACCGGATCGCGCGACTGGGGATGAAGACGGTGCGGGAGTGAGCGGCGGGCGACGGCCCCCGCCACCGTCATCCTGAGCAGAGCGAAGGATCCAAGCGTAATGGCGGACGTCACGTGCGCCGACGCCTTGGATCCTTCACTGCGTTCAGGATGACGGTGGGGGGAGGTTTTGGGTAATTCCAAGTTGGAGACGCCTCAGAGGCTCAAAACTCGTTCAGTTAATCAGCAGCCGCAGAGCGGAGGATCTGAGGGGAAGGGCGGACGTTCGTCCCTTCCCGTGGATCCTTCGCTCTGCTCAGGATGACGGTGGCGGGAGTAATTTTGCATTTCAGAGTTCATCCCCGCTTACCAGGCGACCGCCCAGCGGTTGCTCCCGGGCTCAGGATGGCGGAAGGGGGGGATTTTCGAGGCCCATCCCGCCCTTGGGCGCGACACCAATCAGTTCATGAGGCATAAAGCCCTGCCACAAATTGAGAGGCTTCGTGGCATTTTTTAGTGGCGGCATTGGGCAGGCTGGGCACGGTAGGCGCTCTCGTGGCCCGCGCATCCTTCTACCTCGTGATCCTGACGCTTGGCGTGCTCAGCATGGGTTTCCAGTTGCTGGCTTCGCGGTTGTTGAGTCCGCATTTTGGCTCCTCGCTGATTGTGTGGGCATGGCTTATTTCCACTTTTCTGGCCGCGTTCAGCCTCGGGTCGATGGTGGGAGGCTGGATCAGCAATCTCGAACCGGGGCGCCGCGTGCGCGCGCAAGTCGCCACGGCGTTGGTGGCGGTGGGGACGCTGGCTTTCACGGCGTGGTTGGGGCGTGCATCGCTCGAGCGCATTGAACTGGCCTTTGCGGAACCGGGCATGGCGTTGTTTGTGTCGTGCGCGGGGCTGTTTTTCCTGCCGGTGACCGCGCTGTCGTCGTTTGGCCCGCAGTGCGTTCATTACCTCGCGATGCGTGGCATGCCGCCGGGCAAGGCCTCGGGTTGGGTGTATGCGGTCAGCACGCTGGGCAACATCGCCGGGGTGATGCTGACGGCGTTCGTGTTGATTCCGAATTTCCGGGTCTCGACCCTGTTGTTCATCTGGCTGGCGGTGGCTGCGCTCGGGCTCGCCGGTTTGCTTTGGCTGCTGTTGCGGCCGGTGACGCCATGATCCGGAAGCTGATCATCGTCCTGCTCGGCTGCGGACTCCTGGTTTCCGCGCGAGCCGCGTCCGAGGGCGCGGCATCCGTCGAGCATTACGACACCCCGTACAACAGCCTCACGATCGAGCGGCGCGGAACGGTGGTGGAGATGCGCGCGCGTTCACGCCGGGGTGAGGCGCTCGAGTCGGCGGTGGACGTGGCGGACCCGCTCCGCCTGGTGGTGCCTTACACTCGGTCGCTTTATGCGGGCTTGTTTTTCCAACCGAAGCCCCAGCGGGTGTTGATGATCGGCCTGGGCGGCGCCGGGTTTCACCGGCTGTTCGCGGCGGCGTTTCCCGAGACGTTGCTGCAGACGGTGGAGCTGGATCCGAAGGTGTTCGAGCTCGCGCAGACGCACCTCGATTTCAAGCCGACCGAGCGCACGCCGGTCGATCTCCGGGATGGCCGCATTTTCGTGAAGCGGGACCGAAGCCGGTGGGACTGGATCATCCTCGACGCGTTTCGCGGTGGCTACGTGCCCGCGCACCTGAAGACCAAAGAATTCTACCAGGAGTGCGCGGCGCGGCTGTCGGATCGCGGGGTGTTCATCAGCAACCTGCACGCGGGGACGGAACTTTACTATGCCGACATCCGCACGATCCGATCGGTGTTTCCCCAGGTGGTGTTGTTTGCGACGAAAGGCTCGAGCAATGTGATCTTGTGCGCGGTGAAATATCGCGATCCGCAGGTGACGGATCCAATGGGATGGCCGGATCCGGCCACGCTCTTGCCGCAAGAGTTCGCGGGGCGGCTGGATCTGCGGGCGATTCGTCATGAGCGCGTGGAGCTGCCGTATCGGCAGATCAACGAAGCGGGCGTGCTGACGGATGATTTTGCCCCGGTGGAAT
This sequence comes from Verrucomicrobiota bacterium, assembly GCA_023433275.1. Lineage (GTDB taxonomy): Bacteria > Verrucomicrobiota > Verrucomicrobiia > Opitutales > Opitutaceae > Lacunisphaera. The sequence continues at coordinate 32,068 of JAEZDN010000125.1, forward strand.
TCCTGGACACCGTGAAGTCGCACAACACCGGGCCGCGTTGAGCGGGGGCAGGCCGCCGCCGGGCGGATCCCGGGGGCAAATTATCGCTGGCCCGAAGGCGAACCGGGCCGCTGTTTGCGGAGGATCTCGGCGCGGTGGTGTTCCAGTGCCTCGCGCTCCGCGGCGGTAAGGCTGCCGAAACCGGACTGCGCGATCTTGTCGAGCAGCGCATCCATCTCGGCGATGGATTTGGCGGCGCCGGTGGGTCGTTCGCGCGGTGGCGCGGTCTTGCCAGAGGGCAGGTCGGGGAGAACGCGAAGCTTGGGGCGGCGAAACCAGTGGCCCATCCGGGGGAGCACGAGTCGGCCCTGTTCATAGCGGACGAAACCGAAGGCAAAGCCCGTGGTGGCCCAGAGCGAGATGAGGGCAGGCAGGTCGCGGGCGGCGAGCGCCATCAAGGTGTAGAGCGAGACCAGGACGGTCGCGATCCACTTGGCGAGGATGTTGAAGAAGAAGGCGACCCCGGGGAAAAGCGTGGCGTAGGCGATGAAGAGCGCGAAGCCGCCGGTTTCACCGGCGAGGTGCATGGGCCGCCCGAGTCCGATCAGGGTGAACAGGAGGGGCGTGAGGACATAGAGGCCGGCGTAGAAGCGGAGGAAGGTGCGACGTCCGAAATGGCGTTCCAACTCGCGGCCGAACCAGCCGATCATGAACATATCGATGACGAAGCCGAGGCTGGGCGGGTTCACGAGGCCATAGGTGAAGATCCGCCAGACCTGGCCTTGGAGAACGGTGGTGCTCGAGTAGGACAGCCATTGGAAGGGCGCGCCCCAGCCGGCCGCCATGCACACCGTGGTGACGATCATCGAAACGACATATCCGAGCACGATGGCATGGGCCGCATGGAGGGCGTAACCGCCCAGCCACATGACGGGCGGGCTTTCATCGGGGGCGTGATATCGGCTCATAGAGGTGACGTCAGCAAGGTGATTTCCGGAATCCGGTTCCGCAAGCAGTCTGATGCTTTCGCGGCGAAGATCCGACGATTCGAAAGGCCCGACCCGGCGAGGGCGGGGTTGTTCCCGTTCCCAAGTTGGACTTGGCCTCGGGCGGAGTCGAACCGCCCCATTGTCGTGAAGGGATCGCCGCGTGGGCGGATGATCCCGGGCCTGTGGGCGCAAGAGCGACGGACGCTTCAGACTTTCAGCCAGCAACGGAAGCCTCGACCGCTATAGTATGAATCCGCGCCGTTGTGACCGATGAAGACGCGATTGTAACGTCGGTCGCCGTAGATTGCGCCGCCGAGATCGCGGATGGAGGCGGGCGTCAGCAGCCAGCTCGAGGTCTTCGTGTCGAATTCGCCGAGCTGCTGCAGGTCGAGATACTGTTCCTCGCTCAGGAGGCTCGCGCCCATGGCTGCGGCCATTTCGGTGATGCACCCCTTCGGCGGGAACTTCTTTCGGCCATCCAGCGCCTCGCGGTCGTAGCACAGGCTCTGGCGGCCGGCCGGACTTTGGGGCGCGCAGTCGATGAAAAGGAACTCGCCGGTTTTCCGGTCCTGGCCGGTGACATCCGGTTCACCGCCGGTGCGTTCCATTTCATGCAGGGCCCACAGTTTCTCGGGCCTGGCCTTTTCCAGCCGGGCCTGGACCGCGGTCCAGGACAGTCCGGCGTGGCGTTTCGGATGCTCTTCGAATCGGGTGCGCAGCGTTTCGAGCAGTTCTTCGCGCTGGGTGGAAGACAAAGCCTTTTTCGTTTTCGCGGCCATGAGGCCGAGGGTTTCTCGGGGACCAATCGGGGTCAAGGGTCGGTTCAGGCGGGGATCCCGAACTTGGATGGAGCCGGAAGGGGTGTCGCCTTCAGCTGGATCCATGTCGCCGGAACGCGATGCCGCAGCGTGGGCAGTTAAACTGTCAGTTGTGGGGGGCGTGGCTCGATTTGCACGCCCCCGGTTCCCGCCGAGAAAGGGCGCGGCCAGGCCGCGCCCCTCCATCCGATTGCGCAACTCCGTCCTTAGTTTTGGGCGGGGGCGCGCCGGGCGGTGAGTTGCTCGGTGGCGACATCGCCCACGTCGCGCGTCAGCTTGAGTTCGTCGCCGGCCAGCGTGCCCCGGTAGGCGATGATGATCTCGTTGCCCTCCATCGAGAACGTCTCGGTGAAGGAAACCTTGTCGCCGTCGAGCCTGATGGAGCGCAATGGCACGGTGCCCTTGCCGAAGGCGTGATCGTAGGTGGCCTGGCCGGTGAGGGTTTCCCCGTCCTGTTTGAAGTCGTAGGTGTATTTCTGCTGGCCGATCTGGGTGTCGAACTCAGCGGTCCATTTTCCGGCGAGACCCGCGTAGGAAGGCAGAATCGCGGTGATGAACAAGGCAAGGAGGGCGAGGGGTTTGGTTTTCATGGGGGAGTAAGCGGCCAGCATGGGGAATTGCTCCCTCGGGGGAATCCGGAAACGGCCGTTGGTCCCGGTTGCGTGGTTCGGGCCAGGGTGGGCCGGGGCGGGGGAATCAGGCCAACTTCGCGGCTGACTTACCGGGGTTTCTGGCTTGGGGTGGGACATGCGGTGGATTTTTATTGGGCTGGTCTTTGTGAGTGGCGGCTTGGCGGCGGATGTCCCGATGCCCACGCAGGTGAAGACGCTCAAGGTCACCGTGCTCTCGACCATGCTGGCCGAGCGCGGGCTGGGGGAGTGGGGATTCGCGGCGCTGGTGGAAGTGGACGGGCGGCGCATCCTTTTCGACACCGGGATGAACAGCGATGTGGTGTTGAAGAACGCGGCGAGCCTGGAGGTGGATCTCAGCACTGTCCCCGACGTGATTCTGAGCCATTCGCATTTTGATCATACGGGCGGTCTGATGACGTTGCGCGAGTCCATGCGCCCGAAGAAACCTGACGCGCTCGCCATCGTGCATGGAGCGGAGGGACTATTTTACCGGCGGGTCGATGGCGGGCCGCCGATGATCGCGAATCCGTTGCTGTTCATCCGGCCGCAGTACGAGGCGACGGGCGGCGTGTTCCGGATCCATGGTGAGCCGGTTGAACTGTATCCGGGTGTGTGGTTCAGCGGGCCGGTGCCGCGCCGGCATCCCGAGCGCAATTTCCCGCGCGACGGACGCTTGGAGGGACCGATGGGTGAGGCCGAGGATACGGTGCCGGAAGACGCGGCGCTATTCATCAACACGGCGGAGGGGCTGGTGGTGATCACCGGATGCGGACACGCCGGGGTTGTGAATATCATCGAGCATGCGCGCGCGGTCGTGCGACCGGCGAAGGTTCACGCGCTGATCGGCGGTTTCCATTTGTTCAATGCGAGCGAGGAGACGCTGGCATGGACGGCGGTCAAGCTGCGCGAGTTCGGCGTCGAAAATTTCATCGGCGCGCACTGTACCGGGATTGAAACGGTTTATCGGTTCCGGACGGAACTGGGTCTGGGGCGGGCCCATGCGGTGGTCAGTGCCACGGGCACGGGTTTTGAGCTGGGGAAGGGGATCGAGCCGGGCGTGCTGGCGCGGTGAGGCGGGGGGCGATGCCTGCTGTAGGGATTCAGCTTCGGGAGATCGCGAATGTGATCACGACGCCGGCCGAGAGAACGTAGGAAACGGGATAAGCCCAGCGCAGCCAGCGGTCGTAATGTTCGGCGCGCGCCGCGTCGCGATCGTGGAGTTTGCGGATCCACACCATGCCGGCCATGGCCAGGCCAAGGAAGAGATAGGCGAGGAAGAACAGCCAGTCGATGATCGTGAGGTAGGGGATCTTGGGCAGATCGGTGTGAAGGGAAAAACTGAGGGCGACGACGGTCAGCAAACTCGCGATGATCACGTTCATGCGGTCGGCCAGGTCGGTTGGGGGCAGGAAAAAGACCGCAAAGGCCATGCCGATGAGAATACAGAGCGGCACGATCATCTGCCAGATGTAGAATTGAAAGCGGCGGGTGACCTCGATGGTCACGGACACGCGGCTGTAGGTCTCGTCGTAAATCTCGCGGAAGCGCGGCGCGACATCGACGGTGAGTTTGCCGGGACGCCATTGAGGGAGGGAGATGCGATCCGCGATCCGCAGATTCTCGGGCGCGAGCGTGAAAGTTACCTCATCGGCCTGGTACTGGAAGGATTCCAATTCCAGTTGGAGTTTCTGGGTGTCGAAGGGCAGGCGACGGAGATCGAGATCGGTGGCCAGACGCACATCCATTTGCCGTTCGAATTCGACGCGGCCGTCGGGATGGATGCGAAGGAGGGTGTGTTCGATCTCAGCGGGCGCGGTGGTGCGGTTGAACTCCACCATGGGACGCCACATGGCGTTGACCTCCCCGAGCGCCACGTCCTCCCGCCACACGCGGGGCTCGGTCCCTTCGAAGGCAAGCTTGGGATCCTGCCAGTAGGCGCCGAGGAGGACATGGATGGCAAACTGACCTGCGGGTTCATCGATCTCGACGATATCGAGGACGTAAACGCCGAGATCGACCTGACGGGGCTGGGCCGATGTCGGTTGGGCCGGGGCGGAGGCCGCTGAGACGATCGGGAGCGAGACGGACGCGAGCAGCAAGGAGGCGATGAGGCAGACGGAGGGGCGGAGCGTCGAAAGCATGAAGGCCGCATGAAGTCGCGCGAGTTTCGGGCTGTCAATTGGCGTCAGCCGGTTCGGTCGGCGGGGGATGGTCGGAAGAACAGGGGGTGACCAACACGGAGGAAGCCGGTGCGGGTGACGGTGGCGTAGATGCCGGCGTGGTTTTGGTTGGCGCGGGCGGTGGCCCTCATCACCTCGGGGGCCGCGGCGGCGGTGTCGGGATCGAGGTTGATCATCGCGCAGCGCAGGTCGCGTTGGGTGACGGCGATTTCGGGGGCGTCATCGCCTTCGCCGAAGGAAAGGACGCCGCCAACCCAAGCGTCTTCCTGGAACGCGGCGGGTTGCTGGAGCTGGATCACAATGTTCGGACGGAAGCGTCGGACATCAGCGGGGCGTCCGGCGAGGCGCTCGATTTCCTGCACGGTGTTGGTCGCGATGACGGAGACGGTGGCATCGTCGAAGATGCCGTTCTTGAATTGGGTCATTTCCACCGGCGAACCGTGACGGCGTCCGATTTCGGCGGCTAGTTCCTCGCTGAAGATTGGAAGGGTTCGCCCGTCGGGGGTGGAGACGTGCGTGGGTGCGTCGTTTAAGGCGGCGGGGTCGGAACGGCGGGGCGTGAACAAGAGCAGTTCGGGAAGTTTCCCGGCGGTGAGCCAAGGGAACGCGCTGCGATCGTGCATGCGAAGGAAGGCAAAGCGCCGGTCGCCTTCCAAGCCCTGCCAGCCAAGGCGGACGGTTTCGAGGGATTCGCCGCGCATGGATTTCACGGGGTAGCGGAAGAGGGCCGCCACGTGGCCGATGGGGATGCGGTGGGGCGGGTGGGACGCGGGCTGTATGAGGGATGGCACGGGCATTCGCCTTAGTTCTTTGTGTGCGCGTGATATCGCGTTTGGTCGAGGCGGGCCCGGCGACCGTGCCCTACAGTTAGAAGGGAGGAAAGGCGCTCGGGGGGAATCGCACCTATCTGGTACGATTCAGGCTAACCACAGATGACACAGAGTCGCACGAATAGATGGGGTGAAGGAGTGGAGGATCGCTCGTTCATCTGTGCTTATTCGTGTCCAGCTGTGGTTTCTTCCTGACTTGGGCTCGGCTCAGTAGTCGAGGTAGGGGGCGAGCCACTTTTCGGCTTCGGGGACGGGGATGCCTTTGCGGGCGGCGTAGTCTTCGACCTGATCCTTCGCGATCTTGCCGACGGCGAAATATTTCGAGTCGGGATGGTTGAAGTAGTGGCCGCTCACGCTCGAGGCGGGGAACATGGCGTTGGACTCGGTGAGTTTGATGCCCGTGAGTTCCGTGGCGTTGAGGAGGCCGAACAGCGGCGGCTTTTCGGTGTGGTCGGGGCAGGCCGGGTAGCCGGGCGCGGGACGGATGCCGCGGTATTTTTCGCGGATGATGTCCTTCATCTCGAGGTTCTCGGTCCGGCCGTATCCGGAGAAGTCGCGGGCCTTCTTGTGCATCAGTTCGGCGAGCGCCTCGGCGAGGCGGTCGCCCAATGCCTGGGCGAGGATGGCGTTGAAGTCGTCCTGTTTGGCGCGGAATTCCGCGGCGAATTCCTCCACCCCGTGCCCGGCGGTGACGGCGAAGCCGCCGAGGTAGTCGATGCGGCCCGAGTCCTTTGGGGCGATGAAGTCGGCGAGGCAGTGGTTGAACTGGTCGGCGGGCTTTTCCAACTGCTGGCGCAGGAAGTGGAAGGTCTTGATGACCTGTGAACGTGATTCGTCGGAATAGACTTCGACGGAGTCGCCGACGCTGTTGGCGGGCCAAAAGCCGAGGACGGCCTTGGCGGTGTAGCGCTGCTCGTCGATGATGCGCTTCAGCATGGCCTGGGCCTCGGTGTAGAGCTTGGTGGCTTCCTCGCCGACAACGGGATCCTTCAGGATGTCGGGGAAGCGGCCGTGGAGTTCCCAAGTGGAAAAGAAGGGGCCCCAGTCGATGTAGTCGGCGATTTCGTGGAGGGACAGCGGCTCAGCTGGAGCTGAGTCCTCCACGTTCGAACCGGCCCGCAGGGACGCGGGCCCGGCCGCGCGGGAGCTTGGCCCTCCAATCGAACCGGCCGCGCGGGAGCTTGGCCCTCCAGAAGAGAAGACTTTCGTGCCGAGGAATTCGGGTTTGGGGATGTCGACTTCGGTCCAGTTGAATTTCTGGGCGCGGGCGCGGGCTTCCTCGAGCGTCAGCAGTTTGCGCGCGCCCTGGCGGTCGGCGAAGGCGAGGCGGGATTTTTCCTGTTTGGCTTTCGTGTCGGCGACGAAGGCGGGTTTGTTGTCGGGGTTGAGCAGTTGGGAAACGACGCCGATGACGCGGGATGCGTCGAGGACGTGGACAACGGGCTCGTCGTAGTGCGGCGCGATCTTGACGGCGGTGTGCGCGGCGGAAGTCGTGGCGCCGCCGATGAGCAGCGGGAGCTTGAGGCCGAGGCGTTGCATTTCCTTGGCGTTGTAAACCATCTCATCGAGCGAGGGCGTGATGAGGCCGGAGAGACCGATGATGTCGGCGCCCTTCTCCTTCGCGGCGTCGAGGATCTTTTCGCAGGAGACCATCACGCCGAGGTCGAAGACCTCGTAGTTGTTGCAGGCGAGGACGACGCCGACGATGTTCTTGCCGATGTCGTGGACGTCGCCCTTGACGGTCGCAAGGACGATGCGTCCTTGCGAAGCGTTAAGCTGTAAGCTCTCGGCGTTGAGCTCGATGCCCTCTGCTTCGGCGGCTTTCCGCTTATCGTTTATCGCCTGAAGCTTCTCCGCCTCCATGTAGGGTTGGAGGTAGGCGACGGCCTTCTTCATGACCCGGGCGGACTTCACGACCTGCGGGAGGAACATCTTGCCGGCGCCGAAGAGGTCGCCGACGACGCGCATGCCGTCCATGAGCGGCCCCTCGATGATGAGGAGCGGCTTGCCGTATTTCTGGCGGGCTTCCTCGGTGTCGGCGTCGATGAAGGTGTCGATGCCCTTGACGAGGGCGTGGGAGAGGCGCTCTTCGATCGTGCCGGTGCGCCATTCGTCAGACGCGGTCGGGCGGGAGCCCGACCCTCCAGTCGAGCCAGCCTCGCGGGCGCTTGGCCCACCGGATTCGGCTTTCAGTTTTTCGCCGAGCTCGACGAGGCGTTCGGTGGCGTCGGGGCGGCGGTTGAGGAGGACGTCCTCGACGTGCTCGAGGAGGACCTTGTCGACCTCCTCGTAGACCTCGAGCATCGACGGGTTGACGATGCCCATGTCGAGCCCGGCGTTGATGGCGTGGTAGAGGAACGCCGAGTGCATGGCCTCGCGGACGACGTTGTTGCCGCGAAAGGCGAAGGAGATGTTGGAGACGCCGCCGCTGACCTTGGCGTGGGGGAGGTTGGCTTTGATCCAGCGGGTGGCCTCGATGAAATCGACGGCGTAGTTGGCGTGCTCGTCGATGCCGGTGCCGACGGTGAGGATGTTGGGATCGAAAATGATGTCCTCGGGCGGGAAGCCGGCGACGTCGACGAGGAGGCGATAGGCGCGTTCACAGATGCGGATCTTTTCGGCGAGGGTGGCGGCCTGGCCGTTTTCGTCGAACGCCATGACGACGACGGCGGCGCCGTAACGGAGGATGGTGCGGGCCTGTTCGAGGAACTTTTCCTCGCCTTCCTTGAGGGAGATCGAATTGACGATGCCCTTGCCCTGAAGGCATTTCAGGCCGGCCTCGATGACTTCCCACTTGGAGGAGTCGACCATGAAGGGGACCTTGGCGATCTCGGGCTCGGAGCCGATGAGTTGCAGGAAGCGCGTCATGGCCGCGACGCCGTCGATGAGGCCGTCGTCCATGCAGATGTCGATGACGTTGGCGCCGTTGTCGACCTGCTGGCGGGCGACGGAAACGGCCTCCTCGTAATTGCCGGCCTTGATGAGCTTGGCGAACTTGGGGGAACCGGCGACGTTGGTGCGTTCGCCGATCATCAAGAACGTTCCTGCCTGTTGAGTAAAAGGCAGCGATCCGGACAATTGGAGGGGCAGGGCCGTCTTGGGGTCTAGAGTCTTGGATTTGGGTTCTGGGGAATCAGTACCCCGGACCCCAGAGCCTGAAGCCGGGATCCCAGGCGCGCCGTCGGGGCGGATGATCGTGAGAGAGCGGGCAGGTTTGGGTGCCACGGCTTGGGCGATGGCGGCGATGTGTTCGGGCGTGTTGCCGCAGCAGCCGCCGACAATGTTGGCGAGTCCGGCGCTCGTGAACTCGGCCATGTAGCGGCCCATGTCGGCGGGCAGCAGGTCGAAGCCGGTTGGCGTGAGTGGATTGGGCAGGCCGGCGTTCGGGTAGCAGGAGACGAAGGTGTCGGCCTTGCTGCTGAGTTCCTCGAGGAACGGGCGCATGAGGTCGGGGCCGATCGAGCAATTGAGGCCGACGGAGAACGGCTTCACATGGCGCACGGCATTCCAGAAGGCGCCGACGGTTTGCGCGGAGATCATGGTCTCACCACCGCGGCCGACGGCGGCGGAAATCATGATGGGCAGATGAATTTTGTCCTCGGCAAAGATCTCGCCGATGGCGACGAGGGCGGCCTTGGCGTTGAGGGAGTCGAAGATGGTTTCAACGAGGAGCAGGTCGACGCCACCCGTGATGAGGGAGCGGATTTGGCGGCGGTAGTCGGCTTTGACCTGGTCGAAGGTGACGACGCGGAAACCGGCATCGTCGGCGTCGGGCGAGTTCGAAAGGGAAACGGTGAGCGGCCCGATGGCGCCGGCGACGTAGCGGCGGCGTCCGGTGGCGTTGGCAATGCGGTCGGCCCATTCGCGGCATTGGCGGGCGGACTGGAAGTTGATGTCGTGGGCGAGTTCCTGGAGGAACTTGTTCTCGAGTACTTCGGCGTAGAAGGCCGGATCCTTGCGGCCGCCTTTCTCGCGCGGGTCCTCGATGAAGAACTCGCTCTGGCCGATGCTGGTGGCGGAAAAGGTATTGGTCTCGATGATGTCGGCGCCGGCCTCGAGGAAGCGGCGGTGGATGTCGCCAATCTCGGTCGGGCGCGTGAGCGAGTAGATATCGCCGTTATTCTTGAGGTCCTTGGGGGCGTCCTTGAAGCGGTCACCGCGGGCCTGTTCTTCGGTAATGTTGTAGGATCGGATCGTGGTCCCCATCGCACCATCGAGAACGACAATTCTTTCTCCAAGCGTCTTGCGTAGAGATAGTTCTGCAGTGGATGGCGTGGAATTTGCGGTGGACATTTGAGTGAGTAATCTACATATCAGGATGTAATGATATTTAGCAAGTCTCGATGGCGTTTTTGTGTATTCCTCCGGTCTCCCGCACGAGGAGCTGGCACCAGCTAACCGCCCAACAGCTCGACGCTATGCGTGGCCTTCCGGAGTGATTTCGGCAACTGTTGCGCAGGGTTAGGAGTTGCGGGGATCTCGCTGGGGCGGATTACTCGATTCTCCTGAGGTTCTTTTATTCAATTCAGCAGTCACAGGAAAGGCCGTGAAAACCGGCCACAGTAGCGCTGCGGTAACGCATCACAGACCCCCATTCCGCTTCAGGGCGGGAACAGAGCCAGTCGGGCAGCCGGCGAAGGCGGGGGCGAGGACGCGCGGAGCGCGTGCAAAGGGCAGGGAGCGAGGTGCCAGGGGTGAACCCTGGCGCTTGACCCGAGCCCTTGGCGCGCGGAACGCGCCACATGCGGAGTCCGAACATCTGTCTGCCGAAACTCACCGCGTCGGGGCGTGTGCGCGCACCGACGACAAACCTTCATCGCACTCAATGAAGCGTGAGAGTGGAGACGTGTTTTCCCGGGAAGCGGCCAGTATCCAACTTCCGGAAAGATGGCGGTCTGCTCTTGCCGTCAGGAATAGCAGACATGAATCCATCCCTCCCGGCGTCCTTGCGACGCCTTGCAACCTCGAACCCCACGGCGAGGTCGCCGTGGCTCCAGATCCGGAGCGCGGGCAACCCGGCCCGCGTTCTTCTCCTTGCCGCCGTGCTGGCCGCCAGCCCGCTCCCGGGTCAGGAAACGTCGACCGTCGTCCTCCCGGACTACGTCACCACCGCCACGCGCACACCGGCCGCGTTGACCACGGTCGGCATCGCGGTGGACTCGATCAGTGGCGCTGAACTGGCGCGCATGCAGATCACCGGCCTGAGCGCCGCGCTCGCCGGGGTCCCGGGCGCGCCGAGCAGTGCCTCGGGTGCGCCGGGCGGGGTGACCTCCCTCTTCCTGCGTGGTTCGAACTCCAACCAGACGCTGTTTCTCGTGGACGGCATCCGCGCGAGCGATCCGAACACGGACTACCAAGTCACGTTGAGCGGCCTGTGCCTTGGGGCGTGCGACAACCTCGAGGTCTCGCACGGGCCGCAGAGCACGCTTTACGGCGGCGAGGCGGTGGGCGGCGTGGTCGCCATCCGGGGCCAGCGCGGCTCCGGCCCGCGTCGCGGGGCGATTTCGTTTGAAGCCGGTTCGTTCGGCACGATCCAGGGCGCGGCCAGCGTGCAGGCGGGCGACGACCAGGGTGGCTACACCTTCACGATCAACGGCGGCCACACCGACAACGAGCGGGCGAACAATGAATTCGACAGCACGACCCATTCGCTCCGGGTGGACCGAAAATTATCCGCAAGGGTGGCGGTGGGCGCCACCTGGCGCGGCTTCATCGGCGTGTATGGCTCGCCCGGCGCGGCGGTTGGTTGGGGCGCCAACGATCCCGACAACGAGGAGCGAGAGAACAACCAGCTCGCGACGGTTTTCGCCGAGTTCACGCCGGCTCCGGGCCTCACGCACAAGGCCATCCTGGGCGGGCAGAATCGTCGTTACGAATCGGATGACGGCACCTCGACCACCGTCGTCAAGAATCGCCGCGCCGTGCTCGACTGGCAGGCGACCTGGACGGCGAACGAGCAGCACCGCCTGACGGGCGGGGTCACGGCGGAGTCGAATCACACGCGCAACACCGGGTTCGGCAACATCAACCGCCGGCAGAAGCTCCTGGCGTTCTTCGTGCAGGATGAATGGACGCCGGTGCAGAATGTATTCCTGACCGCGGGCCTGCGCAGCGACGATCACGACACGTATGGCCGCGCCACGACGGGCAAGGTAACGGCGGCCTGGTTGTCGTCGGATGCGCGTTGGAAGCTGCGGGCCAGCCACAGCACGGCGTTCCGTTCGCCGAGCTTTCTCGATCTGTATGCCCAGAGCGCGTTCTATGTGGGCAATCCCAACCTCAAGGCCGAGGAGGCGCGCGGGTGGGATATCGGCGCGGACTATTTCTTCGCGGACAAGCGCGGCATGTTGGGCGTGACGTGGTTCGACACGAAGATCAGCAACCTGATCTCGTTCGATGCCTCGGTGTTTCCGAGCACGGTGAAAAATGTTGGGCGCGCCCGCACGCGCGGACTGGACGTGTCGGGCAAGTTCATGCTGCCGGGCGCGGTCGAGGTGCGTCTGGCGTATTCCAACCTGGAGGCCGACGACATCACGGCGGGCACGCGCTTGTTGCGCCGCCCGCGCCAGAGCGGATCGATGGATCTTTGGAAGAGCTTCGGCGCGTGGAGCGCGGGCACCGGGCTGGTCTTCGTCAGCGACCGGATGGACGCGGATGCGGTGACTTTCGCCACGATCGTGGGTGAGGACTACACGGTCGTACGCGCGTATGGCGCGTGGGAGGTGAACGATCGGATCGCCATCAAGGCTCGCGTGGAAAACCTGCTCGATGAGAAGTACGAGCAGGTGCACGGCTACCCGCAGCTGGGCTTCGGCGCGTATGCCGGAGTGGAGTGGACGTTCTGATGAGGCGATGGGGTCGGCGCGGTGACCAGCGCCGGCCCTTGTCCGCACGGGAGAAAGCCAACGCATGGAGCCGGCCCGCCTCGGGCCGGTTGCGTGGGCGCGGCATTGGCGTTGATCGTGGCCAACAGCCCACCGGGGCGGGGGCGCCCCGGCTCCAGGGGTGCGTGAAATGCGGGTGATGGACCGGGGCGCGGGCCCGTCGCGGGGCGCCCGCGCTTCAGGTGAGGGCCTAGGGTTTTGCGCGGCTGGCGCGCTCGCGGTTCAGGTCGGTGAGCTTGGCCAGCAGGGCGGCGGGCTCGAGGTCCACGGGCAGGCCGTAGGCGGCGAGGACGGCGGCGTTGAGTTGGTCAGGGTCGGTGCCGCGCGCCGCCCGGGCGATGGCGTGGCGGTGCTCCTCCTGGGCGGCGGTCAGCGCATGTAGGGGCGTCGATGGCGGCCAGGGAAAGGGAAATGAATCCACCGCGAGCGTCGGCGTACGGCGCGAGTGCACGGCTTCGCACCAAACGATGAAGGCGCGGGATTGGAGAATGCCGTGGGTGAAATCGTCGTCGCGGTCGACCACCAGCAGTGTGTCGTCGGGAATCAGGGAGCTTTCGAACCAAGTGAACGCGGGAGGATTGGCGTCCAACGGCGTGGCGAGGAAGCGCTCGCGGCGGCTGAGGACGGCGCGCAGCTGGACATTGGCGTGGGGATTGATCCACCAGCCGTCGCGCAAAGGCCGGGTGTTTCGCTGAAGGTGGTGATAGGGGTGCTCGTAGAATGAGGCTTCGTGCTCACCCATGTGCGCCGGAAAATCGATCTGCCAGTGACGGCTGAGGCGATGGCGCACCTCGGCGCCGACGACTTGGCGGACCACGTCCGAATTGGGGCGTCCGTTGCGATTGGGAGTGCGGAGCATGCGCTCGGCGAGGGCGTCGGGAATGGAGGCGAGGCGCGCCACGCGTTCACCGAGGTGGGCAAGCCCGGCGTTTTCGGCGAGGGGGCGGGCGGCAGCGAAAGACATACGGCTAGGGAGAACCGGAATTATGGGGCCGCAATGGAATAACCGCGGGCGATTCAGGCGCGCCGGGCGGGCAACGGCACGCTCTCGACGCACCGGGCCGGTGCGCCCTGCCGTCTGGGAGCACTCGGAGCGCGATTCCGCATCGAGCGCGGTAGAACCGTCGGTTGTGGTTGTGGCTCGTCGATGCCCTGGGCTCCGGTGGCAACAAAGGGCGCGGTCAAGCTGGGCCCCTGCAAATTGGGGCATGGTTTCGAGTGGAGTCGGTCCTTAGACCCGGATTGCTGACTTCCGCTGCGGTCCTGCAGGTTGCAAGGCTGGCACGTACCCATTCCCGATTCCGGCGTCAGTCGCTGAACTGGATGCGGGGGTTGGTTTTCAGGTAGGTCGCGACCGCGTCGGCGAAGCGCTCGCCGAATTCGGCGCGCTTCTTTTCACCGACGCCGGTGATGCCCTCGAGTTCGCTGACGCGCGTGGGATAGTGGCGGGCCATCTCGCGAAGGGTGGCGTCGCCGAAGATGATGTAGGCTGGCACGCGACGCTCGTCGGCCAGGGTTTTGCGAAGGGTGCGCAGCCGGTCGAAGAGAATTTCGTCGCACGCGATATCCCCCTCGCGGCGCGCGACGCGTTTGGCCTTGGGCAGGTCCATCGGCTTGGTGAGCGTGATGGGGGCGCGGGAGCGCAGCACCTCGCGACCTTCCGGGGTGAGCTCGAGCGTGGCGAACTCCCCCTCGGCGACGGCGAGGTAACCGAGGCGCATGAGTTCGCGGCCGATGGCGGCCCAGGCGGCGCGGGGCAGGTCGCGCCCGATGCCGTAGGTGGTAAGGCGGTCGTGGCCCCAGCGGGAGATCTTGTCGGTGTCGGCGCCGGTGAGCACCTCGACGATGTGGTTCAGGCCGACGCTGAAGTTGCTGTTCTGGGCGATGCGGTAGACGCAGGAGAGGAATTTTTGCGCGACGATGGTGCCATCGTAGGTTTCGCGCGGCTCGAGGCAGTTGTCGCAGGCCCCGCAATTATCGAGCGGGAATTTTTCGCCGAAGTAATCGAGCAGTTCGGCGCGGCGGCAGCCGGCGCTCTCGGCGTAATGCACGATTTGGCGCAACTGGGCGCGCGCCACGGCCTGTTCATGCTCGTTGGTAATTTCGGCGAGGAAGTGGGTTTGTTTGGCGATGTCGCCGGCGCTGAAGAGGAGCAGGCAGTCACCGGGCAGTCCATCGCGTCCGGCGCGGCCGGTTTCCTGGTAATAGCCCTCGATGTTTTTGGGGAGGTCGTGATGGATGACCCAGCGGACATTGGGCTTGTTGATACCCATGCCGAAGGCGATGGTGGCGCAGATGATGCGGGTCTCGTCGCGGAGGAAGAGTTCCTGGTTGCGCGCCCGTTCGGCGGCGTCGAGGCCGGCGTGGTAGGGGCGGGCGAGGAAGCCGCGCCCGGCGAGGGATTCGGCCACGCGTTCGGCGGTCGCGCGGCTGGCGCAATAAATGATGCCGCATTCGTGTTCGCGGGTGCGGACGAAGTTGATGATTTGTTTCGCCGGCTGGTCCTTGGGGATGACGCGGTAGGAGAGGTTGGGGCGGTTGAAGCTGGCGACGAAGGTGGCGGGATCGCGGAGCTTGAGGTGCTTGACGATGTCGGCGCGGACGCGGTCCGTCGCGGTGGCGGTGAGCGCCATGACCGGCGTGTCGGGGAGCAGGGTGCGGAGTTTGGCGATCTGGCGGTACTCGGGGCGGAAATCGTGGCCCCATTCGGAGACGCAATGGGCCTCGTCGATCGCGATGGCGGCGATGTTCCAGGCCTTCAGATTCTCCTGCCAGTTATCGAGCATCAGGCGTTCGGGCGCGACGTAGAGCAGGCGGAACTCGCCGCGGTGGAGGCCGCGGAGGCGGGAGCGGGACTCGTCGGCGTCGAGGGTGGAATTCAGGTAGGTGGCGGCGACGCCGGCCGCCTGGAGTTGATCGACCTGGTCCTTCATCAGGGCGATGAGGGGCGAGACGACCACGGTCAGGCCGGGCCGGAGAAGGGCGGGCAGCTGGAAGCAGAGGGATTTGCCGCCGCCGGTGGGCAGGAGGGCGAAGACGTCGCGGCCGGCGAGGGAGGTTTCGATGATCTCGCGCTGCAGCGGATGGAAGTTCGCGTAGCCAAAGGTGGTTTTGAGGGTGAGGAGAAGGTCGTCCAAGAAGGGTCAGTGTGGCGGGGCGCGTTTGCCGCGGGCAAGGCCGCAACGTGGAAAATATCGCCTGAAAAAAGGGAGGGTGTCGGGTGGAGACCGGGGGTAGGGGCCGAGCTTGCTCGGTCCATGGCGTGAAGGACCGAGCGAGCTCGGCCCCGACAGGGTTCGATCAGCGCAGGCCGAGCCAGCGGGCGAAGGTGCGGACGGTGTCGGCGATCCTGTGGCCGCGTTGGGTGTAACGGGACATCACGCGGAGGCGGCGGGCGGGGCGGTCGACTTTAGGGTCCACGTGACCGACCAGATTCGTGCCGGCGAGGACAGGCAGGGCGTAGTAGCCGCGTTTTCGTTTGGCGGGAGGAACGTACACTTCCCACGTGTAGTCGAAGTTCCAGAGGGCGGAGGTGACGCGACGGTCGTAGATCAGCGGGTCGAGTGGCGCGAGGAGGACGGGAGGCGTTATGGGTTCCGAGTTATTTGTTGAGGGGGAGGAGAGGCGGTCGAGGAGGGGGAGATCGGACTTGAGGCAGTAGAGGGTGGGGCAGTTTTCGATGGCGATGGCCTGGACGAGATCGGCGACGTGGGAGAGTTCGGCGCGTTTGAGCACACAGAGGCGGCGCTGTCGGAGCTTGAGCAATGCCTCCCAGCGGGCGGTTTCGGCGGCGGATGGCTCGGGGCGGCGAAGGATCCTCGCGGGGAGGACGCGTTCCGGCAGATCGTAGTAGCGGCGGTTGCCGTCACCGCGGCGGGCGATCAGGAGGCGGCCATGGAAAAAGAGTTTTTGGAGAGTGGCCTTGGCGTGCGTGGCGGCGCCCCAGACGGAGCGGGCACGACCGGTGTTGGCAAAGTCCTCTGAATTCAGGGGGCCGCGGGCCGTGATCTCGGCGAGAAGGCTCGGAGCGAGTCTCTTTTGCTTCGGCGTGAGTCGTCCGGACCATGCGCCCGAACGGCGGGTGCGGCGGCGCATCTCGGCCTGCAGGTGCGGCCAGGCATCGGAGGTGAGGGCGACGAGGATGTTGGTGGAGGGGAGGTGGTGCTCGAATGCGGTGCGAGCGGCGGCGGGCAACGCGGCATGGCGTTCCGGGTCAAGTTTCCCAAGAGAGGACTTTTCAGAAAGGACGCCGTGCAGGTGACGCATGAGGTCGCCCTCGACGTAGTTCGTCACTCGGTTGCGCAGGATGAGATCGTGCATGCGGCCGCAGACGTTGATCGGGTCGATTTGGATGTAGCCGTGATGGGCGAGGGCGGTGGCAACATCGGGGGCGGGCGCGTCGAGCAGCAGCGCGCGGCGCATGAAGCGGCGGGCGGTGAGGGGATCGAGGCGGAGGGGCGGCATGCGAGCTTCGGGCATAAAGTCGCTCCGGCGCCAACTGGCAACCGCAAGGACGGGTTTCAGGGGATGAACAAGGGTGCAGTTAAAATGAGTTCATGCGTAGGTTGGGCGATGGGAAAGGGCTTTATGCCCCGGCGTTGCGCGCCGGCCGCCGTTGAAATCGGGGCATAAAGCCTCCCACCACCGATTCTTGGGCAAGGAGCCGACCGAGGATCGAGCAAGCTCGACCCCTACAGGAAAGGAAAAAGGCCGCACCGGGAGGGTGCGGCCTGGGGGAAAAACTGGCAGACTGATTACTTCTTCGGGGCGTTGGCCTCGATTTCGGCGAGGCGGCGGTCGAGGGCGTTCATCTCGGAGACGAGGCGTTCCTCCATCTTCTTGCGCTCGGTGCTGTTGACGATGCTCATGTTGGCGGCATCGCGCACGACGTTGGCGGGGAGGGAGAGGATGCGGGTGACGAGACCCTGATCCTTGAAGCTGCTGAGGTACAGGGCGGTGATCTCGTGGGAGAGCTTCATCGCGTCCTGGGCCACGGCCTGCGAGCTGAGGAGCTGGTTGTTGAGCTCCTGGTTGCGTGACATCTCGGCGGTCAGGACACCGCTGATCTGGTCGGAGATGCGCTGGCTGTAGGCGTTGATCGATTCGCGGGTGAGGTTCTGGTCGCTGGCCATCTCGGCGAGGATGGGCTGGATCTTCTCGGCCATGCGGTTGGACACCTTGTCGACCTGCTCGTTCTGAATTTGCTCGGCCTCTTCGGCGCTCTTGGGGAGCGGGTTGTACGGCTGGACTTTCCGGGCAATGGCCTCGGCGAGGGCGTCGACTTTCTCGGCGTTGAGCTTGGCGACCTCTTCCTCGGTCATGAAGACGTCGGCGGCGCGCTTGGAGATCGCGTCCTTGAGCAGTTGATTGACGGATTCGATGTGGCGGCGGGTTTCCTCGGCGGAAGCCTTCATTTCGGCATTCGTCTGTTCCCGCAGGGCGGCGAGTTCAGCCTGTTGCTTCGCCGCCATCTCGGAGGCCGTCTTCTGGTTGAACCAGAAGGCGAAACCGAGAATCAGAACAGCGGTGAGAATGATCGCAGGAATTTGGTCTTTTAGCTTTTGCCACATGGAGGTGTCGGGGTTGAGTGTGCTGGGACACGCCTAGCAGGTGTTAGTTCAAATGCAATGCCGCCTTGGAGAGCCGAATGAGCCTTAATCGTTACGAACAAGCAGTCTTTGACTATTGGCACCGCCAGCCCGACGAGCGGAACCACTGGCAATCGAAAGTCGTGGAGCTGACGCGCGGCGCGGCGGTGCCCGTGGAACTCGCGCGCGGTTTGGAGCGTGAACTCTGGGCGTATCTCAGCGAACGCAGCCCGCATGTGCCGGCGCTGCGGGAGCTGCAGATCGGAACGGCAGGACGGGTGAGTCTCCTCAACCTGGCCGAGCACATCATTCGGCTGTGGGGCCCGGTGGTGAAGCCGCGGAAACCTGGCGCGCCGCACTAATCGTGGATCGTCTTCACGAGAAGTTCTCACAATTTTGCAATTACTGCATTTACAAAGGAACCATCGGGATGCATCTGTTGTTAACAAGTTATCCACTCGATGGAAAACACCACCAGCCCGGTTCATTTCTCGCAGCAGGGCCAGCACGTAGAGGTTAGGGCGAAGACCTATGTTCTTGATACCAACGTCCTGCTGCACGATCCCCAATCGATCTTCAAATTTGAAGACAACAACCTCGCCATCCCGGTCGAGGTGCTCGAGGAGCTCGACGCCATCAAGGGCGAGCAATCGACCGAGCGAGGGCGCAATGCGCGACGCGTGCACCGCATCCTGCAGGAGTTGTTGCCTGACTCGCGTTCGATGCATGAGGGCGTGAAGCTCGCCAACGGCGGCACGCTTTCCGTCATCATCAACCGCTACCTCGTGGAAAACAACTGGTCGTCACCGGCCATGCAGCGCCTGCGCGCGGTCGTTTCCGATTTCACCAAGAAGGACAACCGGATCATCGCGGCGGCGCTTTTCGTGCAGGAGACGTTTCCGCCCCCGACGATCCTTGTCACGAAGGACGTCAACGTGCAGCTCAAGGCACGCGCGGTCGGCCTGGAGGCCGAGGATTACCTGAACGACAAGGTGCCGGAGGCGGTGAGCGACGACGATTCGTACCCGACGATCACGCTCGATGTTTATGAGATGCAGCGCTTCTGCTCGGAGGGTGAGCTCGATCTGGGCGAGGAGGTGGCGAAGAAGCTTTATCTGAATGAGTACGTCCTGCTCATGACGCCGGAGGGCAAGACCATGCCCGCGCGCTATTATGGCGCGAACCTCGTGCGTCGCCTGCAGCTCCCGGATTTCGTGAAGGCGCCCGGTGGCATTCCGATCCGTCCGCGCAACCTCGAGCAGCAGTTCTTCATGGACGCGCTCATGGACGACAGCATCTCGCTCGTCACGTGTTTCGGCAAGGCGGGCACCGGCAAGACGCTGCTCTCGACGGCGTGCGCGCTGTTCCAGACCACGGATGAGCGCTCGCGTTACGACGGGCTCTCCATTTCCCGGCCCGTGATGGCGCTGGGCAAGGACATCGGCTTCCTGCCGGGAACACTGGAGGAAAAGATGAAGCCCTGGCTCCAGCCTTATCACGACGCCCTCGAGGTCCTCATGCCCTCGAAGCCGCAGAAGGAACCTCAATTTGCCAGCAAGAAGACCGCGAAGAAAAAGAAGAACAAGCGCGACGAGGCGATGGCGATGATGGCGACGCCGCAGCCCTCGCATGGCGGCGGGAGCAACGGGGTGCCGCCGATCAAGCCCTATGAACGGCTGATCAAGAACGGCGTCGTGGAGATCGAGGCCCTATGTTTCATCCGCGGACGCTCGATCGCGCGCCGATTCTTCATTTTGGACGAGGCGCAGCAGCTCACGCCACATGAAGTGAAGACGGTCATCACCCGTATCGCCGAGAGTTCGAAGCTCGTGTTGATCGGCGACCCGGCGCAAATCGACAATCCCTACGTCGACTCGCGCAGCAACGGCCTCGTTTATTGTCACAACCGGATGAAGGGCCACGCCCTCGCCGCGCACGTGAAGTTGTCGAAGGGCGAGCGCTCGAAACTCGCCGAGCTCGCGGCGGATTTGCTGTAAGGGCGACTCATTTGTAGGGTTGGCGCCTGTGCCATCCGGCCTTGGGCCCGTCCAACGGGCATGCATCGATCCTGCATAAGACGCCTCCCCGCGGCCACGTTTTACGCTAGACTGAACTGCTCCAAGCGGGCCAACACGAGGTCGGCTCCCACCAGGTGACGAAACCAGAGGCCGGGGTAGGGCGCAGTCTTGTCTTCGCGTTGAGGCGCATGTCGCGAGGGGACGAAGGGCGCAGGCAAGTCTGCGCCCCTACATCGCGGGCTCCCCTTGTAGGGGCAGAGCTCGCTCGGTCCGGCCCGCAGCGGCGGCGCGGGTGGCGCGATCATCGAGGCAGGACCGACCCGAGGTCCGCCCCTACAAAACGAATCGCTGGCGGGGTTGCGCGCCAGCGATTCGGACGAGTCTCGGGATTATTCCACACGCAGTTCGCTGATGGCGAGCGGGGCGTCGCGGCCACCGGTGAGACGCAGCCAAACGTAGCGACCGCGGGTGCCGGCCGGCAGCGTGACAACGGTTTCACTGCGTTCGCCTTCAGTGGAAAGAACGGCGTCGCCGGGTTGGTCAGGATCGTCCGACACCTGGACGTCGAACTTGCCGGGATATCCCCAGCCGCGTCCCCGATGATCGAGAAAGATTTTCCGGACGGGGCGCGAGCTGTGCAAATCCGCGAGGATCCAGGTGCCGGCGACGTTGGCCGGGACTTGCCAGAAGGTGGAGGTGTCGCCGTCGGCCATGACGGCGGGGTTTTCCGTGGTCATGGATGCGGTTATCACCGGCGGGCCGGCGAGGTTGGAGGTGATTGCCTCGACGGCTTCCTGGGCCGCGGCCGCGGTGGCGGGATGGGAGAGATAGCCGCGGGCGGCTTCGAGGCTGGCTTCATCGGCACAAAGGCTGAGGACGTGGATGAGGGCGACCTGGGTCGCCGGGTTGAGAGGGAGTTCCAGCAGGGCCCGGGCCTGGGTGGAGCGTCGCTCGCGCGTTTGGCCGGCGGCTTGGGTGAGGAAGCGGGCGGCGCCATGGGCGGCGGCGTTGCGGACGGATTCCGCGGGGGTGCCGACGGCGACCGAAACCAGCAGCGGCAGCGCGGTCGGGTCGGGCCAGCGGGCGAGTTCTGCGGTGGCGGCCGTCGCGACAGCTTCATCGTCGCTCATGGCCAACGAGCCAGCGGCGGCCAGCGCGGTTTGGCCGGCGATGCGGGAAAGCACGGGCAGCAGGGTCAGGCGCGCGGCTTGATCGCCGGATTTCAGTGCGGCCGCAACGGGTTCGGCGCGAGCGGTGGCATCATCGGCGCGGAGGATGATGGTGATGAGGGCGCGTACGGCGCGGGTTTGTTCAGCGCGGTTTCCGGCGCCGATGGCCCAGTCGATGACTTTCACTTGATCAGACGACGGAGCGATGGCGCGCAGGGCATCGAGCGCCTCCAGTCGCAGCGCCTCTTCGGAGGACTCGCGCAGGCCGAAGAGGAAGGGGAGCGCCTCGGTCTGGTTGCGTGCGGCGAGTTGCTGGACGAACACGGCGCGGACGGCGGGCTGCGTTTCGGCGTTGGCGGCGCTGGCGCTGACGAAGCCGTCGATGTCGGGGCCGTTCAGGCGGGCGAGGCTGTCGAAGGCGGCCTTGGCCTCGTCGCCCTTGCCGGCGGCGAGCGTGGCAAGCTGGCGGGCGACGGAAATCGTGCCGGGGAGGCGGCCGAGGGCGGCGAGGGCGGCGAGGCGGACCGGGGCGTCCGAGTGGTCGAGTGTCTTCAGCACGCCGGGGATCGCGCCGGCGTCACCCTTGTTGCCAAGGGCGGCAAGAAGTGGAATCTGCACGGCCGGGGCGTAGGAGCTGAGGCGGTCGGCAAGGGCGGCCGCGGAGCCGGGGGTCGGAAGGCTGGTGACGGATTCCACGGCGACGGCGTGATAGGCGGGTTCGTTGCCCAGGAGGGCCGCATGAATCTCGGTGAGGGCGGCGGCGGGGTTGACGGCGATCAGGCTGCGCAGCGCGGCGGAGCGTTGGGGAAGCGGCGCGGCGTTGTTGCGATAGATGTCGGTGCTCAAGCGGCTGGCGACGGCGGTGTCGGTCAGCGAGGCGGCGATAAGCACGGCATTCAAAATGTTCGGCGAATGCGGTGCGGGCGCGGCGGCCAAGGCATCGAGGGCGGCGGGACTGGCGATCCGGCCGAGAGCCAGCGCGGCGGCGGCGGCCGTGGCCGGATCGTCATCGCGGAGCAACGGGGCGATGACGGGGACGGCGTCGGCGATGGAACGGGTGCCGATGATATCGAGCAGGCCGATGCGCGTGCGGCCGGACGCGGCGGGGAGGGCCTGGAGGTAAAGCGCGTCCACCGCGGGTCCGGCCACGCGGTCGAGGGCGAGGCGGGCGAACTCGGAGCGGGCCGGGTCGGCCAGCAGCGGGGCGAGGGCGTCGAGGCTGGCGGATGCGGACCCGGCAGAGCCGGCGTGCATCACGTAACCGAGTTGCTGTGCGGCGTCCTGGGCGGCGGCGGGTTCGGACGCGGGATCGAGCAGGATGGCCAGCAAGTCGCGCTCGACGGCGGCGAGTTTCTTCGGGTCGAGTCCGGCGGCGACCACGGCGGATTCGTTGGGCGTGAGCGGACGGGCGTCATCGTCGAAGGCGCCCGGAGCGGTTTCGCCGCGGGTGGTGGCCGTCGACGGCGATGGCGGGGTGGAAGGGCTGGAGCAGCCGGCGGCGATGAGAAGCGAGGCGAGCAGGACCGCGCGGGGACCGAGAAGGGAGGAGGGGGAGAAAGACTTCATGGGGGGGGCGCGGTTCAGAGGAGGGCGTAGGGGGCGCGGCGGGGGCGGTCGAGGAGACGCGAGGCCAGCGGGTCGCCGACGATGTCCTCGGCGACGGGATCCCAGCGCAGCGGGCGTCGCAGCTGGCGGGCGATGCCGCACAGGTGACCGACGGTGGCGGAGCGGTGGCCGATCTCGACATCGGCGATCGGACGCTGGCGCGTGCGCACGCAGCGGAAGAAGTCCTCGTGGTGATCGTTGCTCTCGTAGAGATGGGCCTCGTCGGCGCGCAGGGGGCGGGTGGCCAGGGCAACGGGGTTGCAGACGAGGTAGTCGTCGCGGCCGACGCCGATCGTGCCCTCGGTGCCGATGAACTCGATCATGGCGGGCTGGTTGCCGTCGACCCGCTGGACGGTGACGCCGTTGGCGTAGCGATGCGTCTGATAGGGCGAGCCCTCGAAGCCGGCGGGGATGAACTCGACCGGGCCGGAGTCGTCCATGCCGAGCGCCCACTGGATGATGTCGAAGTGGTGTGCGCCCCAGTCGCCGTTCTTGCGGGAGCCGTACTCGAGGAACACGCGCCAGCCGCCGCCGTAGTTGCCGAGCACGCGCTGGTGGTTGAAGGGGCGCCAGGGTGTGGGTCCGAGCCAGCGGTCGTAGTTGAAGTCGGCGGGGATGGGTTCCTCGGGGAGGTCGGTGGCGGCGGGGAACTTGCCCAGGCGGGTTTTGATCAGCTTGATGTCACCGATCCAGCCGTTGCGGATGATGGTGGCGGCGCGGCGGAAGGCGGACTCGGAGCGCTGTTGGGTGCCGGTCTGGAGCACGCGGCCGGTGCGGCGGGCGATGTTGACCATGGTGCGGCCCTCGCGGACGGTGAGGGTCATGGGCTTCTCGCAGTAGACGTCCTTGCCGGCCTGCATGGCGGCGATGGAGACGGCGGCGTGCCAGTGGTCGGGGGTGGTGGCGAATACCACGTCGATGTCGGGGCGGGCGACGAGTTCCTCGTGTGTGCCGTAGAGGTCGACGCCCTTGAAGCCGCTCGTGCCGGCGTTCTCGGCGTAGCCGCTCTGGACACGCTGTTGCATGCGCTCGGCCTTGCTGCGCCAGACGTCGCAGAGGGCGACGATCTGGCAGTCGTCGCGCTCCAGGAGGGCACCGACATGGCTGGTGGCGATCAGGCCGTTGCCGACGATGCCGACCGTGATGCGGTTGCTGGGAGCAGAGGCGCCGAACAGGCGGGAGGGGAGGAAGAGCGGCGCGAGCCCGGTGGCGACGATGCCGGCGAGGCCGGTTTTGAGGGCGGAGCGGCGGGAAATCAGGGCAGGGCTAACCGGGGTCGGGGAGGACATAGGGCGTTGGGAAAACAGCAGGGGTAAGGCAGGCGCGAACCGGGCGAGGTTGACGATCAACCGGGGCATGGCAAGCAGCAGGCCGGGAAAGATTCGGTCACATAGTCGAACGCGACCGCGGGGTGGACCGTGCGCCGGGATGAGGCCGAAATTACTCCTTGGCCTCGGCTTCGGCGGGCTGTTCCTCGGGCTCGGTTTCCTCGGCCTCGTCGTCGAGCAGGCTGGGTTCGTCGGCGCGTTTGGCCAGCCATTCCATGATGCCGGCAAAGAGGCCGGTGAACATCAGGTCACCGAAAAGCGTGTTGCGGAAGAAAGTGATGGTCGGGGGAAATTCCGGGTGGCCGATGGTCATCGCCTGCCACCAGCCGGCAAGCGTCTTGGCGTAGAAGGCGTCGCCGAACCACGATTGGGTGTTCGTGATCAGGTAGAACAGAATGGCGCCGACGAGCGTGCCGTTCAGCAGCCAGAGCCAGGATTTCCGCCGGGAGATCCATGCACCGATCGCCAGTGCGAGGCCGAAACTGGCGGCGCGGGCGACGTACGCGGCGACATCCATGTGGTACCCGTATTCGCGGGCATAGAACCAGTTGATGTAGAGATCGGTGAGGCAAAGGCCGAGGAAGGGCAGCCACCAGAGGCGCTTGTCGCGGAAATAGACGGCGCCGCAGAATGCCAGGGCCATCATCGGAGGGAAATTGGCCCAGGCGAGGTCCACGGTCGGCAGCAGCCGGTAGGCGAGGGCCAGGACGATGAGGATGACGGCGGCTTTGATCACGAGAGACTAAATCTGGGCGCAGGGGCAGGGTACCACAAAACGAAAAATTGCGCGTCCCTTGCCTTTCTCACGTGTTCTCCGCCTCGCGGGCGAGGAGCCAGAGCAAATCCGATGTACGGTTGACGTATTGGAGCAGCACGGGCCGGAGCATCCGTCCGTGGTGGGCCAGCGTCACGAGCCGGCGCTCGGCGCGGCGCGCGGTCGTGCGGGCCACCTCGAGGGCGGCGGCGTACGGGGTGGCGCCGGGCGTGGCCCAGCCGTCGAATTTCAGGCCGCGGTCCTCCAAGGCGGTGATGGCGGCGTCGACGCGGGCGAGCTCGTCGTCGCCGACGCGGGCAAATTGCGAGGCGGCATGTCGGGCGGTGTCGGACTCGGCGCAGCAAACCTCGCCCATGAGGGCGATGAGGTCGCGCTGGATGTGCTCGAGTTCCGCGGGACTGCGGCCCTCGGGTCGGAGCGCCTTGGCCGCGCCGAGGGCGGCATTCAGCTCGTCGAGTGCGCCGACGGCCTCGATCTGCGGGTGATCCTTCGGGACGCGCTGGCCGTAAAGGAGGCTCGTGGTGCCGCCGTCGCCTTTTCGGGTGACAATGGTCTGGGGACGCGAGCCGGACGAGGTCATGGCTTCCGGGAGGCCTCGCGGGTCTGTTTCTTGAGGGCCTTTAGGTCGGGATCGATCTTGGCGAGGACGTCCTTGGCCATGCGGTCGATGAAAAGGATGCCCTGGAGATGATCGTGTTCGTGGAGGATGCAGCGTGCGAGCAGCCCGTTGCACCTCAGGGTATGGGGCACGCCATCGAGATCCTGAAATTTCACCGTGATTTCGTCGGGTCGCACGACGTCGCCGCGGATTTCGGGAAAGGAAAGGCAGCCTTCCTCGTAGGAGGTGGTGGGTTCGGGGACGATTTGAATCTCGGGGTTCACGACCACGAGGGGCATGAATATTTCCAGGGGAGGCCGCGCGCCGTCGAACTCCCAGGTGAAGTCGGCATCGGTTTCCCTCAGGTCCACGACGCACAGCTGGATGGCCTCGCCGATCTGCTGCGCGGCGAGGCCGATGCCGTGCGCGTCGTGCATGGTGTCGATCATGTCGTTAGCCAGGCGGGCGAGAGCGGTGTCGAAGGTGGTTACCTTGACGCCTTTTTTGCGCAGAACCGGGCTGTTGAAGTGAACAATCGGCAGAACCATGGGTCAGGATATCGGCGCAAGGTGCTGGTTAGGCCCTCGCGCGGCAAATAAATTTGTTTCCGCCGCCCGGTCCAATCCGCTATGAGTTCCTCCATGTCCTCGCCCGTTTCTGCCCCGGCCCCGCGGTCCGTGCTTTGGCAGCTGTGGCTCGCGTTGGGACTGGGGCTGCTGGCGCTCGCGTGGTTGCTGCCGGTCAATGTGAAGTCCCTCAATCCGGCGCTGCTGCGCGAGGCGGGGCGGGACACGCCGACGGTGGCCCGTTTCGGCCGGGAGTTGCTGCAGCTCGACAAGCCCGGCCCGGCCGCGCTGGTGTTCGAAGCCGCGACCAAGGTGGGCGACCCCGCCGCCGCCGAACTCGGATCCGCGCTGGAGGCGTATGCGGCGGTGCATCGCGACATGATGCCGTGGGGCGGGTGGGACGTGGCGCTGGAGCCGCTGCTGGCCGCGCGCACCGACTCGAGCGGCGAGTCGCAGGCGGTGCTGACGTTCATGGTGACCCAGCAGGCGCGCGACAATCTTCGCCGGTACCTTTCGGTTTCCCGGCTGCCAGGCGTGCAGACGCTCCTCAAGACGGCCGAGCTGACCTCGACGCAGCGCTTTGTCCCGGCGCGCCGTCCGGGTGGACAGCCGCTCGACGCCGTGATCCTGCTGTCCGCGTACCTTTGGCAGACCGAGCATTTGTCCGCGGGTTTGCAGCGCGAGGTGCGCGGGCTGGCTGAGATGGCGGTGACCACGGGGACGATGGGCGAGCTCGAGGATTTCTATCTGGACATCCTCACGCTCGGGAAGCGTTTGAACTGGGTGCAGCTTTCCGAGCTGCTGCGCACGACGGGCAATCTCGGCACGGTGGGTCAGTTCGCGCATTTGGCGCGCGTGGCGCCGGAGCATCTGCCCGTGATCTACACGGCGGCGCTGCTCACGCGCTCGGCCGATGGCGTGGCGTCGTATTTGATCGCGTACGGTCAACCCGGGGCCGAGCACCTCCAACTGGCGCTTTCCCATGGGGAAGGCGCCGTGCGTCAGCTGGTGCTGCGGCAGGCGCCCGTCACCGCGGGCACGGGGCCGGAGTTCGAGTTCGGCGCCTCGTTCGCGCTGCGTTATCCGGAGCTTGCGCTGCTGGCGAAGTACGTGGCGTTCCTGGCCGGGGTGTTCCTCCTGTTGCGCGCGGTGGACCTGAGGCTGTTCCAGACGGTGGAGCGCGCGCTGCGGGCGGGCTTTCCGCGCATGGGCAGCGGACTGATCGCCGCGATCCTCACCTTCATTTTCTTCGTATTTTCCGAGCCGTTCCTGCTGAAGGCCGCGCCGCTTTCCGATTATAGTTTCAGAATCGCCATTCCTGTCATCGGCGCCACCGCCGCGCCGACCTCCGATCCCTCAACCACCGCCACCACCATGGATATCTCCACCATCCTCTCCATCACCGTCTTTGCCGCCATCCAGGTCGGCATGTACGTCATCTGCCTGCTGAAGATCTCCGAGGTCGCCCGCCAGGAGGTTTCCTCCGCGACGAAGCTCCGGCTCATGGAGAACGAGGAAAACCTGTTCGACGGCGGCTTGTACATCGGCATCGCCGGCACGGCGACGGCGCTGGTGCTGCAGGTGCTGGGCCTGATCGAGGCCAACCTGCTCGCGGCCTATTCCTCGAACTTGTTCGGCATCGTGTGTGTCGCGCTGGTGAAGATCCGGCACGTCCGGCCCTACAAGCGCCAGCTCATTCTCGAGATCCAGCAGCCCGCCGTCTGAGGCCGCGTCGCCATGAACAAGACCCTTCTCCTGATAATGTGCGACTTTCTGTTGCTCAATCTCCTGGCGCTGACGCGCTGGGAGAAGGCCGAGCCGTCGCAAACGCAGCTGGAGACGGCTGCGCCGCGCTCGGCCGCGGCGGCGCCGGCGGTCAACGCCGACATGGTGGAGCTCATGCGCGTCTCGCTTGAGGACGAGAGAACTTCGCGCGAGCAGCTGGCCGCGCAGCTCTCCTCGACCCAGGGCACGCTCTCGGAGCGCGAAAAGAACGTGGCCGCGCTCCAGCAGCAGAAAGGCCAGCTCGAGGGCGCGCTGGCGTCCACGCAGAGCACGGCCCGCGAGCTCGAGCAGCGCTACAGCGCCGCGTCGCAGGAGGCGTTTCTCTCGAAGGAACAGCT
The DNA here is from genome assembly GCA_023433275.1 of Verrucomicrobiota bacterium. GTDB lineage: Bacteria > Verrucomicrobiota > Verrucomicrobiia > Opitutales > Opitutaceae > Lacunisphaera. The sequence goes on from JAEZDN010000125.1 coordinate 60,150, forward strand.
GGCCAAGCTCCAGCGCGAGCTGGAGGAAAAGCGCGCGGAGGCCGAGCGGCAGCAGGCCGAGCTCGCGCGCCTGGAGCGCCAGCAGGCGGAGGCGCGGCAGCGCATTGAGAACCTCAATGTCGCGGTGCGCGTGGCCGAGCAGGAAAAGCAGATGATTTCCCAGAACCTGGTCGAGGCCCGCCAGCAGGTGGAGGTTGAACGGCAGGAGCGGGCCAAAGTCCAGGAGCAGGCGACGCAGCTGGCGCAGGGCGTGGGCCAGCTCAGTCAGGGCGTGGGCCAGCTGGCGGAACAGTCCGGCCAGTTGAGCCAGGAGATCCGGGACATCCGGCCGATCAATCCGAACCAGATTTTCTCGGATTTCCTCGCGAACCGCGTGGAGACGAGCATCACCGCGCGCCGGCAGGGCCTGTTCGGCACGAGCGTCAGGGAGAAGGCCGCCCAGACCGTGCTCGTGAGCGACGGGGAGCGGATCTTCGCGTTGATGCACCTGAGCGACACGCCGTTCACGCTCGGCGAGGTGCCGACGGATTATGAACAGGTGACGGGCCAGCTCTCGCGCGGCTCGTTCAACGCGCCGGTGGGGGAGCTCCATTTCCTGCGGCAGGATCCGCGGCTGGTCGCGGCGCCGATCGACGCCTCGCTCGCCGCGCTCATGGGGGCCAAGATCTACCAGGTGGCGAAGGAACCCTTCAAATTTCCCGACGCCGTGCTGTTGCGCGCCGACGACGGACGTTACGGCGAGACGCCGTTCCGGATCGATCCTTCGAATTCCAATTACGTGAAGATGGACAATCGGATCACCACGCGGCTGTTCGGCGAGATTTCGCCGAAACGCGGCGATCTCGTGTTCAGCCGGACGGGCGACCTGATCGGCATCATGGTCAACAACGACTATTGTGCGGTCCTGGGCAATTTTGCCGCGGCGCACACGCTCCGCGCCGGGGATAATCCGGATCCGAAGACGAGCGTGATCTTTTCCGATCTCCAGGCGCGCTGGTCGCGGCTGCCGGTGCGGTTGCAGTGATCGAGTGGGCTGGCTGCCTTTCTGTCCAAGTCGCGCGCGGAGGATCCCTACAGGCCCGTGGGTTGGGCCGCTCCCTGGGATCCTTCGCGGGGCTCGGGATGACGGTGGCGTGGAGATAGGTGGCGTCCGGCAACGACGAAATACAATGGGATTCCTGGACCGGCTCGGCAGGCCTCCCCGACGGCTGAACGTCGCATCCCGATCCATGCCGGCCACGCTGCTATTTACAGGCGGGCGAGCACCGGGCTGACTTTGCGCCGTGCATTTGCTGCCTGAGTTGTTGGAGACAGTCTCGCTGAACGATCCATTGACCTACCTGGTCGTGTTTCTCGGCATGTCGCTGCTGATGTTGTGGCGGCTGGAGGCGATGCTCGACCATGGACTCGAGGGAACGGCGCTCGGCACGCTGCTGCTGCCCTATTGTTCGGGTCTGGGAAACCTGCTCTTTGTCGCGCTGATGTTGAAAAAGGCGGACGGTGGCCAGGAGGTGTTGACCAACAGCCTCGTGAACAATGTCACGAATCTCACGCTGTTGCTGGGTCTGCCGGCCCTGTGCTGGGGGCTCACGATCTTGCCGGCCAGCGGGGCCAAGGGCGGGCGGAGCACGAAGGGAGCCGGGGGCAGCGACGCCCAACTGAACCGGCTGTCGCTGTTGTTGACGCTTACGGCGGTGCTTTTCTTCACGGCGGCGGTCTGGCTGTTGGGGCGGGACGGGCGGCTCGATCGCACCGATGGATTTGTGCTGATCGGATTGTTCTTGTTTTGGCAATGCGTCCAGGTGTTCGACGTGTTGAAGCATAATGTGCGGCAACGAGTGAGCTTCGGGATACGGTTCTATGTCGATGCGGCGGTGGTCGTCGCGTGTGCCTACCTGATTTATGAATCCATCGAATGGCTCGTGGCCTGGATCACGGCGCAACGACAGGGCTTCGTGAGCCGGGATAACCTGGGCTGGCTCACGGGGTGGCTGATGGTGCTACCCAACGCCATCCTTGCGCTCTACTGGGGCTGGCGGCGCCGGGCGGACGTGGTGTACAGCTCGCAAGTGGGGGACGGGCACATCTGTATTCCGCTTGGTCTCGGGATTTTCGCGCTCTGGTCTCCCATGGTGGTGCCGGCGTTTGCCCTGAACTCGTTGCTTCTGCTGGGTGGCGTGGCCGTGGTCCAGGCCGGTTTTCTTATTTTCACCGGCGGTCTCCCGCGCTGGGCGGGCGCGGTGATGTGCCTGGCGTACGGCGGTTTTGTTTACGCCGGTCTGGTGGGGTAGGGGTGACTAGAATTCAGAATTCAGAATTCAGATTCAAAAATCAGTATCGGACTTCTGCCTGGCCGGAATGTGGGCAAGGCCAACTGACGCGGAATGTCGCGGGTCGACTTACTCGAGCGGATCGTCGCGGAACTGATTGGCGAGATCCACGAAAGGTTTTTGAGCGGCCAGCCAGTGCGGATCCTGGCGGATTTCAGTCATCGATTTGGCCGTGTGGTTGCAGAAAAGGTAAGCGGCGGGCCCGAGGCGCAGGCACGCGTCGTAATGGGCGCCGTGCGCGTGAGGGGCGAATTCGAAATCGCCGACGGCCATTTTGCGGCCCTCGATCTCGACCTGCAGGGGCGCGATATCGGTCTTGAAGCGTCGTTGGTAGGATTCTGCGCGCGGGCCTTCATAAGCGAGGATGGCGCCGGATTCGCGGGCCAGTTTCACGAGTACCCATTCGTCGAACAGCGTTTGGCGGTAGAGCGTGTTCATCCGTCCGAGGGCGAGGATGACAGCGGAGCGGGCGTCAGCGAGATTCATGAACCGGATATTTGAATCGGGCAGGGGAGTGGCCAGACTAATGTGCGGCGAAGGGGATTTGGGAAAGCTTTACGACAGCCGCGGGAACTTTCCGGGCTTGGTGGCATGGCGAGCCTATCCGCACAAGGTAGCCGAGTCGTCCCGACGAGCCGCGAGCCCCCAACTCATCAACATCCCCCGTCCTTCGAAGAAGGAAAACATATCGAAGAAGGAAAACCTATCCCACCCGTCATCCTGAGCGCAGCGAAGGATCACGGAGGCGGCGCGCGTTCGTCCTTCGTCCTTGTGCTTGGATCCTTCGCTGCGCTCAGGATGACGGTGCGACAGTTTGAACTATTTCGCACCGGGCCATGCCGTAGGATGTAGGGGCCCGGAGCCGATGGATCGTAACCCAATAGGTTACTCGTGCATGAATGGCGGGGCGGTGGGCCTGCGAGTTGTGGGGGACTCGCCCTGCCCGGCGGGATTGGCGCGACAACCTTTCCGTTCGACAGGCGTGCGGTGGCGGGGCAATTTGGGCGCCCTTCCCCATGAAAATCCCCTCCGTTTTCGCCGCCGCATTGCTCGTTGTTCTCATGGTCCGCCTGGCGGCCGCGCCCGATCCGGCGTGGCTCGGACACGATCGCGAGCGTCCGCTCCCACCGGTCGTCAAGCCGGGCACGTTCAGTTCCCAGGAGCAGCCGGGCGTGCCGCCGTCCGACGCGGTGGTGTTGTTTGATGGCAAGGACATCAGCGCCTGGACCGCGATGGATGGCAGTCCGACCAAGTGGATCGTGAACGACGGCGCGCTCGAATGTGTGCCCGGCAGCGGGTATATTCGTTCGCTCCAGGCCTTCGGTGATTGTCAGCTCCATATTGAATGGGCCGCTCCCGCCGTCGTGAAGGGACAGAGCCAGGGCCGCGGCAACAGCGGCGTCTTTTTCGGGCTGGGCCGCTATGAAATCCAGGTGCTGGATTCGTATGAGAACAAGACCTACGCCGACGGGTCGGCGGGATCGGTTTATAACCAGTATCCCGCTTTGGTGAATCCCACGCGCCCGCCGGGCGAGTGGCAGACCTATGACATCATCTGGACCGCCCCGCGCTTCGACGCCGAGGGCAAGCTGCTCAGTCCCGCGCGCATGACCGCGTTTCTCAATGGCGTGCTGGTGCAGAACAACGTCGAGCTGACCGGTCCCACGGCGTGGATCGGTCGTCCGCCCTACCAGGCACATCCGGAGCGCCTGCCCATCGCCATGCAGGACCATGGCAATCCCGTGCGTTTTCGGAACGTGTGGGTGCGCGAGCTGGGCAAGCATCGCCATCCCGAGTTCGTCCTCGCCGACGCGCTCCTGGATTCCTACGTGGGGGAATATGGCACGGGCAACCGGGTGAAGATTCGCCGGCTGTCCGACGGGCAGCTGGGCATGACCATGGCGGGAGCGGACCTGGTGCTCTTTGCGGCTTCGCCCACGCATTTCGTGGCGAAAACGACGGATGTGCAGATCCAGTTCGATTTTGCGGACGGCAAGAAGAAGCTCCGTGTCACGGTCGGAGAGGACTTTTCGCGTGCGATGGCGATGGACCGGATCGAATAGTTTCGACGCGGACCGCGCGGGGCTCGCCGGCCTGAAAGGGTCCTCTTGGTTGGTCGAAGGACCGAGCAGGCTCGGTCCCTGCCATTCATGTGAAAGGGAAACCGGCTAGGGTGCGACCGGCATGGCTGAAGAGTGGTGATCCACGATCAGCCACCGGTCGTTGACATGCCGATAGGTGAAGCTGAACCGCAACGGGCGGATAGTGGGCTGGCCGTCCTTGATTTCGTGCACCGAGTAGCGGCCGGTGTTCAGGGCAACGTCGCCATAGACCCGGACATGCTGTTCATCCAACTCGATGCGCACGGTGGGACGGTTCTTCAGGTTGATGAAGTACTCCCGAATGAGTTCGGGCGTGTTACGGATGACGGTGGAGCCGGTGCCCCAGAATACGGCGTCGGGCGCGTAGAGTGCCGCGATGCGGTTCGCATCGTGGCTGGCAAAAGCGTCGGTCCAGGCGCGTGTCGCGGCGGCAACCGCGGGGGCTTCTGTTTCCGATCGAAGTGGGGCAACGGCCAGGAGAAGACCGAAAAACAGGAGCTGACGGCTTGATATCATGCGGGAGGGTTGTCTGTGCGGCGGCCAAGGGCAAGAGCGAGAGCCGGGTGGCGGCGCGGCGACGCATCGCCGCCGAGGCTTTTGCGGTTGTTGGGTTGAGCGGGTCCGCGTATTTCAAATCACAAATGCCCGTGAGCCGGCCCAACATCCTTTGGATCGTGACCACCCAGTGGCGGGCGCAGGCCATGGGTCATGCGGGTGATCCGAATGCGCTCACCCCTTGGCTCGACGGGTTGGCGAGCGAGGCCGTGAATTACACGCAGGCGGTCACGCCGCACCCGCTGGGGCCGCAGGCGCGGGCCGCGCTGTTGACCGGGCAGCTTTGCCCGGCCAATGGGGTGAGCGGATATTGGGATGCCTTGCCGGTGTACGAAGGAAACGGTCGGGACACCGGGGCGAGGGCGCCCCGGCTCCAGTTGGGAAAGACGGTGGCGCACGCCTTGAACGATCGTGGATATGCGACGGCGTGGTTTGGGAAGTGGCACTTGGCGGAGCGGGATCGCTCCGCGCCGCTGGTGGGTGAGGCGCACGCGCGCATGATCGTGCCGCCGGCGCGGCGCGGCGGCTTCGCCCTGTGGGAGGGATTTGAAAGCGGTTTCCTGCTCCATGATCCGTGGTTGCACGGGACGCGGCTGGCGCAGCCGCGTCAGTTCAAGGGTTACCAAGCGGACGTACTGGTCGAACGCGCGGTGGCCTGGAGCAAGGAGCCACGGGGAAAGCCCTGGTTTTGCGTGGTGAGCCTGGAGTCCCCGCATCCGCCTTATCATGCCGTGGCGCCGCACGTGGACGAGATGGCTCCGTCCGACATTGTGTTAAGACCCAACGTGCCGACCGGCGGGGCGGTGGAGCGCCAGGCACGGGGCGAACTGGCAGGCTACTATGCGCACCTGGAGGCGACGGATCGGGCGATCGGTCGAATCATCGCGGACGTGGATCTGGGCGAGACGATCGTGGTGTTCACCTCGGTGCACGGGGACATGCATGGGAGCCATGGCCTGTTTCGCAAAGCGTGGCCGCATGAGGAGAGCGTGCGGGTGCCGCTGCTCGTGCGGTGGCCCGGTGGCGCGGGGGCGAGGCAGCACGAGTCCCCGGGCGATGATGCAAGCCCGGTCAGCCTGGTCGATTTGCCCCACATGGCGGTGGCGTGGGCGGAAGGGAGGGAATGGCGGTGCCGGCGGGACCACGCGGTGATCTCGATGCCGAGCGCCCCGGAAATTCCCCTGCAGTGTCCTCTGGCATGGCGGGGTTTTCGGACGGCGAAGCACAAGTTGATCCTGAAGGCGGACGGGACGCCCTGGTTGTACTTCGATCTGGAGAAGGACCCGCTCGAAATGACCAACCTGGCGGAGGATCCGTCGAGAAAGGCGGAGGTGGCGGAGCTCGCCCGGTTGATGTGATCGCGGCGCGGACGGGGCGATTCAGCGCCGCAGGATAACCTCAACCCAGCCCGGTCCGGTGGCCGAAGTGGCGCTGGATCATGGATTGCAGTTCCTCGATCTTAACGGGCTTCGAAAGGTAATCGTTCATTCCCGCCTCGAAGCACGTTTCACGGTCGCCGGGCATGGCATTGGCGGTCAGGGCGATGATGAAGGGCTGGCGTTCCTTCGGCAGCTGGGTGCGGATGGTGCGGGTGGCCTCCAAGCCATCCATGACGGGCATCTGGAGGTCCATAAGGATCAGGTCGAAATTGCGATCCCTCATGGTGTCCAAGGCCTCCTGGCCATTGCTGACGGCGTCCACCTGGTAGCCCAGCCGCGAGAGGTAGCCGAGGGCGACCTTCTGGTTCACAGGATTGTCCTCAACGAGCAGGATATCGAGCGGAATGGCCTCCGAAAGGCGGATGGCCGTGCCGGCGAGATCGGTGGCGCCGGCGACGGTGGCTGAGCCGGCGGCCTGCGTGGCGCGGCGAAGGGTGTCGTGAAGCGGGTAAGGCTTGATGGGCTTCGGCAGGCGGAACACGAGGGAATCGAAACTCTCGTCGCGCTTGGGGCTGCCATGCGCCGGCGTCAGCAGGATGATCGGCACGTTGGGCTGGAGGGAGCGAAGCGTGGGGATGAGGGTCGCGCCGGATTCGCCGGCGAGATCCTGGTCGATAATCGCGGCGGCAAGCCGTTGGCCGCCGATGGCGGTGAGCGCCTCGTCGGCGCGAGCGGTGACCAGGGCCCGGAGCGACCAGCTCTCGAGGAGGTGCTGCAGGGTGGCGCGATTGACCGGAAGGTCGTCAATGGCGAGGACCACGCCGTCCGCGGCCAGGGGCGGAAACAACGGCGGGGAGCTGGCGTCCGTGACGGGCACGGCGGTGGTCTGGATGCAGAAGTGAAAACGAGAGCCGACGCCAAGCGTGCTTTGCACGTCGATGCTGCCGCCCATCATCTGGCAGAGGCGGTGGCAGATGGCGAGGCCCAGGCCCGTGCCGCCGAAGCGGCGCGTGGTCGAAGAATCGACCTGGCTGAACGGCTGGAAGAGGAGGTGCAGGCGGTCGGAGGGAATGCCGATGCCGGTGTCGGTGACGTGGAAGTCGAGGAGCAGGCTGCCGCGATCGGCAATGGCGCTCACCTCAATGGTGACGAAGCCGTGGGGGGTGAACTTGATGGCATTGTTCATCAGGTTCACCAGGACCTGACGGAGGCGCGTGATATCGCCGAGGATGCAGGGAGGCACCGCGGGATGGATGAAATAGGCCAGCTCGATGCTCTTGGCGGCGGCCTGCGCGGAAAAGATGTCCACGGCTTCCTCCACGCACTGGGCGAGTTCGAAGGGCTGGTGTTCCAGTTCCATGCGCCCCGACTCGATCTTCGAGAAGTCCAGGATCTCGTTGATGATCGAAAGGAGGGCGTCACCGCTCGTGCGGATGGTGCTGACGTAGTCGCGTTGCTCCGCATTGAGGTCGGTGTCGAGCAGGAGGCTGGTCATGCCGATGACGCCGTTCATCGGCGTGCGAATCTCATGCGACATGGACGCGAGGAACTCGGACTTGGCGCGGGACGCGGCATCGGCCTCCTCCTTGGCGCGGCGGAGCTGGATCTCGGTTTCGATGCGCGCGGTGATGTTGGTGGCGATCGCGATGAAGTTCTCGAGGTAGCCTTCCTCGCCGATGACGGGTTGCAGCTCGAGGTGGATGTGGACGCGTCCGCCGTCGGCGGTCAGCTGGACGGCGTCGGTGGATGCCGCGGCGCCCGTGGCGAGGGCGGTCATGAGGCGATCGGGGGCGGCGGGATCTTGGTCGGAGCCGGCGATATGCTCGAGGAGCGGGCGGTGCACGGCCTCGGCGAGGGGGCGGCCCGTGAGGCGTGAGAAGCTTTCGTTGACCCACTCGATGTTGCCGGCGGCATCGGTGATGACGACCGCGTTGTCGGTCTTGCTGGCGACGAGGGAGAGTTTGCGGGTCTCGGCCTGGCTGAGGCGGAGGGCCTCGTCGGCGCGCTTGCGGGCGTTGATGTTCTGGATGGTGCCGAGCACGCGGCGCGGGTGGCGGGCCGCGGAGAACGAGGTGCATTTGGCGCGGAAGGCCAGCCACAGCCAGTCGCCGGAGGACAGTCGGACGCAGTGCTCGATTTCGATCAGCGGCGTCTCGCCGCGGAAATGGGCGTCGATGACCGCGCGCACGGCGGGGCGGTCGTCGGGGTGAAGGAGGTTGAGCCAGCCGGTGCCGGTTTCCGGCATGCCGGATGGCCCGGCGCCGATCATTTTCCACACGCTGGGGGTGCAGAAGACCTGATCGGTCTCGACATCCCACTCGAACACGCCCGCCTGGGTGGACTCGAAGGCCAGGTTGAGGCGCTCGTCGGCGGTCTTGAGGCGGGCCTCGATGCGGCGGCGCTCCTCGTTCTCCAGCCGGAGCTGGCGGCTGGTGAGCTCGGCGGCGCGCTGGCGCCGGAGCGCGGTCTGGGCCAGGTTGGTGACCAAGCCGAGCAGGAAGCTCACGCCGAAGCCGGAAAACAGCGTGAGCTCGGGCAGGTACTGGCGGTGCGTGCCGATGAAATCGGGGCGGGGGGAGAGGGTGACGACGAGGTCCTGTTCATAGATCTCGTAAACCGCGGAGCGGCGCAGGCGGGGGTCGAGTTCGTCGTGTCCGACCGCGGTTTGAAAGACGACCACGCGATCGGTGGCGTCGCGGCGATCGGAGGGCTCGACCGTGACGGTGGTTTGATAGCGGGCGGAAAGGTTGAGGCGGCGGTCGATGCTTTCAAAGAAACGATCATAGTAGAATTCGCCGACCACGAAGCCCTCGGGCCCGCCGCTGGCGACGACTGGGATATAAACGGCGAAGGTGGGTGATTGGTTGGGATCCTCCAGTGGGTAGGCGATGGCGTGGTTGGAGCGCTCGCGAGCCGTCCGGATGGCCTCGCGGCGGACGGGATGAGAACCGTGATCGAAGGAGGGAGCGTCTTCGTTGCCGGCATGGGGCCAGTACCACCGGGTGAGCAGCATGGGGTCGGCGAGCTGGACGGAGCGGTAGCCGGAGAATGATTTGATCAGTTCACCGGCATCGCGCTGCCACGCCTCCTGTGTAGCGGTGACCGAACCAGTGCGGAGCGCGAGGCGGTGCAGGGCGCCGACCTGGCCCTCGGCCTCGCGATTGAAGAGCGCCGCGATGTAATCCATCGTCAGCTGCGTGGTGCTGTTGAGGTAGGTCACCTCGCGGTGGCGCAGGCTGATCCAGAACGTGAACGTAAGGGTGATGCCGCAAACGGTGACGGGCAGCCAAAGCCACCGGGGGCCGCTGCCGGCCTGGTCCGGGCTGTGCCGCGCCGCGACGGTGATCAGGCCGAGACCCAGCAGCAGGAGGAGGCCGGCCGAGTGGGGCCCCAGGCCGGCGTGAAGGCGCCAGGCCTCGACCTCGCTGAGGCCATTGCGGTAGGCGAGCAGGCCGGTGATGGCATAGGCGAGGACCAGGGAGCCGACGAGGGCCAGAAACACCGGAAGTTTCTCGTGCTGCGGCCGGGCGGCGAGCCAGGTCACGAGAAGGCCGGCGAGAGTGCAGACGAGGGCGAGGGCAAAGGGTGCGCGGGCGACGTGGGGGCCGGCGATGAGGGCTTCGTGGCGAGCGAGCAGGTCATCGATCCCGAAGTCGGCGCCGAGGGGGATTTGCAGCAGGGTGAGCAGGCTGAGCAGGGTGGCGATGGAGCCCAGGGCGAGGCCGGTGCGCCGCCAGCGGAGGGTGCAGAGGCATTGGGCGAGGCCGATGAGCATCAGCGCGGCGGCGGCGTTGGCGGGCAAGGGGGCGTCGAACGAGCGGGGCTGGACCAACGAGACGTTTCCGGACCACCACGCCATCAGAACCACGAAGCCGCCCACCGCCAGAAGAGCAAAGGGAACGAGGAAGCCGTAGGAGCGCAGGGGGGGCTGGGAACGGCTCGGGTGGGACGGCATGGTGAACTCGAAATTCCTAAGGTGGCAGCGGGGGCAACGCAACGGTATTACCCGCCCGGCCGCGCTAGGAATCACTTCCGATCCGGAGCAGGCGCAGGCGCGGGCGCGGCGGGAGGCGCGGCGGCCGGGGGTGGGGTTGGCGCGGGCGCCTTGGAGGGATCGGAACCGGAGCTCACGACGACCGACCATTTTGGGTCGCCGAGCTGGCCGGTGAGCTGAAGTTCAAAAATACTCGTGAGGGGATTCATGACGAGGCTGACCGCAGCCGCGAGCAGGCTGCCGGGCTCCTCGTACGGCCGGAAGCGGGCGGCAAAATCGAGCGCGTTGGAGGCGAAGTTATATTTTCCCTTGCCGTCGATGGCGGCGGTGGGGCCGGTAACCTTGAAATTGGGGAAGCGCAGCTCGCCGTTTTGCAGGTCGAAGTTGGTGCGCACGGTATCGAATTTCAGGGAAGAGAAGCTGAGGGAGAACGTGCTGAGCACCTGGGAGAGCACGCCGAAGAGGTTGATTTCGCCGAGCTCGGCGCCGGTGAGCGAGGCGTTCCCGGCGCCCTTGAAGCTGGCGAGGTCCACCGGGTTGCCCTGGGCCGAGAGCGCGACATCCAGGCTGCTGTTGGCTGCCTGGCGGATGAAACGGGCCTCGGTGGCCGGGGCCGGCACGCCGGTGCGGTTGGCCTCGTACTCCTGCACGGCGCGCACGGTGCGGGACAGGTTGGCCTTGGTGAGGGTGACATCGAAGCCGAGACGGCGCGCGCCCGGTTCGCCGTCCAAGGTGGCCTTGCCCGTGCCCTGGCCGCCGCCGGCGGAAAAACGCACATCCTCGAGCTCCACCCGGGTGTCCACGACCCGGCCGGTGGCGCGCGCGGACTCGAGCGGAAAACCGTAGTAGTGCAACGGTTGGGCAGCTTCCCCGGTGAAGCGGTAATCCGCCGCACCGGCTGCGATCGCCCCGAAGGCGTGAACCCGCGGCGGGCGGGTAAATTGCAGGGACGCGAGCACGTCGTCGGCGCGTCCCTCCAGCATGCGGCCGAGGACCGCCGGGTTCGCGTTGGTGTCGAGGTCGAACTCGAAGCGGGCGGTTTCGCGGGCGCCGGGAACGCCGAATCGCTTGAAGTTTCCGCTGAGGTTTTCCGTTCCGCCGGCGCGCAGGCCGTGGACCGCGAGGCCGTGGGCGAAGGACGGGCGGACGAACACGGTGGCATCGATGGTTTCGAAATCGCCGCCCCACACGGTGGCGCCGCGCGCGCGGGCCCGCACAAAATTGCTGCTCAACGCAGGTTCCCTCCAGCGACCTTGGATGTCCACTTCGCCGACGGGAGGCGCCGCGGAAAAATCGAAGTACCGGTTCCAGAACGCCGGCCACCATTCGCCGCGGAACCAACCACTGATGTCCACCGGGCGGAGCGCGCCCGTCAGGAGCATGCGGTAATCCGTGGTGCCGAAATTCATCCAATACGAGCCGCGGGCGTGGTTGTCGCCCATCGTCACTCGCGCGCCGTGGGCGAGGAAGTTGCGACCGACGATTTCAATGAGGCCGCGGGCGGAGGAAATCCGAACCCCGCGCGAATCGAGGCGCCCCGCGTCGGCCCAGGCGTCCAGTCGCTCGAACCGCCAGCCGGGCCCAAGGACCGCGCGGGCGTCGAACGCCACCCGGTCGCCGAACTTGAAGAAGGGTGCCGCGCGCGGGGTGTGACGCTCGAGCGTGCGGGTGATGAAGCCGGGATCGCCACGGCCCGTGGCATGAATACGGGCGGATTTTTCCTTCAGACTGGTTTCGACCTCCGCGGCGAGCACCTCGCCGGCGATGGCCGTGACCGCGTGGAGATGCAGTTCGGGCCAGTGCGAGAGGTCCGCCTCGAGCCGGGGGCTTTCGAGCGAGCCCTCCGGCGTGTCCACCCGGCCGACGAGCAGTTGCAGCGCAAGGGGCCGCGCGGGGGTGCCGTCGAATCGAACCTCGGCGTTGAGCCGCGCCCTGATGGTGGTGGCCGTGACGTCCCGCGGTCCCGATGCGTGGCGGGCGGCGAGGTGGACATCGACGGTCCGCGCGGCCGGACCGCCGTCCAGGCGCACGGTGGTCCCCGCCGCGAAGGGTCCGATCGCGACGGGCTGGCCCCAGGGTGCGCGGACCGCGTTTGCGGTGAGCAGGAGGGATGCGTCGTTGGCGCCGGCGGCATTGGTGTCGAGCCGCACAGCCAGCGCGGGCGATTCGAACGCGCTGAGGCGGTCCATCACAGGCGACAGCCGGCGCGCAAGCTGAAGGTACCGCGCGGTGAGCTTTTCAAGCGACAGCGCCGCGAGCGGACCGCGGGAGGGGGTGTAATCGCCGTGTGCGGTGAGGGTGACCGGGCCGATGCGGCCGGCGGCCTGCTCCACGCGCCAGAGGTGATCGCGGTGACGGACGGTGACAGCGAGGTCGCGCACGATGGGTTCCGGGGTGCCGCCGGGGGCAAGCATGGCGGGCAGGAACAAGGACGCCCCCTCGAGTTGGATCTCGTCGGGGTGATTCTGGCCGGAAAGGAGCGACCAGAAATCGTGCCGCACGTAGAGCAGCCGGCACCGGAGGATCGGGTCTTCGAACTGCGTGGCGCGAACCTGGACATCCTGCAGGAGGACCTTGCCGGTGGGATCGAACCGGGCGCGCCCGAACGTCAGGGCCAGCCCGTCGCGCGCGAGGGCGGATTCGATGCGACGCAGCACAAAGCCCGGGACCGAAAGCTCACGGGCGGTGGCGATGTAGAGAAGCGCGACGAGCAGGAGGCTGAGAACCAGCCACAAGGCCCAGCACGAGACCGTGACCAGGCACGAGCCGCAGAAGCGGATGCCGGATTTGAGCCAGGAATGTTTGGATGGAAGGGCCACGGAGCGGGCGACTAGGTGCGACGCGTCGCGAGCGGACGCGGGCGGACCTGGATCATGGGCAGGTCGGTCATGGACCGGCTTTCCTTCAGGGTGTTTCCGCCGCCGGCGGCGCGACCGGGCCGGGGTCCTGGGTGGCGGAATAGGTCAGGGCAAAGAGCGCGTCGAGGAGGGGCTGGGTGACGGTGAACACCACGCCACCGAAGTCGGCGGTTCCGGCGACGAGCGTCATGCCGCCGAGGCGTTCGGTCAGGAAGAGGCTGGTGGCCGATTCCTGGGCGCCGGAAAAGGAGACGGTGTAATCCAGCCGGTAACGCCACGGGCGGGATCCTTCGGGCGTGGCGGCCTGCTGGGTGGAGAACGCGTCAGCCGTGAAGCTGGCGGCGCGGAGCTCGCCGAGTTCCCGGACGAGATCCTCAACGGCCTTGCGCGCGCGGGGATCCGTTTCGGCCGCCAGCACGCCGTCCCATGTGCGCTGGCCCTCGGGCAGCTGCCGGGTGAAGACGGTGGACTGGTTGGCGAGGTCCACCAACGAGACTTGGGTGATGGCGAGCCCATCCGCCTTGCGCAGCACGCGCTGGCGGTAGTGACGGGGCACGACGGGAGTATCGTCGAGGATATCGGTCACGATCTCGTACACGTAGGGCGGGTTGGTGAGGCGGGCGAAGGCGACGCCCGGGCGATCGGGCGAGAGGCCGATTTGCAGGACCTGGGTCGAGGGTGAGCGGCCGTCGAGGCCGCCGCCGGTGGAAAGGCCCAGGCTGATTTCGCGTTCGGGACGGTTGAAGCCGTAGTTTTCCACGTCGGCCGCGGAGGGTGCGTCGGTCACGAAGCGCGCCACGGAGAGGCGTCCGAGCTTGTCCAGCAGGTCCTTGATCACACCGGGGTCCGCCGCGGCGGTGAGCGGCGCCTGGCCCGCGGTGCGGGTGACGAGCTGCCATTCCGGTGCGGGAACGGCAGCGGCTGCGCCGGCCGCGCCCGCGGGGGGGGCCTCGAGTTTTCTCAGCGAAACCTCGGGGTGTCCGGGGGCCCCCAAGGTGAGCGAGGTGACGGTGGCGGGATCGAAGTCGAGCACGTGTCGGTCGCGCAATTGCTCCTGGGAGGAACGGAGGTCCTGCAGGAGTTCCGCGGGCACGGCGGTGGTGAAGACGACGGACTGGTCCTCGAAGCGTGCGTAGTATTCGCCGTCGGCGGCGGGTTGACCGAGCAGGAGGGTTTCGCGGCGGGCGTTGCCCTCGAAGGTGACGCGAAAGGCGGGCGAATCCAGGCCGGTGCGCTCGGGTTCGGTGCGATCGAGGAAGTTTTTCGCGGTGAGCGCGCTGAGCCGATTGATCGTCTGCTCGACGTGGCTTTTGCTCGCGCGGGCGAGGATGGGGGTTTCGAATCCCCACCGGCCGGAAGTTTCGCGGCGGAGGCGGACCTTGAGGTTGGAAGGGGCGCCCGTCTGGATGTTGAGGGAGCGGACCTCGAAGACGGGGATGGTGAAGAGGGTTTCGACGCGGAGGTCCTGAAGCGGCAGCCCGACGCTCTCGGCGAGGCTGCGGTTCACGACGTGGATGCGGTCGGCGCCCGGGGAGAGGATGTAGAGGCGGTTGCCCGTGCGGGTGTCGGCGCCGATCTCGAGGCGAAAGCTGCGTTCGCCGGCCGTGAGGTCGATGGTGAGGGCGGGGTGCTCGAGGCCGTAATCGGCGAGGGTCTGGCCGCTCTTGGCGAGGTCGGCGACGAGGAAGCTCGTTTCATGCTCGAGAAACTGGAGCTCGTTGTGGATCCGGGACACGGCGTTGGGATTGGCCGGCCATTCGTAGGGGACGGTGAGCCACCAGGACTCGCCGTCGCGTTTCTCGAGTTTGACGGATTCGCCCGACGGCAGGGTGCGGGTGAAGGAATCGAGGCTGGCGATCTCGGCGGGCAGCACGCGGCGCCGGGCCTCGAGGTTCGCCCGTTCGGCCCGCCACTTTTCCTCGAAGCGGAAAATGTAGAAGAAGAGGACGACGTTGAGGAAAAGGAGGACGACGGTGACTTTGGAGCGCATGATGAAAGCGATCAGCGGTCAGCTATCAGCTGTCAGCGAAGCAGACTTGATCGGTTGGTTGGGCATTTGGGTGGGCGCTGAGCGCTGAAAGCTGAGGGCTGATCGCTAATTCCTTCTCGTCCAGTAGACGGCGAGGCCGAGGAGGGCGACGAGGCCGGGCAGGCCGAGCAGGAGGCCGAGACGGAGGCGGACGAGTTCCTCCGCGCTGAGCGCCAGTTGGAAGCGTTCGATGGGCCGGACGGGGATGCTCAGCGTGGTGCGTCCCTCGACGATCCAGTTCACGGTCGCGAGGAAGAGGTTGAGGTTGCCGACGGTGATGATGCGGTCGTTGGTGACGAGGTCGGCGGTGCCGAAGACGGCGAGGCGGCCGCCGTGGACGCTGAGCGGGAGGTCGGTCCGCTTATGGCGTTCGGAAATGACGAGGAGGCCGAGCTCGCCCTTCAGGTCCTGGCCTCGCGTGTATTCGGCGGGCACGCGCAGGCGGTAGCTGGATTCGCCCCAGGCTTCGGGGCTGGTGGCGACCAGTTTCTTGACGCGAAGGCCTTCGTCGATGGAGCGGCCACTGTCCTGGTTCACGACGCGTGAAGGGCCGACGATCACGGACATGCCGTTGTTGATCAGGGTGTCGGTGATCCCGCTGTCGGGGTCGCGGGCAAAGCGGGAGAAGCGGAGATCGTTCGACTCGGTCAGGCTGCCCGGGGCGGGGTCGACGATGACGTTGTCGTAAACGAGGACGCCCCATTCGAAGGTCAGGTTCTCGAGACCGTGTTGCACGCCGGGATCAAGGAGCAGGATGACGCGGCCCGCGCGGGTGGTGAGGTAGTCGCGCAGCAGGAGTTCCTCCAGGCGCTTGAGGGGACCGAGGGGCGAGGCAACGATGATGAGCGCGGCGTCGTCGGGGACCTTGGGCGTGAGGCCGAGGTCGAGGCCGGCCACCTCGTAGTTGCGCTGGCGAAGCTCGTCGCGGAGGCCCGAGAGGCCGCGGCGGCGGTCGACGTCATCGGGGCGCATCTCGCCGTGGCCGGAGAGGAAATAGATCTTCTTCTTTTCGGCCTTGGTGACGTCGAGCAGGGCGCCGGTGAGGGTGGCCTCGCCGTGGAAGCCCTCCCGCTGGAGGTCGCGCGTGGTGTAGAAGTCCCCGAGGGTGAGGACACGGCGGTGGCGGTCCGTGATGAGGATGACCTGGTTCGGCTGGTCGAGCCCGAGCGCCTCGGCGTCGCGGCGGTGTTGGTAGATGTCGAGCTCGCGGACCTCGATCCGGCCCTTCGTGCTGTTGCGCGTGTGGTAGGTGTATTCGCGGAGCAGTCCGGTGATGTCGCGACGGGCCTGCTCGAGCTCGGTGTCCTCGCCGTCGCGGGAGATCGTGACGATGACCCGGACATCACGCTCGAGGTCGGCGAGGTAGGCGCGGGTCTCGGGGGAGAGCGAGTGGCGGCGGTTTTCCGTGAGGTCGAAGCGCCAGGAGTGGTTGAGGGCGATGTAATTCAGCCCGGCGAACAGGGAGAGGAACAGCGCGGCCTGAAGGACCAGGTTGATGAACCGGATCCAGCGGGCGGCGCGGAAGCTGTCGTAGGACGACATGGGCCTAGCTGTTGAGCATCTTCGCCTCGACGCCGAGGATGCTGAAGAGGAGCGCGAGGATGGAGCCGGTCAGGTAGAAGAAGACCTGGCGGGTGTCCACGATGCCGTGGGTGAAGTCGTCGACGTGGCCGGGAATGCGCAGGCCCTCGAGGGTGGTCTTCATCGGCGAGAGGAAGTCCTGGTTGAGGGCGCCGAGTTCGCTGACGTAGCTGAGGCCGCCGATCAGGGCGAGCAGGAGGGTGAAGCTGAGGATGCCGGCGACAGCCTGGCTGCGGGTGACGGCGCTCGACAGGATGCCGACGGCGATGAAGAGGAGGCCGCTGACGGCGACGAAGAGGTAGCCCCCGATGAGCGGGCCGGAGTCGAGGTAGCGGATGTCGCGCGCGTAAACCTGGAGGATGTAGTGAAACCCGAGGGTCGAGGCCCAGAGGGCGAGGTAGAACAGGTAGGCCGCGGAGAATTTGCCGATCACGACCTCGGCGGTGCTGACCGGCGTGGTGAGCAGGGTTTCCAGGGTGCCGAGGCGGCGTTCCTCGGCGAAGGATTTCATGGTGAGCAGCGGCACCATGAAGAAGACGGGGATCCAGAAGAGCTGGAAGAAGACGACGGCGGGCGGGGTTTCCTGCGGCGCGCGGCTGTAGTCATCGAGGATGCCGGTGAAGATGAATCCCATCACGATCAGAAACAGCACGGCCGCGATGTACGTGCTGGGATTGTAGAGCAGCGCCCGGATCTCGTGGGAGAGGATGGTGAAGTAGTGGCGCATGAGGGAGGGCGGTCAGCGATCAGCGGCCAGCGATCAGCTCCAAGCCGGAGCGGCCTGGTTTTGGCTGGCTGGTGAAAGCTGACCGCTGATGGCTTTTGATCATCATACTTTCGGGAGCGGCGCGCGGGCGTCGCCCTTGCCTGGTTTCTGGTCGGGCAGCCGGGCGTCCCAGCTGCGGCGCGTGGCGGCGAGGAAGACGTCCTCGAGGGATGGCTGGGTGTGGCTCAGCGCGCGCACGCGGTAGCCGCGGGCGGGGAGTCCGAGGAGAAGTTTCTCGCCGAGGTCTTCGGCGGAAGGGGTCATGAGGGTGGCGGCGGCGAAGCCATCGGCGCCGGTGTCCCCGAGGGTCGAGAGGCTCAGGCTGGGGTCGATGGCGGCCACGTTGGCGGCGAGATGGGTGATGTCGCCGGCGAGTTCGACGCGGTAGCTGGTGTGGCCGAAGATTTCGCGACGGAGGTCCGCGGGGGAGCCGTGGGCGACAATGCGGCCGCCGTTGATGATGAGGACGCGGTCGCAGGTTTCCTCGATCTCGGGCAGGATGTGGCTGGAAATGATGACGCTCATGCGACCGCGGAGGCTGGCGATGAGGTTGCGGACGATGATGATCTGGTGCGGGTCGAGTCCGATGGTGGGCTCGTCCATGATGATGACGGCCGGCTCGGCGAGGATGGCCTCGGCGATGCCCACGCGTTGCTTGTTGCCCTTCGAGAGACGGCCGAGGATGCGATGGCGGTTGCGCTTGAGGTCGCAGAGCTCGAGCACCTCGTCGATGCGGGCGCGGAGCTTGGCGCGGGGCATTTCCTTGAGGCGGCCGCGGAACCAGAGGTACTCGGAAACGCGAAGGTCCTCGGGCAGGGGGTTGTTTTCCGGCATGTAGCCGACGTGGCGCTTGGTGGCCTCGGGGTGGCTGGCAACGGGAACGCCGCAAATGCGGACGGAACCGGAGGTGGCCGGCAGGTAGCCGGTGAGGATGCGCATCGTCGTGCTCTTGCCGGCGCCGTTCGGGCCGAGCAGGCCGACGATCTCGCCCCGCTTCACGGTGAAACTCAGGTTGTTGACGGCGGTCAGCGAACCGTAGGTTTTGACGAGATTGGTGACCTCAATGGTGATGTCGGGGATGTCGGCCATGCCGCGGGTACGAGGGTGGAGTTAGACGAGGGACTGGCCCCCCCGGCAAGCCCCGTATCAGGCGACCGGCGCGGGATCGCGGGCAAGGGTGACCTCGCCCGCGCGGAAGCGCTCGGTGCGGCCGGCGTTGGTGCGCACGATGAGCGACCCTTCGGCGTCGATGCCCATGGCGGTGCCGGCGACCGAACGCGCACCCTGGGTGACGGTGACGGGCTGGCCACGCAGGATATCGAAGCGGGCCCAGAGCTCGGCGAACTTGGGGCGATAGTCATCCTCGACGAACTGGTTGCAGGCGGCGAGGACGCGGCCAATGAGGGCGGCCGCGAAGCGATTCACGTCGATGGGTGCGCCCGCGGCCTCGGCCAGGGAGGTGGCGGATTTCTGGACCTCGCGCGGCAAGTCTGCGCCGCGGGCATTGAGGTTGAGTCCGAGACCGAAAACCAGGTCGTGCACCTCGTCGGCATCGATGCGGGCCTCGGTGAGCATGCCGCCGGCCTTGCGGCCGTTGAAGTACACGTCGTTGGGCCACTTGAGGCCGGGCTCGACGGAGCAGAAGTTGGCAATGAGCTCGCAGACGTTCAGGCCCATCCAGAGGGTGAAGTCCTGGAGGCGGGCGGGCTCGAGCTTCGGCCGGAAGACAAAGGTGCCGTAGAGGTTGCCCGCCGGCGGGCTGTGCCAGACGCGACCGCGGCGACCGCGGCCGTGCGTTTGCTCGCGGGCCAGGATGACGAGGGGCGTGCGGCTGCCGGCGGCGAGATGGCGTTCGGCCTCGCTGTTGGTGCTGTCGACGCGTTCGAGGGTGATGAGATTGGGGGTGCGGGCGCGGCCGGCGAGGTGAGCCTCGATGAGGGCGTGGTGGAGCTGCGGGGGGAACTTGACGAGGCGGTAGCCCCGGCTGCGCGCGGCCTCGAAGGCGAAGCCCTGCTTGGCAAGTTTCTGCAATTGCATCCACACCGCGACGCGCGAGAGGCCAAGTTGCTTGGCGAGCTTGTTGCCGGAGATGTAGCCGGAGTCGGCGGAGAGGAGCTCGCGGAGGATGGTGACTTCGGTAAGGGACATGAATTTGGCGTGGCCGGCGGCGGAAGAGCGGCTAACAAAGCAATTAAGAATGAGCGCGCAAATGTCATTTGAGGATTTTGTCCGGAGCGAGATCGTGCCCGCCAAGCTGGGGCCGGCGTTGCGGGCGTTGTGGCTCGACGCGCAGGGGAAGTGGGACGAGGCGCACTCACTGGCGCAGGAGGCGGCTGGTCGCGATGGCGCGTGGGTTCACGCGTACCTTCATCGCAAGGAGGGCGACGAGAGGAATGCCGGTTATTGGTACACGCGCGCGGGGAAGCCAGCGGCGACGGGAAGCCTGGCGCAGGAGTGGGAGGCGATTGTGCGAGCGTTGCTGGTGCGATCCTAGCGGATCGCGCTCGAGTCAACGCGGTGCACGGCGGCACCGCTCTTCATCGGATACGGCGTTTGGCTCTAAAGCCACCGGGGCGAGGGCGCCCCGGCTCCAGGTACGGGGGCGCGAGTCGGTGGATGATCGCGCGGCCTCAGGGAATTCGCCGTGACCGGCTGCCGGGATCAGGGACGCGTAATGCTTTCCCTGAGGGCCTTGGCCTCGGTGGGATCGGCGGCTTCGAGGGCCTTGGAAATATTGAGCACGTCGAGCGTCAGCTCCTTGTTCTTTTCGCGCTCATGTTCCTCAAGGGCGCGTTCGGCGAGGGACTGGCCGAACAGGGGCAACGTGAATTTGTTCAAAGCCTGGTCCAGCTGCGTGTATTTTTGCCGAGCGAGGAGATTGCCGAAATCCTTCGGTGCGTGGACAATTTGTGCGTTCAGTCGCGGCCGCGGTTTCTGCTTCACGGTCATCGTGGGCAGGACGAGCATTTCCGGGTCCTCGCTCGTGTTGGGTTGGTCGAGCTTCTTGGGCGCGGGGGGCGGGGGCGGGGCGTTGCCGGGGAGGCGGGGGTGGTGGGGCGCGGGGCGCGTCGCCGGTGTCGCCGGGCTGGCGGCGGGGAGAGGGTGTGGTTCAGCCGTGACCGGCGTGTCGTCCGCCCAAACGGCGGGCACGGTCAGGGCAAGGAGGATTCCCAGGGAGGCCGTGGTTTTCATGGTTAGAAGGGAATGCAGGGACGGGATTCTATCCAGTAAAAAGGCGGAGGTGGTGCCTATCGTTTGATTAGACCGCCCGCGGGGCGGGTGGTGTGCGAATTATCCAATTCATCCCGAAATTTCTTGGCGGCGTCGGGAGCGATGCCGCGGGTGGTGCGGTTGACATGTCCCAAGCGATCGAGTTCTCGCCTCAGATAAATGGCGCGTCCGCGCTCGGCCTTGGATGGACTCAGGATCGGGATGGTGAACTGGTTGAGGAGGACATTGAGCGGACCGTCCTCCGCCAGCTGGTCGAGGTAGAGGTTTTCCATTTTCCGTTTGAAGTCCTGCCGGCTCACGAGGTGGTCGGCGGCGTCGGAGGGGAGGCGCTTTTCGTTCACGGTGACCTTGGGGAGGACGAGAATATTGGGGTCGGTGGATGTTTCCGTGGCGGCGTTGGTGTCTTCTTCTCCGGCCTTCTGCGTCGTGGGCCGGAAGGCAGGCAGTCCCTCACGGATGCGGGCGGAGGTTTCCTGGCTCAGGCGGCCGGTGGATGCGGTCGATTCCGCGGTCCATGCGCTGGCCATCAAACCGACGGGCAGGAGCAGGAGAAGGCCGGCCGGTTTCATTGCGGTGGGGCCTTGGAAACGGGGGTTTCTCCGAGGTTCCATGGAAATCCCGATGGAAAAGGCGCCGAGCGGCGCGGGGTCCAGCGCGTCCGCCTGAACTTTTCTGCCGGATTACTGCAAGGATGCCGCCAAGGCGCGCAGGCGGGGCCACTGGGATTCGGGGATGGCCGCGCCGAGATGCTGGACGCATTCGGCGCCGAGGGCGGAGCCGAGCGCGCCGGCACCGGCGAGGGATTTCCCGCGCAGGTAACCGAAGAGAAAACCGCCGGCCCAGGCGTCGCCGGCGCCGGTGGTGTCGGCCACGCGCGAGACTTTGACGGGGGCAATGCGGTGCAATTCGGACCCGCGGGCAACCCAGGCGCCGTCCTTGCCGATTTTGACGGCGGCGACGCCACCGAAGGCGGCGATCTCGCGGGCGTAGGCGTCAAAGGTGGCTTCCTTCTGGAAGAGCGCCTTGGCCTCGTCCTCGTTGGCGAACACGATGTCCACGCCCTGTTTCAGCTGATCGAGAATCCAGTCGCGGGCGACATTCACCACTTCGAAGGAGGAGAGCTCGAGGCTGATGGTGCAACCGGCGGCGCGAGCGGTGTCGGCGACCTTTTGGGCGAGGGCGGGATTGAAGAGCAGGTAGCCCTCGATGTGCGCGTGGCGGGCGCCCTGGAAATCGGCGACGGAAATCTCGTCGGGGCTGAGCGTCATGGCGGCGCCGAGATGCGTACGCATCGTGCGCTGGCCGTCGGCGGTGACCATGGAAAGGCAGCGGCCGTGGGGGAGATTCGTGCGCTTGAAACGCGAGCCGTCGCCGCCGGCGGCGATGAAATTGGTGCGATAGTCCTCGGCGGTTTTGTCGGCGCCGGTCTTGCCGACGTAGGTCGTGCGCAGGCCGAGTTTGGTGGCGCCGAGCACGGCGTTGGCGGCGGAACCGCCGGGGGTCATGGCGACCGCGCCGCCGAGCTGGCCGAGGAGGCGGGCGATGTCCTCGTCATCGACCAGCACCATGCCGCCGATGTCGCCCGGGACATGGGCCCGGAGGAAGGCATCGTCGACATGCGCGATGAAATCCATGATGGGGTTGCCGATGCCGAGGAGTTCGAAGGAGGAGGACATGAAGTCGGATGTAAGGTTAAGAGGTCACGAAACACACGAAATACGCGCAAAGGGGAAGGACTTCTTTTTGGCCGCGGACGATGCGGGTGGGCGCGGACGGCGGGAGCGCGATCGAGGACGGGCCCGCGCGATCCGGGTCAGAAAGCTCAGGTCACCGTCAGGTTCGTGGCGAGGATGGGCTCGTCGTCGACCTCGATGAGAATGGAGTAGTCCCCGGGTTGCTCGAACTGGAGGTTGCGCAGTTCGTTGATCAGGTTGATGCGGTGCAGGGGCGACTGGGACTCGAACTCGCGGTGGAGGAGCTCGACCGGATTGGTGGGGTCGAGGCCCATGGACATCTTGATCCGGTGCGAGCCGGGCTGGACATCGGTCAGCGTAAGGAACCACACCATGTAGGGGTGGGTGACCGGGAAGGAGCGCGCCTTGATGTTGGAGAAGACGCCGAGGATGGTGTGCTTGCCGGAGGCGGGGTCGATGTGGACACCATCGCAGGTGATCCAGGCGAGCAGGGAAGGTTTGGACTGCACGGGGCGACGATGAGGGGGAAGGGGGGTGCGGCAATCCCTTTTCCCTGGCGCGGGCTTGCGCGGCGCTGAGGAAAATCGCGGGTGCGGCCACGACCCTCCGCGGCGGGCCGGGACCGGCAGAAAGAGGCGCGGGCGGCGGGTGGTAGCAGGCCAAACCCGCCGGCAAATGGAAGGTGCGCCACCTTTTTCTTGTGTATGGAAAACGCGCCCGATTTAACCGCTGCCGATGAAGTATATTTTCGTCACTGGCGGCGTGGTTTCCTCCCTGGGCAAGGGACTGACGGCGGGAGCGCTCGGCGCCCTGCTCGAGATGCGCGGTCTCACGGTGCGCATCCAGAAGTTCGATCCCTACCTGAACGTGGATCCGGGCACGATGAGCCCGTTCCAGCATGGCGAGGTGTATGTGCTCGATGACGGAGCCGAGACCGACCTCGACCTCGGGCATTACGAGCGGTTCACGTCGGGCAAACTCTCGCGCGCGAACAGCCTTTCGTCCGGCCAGATCTACGAGGCCGTGATCGCGAAGGAGCGCCGCGGCGATTACCTGGGCAAGACGGTGCAGGTGATCCCGCACGTGACCAATGAGATCAAGGAACGCATCTTCCGCGGCGGCAAGGGCGTGGATGTGTTGATCACCGAAATTGGCGGCACGACCGGCGACATCGAGGGGCTCCCATTCCTCGAGGCGCTGCGGCAGTTCGCGCTCGAGGTCGGCCCCAAGGAATGTGTTTTCATCCATGTCACGCTCGTGCCGTTCGTGACCGCCGCGGGCGAGTTGAAGACCAAGCCGACGCAGCAGAGCGTGGCGAAGCTGCGCGAGATCGGCATCCAGCCGCACCTGCTGGTGTGCCGGTGCGAGAAGCCGCTGACGCTCGAAATGCGCGAGAAGCTCTCGATGTTCTGCAACGTCCCGGTGAAGGCGGTGTTCGCGGCCGAGGACGTCGAGTCCTCGATCTACGAGCTGCCGATCATGCTGCAAAAACAGGGCATGGACCAGCACGTGTGCGAATTGCTGGGCATCAAGGCGCGGCCGAACCCGAAGAACATCTGGGCGGACATCGTGGAGCGGATCAAGTCGCCGAAGCACACGGTGAAGATCGGCGTGGTGGGCAAGTACATCGAGCTGCAGGACGCCTATAAGTCCGTTTATGAATCGCTCGCGCACGCCGGCATCGCGAATCATGCGCGCGTGGAGGTTGTGCGGGTCGACGCCGAGGAACTCGAGACGAAGGCCGGGCTGGCGCAGCTCGGCAAGCTGGACGGCATCCTGGTGCCGGGTGGGTTCGGCGACCGCGGCATCGAGGGCAAGATCGCCGCGGCGGGTTACGCCCGGAAGAACAAGATTCCCTATTATGGCCTGTGCCTCGGCATGCAGGTCGCCGTGATCGAGTTTGCGCGAAACGTGCTCGGGCTGAAAAAGGCGAACTCGATGGAGTTTGAGCCCGCGACGACCGAGCCGGTCATTGCGCTCATGGACGAGCAGCGCAACGTCGTCCAGAAGGGCGGCACGATGCGTCTCGGGGCCTATGCGTGCGCGCTCAAGCCCGGCACCCTCGCCCGCAAGGCGTACGGGGCGGAGACCGTGACGGAGCGCCATCGTCACCGTTACGAGGTGAACAACGATTACATCGAGCGCCTGGAAAAGGGCGGCATGGTCATCTCGGGCTGGAATCCGAAGCGCGGACTGGTCGAGATCACGGAATTGAAGGCAAAGGATCATCCCTGGTTCCTCGGGGTGCAGAGCCATCCGGAATTCCAATCCAAGCCCAACCGCGCGCACCCGCTGTTCGCCGCATTCATCGCCGCGGCGATCAAGCGGCAGAAGAAGTAGTTTGAAACCACGAATGGACACGAATGGACCCGCATGCCTGAGGGGCGATGTCCGCCGGGTCCGGCCTTCGGGTGAATTCGTGTCCATTCGAGGTTAACCCTTCCTGTTTTCATGCTCTTCGATCCCAAGAAACTTCTCCTGATCGCCGGACCGTGCTCGCTCGAGAATGAGACGGTGTGCCGGGCGGTGGCGGAGGCGCTGGTCAAGCTCGGGAAGAAGCACCGCGAGCTGTCCATTGTGTTCAAGGGTTCGTTCGACAAGGCGAACCGGACCTCGCTGGGCGGACGCGGCACGGGACTGAAGGAGGGGCTGCGGCTGCTGGCGCTGATCAAGAAGGAATATGGTTTCCCGGTGCTGACGGACATCCATGAGCGCGACCAATGTGCGAAGGTCGCGAAAGTGTGCGACGTGCTGCAGATCCCGGCGTTCCTGTGCCGGCAGACCGACTTGCTGGTGGCCGCGGCGAAGACCGGCGCGGTGGTGAACGTGAAGAAGGGCCAGTTTCTCTCGCCGCAGGAAATGGAGTTTGTCGTCAGCAAGTTGCGCCAGAGCAAGGCGGCCGAGATCTGGCAGACCGACCGGGGCACGACGTTTGGTTATCAGAACCTGGTGGTGGACATGCGTTCGTTCGCGATCATGCGGGCGCACGGCACGCCGACGGTTTTCGATGCGACGCACAGTGTGCAGCTGCCGGGGGCCGCGGGTGGAAAGAGCGGGGGCAAGCGCGAGTTTGTCCCGCCGCTGGCGCGGGCGGCGGTGGCGGCAGGGGCGGATGGGCTCTTCATCGAGACGCATCCGGATCCGGCCCAGGCCATTTCGGATGCTGCCAGCCAGATCCCGCTCGCCGAGCTGCCGGAATTGGTCGGCAGCTGCGTGGCCGTGTGGCGGGCGCTGCGCGGTTGAAGCGCGCAGAATCTTTCCGCTTCGAATTTGGGTCGGCGGGAGATCGCGGGCGGCGATGACGGCGCGATCTGCGGAGGACCGAGCGAACGTCACGCGCGGGATTTGTCTGCGGCGGCGAAGGGGAAGAACGCGAGCGTCCCTGGCACATCCCGTCCCTTGCGGTTCGCTGGTCACGACCCGCGGGCAAAGTCATTTAATAGACTACTTTGGGTGGGGGAGGCGGATCGTATCCTGACGATGGCGCGAGCGGCGCCGCAGCTCGAGGCCCTGCGGGTGGGGGAGGGTTTTCGACGCGTTGGCCGGGATGATCAGCGCAACTTCAGGGCCTGGATGTGCGGTTCCTGCAAGTTCGCGGGCGTGATCACTTCGAAGCGGGTGCGGATCACGGGCGGCACGGTTTTTCCCTCGAGCAGGGCGTGGGCGCTTTCGACAGCCACGCGTCCCATGTCGGCGGGCAGCTGCGCGACCCAGCCGTGGAGGGTGCCTTCGGCAAGGCCGGCGGCGGCGGCCTCGGTCAGATTGTAGCCGAACCCGACGAGCTTGATGGCCCCCGGCGTCGGGCCCTTGGCGAGGAGGTCGTGCATGGTCATGGTGCCCGGCGTGCTCGAGGCGAGGATGGCGGCGGCATCGGGATGTTTCGTCAGGAGGAACTGGGCGCGCGCGGGTTGCTCCTTCTTGGTGTTGCCAAGGAACACATCGCCGAAGACGGCGACCGAGGGGCGCGCGGCCTTGAGGGCGGTGATGGCGTGGTCCTCGCGGGCGGCGGTCACGAGGTTGCCCTGCGCGTGGCGGAGGACGGCGACCTTGGCGTTGTCGCCCACGAGTTCCGCGAGGAGGCGACCGGCCGCGGCGCCGGCGGCCTCGTGGTCGGTCGCGACGAACACGCTGGCGGTTTTGCCATTCAGGGGAGAATCGACCACGATGATCTTGATGCCGCTGACCGCCAGCGCGGCGGCGGGCAGGGCGAGGGTTTCCGCGTTGGTCGGCGCGAGGATGATGCATTCCACTTTCTGAGCCGCGAGAGCGTTGAGCATCTGGATCTGGATGCTGACGTCGGATTCCGTGGGCGGAGCCTTGACGATCAGCTCCACGCCGAGTTCGGCGGCGGCGGCGGTCGCGCCTTCCTCGATCACATTCCAGAACGGCGTGCGGCCCTTGAGAAGGAGGCCGACCTTGTGCGGGGCGGCGGATGCGTCGGGGGCGAGAACGCCGAGGGCGGTCGCGCAAAGGAGGGCAAGCGAGGGGTGGCGCATGGGCAGGCGGAGGCTAGGCGCGGTATCGGCACAAGCGGGCACCGGCTGAAGGGGATTCTGAATCCGGGGCAGACTTGTAGGGGCGTGGCTTGTCCACAGCCTCGTTTCCCGCAGCGAGCAAAAGCATCTGCCCGCACACCGCGCGAGCGCTCCTGCTGGTCCACGCCCTCGTTTCCCGCAGCGAGCAAAAGGGCGCGGTCAAGCCGCGCCCCTTGTAGCTTGGATTGGGGTCAGAGCAGGGGTGAGCCCAACGGAACAGAGGTCCGGTAAACCGACCGCGCCCCAGAGAGCTATCGACTCCGCTGGTAGATCGG
>JAEZDN010000161.1 GCA_023433275.1 Verrucomicrobiota bacterium
GCCGGGCTCCACCGGACGCGGGAACAATAGAGGCGCCATGCCGCGACCCAATGGTCGGGCAGGCTCACATGGAGAAGCAGGACCATGGCTCGTATAGCCGGTATCAACATTCCGACCAACAAGCGCGTGATCATCGCGCTGCAGTACATCCACGGCATCGGCGCGAAGTTCGCAGCCGAGATCGTCGAGAAGGTGGGCATCCCGGCCGAGCGCCGCGTTCACCAGCTGACGGATGCCGAGGTTCTGGCCATCCGCGAGACGATCGACCGCGACTACCAGGTCGAGGGCGACCTGCGCCGCGAAGTCTCCATGAACATCAAGCGCCTGATGGACCTGGGCTGCTACCGCGGTCTGCGTCATCGCCGCTCGCTGCCGGTTCGCGGCCAGCGCACCCACACCAACGCTCGTACCCGCAAGGGTCCGGCGAAGGCCATCGCTGGCAAGAAGAAGTAATTGGTGGATGGTGGCGGTTGGCGCCGGCCGGCGATTGCGCCCGGCCAATGCCGGTTCGCCACCGTTTACCTGGTTTAGCCGCTGGTGTTACGGCGGCGTCTGAGATCAAGGAAGAAGTCACATGGCCAAGGAAGCCGCACGCGTCCGTCGTCGCGAACGCAAGAACATCTCGACGGGCGTTGCGCACGTCAATTCGACGTTCAACAACACCATGATCACCATCACCGACGCGCAGGGCAACGCGATTGCCTGGTCGAGCGCCGGCATGATGGGCTTCAAGGGCAGCCGTAAGTCGACCCCGTATGCGGCCCAGGTCGCTGCCGAGGACGCGGGCCGCAAGGCCGCTGAGCACGGCGTGCGTACCCTCGAAGTGGAAGTGAAGGGTCCGGGGTCGGGCCGCGAAAGCGCGCTTCGTGCGCTGCAGGCGGTCGGTTTCCAGATCACGTCGATCCGCGACGTGACCCCGATCCCGCACAACGGCGTGCGCCCGTCCAAGCGCCGCCGCGTTTGATGCGCGGGGACACTCTATTGAGTGTCTCCGCCCCCATTTACGGGGACACTCAATAGAGTGTCCCCGGGACCACGAAATTCGGCGGGCGCATGCGGCGCCCGCCATGAGCCCAAGGGAACACCATGGCCGTCAACGCAAAGAACTGGCAGGAAATGAAGAAGCCCAACGCGCTCGAGAAGAAGACCGCCGGCGACAGCCGCCGCAAGGCGACCTTCGTCGCGGAGCCGCTGGAGCGCGGCTTCGGCCTGACCCTCGGCAACTCGCTTCGCCGGGTCCTCCTGTCCTCGCTCCAGGGCGCCGCCGTCACCGCGATCAAGATCGAGGGCGTGCTCCATGAATTCTCCTCGCTCGCCGGCGTGCGCGAGGACGTCACCGACATCGTCCTCAACGTGAAGCAGATCGCGCTGAAGATGGAAGGCGAAGGCCCCAAGCGGCTGCAGCTGTCGGCGACCGGCCCGGGCGAAGTCACCGCCGGCCAGATCGCCACCACCGGCGACATCGAGGTGATGAACCCGAACCTGGTCATCTGCCACCTCGACGAGGGCGCGACGCTCAACATGGAGCTGACCGCCGAGACCGGGAAGGGCTATGTCCCCGCGGCGTCCAACCGCCCGGTCGACGCTCCGATCGGCCTGATCCCGGTCGACGCCCTGTACAGCCCGGTCCGCCAGGTCAGCTACAAGGTCGAGAACACCCGGGTCGGCCAGGAGCTCGATTACGACAAGCTGACGCTGACCATCGAGACCGACGGCACGGTGAGCCCCGAGGACGCGGTCGCCTATGCGGCGCGGATCCTCCAGGACCAGCTCCAGCTGTTCGTCCATTTCGACGATGGGCTCGCGGTGTCGATGCCGAGCTCCGGGATGGTCGGCGGCGGCATGGGCGCGATGGAGACCGAGGCCGACGCCAACCAGCTCAACCGCTACCTGTTGAAGAAGGTCGACGAGTTGGAGCTGTCGGTGCGCAGCGCCAACTGCCTCAAGAACGACAACATCATCTATATCGGCGACCTCGTCCAGAAGACCGAGGCCGAGATGCTGCGCACTCCGAATTTCGGGCGCAAGAGCCTCAACGAGATCAAGGAAGTCCTTGCCTCGATGGGCCTCCGCCTCGGCATGGACATCCCCGGCTGGCCGCCCGAGAATATCGAGGAAATGGCCAAGAAGCTCGAGCAGGAGCTGATGGGGTGATGCCGACAAGCTAACCGTCCGGGGGGACGGTCAGCCGGCGTCACCACGATCCCGGCGCCTAGCCAGGATCGGGCGGGTAACGAACAAAGCAAGGGCCGTCCCGCGAGGGGCGGCCCTTTCCTTTTGCGCAGAGCGCGGCGCCGCACGTGCTAATTTAGTGCACTCTCACCGTAATCCCGCGCCTGGGAGACAGAGGCAATTAGTGCACTGTCACCGTAATCCTGTCACCGTAATCCTCGTAATCCTAACGGTAGATCAACTTGTCCACCGCCGTCTGGTCCCAGCACAGACAGCGAATATATGCCGCTCGACTCAATCACCAATGGGATAGCCTGAATAAATCCAGGCGGGATTATTCCGATTCGTAAACTGTCAAGTTCTCTGCAAACCGATCCGTCAGATCCTAGGAGGGCATCAATCTGCCAAACTCTTTTGTGTTCCTCATCTTCCAAGATAGCTGTTCGGATACAAGGTGACGCACGAGTGACGCCGTGAATAAAGCTCTTCTTGTGGAATGTTACGATCGTTTCTTCAGCATTTGCTTCCACCTTCAGCAACAGCTCATCAGGCTGGCAGGAAGCCAGCAGTAGAGGACTTAGGAAAAGTGCCCAACGCATCCTGAAATGGGCTAACCTCATCTCGATCGAGTCCTACTCTGCGGCAACGCCTCGTTCTTGCGTGAAATGTAGAGGTCTACCGACACCTTCACAAATATCTACCTCGCCAACGACGCATCGCATTGTGTAAACGATGAAGGCAAGTGTGCCACCGTAGCCAAATCGCGCAACCCGTTCATCGAAAATCCTGTCGGTCAGTGTTGATCCAAACGGTGTCCGCTGACCGGTCACGATCACATTCCACAAATTCATATTGATTCTAGGAATTACGGTGACAGTGCACTAATTTCCGTCCTTCGGATTACGGTGACAGTGCACTTTATTCGCTCCCTGGCCGCCGGCCGCGCTTTGCGGGCAGCAGGTCGCGGCCGGCCTGGCGTTCGAGCCCGGCGATGAAAGCCGCGCTGCCGATCGGCCGCCCCACCGTCTCCGCGCGCTTGAGGCGCAGCGACATCGCCTCGTCCTCGCCGGCGGCGATCCAGGCGGCGAAATCGGGGTAGCGCTCGAGCACCGGTGCCCGGGCGGTGACTCCGTCGTCGGCGCCGCCCAGATGGGCGTGGACGCTCGACCAGCGCCAGCCGCTCGGATCGGCGGCGAGGCGCGCCCGCACCGGGTTCAACGCGACGTTGCGCAAGGCCGCGCCGAGATGCGCCTCGTCCATCACCACGCAGCCGAAGCGGCCCTGCCAGAAGTGGCCGGTGCGCCGGAGCCGGGCGTGGATGTGGCCGGCGTAGCGGCGATGAACGGCGGCGAGGGCTCGGCGCAGGCCGTCCGCGTCGGCGGGGACGAGGATGAGGTGGACGTGGTTGGGCATCAGCACCCAGGCCCACACCTCGACGCAGGCGGCGCGGCAATGCTCGCCGAGCAGGCGCAGATAGAGCGCGTAATCGGCCTCGCTGAAGAAGGTCTGCGCGCGGCCGTTGCCACGCTGCGTGACGTGGTGGGGCAGGCCCGGGAAGATGGCGCGGGCGAGACGGGCCATGGCGAGCGAAGGTGCCATGGGGCGGACGGAGGGTCAATTCGGAGGGGGAATAAAGTGCACTGTCACCGAATTGAAAGTGCACTGTCAACGAATTTCGAATTCGTCACCGAATTGAACGGGGGCAGAAGAAGGTGGATGCCGGATCAGGTCCGGCATGACGGGTTGGGTGTAACCCTATTGGCACTTTTGGCTTGACATCGTGACGCTGATCCGGTAAATGGATCGAGGCTGGAGGAGATGGGCCGGGCGATCTTCGGGTTGCGCCGGCCCTTTTGCGTGGGGCGACATGGGGACAGCGAAGGAAGCCGCGTGGCGGGCGGGGTTTCTTGCCGCGCTGGCGCGGGGCGGGAGCGTGAAGGGTGCGGCGCGGGCGGCGGGGGTCGACCGCACCAGTGCCTATGAGGCGCGCAAGCGGGATCCGGACTTTGCGGCGCGGTGGGCGGCGGCGCTGGCCGAGGGACACGGGCGGCTGGAGCGGGGCGAGACGCCGGCCTTGGCGCGGGACGAGATCGTGCGGTCGTCGCGCCACGGGCGGCCGTGCGTGATGCGGGCGGGGCCGGGGCGATGGTCGGCGGCGAAGGAGGCCTTGTTCCTGACCGCGCTCGAGGAAGGCGCCAATGTCAGCCGCGCAGCGGAGGCGGCAGACATCTCGACGACCGCGCTCTACGCGCGGCGGCGGCGGGAGCCGGCCTTCGCCGAGGCGTGGGCGGCGGCGGTTCGCGGCGGCTATCTCGACGTCGAGGCGCTGCTGATCGAGAATGCCAAGGCGGTGCTGGGCGGCGCGCCCGCGGAGCGCGAGGCAGGGCGGCTGACCGGCGCGATGAGCGTCGCCGACGCGATCAACATCCTCAAGCTGCACCGTTCGGCGGTGAAGGGCGGCGCGCCGCAGCGCTACGACTGGCGGACCCAGGAGCCGGACATCGAGGAGGTGCGGGCCGAGGTGTTGCGGAAAGTGGCCGCGATTGAGCGGGCGCGGCGGGGGTGAGTGTCCGCTTTGGGTGGAAAGCGGACATTGGCGTTTGCTACGCCGTGTCCTCTCTCGCGGTGAGATTGTAGCCGCAGTTCGAGCAAACCCGGTCCGGAATGGGCTTCCCAGCCACGCCGTAGGGTCCTCTAAATGGTCCGATGGTGTAGGGGGATTTTCCGCACCGGGGGCAGGCGAAGGCAAGTGAGAAGATCAGTTGCAAGACCGCCCCGAAAACTCCGCTGCCAAACCCGATGTAGAAGCTATTCACCCCGCCGATCTCGTCCGTCACCAGAGATATGGTGAACCCCAAGACGATAATCAGGATCGGTAGTGAGAGCGTGAATGTATAGGCTCTGATCCGGACCACGGGCGGAGCATAGCTAAGCGGCAAGTGTCCGCAATGGGTCGAAAGCAGACACTCGGCAGGTGTCGCGCCTCCGCGGCTTTGAGGAATACAATATGTCAGGCTCAATCCCCGCGGCGCTCGCTCGCTGCGACCTCGAGACGCGCGCCAGGATCGTCGCCTCGCTGACACCGGCGGCGGCGCGGGCGCTCAATCGGCATTTTCCGGAATGGGCGCATGCGGGGCAGATCGAGCCGGCCGGGGCGTGGCGGACGTGGGTGGTGATGGCGGGGCGGGGGTTCGGGAAGACCCGGGCTGGGGCGGAGTGGGTGATGGGGATGGTGCGTCCTTCCCGTCCTTCGAGAGGCGTCTTCGACACGCCGCTTCGCGGCTGCTCAGCCGCTCCTCAGGACGAGCGGACCGGTGTTGCCGATGACAGCCCCCTCTCCCGGCTTCGCTCCGCTCAGCCACCCTCTCCCCTGAAGGGGAGAGGGATCAGGGTGGCGCTGGTCGCCGCCTCCTTGGACGAGGCTCGGCGGGTGATGGTGGAGGGGCCCTCCGGCATTCTGGCCATCGCGAGGCCGGGGGAGGTTCGGGAGTGGTCGTTTCAGCGGCGGCGGATCCTGTTCGACTCCGGGGCGGAGGCTTGCCTGTTCTCGGGCGCGCATCCGGAGGGGCTGCGCGGGCCGGAGCATGACCTTGCCTGGTGCGACGAGCTCGCCAAGTGGCGCTACGCGCAGGAGGCGTGGGACAATCTCCAGCTCGGGCTTCGGCGCGGGGCGCGGCCGCGCGCGCTGGTGACGACGACTCCGCGGCGGGGGGCGCTCAACGCTTTGCTGGGCGAGGACGGGGTGGTGGTGACCGGCGGATCGAGCGGGATGAACCCGCATCTGCCGGAGGGGTGGGTCGAGGCGCAGGCGGCGCGGCTGAGCGGGTGGCTCAAGCGGCAGGAGCTGGACGGCGAGCTGATCGACGAGGTGAAGGGGGCGCTGTGGACCCGGGACGGGATCGAGGCGGCGCGGGGATGGCCGGTGGGCGAGGCGGTGGCTGCTGGAGCGGAGGAACTGCCTTATCTGAAGGGCGATCTGGGTGCTCGCCCCCGGCTACCCCTCCACCATGCTTCGCATGGTCCCCCTCCCCGAGCAGAGCTCGGGGAGGATCTGTTCGTTCGGATCGTGGTGGGGGTGGACCCGCCGGCGGGCGCGATGGGGGATGCGTGCGGGATCGTGGTGTGCGGGCTCGGCGAGGACGGGATCGGCTATGTGCTGGCCGATGCCTCGGCGGGCGGGCTGTCGCCGGAGGGGTGGGCGCGCAAGGTCGCCGGGGCCGCGGCGGCGTGGGGCGCCGGCCAGGTCGTCGCCGAGGCGAACAATGGCGGCGACATGATCCGATCGGTGATTCGCGGCGCCGAGCCGGACCTCAACGTGACGCTGGTCCATGCGCGCGCCCACAAGGTGGCGCGGGCGGCGGCGGTGGCGGCGATGTTCGACGGCGGCCGGGCGCGGTTCGCGGGGGCGTTCCCGGCGCTGGAGGACGAACTGGTGGGGCTGAGCTACGACCAGCCCTATCAGGGGCCGGGGCGATCGCCCGACCGCGCCGACGCGATGGTGTGGGCGATGGACGCGCTGAAGCCGGGCGGCCGCGCGGGACCGTCGGTGCGGGCGCTTTGATCGAGCGGGCCCGGATCGTTGGACGATGAGGCGGCGTTGACGCTAGGGGAGCGCGCAAGGCCGTCGCGGCGGCGGCATCGCATCGGAGTGAACATGGCCGGCTACAAGAGTCCCGATTTCAACGAGCGGATGGCGGCGGCGCGTGCCGCCAAGGAACGGGCGCTCGCCAAGTTGCGCGACAGGCCTGCGCCCGAGCCGGGAGTGATCGCCGAGCGCCAGGCCGCCCGAGCCG
>JAEZDN010000019.1 GCA_023433275.1 Verrucomicrobiota bacterium
GGCGCAGCAAGTCTGCGCCCCTACGACAGAGCGTAATCTCCCGCCATGGCCGAGGATCCCAACAAACCCGCGTCCGACTTTCTCGACCAATCCGAGATCGACAAGCTGCTCGCGCAGGGCGGGGGAGCGGCCGAGGCGACGCTGGGCAAGCGCACGCTGATCCGCGCCGATGGGCGTCGCACCACCGGCACCGCCGTCATCAAGGTCGAGCCGTACGACTTCCGCAACCCGGCCTTCCTCTCCGAGGTCGAACTGCGCCGCCTGCGCCTCGTGCACGAGGACTTCATCCGCTACCTCAGCGCGCGGCTCTCCCTTTTCCTGCGCATGGAGTTCGGCCTCAAGATGGCCAAGCTCACCACGGTCAACTACGCGAAGTTCACCGAGTCGCTGCCCAGCCCGACCCATATCTGCCTCTTCAAGGCCGAGCCGCTCGCGGGTGTCAGCGTCCTCGACATCAATCCCCGCCTGGCCCTCACCATCGCCGACCGTCTCCTGGGCGGCCGCGGCCACTCCGTGAAGACGGAGCGTTACCTCACCGAGATCGAGGTCGCCCTGCTCGACGACGTCGTGCACATGATCCTCGAGGAGTGGTGTCACCAGTGGAAAACGGAGCAGGAACTCACGCCGCTCATCGTCGGCCACGAGAACAGCGGCCGCTTCCTCCAGACTTCGCCCAAGGACGCTGTCGTCCTCGCCATGACGCTCGAGGCCAGCTTCGGGGATTGTTCCGAGCAGATCCAGATCGGTGTTCCATACTACACCATTGAGCCCCTCGTGCGGAAAATGCAGGCGCGCCGTCAGAAGGACGCCAACGTGACCGCGGTCGCCGCCAAGAAGGCCTCGTGGCAGGAATCCTATTCCAGCATCAAGATGCCGGTCCGCGCGGAGTGGGACACGTTCACCGTGACGCTCCGCGAGATCACCGACCTGCGCGTCGGCGACGTCATCGAAATGCCGGCCGAGCAGATCCGCCAGACGAATGTCCTGCTCAACGGCGTGCCCAAGTTCGTCGGCACCGCCGGCCTCGATGCCGACCACATCGTCGTCCAACTCAACGCCAAGATCAATTCCGACGGTTCCACGACCGCCCCAACCATTGCCCCCTCCCATGGAAGAAAAAACGCTTGATATCGTCCTCGACGTGAAGGTCAAAGTGACCGTCCAGCTCGGCTCCTGCATGCTGCCGATGCGCGACGTCCTCGAGCTCACGCCCGGCTCCGTGGTCCAGCTCACGCAGCAGGCCAGCGACCCCGTCGGCCTTTATGTGAATGACAAGCTTGTCGCCTACGGCGAGGTCGTGGTGGTCGAGGACCACTTCGGCATCAAGATCACCGAACTGGTCGGCAGCGAATCGGGCCTGACCTGAGGTCACCGACATGGACGTCGCCCCCACCCCTTCGCCCCGCGCTTCCTCCTCTGCCACCGGTAGGGGCCGGGTTCGCTCGGTTCTCGCACGCGCCTTCGCCGTTTCTTCCTCTTGGAGCCGGGGCGCCCCCGCCCCGGAGGGACGTGAGCCTCGCTTCGTCAATCCCTCCCCCGACCGGCCCGAGGGCGGGCCGGCTCCAGTGACTAGCTTAGCGTTGTCTCGTGTAGGGGCGCAGTCTTGCTGCGCCCTTCGCCCCCTCGCGGCGCATGCCTCGGGCGCAGCAAGTCTGCGCCCCTACCACCTTGCAATGCGCGTGCTTCGAGGGTGCCTAGCGCGTCGCGGAAGATGAGAGCTCGTGCGTTAGAACACTGAGAGCGAAGAGGGCGGCGGTGTCGCTGCGGAGCACGAGCGGGCCGAGCGTGACTGGGATGAATCCCGCGGTGATGGCGGCGGTCATTTCGGCGGGGGAGAAGTCGCCCTCGGGGCCCACCAGCCAGAGCGCGGATCGCGGGGCGCGGCCATGTTTGGCAGCGAAACCGGCGAGGGCTTGTTTTAGCGAGGTCGTTCCGGCGTGCAGGCTGGCGACAAGCCGCAGTTCGCAATCGGGCGTGGCGGACAGCCAGGCATCGAGTTTTTGAACGGGCGCGATTTCGGGCAGCCAGGGATTGCCGCATTGCTTGGCGGCTTCGATGGCGGTGGTTTGCCATTTATCGATTTTCCGGCCGGCGCGATCGCCATCGAGATGGACCTGCGTGCGTTCGCTCACCAACGGGATGATGCGGGCGGTGCCGATCTCGGTAGCTTGGCGGACGATGTCGTCCATCGTGGAGCCCTTCGGCAGGGCTTGCGCGAGGGAAATGGAAAAGGGGCGGGCTCCGACGGGGCGCGATTCTTTGATGCGCAGGACGGTGGCCTGACGGTGGGGATCCACGCATTCGGCGAGCCATTCGCGGCCGTGGCCATCGAAGGCGACGACGGGGTCGCCGCGGCTGCAGCGGTTCACGACGACCAGGTGATGGCTTTCGTCGGCGCCGAGCCTGATTTCCGTCGCATCGGCGGATACCTGCGGGGCATAGGCACGAAAGTCGGGCATGGGCAAAGGTGAATGCCCGGGGCCAATAGGAGCAAGGCAGGGTTGGCCACAAAAAGCACAAAAGGCGCAAAAACGAACCGGGATCAGTGATTGATCATGTTGGATTCTCCACCGATCACGCGGATGGTCGCGGATAAAGAGCTTCGTTATCCGTGATTGATCCGCATGATTCGCGGCAAACGGGTCGAAATGGGGCCGTCAAAATCGGGGTGGACTTTGGCCGGGGCAGGGGCTTTTTTCGCCGTCTCAGTCGCCCGGGTGGCGGAATTGGCAGACGCAGTGGACTCAAAATCCACCGACCTCTAAAGTCTTGTGGGTTCGACCCCCACCCCGGGCACCACTAACGAGCTGGTACTTCTCGACGTGGGCGCGGAGGGTTCTGAAGGATTCGGCCGCCCTATCTCACGCGTTGGATTTCGTTTCGGGGCGGAGTAGCTCGAATTCCGTGAAGTCGTTGAGGACGTCGGGGTGAGGGCGGTCCTGTTTGTAGATTTGGAGGATGCGGGCGTGCTCGTAGTCGGTCGTCGGGATCACCCGCGGTTCCTCGCCGGGGAGGAAGATCGCGGTGTAGGCGCGGTGCCGATCGACGAGGCGGCGGATGACGAGCATGGCGGGAAAGCTAGCCCGGTGCGGGGATTTCGCCAGCGGAGGCAGGGCGTGTCGTCCTGAGCCGCCGTGGCTCGCGTATCGTTTTGGGTCGCGAGGGTTCGCGGAAATGGAGCGTCCGGAGGATTCGCCCTGCCGGCTCGCGTTCCTTACTTCGCTGACGCCGTCTCGCGGTATTCGCCGAGGGCGCGGTAGCGCTCGTAACGCTGGTCGAGGAGTTTCTCGGCGGAGAGGCCGACGAGCTCGTTGAGGTGCTTGAGCAGCGCGGTCTTGAGATTGGCGGCGGCCTGGTCGGGTGCGTAGTGGGCGCCGCCGAGCGGCTCCGGGATCACCTCGTCGACGACCTCGAGCTCCTTGAGGTTGGCGGCGTTGAGCTTGAGGGCCTCGGCGGCCTTGGGGGCGTTGGCACGATCCTTCCAGAGGATGGCGGCGCAGCCTTCCGGGGAGATGACGGAATAGTAGGCGTTTTCGAAAACCAGGACGCGGTCGGTGACGCCGATG
Source organism: Verrucomicrobiota bacterium (assembly GCA_023433275.1). Lineage (GTDB taxonomy): Bacteria > Verrucomicrobiota > Verrucomicrobiia > Opitutales > Opitutaceae > Lacunisphaera. Next base: position 3,567 of record JAEZDN010000019.1, read on the forward strand.
CCAAGGGCGCCGCCGGAACCGCCCTCGCCGACGATGACGGCGACGGACGGGACCTTGAGCATGGCCATTTCGCGGAGGTTGACGGCGATGGCTTCCGAGACGTGGCGGGCCTCGGATTCGACACCGGGGAAGGCGCCGGGGGTGTCGATGAAGGTGAGGACGGGCAGGCGGAATTTTTCCGCGAGCTTCATCAGGCGCAGGGCCTTGCGGTAGCCTTCAGGCTGGGGCATGCCGAAGTTGCGGATGATGTTTTCCTTGGTGTCGCGGCCCTTCTGCTGGGCGATGATCATGATGGCGCGGCCCTCGAAGAAGGCGGTGCCACCGATCAGCGCGCGGTCGTCGTTGAACTGACGGTCGCCATGCAGTTCCTGGAAGTCGGTGCAGAGCGCCTGAATGTAGTCGAGGGCGTAGGGGCGCTTCGGGTGGCGGGCGACCTGCACGCGCTGCCAAGGGGTCAGGTTGGTATAGATGTCCTTCCTGGTGACCTCGATCTTGTCCTCGATCGTCGCCAGCTCGCTGGACATATCGATGTTGTTCTCGAGTGACTGCTGGTGGAGGGTTTCGAGCTGCTTTTCCAGTTCGCGGAGCGGCTTCTCGAATTCGAGCAGGTAGGCGGGACGATCCATAGGGGCGGAGGTTAGTTGGGCGGCGGAGCGGGTGTCAACGGGCGGCTATTTCGGTGGAAGGCAGTGGATTAACCCACGGGATAGGCGGAATGCGCGGGAGGGAACCAGCGAGGTAAATACGGACTGGCTCGGAAGGTGAAAGTCGCGTGGGTCGCGGCCTGAATCGTCGCTGGTTTCCGGAATGCCTTGCCGGAGCCGGCGAGGCTACGGGCTGGCGGGTTTGCGGCGCGAGCAGCGTGGTTGTCATGTCGCGTTGATTGAAACCACCGGGGCGGGGGCGCCCCGGCTCCAGGGAACGAAAGCTTCGCTTTGATTGAAACGTGCTAGAGGCCGCCCTGGTGGGCGTCGGGGTTTTTGATCTGGTCCTTCCAGCTTTGGATCTTGGCTTGGGCGCCGAAGTGTTCGGCTTTCGGTTTGTCGCCCTTTTCCATCCAGATGCGGGAAAGGGTGGTGTTGATGAACAAGTCGCCGGGCTGGAGCTGGTGCGCGGCCTCGGCGGCGACGAGGGCGTCGTCGAAGCGGCGGAGGTTGAAATTCACCTCGGCCAGAGCGTGCCAGGCGGGGAAGGAGGCCGGCGCGATGCTGGTGGCGCGTTTTAACTTGGCCAAGGCGGACTCGTTTTCGCCCATCGTGTAGTCGAAGGTGGCGTCCTCGATCAGGGACTGGATCTCGTCGTCGGTCACGGCGTTTTCGATTCGGGTTTTTGGAGGCGGGCTTCGATGTTGATGGCGAGGCTTACCTCGTCGCCGATCGAGCGCTCGGGTTTTCCGATGCCGAAGTCGGAGCGATTCAAGGTGGCCGTCGCTTCCCAGCCGGTGAGCGTGGCGCCGCGGTTGCCGGCGGCTGAGCCAAGGTATTTCACGTGAAGGGTGAGCGGCTTGGTCACGCCGTGCAGGCTGAACTCGCCGGTGACGTCATAGGTGTCGTCGCCGGTTTTGGACCAGCGGGTGCTCCTGAAGGTGGCGGTGGGGTGGTTGGTCGTGTCGAAAAAATCGGGCGTGCGGAGGTGTTTGTCGCGATTCTCCTGGTTGGTATTCACGCTGGCGACGTCGACGGTGGCCTCGACGGTGTTTCGGGAAAAATCGGCGGGATCGACCGTGATCGTGCCGTTGAATTTCGCGAACCAGCCGGGGACCTTGGCGAGGAAGTGTCGGACGTTGAAGGTGACCGAGGAATGGGCGGGGTCGATGAGGTAGGTTTCCGCCGCGCCGAGCGGCGAGGCGATGAATGCACCGAGGGCGAGAAACAGGAAGGGAACGCGCATGGAGAGGCCAAGGTAGCAGGCGGCGGACAAAAAGAAAGGACGGCCTCGGGGCCGTCCTTGGTGGGAGGGTGGGCGCGGCGTCGGGACGCGGGGCGGTTCGTTCGGAGAACGCGCCCGGTCTTGAATGCGCCCTGCCTTGGTCAGGCTTTCGGGGCGCCGCCGACGATGGCGAGGGTCAGGTTGATTTCGGGGTTAACCTTGTCCTCGTTCTTGCCGGGCTGGATGCCGTAGTCGGCGCGCTGGATCTTGAAATCGCCGCGGATGACGAGCAGGTCGCCGCCGAGTTCGGGCTTGTTGATGCGCTTGCCGAAGGCGCCGGGCAGGTAGGTGAGTTTGACCGGAACGGAGATTTCCTTGGTGACGCCCTTGAGGGTGAACTTGCCCGTGGCGGTACCGGACGTCACGTTGCCGTCGGTCTTCGCGTTTTCGAGTTTGGTGAGTTCGAACACGATCTCGGGGTTGGCGGGGGCATTGAGCCACTGTTCGCCGCGCAGGTGGTCGGTCATCATGGAGTTCGTGACGGCGAGGGAGTTGGTCGCCACGACGATGCGGCCGCTGGTCGCGGCGGGATTGGCGGCGTCGAAGGAGACGTTGCCGGTGACGCCGTTGGCGGTGCCGGAGATCGGCTCGAGGACGGAATCCAGGTGGAACTGGATGGCGTTGACGCCTTTGGGATCCTTGAAGTCGAAGGACTGGGGCGCGGCGGCAAGGAGGCCGGCGGACGCGAGGGCGAGGAGGCTGACGAGGGCTGATTTATTCATAAGGGCAGTGGTTGATTTTTGCGTTTAAACAAAAGGGAGGCGGCGAAGAGGCCGGCGGCCAGGCCGACGCCCGCGCCGAGGAATTCGACGCCGGGCACGAAGCGTTTTTCGTAGGTGATGTAGTCGATGCCGGTGATTTCGTCGGTTTGCTTGATCGGCACCTGGTTTTGACTCCAGCCGGTGTGGGCACCTTTGAGCATCCAGAACCCGACGACCGCGATCAGTACCACCGCGGCGGCGAGCCGCGACAGACGCCTTAAGTCGCGGACTTTTCCTTGGCTGGGCTGGTGGTTTGTCATGGTGAGGCGATCACCGAACTCAAAACCCTTCAATGTGCAAGTAATTCGTAAGCGGTTGATGGTTAATTGGGCTCTGGTGTGAGGGCGGGCATAGGGCGCAGCAAGACTGCGCCCCTACGTGTCAGGCTGTGGGTCTTTACAGTATCAGCATCGCATCGCCGTAGCTGAAGAAGCGGTACTCGCGCGCGATCGCTTCCGCGTAGATTTCCTTGAGCCAGGCGATGCCGTCGGTCGACCCGGGAGTCAGAAAAGCGGAGACCAGGCAGAGCAGGGTGGAGCGGGGTTGGTGGAAGTTGGTGATGAGGGCGTCGACGGCGCGAAAGGTTCGGGGCGGGTAGATGAAGATATCGGCCTCGCGCATGACATCAGATGTCCACGGCGCGGCGTGATGGGCGGCGAAATCCTCGAGCGTGCGCACCGAGGTGGTGCCGACGGCGATGCGACGTCCCGGGGGCGCGAAAACGGCGCGCTGGGTGGCGACGGGAATCTCGTACACCTCGCGATGGATGGCGTGTTGCTCGATGGTGTCGGTCATGATCGGGCGGAAGGTGCCGAGACCGACGTGGAGGGTAAGGTCGGCGAAGGAGACGCCCTGGCGCGAAACCTGGTCGAGCAGTTCCGGCGTGAAGTGCAGACCCGCGGTGGGTGCCGCGGCAGCGACCTGGTGGCCGCGGTCGGCGTAGACGGTTTGGTACCGTTCGCGGTCGATGGCGCGGGCGGTGTCGTTCTCATGCCCCGTGATGTAAGGCGGCAGGGGCATCTCGCCGATGCGGTTGGCGACCTCAAGGATGTCGCCGCCGCCGGGGATGACGAACGAGACGCGAGCGAGCCCGTCCTCGGTTTTCTCGCGGACGGTGGCGGTGAAGGCGCCTTCGAGGCCGAACGTGGCGCCGACGGGAAGTTTTTTGCCCGGTCGGATGAGGCACCACCAGTCGTCAGCGGAAACCTCAGACCTGAAGCCTGAAACCTGAGGAGGTGGATTCTCGTTTTCATGGAGCCGCTTGTCGGACTTGAACCGACGACCTACTCATTACGAATGAGTCGCTCTACCAACTGA
>JAEZDN010000055.1 GCA_023433275.1 Verrucomicrobiota bacterium
CGCCGCCCGGGCCGCCCCCGCCCCGGGGGGCGAGGGATGCGCTTCAAAACCTTGTCCCGACCGGCCCGAGGGCGGGTCGGCTCCAGGTCGAGCCGGACCGGCCGGATGAGTCGAGCCGGCCTGTGACCGCCTGCCGGTGCCAGGTCTCTTCATCCGGAACCAGCGGGGCTGGTGGCTTCACGATTCATATCTTCGGTGGGGATCGCGCCATTTCTGCAACTTCGAGCCGCGGCGCGGTGTGATGAGGACACAAACTCCAACTCTATGAAAAACCTCCTCCGTTTCTCCCTGGTCGCCGCGACGCTGTCGCTGGCTTTGTCCGCCTTCGCCGCCAATCCTGAATCCGATGCCGGTTACGTCGATATCGGACAACTCGTGCCCTCCGCGAAGGGCGAATTTGTCGAAGTCAATCTGTCGCCCGGCATCCTGAAGTTCGCCGCGAGAATCGCGTCCAAACAGGAGCCCGAGGCCGCTGAGATTCTGAAGAACCTGAAGCGCGTCCGCGTGAATGTGGTCAGCCTCGACGACACGAACCGCAAGGGCACGGTCGGCCAGATCGAGAGCATTCGTCGCAAGCTCGAATCGCAGGGTTGGACGAAAATGGTCACCGTCCGCGAGGGCGAGGACGGCGACAATGTCGACGTCCATGTCATGCAGCGCAGCGACGACATGATCGACGGCTTGGTGGTCACCGTGCTCGATCGCAAGGGCGAGGCCGTCTTCGTGAATATCGTGGGCAACATCAGTGCCGACCAGATCGCCACCGTCGCCGACAACCTGAACATCACCCCGCTGAAGCACGTGCGGCTTAAGATGAACCAAGGCGATGAAAAGCGCGCTGACGACGAAGCCTAAGACAAGGGGAGAAGGACGAAGGAAGAATTAACCCCGCGTCGGCGGGCCTCCTTCGAAACCTCCCAATCATAATTCCTCCTTCATAATTCCTTCATTCCTCCCATGTCCTCCGACCTGCCTCCTCTGCTCAAGCCCCGCCGGCACTACGGCCGCTGGGTGTTGCTCGGTCTCGCGCTGCTGATGACCCCGGTGTTGATCGTCGGCGCCGGTGTCCTCTCCCTGCTTCACCTGAGTGGCGATGCGGCCGTCCTGCGGCGTGAGGTCATGGCCGCCACCGACTCGGACTGGAACACCAAGGTGCAGGTCAGCGCCGGCGGCATCGTGCTCGCTGTGGCTCGCACGGGCCTCCGGTTCGTGGATACGGAGGACAAGAACCTCGATGACGTGCGGCTGGCCTTGGGGGCCGTCAAGAGCGCCAGCGTGGGCGTCTATGAACGGGCCGGTCGGGGCGGGCAATGGTCCCGCGAGCAATTGCTCGCCAAGACTGACGCGCGCATGGGAAAGCGCGGGATGTCCCGCCTGGTCGGGGTCACCGACCGTGATGAAGCCGTGCTGGTCTATGCCTCGGATCGTGCTGAGGGCGACCGGATGGACCTGTGCGTGGCGGTCGTGGACGGTGACGACCTGGTGATTGTCTCCACCATAATTGACGCCTCGGTCCTGATGAAGCTTGCCGAGCGACACCTGCCGGCGGGCGGGATCAAGGAGCAGCTGAAGCTGGCGGGACTCTGAAAGGAAGGAAGAATTAAGAAGGAAGAATTATGAAGGAGGGATTAAGAAGGAGGGATCGTCGGTTTCGTCATTTCTTGGCTCGTTTCACGATGGTGACAAAGATGGCGGTGAGTTCGTCGCATTCCTGCATCAAGGGCCTCAGTTTTTCGGCGGGCAGGATATTCCCATCGGCCAGCAGCTCGAACCAGTAAGCCGTTTCTTCAAGTTCGCGCAGGGAGTCACCGCATTTGGCGATAAACTCGGCCCGGCTTCGCGCTCGGTGCGCTTCTCGGTAGTTGGCTCCCACGGATGTGCCGGAACGCAGCACCTGCCTTCCAATTATCTGAGACGCTGTCGTTCGAGGGAGGTCGGCAAACAAGCGAATGATGCATAAGGCGAAGTTGCGGGTGCGGATTCTGAGGTCGTAATTTTGGTTCATTACAGATGAGCCGGGGGGACGAACTGGAAATTTAGAATGTGCGAAACACCCTAAATGAAGGCGGCATTCTGTTCGGCAGGTCTGGACTTCTTAATTCATCCTTCTTCCATCTTACTTTCCCCGGTGTCCGCTCTCCCTCTCATCGCTCATCTCGATGCCGACGCGTTTTTCGTGTCGTGCGAGTTGTCGCTGCGGCCGGAGCTGCGGGGAACGAAGTGCGCGGTGGGCGGACGCGAGCGCGGGATCATCTCGTCGGCGAGCTACGAGGCGCGGGCGTGCGGGGTGTACACACCCATGCCGACCAAGCAGGCGTTGAAGGTTTGTCCGGACCTGATCCTGCTGCCGCACACGGCGGGCATCTACAGCCGGAAATCGCGGGAGATGTTCGACCTGTGCGAGACGCTCACGCCGTACGTGCAACGGAACTCGATCGACGAGGGATACATGGATCTCGGACCCTGCGGCTTCAAGACGTCGGCGCAGGTGGAGCAGCGAGTGCGGGCGCTGCAGGCGCGCATCTGGGATGAGCTGCAGATTCCGACCTCGTTCGGGATCGCGGCGAACAAGCTGGTTTCCGCGATTGCCAGCAAGGCGCGCAAGCCCCGGGGGTTCACCGTGGTCGCGCCGGGGGACGAGGCGGCGTTCCTGGCGCCCCTGAAGATCAGCGTGCTGCCGGGCGTGGGGGTGAAGAGCACGGAGCGTCTCGAGCAGGCGGGCATCCGGCTGGTGAGCGACTTGTTCGCGCGGAGCGAGGCGGAGCTCGAGCACTTGTTCGGCGGTGGCTGGGAGGAAATGCTGGCGATGGCGCGCGGGGAGGACGACCGGCCGGTCGAGACGGAACATGAGGACGCGAAGAGTTACTCGACCCAGGAAACGTTTGGGCACGACATTCGCGATTTTGCAGAGATCGAGCGGATTGCGAAACGGATGATCGACGAGCTTATGCCGGCCATTCGCGCGGATGGGAAGCGCGTGAAGACGATGACGGTGAAGGTGCGCTACCCGGGGATGGAGAACAGCACCGCGGGGCGCAGCCTGGCCGAGGCGACCGATCTGGAGGCGCCGTTTTATGCGCTGGTGACGCCGCTCCTCAAGGCGGCCTGGACCCAGCGGCGGCCGCTGCGGCTGGTGAGCGTGCGGTTTTCCAGCGTGGAGGGCCAGGGCGCCCAGTTGGAGATGTTCGCCCAGAACGAGGAAAAGAAGCGGCGGCTGGCGGCGGTGTTGGACAAGTTGAATGAAAAGGGCCGGAAGGGCGTGGTCCGGCATGGTCACCAGCTCGGCGGAGAGACCTGAGGGCGGAGAACGGAGGGCGAAGCCGGGATCATGGAAATGATGTGCGCGGCTTGACCGCGCCCGTTTCTTGCTGCGGGAAACAAGGGCGTGGACAAGCCCCGCCCCTACAACGGAATAGTTCGACGCACAGGGCAGTTCCGCTTCATCTGCATAGTTCCGGCTAAGGGCTGAAGCTGAAACTTCGGTCGCGGCGAGGGTGGATTGGCCCCCGCAAAACACGGCGAAGACGGGAAGGGCGCCATGGGGGTTGCGGTGGGACGGCTGGCTGGAGTTGCAAATAGTGCTTCCGCTTTTCGCGTCCCTGAGCATCTGTGTACGCGTGGCAAACATTCCTGAAATCGAACAACGCATCGAGGTGGCGAAGCGCGCCGTGCTGGCCGAGTCGGAGCTGATGCACCGCGAGTTCGGGCGGGCGCGCACCGAGATCAAGCACGACGGCACCAAGGTGACGCCGGTGGACATCGCGATCTCGGAGCACCTGATGGCGGCGATCACCCAGGCGTTCCCTTCGGACCAGTTTTTCAGCGAGGAACTTGCCCCGACGCCCGCGCCCGTGCCGGTCACGTCGCGTTTCTGCTGGGTGTGCGACCCGATCGACGGCACGAATAATTATGCGAACGGCATCAGCCATTGCGCGATCTCGCTCGCCTTGCTCGAGCATGGGGAGCCGGTGTATGGAGTGATCTATGATCTCGGGCGGCGGACGCTGATCCATGGCGGCCCGGGCTTCGGGGTGTGGGACGGGGATAAGGCGGCGCACGCGCGGCCGGAGCACCCGAGCAACTACAGCCTGATCGGCTTTCACTCCCCCGTGGACAAGGCATACGCGGCCGAGGGCAAGCGCGTGATCGAGAACTTCAAGATTCGCGGATTGGGCAGCAGCACCCTGCACCTGGCCTACACCGCGGTGGGATTGCTCGATGGGGTGGTGGAGCACAACAACAAGATCTGGGACATCGCCGCCGCGTGCGCGTTGATCGAGGAATCCGGCGCGGTGATCCACTATTTCAACGCATCGCCATTCCCGATGAAGGAATTCACCCTCGGAGCGCCGCGCGTCCAGTACGTGACGGGCAGTCCCGCGATGGTGGCAAACCTGCGGGACGTGCTGGGGAGATAGGGACTCAGGGGTGGATGAGCGTGATCGGCTCGCTGCGATTGCGGCGGTAGACGTGGAAGTCGTCCACATCGGTGGTGATGACCTTGGCCAGGGGAAACATCTCAGCCAGTCGGACGATGCTCGCGTCGGCCAGATCCATCCGTTTGCCGTACTTTCGCACCAGTCGGGCCATGGTAGCTCCTTCGTTTTTGAGAACAGGGTAGAGTTGCAGGTCACCGCGCGAGGGCATCTCCAGCACGCGGGCGACCGTCTCGGGTGAGTCCCGCAGGTGCCAGCAAACCTCCGTCAACACCGCTTCGCAGGTCAGGGGCGGTTCGCCCACGGATGCGAAGACGGCTTTTGCCCAATCATGCCATGAGTCGCGGCGGTTCAACACCGCGATAATGGGGCCCGAATCGACGATGTAGCGGGGTTCAGCCACTCAGGCCCTTGCGACTCGAGAGGTCGCGTGGCCCGTTGAACATACCGATGGCATCCGGCGCGAAGCGCCATTTCTTGGTGACCTTGGCCGCCGATGCATGATTGGCGCCATTGCCCTTCCGCACGGCCTTGGGGCCGGGCGATGTTTTTAGGGAGATGATGGTCTTCATGCGCATGGGAACAGATGCCTGCTAATCTGCGTTCAGTCAAGTGGTGGCTCATGATGGGCACCGGAGTCCCGCGATGGTGGCAAACCTGCGGGAAGTACTAGGGCGCTGAGGCAGGTTTCGGCTTTAGCGCCTTCCGCAGTTCCCTGGCTTCTGCGGCGCTGAACAGCGGAGGAGCGGTGTAATTGTGAAGGGCGCGCTCGATGATCAGCTTGATGAACGGCTCGTCGACCGAACCTACGTTTAGGGCGAGAAGTCCGAGTCGGCGCGGGGACGGCAGAAGCCGGGAGAATCCGAATTCAGTCCGAAGGGCCTGCTCGACCGCGTCCAGTTGTTCCATTGTCACGACGTCCCCGCTAAAGAACTCAAGCTCGTGATCGAGATACCGCATGGCGAAATCCCTCCGCTCCGGGGCCGTGGTTGGGCCGTGCACGCCTTGCAGGCCCCATTCGAGCGTTTGGGCGAAGGTCCTGCTATCCTCGGCGTCGCCGTAGTGCTCCTGGAGGCGGGCGGCCTTCACGCGGAGGAATTTTTCCATGGTTTCCAGTGAGGTGCCGGGAGGGCACAGGTGATCGTCCCCGTCGGGTGGCACCATTGGCCAGCGGGGAATCTCATCTTCCGCGGGTATGGCATGGGTGGACGCCTTGGGCCGTGGCGGGGCGCGCTCTTCCGGCGGCCGGAATCCGCCTGCAAGCATATCAAGTCGCGCATAGGTCGCCTGGCCGAGGCGATCCATGTTGTCCACGTTTGTGACGATTTCCTGAATCTCGTAGTACTCCTCTTCGGTCTGGATGCTCCCGCGTTTGAGTACCCGATTCATGATGGCCTTGCTGCTCGCGGTCAGGCGACTGCAGCCGAATTCCTTGATCAGGGCATCGCGCAGTTTTCCATGATCCCCACGCGGCACATAGCATGACATCATCTGCTCGAGTTCGAGGTCCATTTCCTTGAATGCGCGTTCCGGCATGCGCGGGTAGCGCTCGGCGCGTTCGAGGAATTTGCCGAACAGCCTCCTGACAAATGCGGGGTTTGCCTCCGCGTGGGTATTTTCTGCCACCAGCTCCATCTTGCGTCGCAGCAAGGCAATCCTGGCGATGCGATCCATGACATCCTCCTCGTCGCCACCCTAGACCGTGTAGGATTGCAACGGCACCGGATCGAGCACCTTGGCCTTGGGCAGGCGGGTGGTGAGTTGCTCCATGAACCAGGCGCGGGCGGGCGGGTCGCCGTGGGTGAGGACGATGGAGCGCGGGTTGCACTGGACGGCGAAATCGACGAGTTCCTCCCGGTCGGCGTGACCACTCAGTTCGAAACGCTCGACCGCGCAGCGGAGCTTCACCTTCACGTTGACGGCCTCGAAGAGGAAGGGGTCGCCGGGCTGGGCCTCGAGCAGCTGGCCGCCGGGGGTGTCGGGATCGCAGTACCCGACAAAGCAGATGCTGTGCTTCGGCGAGCCGGCGAGACAGGAGGCGAGGGTGTAGGAAGGCGTGTTGGCGACGAGCATGCCGGCGCTGACGACATAGATGCCCTGTTCGCCGGGTTCCTTGCCGGGGACGTAGTCTCGCGGCATTTTCTTCACGCGAAGTTCCTTGAGGATGGTGCGGGTGAAGTGGACCGCCCCGGTTTTCCGGGCGATGTCATCGAAGTAATCCGAGAGATCGAGGCCGAGGCCGGAGGCGAAGATCGGCGCCTCGACGAGCTTGTTGAATTTCCGCGCGTCGTGGAGGATGGCCATGATCTCCTGCATGCGGCCGAGGGCGAAAACGGGGATCAGCACCGAGCCGCCGCGCTGGATGGTGGCGTTGATGGTCTCGATGAGACGGGTCATCTCGGAGGATCGGGTGACGCCCGGCGCGCGCTCGGTGATGCCGCGGGTGGTCTCCGTGACAAGGGTGTCGAAGTGCGCCTTGGGGAATTTGGCGCCGGCGAGGATGCGTTGCGAGGTGAAGAGGACGTCGCCGGTGAAGAAGATCCGCCGATTGCGGTGGATGATCTCGACCCCGGCGGCGCCGGGGATGTGGCCGGCAGGGTGGAGGATGAACTCGATGTCGTCCTTCTCGCCGGAGAATTTCTTGGCGTGGTTGAACGGGTGCGCGTACATCCGGGCGACGGCGCGGTCGACTTCCTCGCGGGTGAAGAGCGGGTAATCGGGCGTGCCCTTCTCCTCGCGCTCGCGCGTCATCACGCTCACGGAATTGTGCAGCATGCGCTCGATCAGCATGCGGCTGGGCTGGGTCATGACGACCGGCACGTCGGGGTAGCGGCGGAGCAGCAGCGGCAGGGAACCGATGTGGTCGAGATGGCAATGCGTGATGATGATCAGGTCCAGGGGCACGCCGTCCAGCGGGCCGAGATCCGGGGCGGCCTCGCGTCCGGCCTTCTTGGGGTGAAGCCCGCTGTCGATCACGAGGTGGAAATCGCCGAGCTGGACGTAGAGGGAATTGGCGCCGATGCCGCCGTCGCGGTTGAGGTCAATGAGCTTCATGGGGCAAGTCCCAGACAGGAGGGGGAGGAAGAGGTGCGCAAGGTTTTGTCGGGGCCGGAGGGGAGCAAGGATCGACCGGGGCTGTGCGCGAGAAGTTGCGGAGTCGGTGGAGCCGGGGCGCCCTCGCCCCGGTGGGATCGACGGAACACGGCTCGCCCGGAGGACTCGCCCTAACGGGGCGGGTGGGTTTGTCGCGCGCGCACCAGACCGGCCCGGGGGCGGGCCGGCTCCAGTGGGGGGATTCGAGACGGAGGACCGAGCAAGCTCGGCCCCTGGCTGGGTTGTGCCCCGGAGGGATGGAGGGGATGCGGCTCGACCGGAGGACGCGCGCAACCTGGATTCATTCGTGCGGGATCGTCAGGTCGAAGGGCGGGATGCGCACGAAGATCCGCTGCCCGGCCTCATCGAGGCCGTGAAAGCTGCCGTGGGCGCGGGCGTCACAGTGGCCGACGTGGCAGCTGTTGTAGGAAAAGTGTTCCCCGGGGCCGAGCGTGGGGGTCTCGCCGACGATCTTGTCACCCTCGACCACAAGCTGCGTGCCGTCGGCATGCTCGATGACCCATTTCCGCGCCAGGAGGGTGACCGTGCGGTCGGAATCGTTGCGGATGGTAAGGAAGTAAATGAAGGCGTGGCGCTGGTCGGGCGGCATCTGCTCGCCAGCGTGCTGGTAGACCAGATTGTTGAGTTCGACCCGGAGGCCGGGCAGCTCGAGGGACGAGAACATGGGTGGAACGATGCAGAGGGGATGGAAACTTGAAACCCGAATCCGAGGGACGACTTGGATAGGAGATGAGACCCACAAGGCGGTGGGAGGTGCGCAGGAGATTCTCGGGTATGGGATTTGCGCACAGAGCCGCAGAGAACGGAGACGGAAATGAAGACGGGCTGGGGATGAACGCAAAGGACGGTGAGGTTGATAATGCAGATAGGAGGGGATATGGCTGACAGCACGGGGGCTGGAATACTCGCGAATGAAATGACACGCGGCTTCCGGCTTTCGGCTTGCCGGGAAAATCGGCGGGGCGCACAAAGGCTGTCCTTATGGAAAAGCTCGCGCTGCTCTCGGTCAGTGACAAACGCGGTCTGGTGGAATTCGCCACCGCCCTGGTGAAACAGCACGGCTATCGCCTGCTTTCGACGGGCGGCACGGCGAAGCTGCTCGCCGAGTCCGGGCTGCCCGTGACCGAGGTGAGCCAGCACACCGGGTTCCCGGAGATGATGGAAGGCCGCGTGAAGACGCTGCACCCCAAGATCCATGGCGGCCTGCTGTGCCGGCGCGACAAGGAGGACCACCTGGCGGCGGCGTCGCAGCACGGGATCGCGCTGATCGACCTGGTGGTGGTTAATCTCTATCCGTTCGAGCAGACGGTCGCGAAGCCGCACGTCGAGTTTGAGGAGGCGATCGAGAACATCGACATTGGCGGACCGTCGATGCTGCGGAGCGCGGCGAAGAACCACGACAGCGTGACGGTGGTGTGCGACCCGGGCGATTATGCGGCGGTCCTGTCGGGTCTGGCCGAGCCCGCGACGATGGGTGCGCTGCGACGGAAACTCGCGTTGAAGGTTTTCCAGCGCACGGGGGCCTACGACACCGCGATTGCGAAGTATCTCGAAGGCCAGCAGTCCGAGCCCGACCTAGAGGCGATGAGCGGTTTTCCGGCGAATTATTCGCTCTCGTTGAAGAAGGCGCAGAGTCTCCGCTACGGGGAAAACCCGCACCAGAAGGCGGCGCTGTACGGCACGTTCCACGAGCATTTCCAGCAGCTGCAGGGGAAGGAGCTGAGCTATAACAATATCCTGGATATCACGTCGGCCACCTACCTCATCGGCGAATTCGAGCGCCCGACGGTCGCCATCCTCAAGCACACGAACCCGTGCGGGGTGGCGAGCGCCGACACGCTGATCGAGGCCTGGCACAAGGCCTACGCCACGGACCGGCAGGCGCCGTTCGGCGGGATCATCGTGGTGAACCAGACGCTCGGGCTCGAGCTGGCCGAGCAGATCAAGGACATCTTCACCGAGGTGACCATTGCGCCGCGTTTCTCGGAGGAGGCGCTCGCGATCTTCGCGAAGAAGAAAAACCTCCGCCTCATGATTGCCAGGGAGGGCATTGGCGCCGACGCGCTGCAGGAGGTGCGCTCGGTCGTCGGCGGTGTGCTCGTGCAGGACCGCGATCGCTCGATGGAAAAGCCGGCCGGTTGCAAGGTGGTCACGAAGCGCGAGCCGACGCCCGAGGAGTGGGCCTCGATGATCTTCGGCTGGAAGGTCGGCAAGCACGTGAAATCGAACGCCATTGTCTATTGCCGTGGCGAGCAGACGCTGGGCATCGGCGCCGGCCAGATGGCGCGGGTGGACAGCTCGCGAATCGCCGTGTGGAAGGCGGGCGAGGCCAAGTTGGATTTGAAGGGATCGGTCGTGGCGAGTGAGGCGCTCTTTCCGTTCGCCGACGGCCTGATCGCCGCGGCCGACGCGGGCGCCACCTGCGCGATCCAGCCGGGCGGTTCCGTCCGCGATGAGGAAGTCATCAAGGCCGCCGACGAGCGCGGCATGGCGATGGTCTTCACGGGCGTGCGGCATTTCAAGCACTGAGGGACGCTCGAAGCGTTTAAGGCAGGGGCTGTTTCTCAGTGGCTTCCCCGCGGGGAAGGCACGGACGCCGCTTGCGGCGACCTCGCTTGCGAGGTGGGCGCAAGCACAGACCCTGCAAATTACACGGAGCGATTGCCCTGCCACGGAGGCGGAGCTCCCGGCCAGTTGTTGTGGGCGGGGTGCCCTCACCCCGCGGGTCTGGCCGGTTTGTTTCACACGCTTGCACGCAAACCCACACTCCCCGTCGCTCCGCGCCAGCCGTCTTCATCCGGAACCATTCCTTTGAACCACGAATGCACACGAAGCTGCCCGAATGACGAATCCGCCAGAGCGCGCTCACGCAGATCGCGCGGACGGACTGTTCTGTTGTAGGGGCGTGGCTCGTCCACGCCCTCGGTTTCCGCAACGAGGAAAGGGCGCGGTCGAGCCGCGCCCCTTCATTCGACTGCATGGTTCGGGGGAGAAGGGTTGGAGTATTCGGTATCGTCCCGTCGACCATGCCTCGCGGGGTGGGGGCACCCCGCCCACAGCCGGCGAACGGCGACGGGGCAGAAGGGAGGGAATCGGACGAAGGAAGATTGCAGGAGGCGGGCCGGCATGCACGATCCGCTCGCTTGCAAGCAGGTTCCTACATCATTCCCGAGGGCAAACGCCGCGAACGCGCCGACAAGGTACTGGCGGCGGCGTTTCCCGAGCACAGTCGTTCCGCGTTCCAGCGTGCGCTCGAGGCGGGGCTGGTGAAGGCGGACGGGAAGGTGATCGCGCAGGCCGATGAAGTGAAGGCGGGTCAGACGCTGGAGTTCAGTTTTCCCGAGGTCGCGGCCGCGGAGATCAAGGCGGTGGACATCCCGCTCGACGTCATTTTCGAGGACAAGCACCTGATCGTGCTCAACAAGGCGGCCGGCATGGTCGTTCATCCCGGGGTGGGCACTGGGGAGGACACGATGGTGCACGCGTTGCTCGCGCATTGTGCGGGCGAGCTGAGCGGCATCGGCGGGGTGGAGCGTCCGGGCATTGTGCACCGGCTGGACAAGGAAACGACGGGCTTGCTCGTGGTGGCGAAGAACGACGCCGCGCATCGGGCGCTGGCCGACCAGTTCGCCTCCCGCACGCTGCGCAAGGAATACGTGGCGCTCGTGTCGGGCGTGCCAAAGACGGACAGTGGCACGATCGATCGCAGCATCAGCCGTCATCCGGTTCACCGTCACCGCATGACGACGGGCGAGGGGGGACGTCCCTCGCGCACGGATTGGACGGTGGAGAAGAAATTTGGCGGGCTGGCGGCATTGGTGCGCTGTCGGATCCACACGGGGCGCACGCACCAGATCCGCGTTCACCTGAAGTCGCTCGGTCACCCGGTGATGGGGGACGAGACCTACGGGTGGAAACAGCAGGCCAGTCTCCCCGTGCCGCCGCGGGTGATGTTGCACGCGGAGCATTTGGTATTCAGCCATCCCGTGAGCGCCAAGGTGCTCGATTTGACCGCGCCGTTGCCGAAGGATTTCAAGCAGATGTTGGCGGCGTTGAAGAAGGTTTAGCGGGGGCTGGGATCGAT
>JAEZDN010000129.1 GCA_023433275.1 Verrucomicrobiota bacterium
ACGGCGCCGGGGGGGGGGGCGCCCCGGCTCCAGGGGGAAGTCGCGACGTGAAGGCGCGCCTGCGTTGGGGCGGAGCGCGAGGGCGAGAGGGAGGTAGGGCGCAGCAAGTCTGCGCCCCTACGGGGAAGGAGAGTGGCGGGTGGGTGGCTAGTGAGGGCGACTGCCGTACCGGGGCGGGGGCGCCCCGGCTCCAAGGGGGAAGTCGCGACGTGAAGTCGCACTTACATGGGCACCGAAATAAAAAGGCGCCCCGCGGGGTGCGGGGCGCCTTGGAGGTGGGACTGCGGGGCGGGGCTTAGAACTTCAGGCGGACGCCGGCTTGGACGCGCCAGCGGGAGTCGCCGTTGCTCGGGAGGATCTGAGACGCGGTCGGCGTGTTGATCGAGCCGTCGCTATTGAGCGTGACCGACGGGCGGATGCGGCCATCAGTACCGTAGGCCGCGTTGCCGAGCACGACGATCTGGTTGCTGTTGCCGCCCTGACCGAGGGATTCGACGTAGTTGAACACGTCCTTGCTCAGCCAGTTGCCGAAGTTGATGAAGTCAGCAAAGACCTCAACCTTGACCGCGCCGGCCACCCGCACCTCCTGCGAAAGGTGGAGGTCGAGGCGATTTTGCCACGGGCCGATGAAGGAATTACGCGGCGCGTAGCCGCCGGCGAACCTCGACAGACCGCTCTTGGCCATGAAGGCGAAGTAGGCGTCCTGCTGGGCCGTGGTCATGCCCGAGAAGTCGAAGCGGGCGTCGTTGGCCGCGGTCGGGACCGCCAGCGCATCGTTTTGAAAGTAGCCGTCGCCGTTCAGGTCGCCCGAGTAAACGTAGCTGTACGGCAGGCCGCTGCGGCCTTCGTAGTAGAGGGTGGCGGTGGTCTTGTAGCGCTCCAGGAAGTTGAATTCCCGGGTGTAGCTGGCTTGGAGACGATCGCGCACCTCGTAGTCGGAGCGGGTTTCCTCAACGGTGTTCTGGTTGAACACGACGTTGTATTGGATCTGCGAAGTGGCCGTGGAGCTGCCGGCCGGCTGGGCTTCCGTGGACTTGCCGCGGGTGTAGGTCAGGTTGTAAGCCCAGCCGTCCTTCATCGGACGATCGAGGGAGAGCGCGACGTAGTCGGAGCCACCCACGCTGGTGTTGCCGAGGAGCGAGGCGACACCGAACGCCGCGCTCCGGCGACCCGAGAAGCGGGTGCGGCCATCGGCGCCCTGGCTGACCGGCACCAGGTTGATGTTCTGGTAGAAGAACGCTTCCTCCACATCGGTGTGGATGTACTCGACCGTGAGCTTGGAATCGAGGAACGGCAGCTTGAAGTCGACCGCCAGATTGCCGCGGAGGTTGGTGGGCAACTTCAGGTCAGACGTGGTGAAGGCCACGTTGCCGCCCGAGAACGTGCCGGAGGTGGTGCCGAGCGGGTTTTCCGGGTCGAACTTATAGATGGGGTTCGGATCGGTGAAGGTGCCGCCGAGGTATTGGGCGAGCGTGGGGCGGGCCGCGGCCCCGGTGAGGGTCGTCGTGCCGCGACCCATGCCGGCGTTACCGTAGGAGTTGGACAGCCAGACCCACGGGCTGCGGCCGAGGAAGACACCGACGCCGCCACGCACTTGCACCTTGCGGTCTTCATCGACGGCGTAGTTGAAGCTCAAGCGGGGAGCGAGGAGGTCGCTGCCGTCGAGGGTGCCGTCGTTGCGAATGCCGAAGGCCGATTGGATGGCCGGGTTGTTAACCGGGGCAATCGGCTGGCCGATCGTATCGTAGCGCAGACCGAGCATAACATTGAGGCGGTGGCTGGGTTCCCACTTGGCCTGGGCAAAGAAACCGGTCTGTTCAAACTTGCTGATGTCGGTGCCCGGGAAGTTGGCCTCGGAAACGTTGCGCACGAAGCCGAGCGGCGTGGCCGTGGCCAGGTCGATGTTGGGGGCGTATTGATAGATGAAACGGCCGTAGGAGCCGTTTCGGAAGAGGTTTTCGAAGTCGGTTTCCTCACGGTCGAAGCCGAACTTGAAGGTGTAGTCGCGCCAGTTGTAGGTGGCGTTGCCGCTGAAGGCGGTGGTGCCGGCGATAACGCCGTTACCCATGGAGCTGTAGTCCGTGCCGAAGAGGACGGCCGTGTTCGTGGTCACAGCGCTGCCATTGGCGACGGAAGTGCCGGGGACGCCGAGCACAATGACTTCCGGGAGGTTGACCGGGGTGGAACGGACGGAGTTGGTGTCGTTCTTGGAGAACGCCAGTTCGGTGCTGAAGTTGGGTGTCCAGTTGCTGAAGAGCTGGCTGGCCCAGACTTCCTCGTGCACCGCGATGTCGTAATACTTCGCGTCGGTGGTGGTGACGCCGTTGGAGAAGCCGGCAGCGATCGCGTTGGGGAAGCTCGAGGGGGCGCCATTCGAGCGATAATCAGGGTAACGCGGGTCGGTGCCTTCGGTCTCGCTGTAGCGGACGGTGAGGCGGTGGTCCCGGTTGATTTGCCAGTCGATCTTCGCGAGTTTCTTCTCGTCCTCGAGGAGAGCGCCGCCGCCATCGCTCAGGGAGCCGAAGTTCGGGGAGCCGGGGAGGCCATTGAGCTGGCCGCTCAGCGTGGAAACGACCGAGGTGTCAGGATTAAAGCCACGGGTTGCGGAACCGCCGGAGGGATTGCTGAACTTCTCGTAGTTCACGAAGAAGAAGAGTTTATCCTTGATGATCGGACCGCCGAGGGTGGCGCCCCAAGTGCGTTCATAGAAGGTGGAGGTACGCTGACCCTTGGTGGTGCCGTAGATATCGGCGCCCTGCCACTTGGAGGAGCTGTAGATGTAATAGGCCGTGCCGTGGAACTCGTTGGTGCCGCTCTTGCTCACCGCATTGATGGACGCGCCGGCGAAACCGCTTTGGGTGACGTCGTAGGGAACGAGCTGAACGCTGAAGCTTTCGAGGGCATCGAGCGCGAAAGGGTTCTTCAGGGAAAAGAGGCCGGAAGCGGAAAGACCGAAGCTGTCGTTCTGGCGGGCGCCGTCGATGGAGATTGAGTTGTATCTGTGATTCATGCCCAACGCCGTGACCTGCGCGCCGGAACGGATCGAGGCGAAGGGGTTGGTCTTCGCCATGTCGGCGAACGAGCGATTGGTCGTCGGCATGTTCGAGATGGTGCGGTCATCGAGGGTGCTGCCGGCGCCCGTGGCACTGGCGTCGAGCGCGCCGGGATCGCCCGTGATCACGAACTTCTCCAGCTGCAGGGTTTCGCTGCGGGCCTGGAGCGAGACGTTCGTCGGCTCGGCGAGCGCCAGGTAAATGTCATTGTAGGAACCGATCACATAGCCATCCGCCGCGCCGGTCAGCGAGTAGGGACCGCCAACGCGCAGACCGGAGAAGCTGAAGCGCCCGGCCGGGCTGGTGATCGCGGTGTAGGTGGTGTTCGTGGGAACGTGCACCGCGGTCACGGTGGCGCCGCTGACAGGCTTGCCCTCGGCGTTGAGCAAACTGCCGGTGATGCCCGATGATACGACGCCTTGGCCGAAGGCCGCTGGCAAAAGCAGCAGGGCCAGGGCCGAGACTGCGAGGGTTAGGAACTTGTTTAGTGAGGTTTGCATGGTGCGATGCATATGGTGATTCATCAGGCGGTGACCCGATTTTTTTGAACGTGCGGAGCGAACGCTTCGGCCATGTCATAGTCAAGCGCACAGCCCTGTTTTGCGCCCGCGGGAGCGGAGATGTAACGCAATCGCCATGCCATGTCGCCGGATCATTAACACCGACGATGGGAGCCAGTTGAGACGCTAATTGTCTGATGCCGAAATCGGGATTTTGCCGGATGGGGCGGGTTGCCTGGGTGGCAGCGGAGGGTGGCGGCTTCGCGGAGAAGGTTTGTGGGCTCGTGCGGGGCGGCTCGTCGGGGACGACTCGCCTTACCATTCGGGGGTGGGCGTGGGCGCGCATTGGGCGCGGGCGGAGTGGAGTCTGCGCCCTGACCATGTGCATGGATTGTGGATTCGTGCGTGGGGCGGCGCACGCAGCGGATATGCGCTGGCGCGAACGGGCGCGGAGTGGTTGTTTCGGGCATGTCATCGGCGCCCTATCCGCCGCGGGAGGAGCTCGCGAACCTGCTGACGCATGGCGTGGGCGCGGTGCTCGGTTTGGTGGGACTCGTGTTACTGGTGGTGGCGTCGAGCCGGCATGGGGACGCGTGGCAGGTGGTGAGTTCGGCGATTTTCGGGGTGACTCTCGTGCTGTTGTACACGGCGTCGACGTTGTACCACAGCGCCACCGACGAGAGGCGGCAGGTCTTGCTGCGGAAATTCGACCATGCGGCGATCTTCCTGCTGATCGCGGGCACATACACGCCGTTCGTGCTGGTCACGCTGCGCGGACCTTGGGGTTGGAGCCTGTTTGGCGTGGTGTGGGGACTGGCGGCGGTGGGCGTGGCGATGAAGTTCTGGTTTGCGGGACGGTTTCGCGTGGCGTCGACGCTGATCTACATCGCGATGGGCTGGTTGGTGATGATTGCGATCAAGCCGTTGATGGCGGGCCTGCCGGCGGGCGGGTTGGCGCTGCTGGTGGCGGGCGGGTTATGTTATACCGGAGGGGCCGTGTTCTACCTGTGGCGCAGTCTGCCGTATCATCATGCGATCTGGCACCTGTTCGTGCTGGGTGGGAGCGTGTGCCATTGGGCGGCGGTGTATTGGTACGTGGTGCCGTAGGGCGTAGGCTTCACCCGCCGTCGGACCAACGCCGCGCATCCGGTCGCTGCGCGCGACTGCCTTCATCCGGACTCATGCTGTTTAACCACAGACGAACACCGAGAGCACAGATGCGGAGGCAGGCTGGCCTCACCAATGCCCTCGCGTTTCCTTTCACTGGATGGTGAATGCCAACCGCGAGCTCTTAACCGCGGTAAGCCATCCTGATCTGTGTTCATCTGGGCCCTGAATTATGCGGGCTTCACAATGAGAGACGAGGCTGCGCGGAGCGCGGGCTTGCCCTCATGGGTGAAGTGTTGGGCACGGACGGGCGTTGCATTCGGGCGCGTGGGGTCGCAGCTTGGAGCTGTTACCGGGAACGGCTCCCCACCCCATGACCGCCTCGATCGACCAATTTCTTCAACGGCTTCCCGTGATGGCGGGTCTCGATGAGGCGGCGATGGCGATGCTCACCGGCTTGGCGAGGGAGGAGGCCTTTCCGGCCGGTGCGGTGATCGTGCGCGAGGGGGAGAAGGGTGACCGGCTATTCGCCGTGCGGAGCGGACGCGTGCGCGTGATCAAGGAACCGGGGGCGGTGCAGCTGGCGGAATTCGGTCCGGGGGAATTTTTCGGCGAGATGAGCTTGGTGGAGAGCGTGGTGCGGTCCGCCAGTGTGGTGGCGCTGGAGGACACGCGGGTGTATTCGCTCAAGGGGATGGATTTCTACAAACTCTACCGGGAGCGACCCGACCAGTACGCGGTCGTGATGTTGAATATTGCGCGGGATCTAGCGCGGCGGTTGCGGCGACTGGACGAGAGTTTTTGTCATCGGGCGGAGTGAGGGTGAATGGCGGTAGTTGGGTCGGATGGAGGCGAGGTGATATCCCGAGGGTCGAGCTAGCCCGACCTTTGCGGGGAATGGCGTCTTCGGACGGCGTGGTATTGCTGCGACTGCAGGCTTGCGCCGCGAGGGTGCGAAGGGCGCAGCAAGTCTGCGCCCCTACCTGGGCTTCGGGATGGGCGCGCGCCGGCGTGATTTGCGCGCGGCGTGAATGATGTCCAACCGGGGCGAGGGCGCCCCGGCTCCAGGGGTGAGCGCGCTCCTCCTCCAGGGTTGGCGATGAATGCGGAGTCGGGGGCGGGCGGCGATCGGGACGTGCGCCCCGGCATCAGGGCGCGGTCGAGCCGCGCCCCTACAAACGGAAGGAAATCCAAGAGATCGAAACGAACCCATGGCGGGGTCGCCGTGGCTCCAAGGAAGAGCCGAAGCCCTCAGCCCTTCGCGGGGAGGGCGATTTCGCCGGCGGCGACGCGGTGGAGGAAGAGGGCGGCGAACTGGGCGCGCTGGGTGAGGCTGGGGAGATGACAGTATTCCTCGGGGCTGTGCAGGTTGTCGCCCACGCAGCCGAGGCCATCGAGGTTGGGCAGGCCGGCGGCCGAGAGGATGTTGCCGTCGGAGCCGCCGCCCACGTGTTGCCAGTCGAGTTCGACGCCGAGGGAGCGCGCGCCCTTGCGCCATTCGGCAAAGAGGGCGGTTTCGGCGGGGGTTTCGACCTTGGGGCCGCGGTTGAAGCCGCCGCCGATCTCGAAGCGGTAGCCCTCGCGCGCGTGCCAGGGCGCGCAGATCTCGTGGAGGCGGCGCAGGAAGGTGGCGTCGTCGCCCAGGCGGGTGACGCGGGCGTTGATCACGGCCTCGGCGAAGTCGGGCACGATGTTGGCGGCGCCGCCGCCGCGGATGGCGCCAACGTTGACCATCACTCCGGGCAGTTCCGCGGTGAGGGCCTCGGCCTTGGGCAGGATGTCGCAGAGGGCGAGGATCGCGTTGCGGCCCGCCTCGGGGGCGCGGCCGGCGTGGGCGGCGCGACCGTGGCAGGTGAGGGTGAAGATGCCGGTGCCCTTGCGGGACTTGACGAGGTCGCCGTTGGCGCGCGCCGGCTCGAAGACGAGGGCGAAGCGGTGGCGCCTGGCCGCCTCCTCGAGCAGGGGCGCGGTTCCCTGGGAGCCGGTTTCCTCGTCGGGGCCGAGCAGGATTTCGTAACCGAGACGCGCGGCGTGCGGGGTTTTCTCGAAGGCCTGGAGGGCGGCGAGCATCACGACGAGGCCGCCCTTCATGTCGGAGGCGCCCGGACCGCGAAGGCGTTCCGGCGACAGGAGCGTGCAGGTTTGGAAGGGATGGTCGGCGTCATAGACGGTGTCGTAATGTCCGCTGATGAGCAGCTGCAGGGGCGCGGTGGGACGCACGCGCACGCGCAGCGCCTGGGCGGAGGTGCCGGCGAGGGAGACGGCCTCGGTGGGGCCCAGCCGGCTGAAGTCGGCGTGGAGCAGTTTCAGCATGGCGGCCAGGCCGGCGGGGCTCGCGCTGCCGGAGTTCTGGTTGCACCATTTGACGAGGAGATCGCGGAGCTCGTTGGCGCGTCGGGGCAGCGCGGCGATGGAGTCGGGAAGAGGCATGGGATTTTGACACTATGTTGCCGCCGTCGTGGTTGCCAAAACCTGACGGGAGGTCAACCTGCGCGCACCATGAAAATCGCGATCATCGGGGCGGGAAACGTCGGCGGTGCGCTTGGTCGGAGTTGGGCGAAGGCGGGGCATGCCATCATTTTCGGCGTGCGGGATCCGGCCGGGGGCAAGACGAAGCCACCGTTGGCGGAGATCGGCGGGGCGGCGACGTCGAGCGTCGTGCCCGATGCGGTGCGCAGCGCGGACGTGGTGGTGCTGGCGACGCCGTGGGACGCGGTGCCGTCGGTGATCAACGCGATGGGTGACGTGCGGGGGAAGATCCTGATCGACTGCACGAATCCGTTGTCGCTGAACGCCGAGGGCAGCCTGGGACTCTCGCTCGGTTCCTCGACCTCGGGCGCCGAGGAGATTGCGCGGCTGGCGACCGGGGCGCGCGTGGCGAAGGCGTTCAACACGTATGGGTGGGAGAATTTCGCGGATTCGAGTTACCCGGGTTATGGGGAACTGAAGCCGGTGATGTTTTTCTGCAGTGATGACGACGAGGCCAAGGAAGTGGTGGAACAGCTCGCGAAGGACCTGGGTTTCGAGCCGGTCGACACGGGCGGGTTGGGGATGGCGCGCAGCCTGGAGCCGCTGGCGCTGATGTGGATCCGGCTGAGCGTGCGCGACGGACGGAATCCGAATTTCACCTGGGCGAGGCTGAAGCGCTGAGCGCGGGTGCGCTCAGCGCGGTTATCGGTTAATTGTTCCTGGTTATTGGGGAGAGCGTGCGGCCGCGCCGCACCTGTTAATGGTTATGAGTTATCAGTCATTGGGACGTTGCGATTGCGGCGGCGAAGGGGGCATGCTCGCTCCGCCTACCGTTTGGCCGAATAACCAATAACGCATAACCAATAACTGACTGCGGCCCCTCATGCTCCTCGCCCTCAACAAGCCCTATGGCGTGCTCTCGCAGTTCACGCCGGAGCCGGGATCGCGGTGGCGGACGCTGGCGGATTTCAAGCTGCCGCGAGCGGTGTATGCGCTGGGGCGGCTGGACGCGGATTCGGAAGGCCTGTTGTTGCTGTCGGATGAACCGGGTTTGAATTCGCGGCTGCTCGATCCCGAGGCCGGGCACCGGCGCGAGTATTGGGTGCAGGTCGAAGGCGTGCCGCAGGACGAGGCGCTGGCGCGCCTGGCTACGGGCGTGATGATCGGCGATTATCGGACGCGTCCGTGTGTGGCCCGGCGATTGGAGCCAGCTCCGGAGGTCGCTCCGCGCGATCCGCCGATCCGGGTGCGAAAAACGGTGCCCGACAGCTGGGTGTCGATCGAGCTCACCGAAGGAAAGAACCGCCAGGTGCGCCGGATGACGGCGGCGGTGGGACATCCGACGCTGCGCTTGCTGCGGGTGCGGATCGAGAAGTTCGAATTGGGCGATTTGGCACCGGGTCGGTGGCGGGAGCTGACGGCGGCGGAGCGAGCGAAGGTGTTGGGGTGAACGTTCCCGAGTAGGGGGATGACCACGACTGGGCGCGCACAAGGCGCGCCCCTGCAAAAGATGGGGGGCCGGCCATCACTCCACCGGGTAGGCGGTGAGGAAACCGTCGAGGCCGGCGACGATGACTTTGTTGTCGGCGAGTACGGGGCCGCCGGCGTAACCGGCGAAGCGACCTTGGGCGGCCGCCGGCAGGGTCAGCCGCCATTGCACGGCTCCGGTGTCGCGGTCGAGTTTGACGAGGCCGGCGTGGTGCTCGATGAGCGTGCCGGGCATGTTTTGATTCACGGTGCCGGCGAAGACATGGCGCTCCGTCACGAGCGGCGTACCCCAGCTGAGGCCGTGAACGATGGTACTCCACCGGGCGCGGCCGCTCACCGGATCGATCGCGCTGACGCGCGCAAAGTCGGAACCGCCGAGATACAGGAGGCCGTCGTGGACGGATGGCGTCGATTCGATCCACGAGAACCAATAGGAAAACTTCCAAGCAGGCGTGCCGCGCGTGGCATCGAAGGCGTGGAGCAGGTAGTCGCGGCTGCCCGCGATGAGGCGACCGTGGGCAATGACCGGCGTGGTGACCACCGCGCCACCGGTCTGCACGCGAATGGTTTCGCGGCGGGTGCGCCGGTCCAGAAGCACGACTGAGCCATCCATTGTGCCGAACATGAGCGTGTCGGGACCGTGCAGCGCGACCCCCGAATAGATGGGGGCGCGCGCATCGTGTCGCCACAGGATGGCGCCGGCTTGGGGATCGATCGCGTAGAGCCCGCCATCGCTGGAGCCGATGTACAGGACGCCCTCGTGGACGAGCGGCGACGCGGCGCGGTGGTTGAATGTGGGATTATCGGGCACCGAGCTGCCGGCGAGAAACTCGTTGTGAAGCGCGAGCCGCCAGCGGAACCCGCCGGTCTTGCGGTCGAGTGCCACGAGGTTGGCGCGGGTATCCAGGAAATAGGCGGCGACATCGTCCAGCGCGGCGCGTCCGTCGATGGGCGTCGTGCCGGGCCAGACCCAAAGCGCAGTGCCATCCTTCCCTTGCACGGCGTGAAAGCGGCCATCGCCCGCGCCGAGATAGACGATCCCGCCGTCGGCGACGGGCGGCGCCCAGGTCCCGGCACCCAGGGAATATTTCCAGAGCGGGGCCGGGGCCGGGGGCGGCTCGGGGGCTTCGATCCGAGCCGGCACGGGGGCGTCGCGGCGGAGGTCGAGGGGCAGCCCGGCGGCGGTGAAGTCGCCGGTCAGCCGGCCGCCATCGAGTTGGAGGCGGATGGGGAAAGGGGAGTTGATGATGTACTGGCCGGGGCCGGCCGGCTCGACGGTCACGCCGAGGTCGGCGTGGTGCGTGAACATCGTGGGAAAGTGGAGATGGAAGCCGAGCGCGCCGGACGCGGTGCGGCGGAACTCGAAGGCGATCGGGGCGGCCTCGCCCTGGGGCGCGGACACGGTTCCGCTCCAGGTGCCTTCCAAGGGCTCCGGATCAGGCGAGTTGATCGACGTGAGGGCGGCGAAGCCGGGCGAGGCGAGGGCCAGGACCAGCGGGAGAAAGCGGATTCGCATGAGGACGCGGGAGCGCATAATGATCGAACTCCCCAGAGCGGCGGCGGGCACACTCTTTGTGTGTCACAAACCGACTTTGCAGGGAGCTCGGCGCGAAAACTTGTCGCCTGGTCGCAACGACTATTTCGCCGGGCCAAACAGGCGGTCGACGAGATCGGACACCACGCGGGCCACGGGCTGGCGGCCGGGAATTTTCGCAGCGTATTCCATGGTGCCGAGTGGTTCGCCTGAACGCAGGTCGCGCACGCGGATCTGGAGGTAGACGAGGCGATCGCCGAAGTCCCAGGTCCAGTTGTCCACGTAATGGATCATGGCCTGGGTGTCGTCTGGCATCATGGTGCGCGGGCCGGACTCGGCGGTGAGGCCGTGGGCGCGGAGCGCGTTGACGATGTGCCGGTCGATGGCGCGGCTGTCGCTGGGATTGGCGAGGACGAAGAACCGCTGGACCTGGTGGAGTTGCTTGTTCTGGTCGACCTGGGTGTCGATCGAGCTGCAGCCGCCGAGGAGGAGGACGAGGAGTAGGAGCGGAAAAGCGAGGCGCGGCATGTGGATGGGTTATTCCCAAGTTGCGGGCGAGGATTCAACCGCTTTCGGATTTTCGCGCGGGATCGTTCGTATCACGCCGATGGGCTGGATCGGTTTCGGGACGGGAGGCGAGTGGTCATCGGGAGGGCGATTCCTCGCCACGGGCATGGTGGAACTCGGTGAAGGATTCGAGGAGTTGGTGCGCATGCGTCCTTTCCCTTGGATCCTTCGCGCCGGTCAGGATGACGGCGGCGGGTGTGTCTTGAGTTCTCCCAGGTTTAACTCCGCCCGATATCAGGAGGGCAGTTTCTTCGGGGTCGAAACGGGATCGTCCGAGGACCGAGCAAGCTCGACCCCTGTCATTCGGAACCGAGCCCCACCTTATGATGGGACGATCAAAGCGTCGCGAAGATGGCGCGGAGGTCGGACGGGAAGATCGGCTTCGGGAGGATATGATCCACGCGATGCCGACGGTAGGCGGCGTCGACGGCCATGCTGAGCTCGGAACTGAAAACGATGATGCGGCCGGGATACTTGAAGGCGCGCAATTCGGCGACGAGTTCCAGGCCGCTGATGGTCGGCATGTGATGGTCGGTGATGACCACGTCGTAGGCGCTCGGGTCGCGCTTGAGCATCTCGAGCGCGAGCTTGCCATCGTGCACCGAGTCGACCTTGTGGCCGTCGCGGCCGAGCACGATTTCCAACAGTTGGCGCAGTTCGCGCATGTCGTCGGCATAAAGCACGCGCAGGGATTTACGCGGGCCGGCCTGGTTGGTCGTGGTCGAAGCAGGCGAGGTCATGCACTTATAACGGAACAAGTAGCAGATATTTTGGCGTTTGTCTCGTGTGCTTCTGTGAAAACGTTGGAAATACCGATTATTCCGGCGCGAGGCCGCGGCGGACGAACAGCGGCCGGATGTCGGGGTCGGCGCCGGTGAAATCGCGGAAAAGGTCCAGGGCCTCGCGGCTGCCGCCGCGTGAGAGTAGGGCCGAACGGAACCGGTCGCCATTGGCGCGCGTGAGGCCGCCGTTTTTCTTGATCCACTCGACGGTCTGGGCGTCGAGCACCTCGCTCCAGAAATAGGAATAGTAGCCGGCCGAGTACCCGCCGGCGAAGACGTGGGAAAAATACGTGCTGCGGTAGCGCGGCGGGACCGGGGCGAAATCGAGCCCGGCCTTGCGGAGGGCCGCGGCCTCGAAGTCCAGGACGCCGGCGGCGTCGGGGACCTGGTCGGGCTTCAACTGATGCCACGCCTGGTCGATGAGGGTGGCGGCGAGGTATTCGGTGGTCTTGAAACCCTGGTCGAACTTCGCGGCGGCGGCGATCTTGTCGAGGAGCGGTTGCGGGATGGGTTCGCCGGTTTGGTAGTGCTTGGCGTAGTTCCGGAGGATCTCGGGCCAGGTGGCCCACATCTCGTTCACCTGCGAGGGAAACTCCACGAAGTCGCGGGGGACGATCGTGCCGGCGAAGCGCGGGTATTTCACGGCGGAGAACAGACCGTGCAGGGTGTGGCCGAACTCGTGGAACATCGTGTTGACCTCGTCGTGGGTCATCAGCGTGGGCTCGCCCTCGGGGGGCTTCGGGATGTTCTGGTGGTTGCCGATCACGGGCTTGGCGCCGGTGAGGCCGTTCTGGGGCACATAGGCATTCATCCACGCGCCACCGCGCTTGCTCGGGCGGGCATAGAAATCGCCGAGGAACAGCGCCATCGGCGAACCGTCGGCGTCGAAGATCTCATAGACGAGCATGTCATCGGTGTAACCCTTGAGGTCCGGGCGCGGCTTGAAGGTGATGCCGTAGAGTCGGGTGGCGGCATAGAACACGCCGTCCTCGAGGACGCGCTTGAGCTCGTAGTAGGGCTTCAGCTCGTTCTCGTCGAAGGCGTAGCGCTCCTGGCGGACCTTCTCGGCGTAGTGGGCCCAGTCCCAGGCGGCGACGGGGTGGCCCGCGCCGGCGGCGTCGATCACCTTTTGCATGTCGGCCGCCTCGCGGCGGGCGTTGGCGACGGCGAGCGGGGCGGCGTCCGCGAGCAGGGCGTTGAGGCGGTCGACGCTGCCGATGGTTTGTTCCTCGAGCTGGTAGGCGGCGTGATTGGGGTAGCCGAGCAGCGCGGCGCGCTCGGCGCGGAGTTTGGCCATCTTGGAAACGGCCTCACGGTTGTCGAAATCGCCGCCGCGGCTGCCGCGGGCCATGGACGCGGCCATGATCTTCTCGCGCAGGGCGCGGTTGGTGAGGTCGGTCAGCGGGGGCTGGCCCGTGGTGTTTTGGAGGCGGATGAGGTACTTGCCCTCGTGGCCGGCGGCGGTGGCGGCCTTGGCCGCGGTGGCGATCGCGGCGTCGGACAGGCCCGCGAGTTCCTCCTTGGTGTCGACGAGAACGGCGGAGGCGTTGATTTCCTTGAGGACGTTCTGGCTGAACTGCGTGGAGAGGGTGGCGAGTTCGGCGTTGAGGGCCTTGAGGACGGTCTTGTCGGACTCGGACAGGAGGGCGCCGGCACGGACGAAGTCCTTGTAATAGCGCTCGAGGAGCCGGAGGGACTCGGGGTCGAGTTTGAGGGAGGCGCGCTGGTCGTAGAGGCTTTTCACGCGGCTGAACAGCGCGTGGTTGAGGCCGATGGCGTCGCTGTGGGCGGAAAAACGGGGCGACATCTCAGCCTCGATTTTCTGCAGGGTGGGATTGGTGAGGGCGCCGGTGAGGATCCCGAACGCGCGCTGGGCGCGATTGAGCGTTTCGCCGCTGCGCTCGAGGGCGATGATGGTGTTGTCGAAGGTCGGGGCGGCGGAGTTGCCGGCGATCGCGTCAACTTCGCGAAGTTCCTCGGCCATGCCGATTTCGAAGGCCGGGACAAAGTGCTCGTCCTTGATGAGTTCGAACGGAGGCAGCTGGTACGGCAGGGCGCTGGGCGCGAGCAGGGGGTTCTCGGTCATGGCATTCGGGCTGGCGGGAGTCGCCGCAAAGCTTGCGGAGGTGAAAACGAAGGCGGCGGTCGCGACCGCGAGGGCCGGGCGGCGGGTGATGAAGGGCAAGGACATGGGCAGGTTTTTCCGGGGAAAAGACATGCTTAAGCGCGTCTTTGCAAGTGTCATAAGCCGGCCCGGCCCCGGCCTGGCCAACCCCGCATCCCGACTCAGGCCGACTGCGGGACGAGCGGAAACATCTGGGCCAGCAGCGACCGCAACGCGGCGGGTCGGACGGGCTTGGCGAGGACCTGGTCAACCTTCAGCCGCATGTATTCCTCGTGAATCGCGGGGTTCAGTTCGGAACTGAAGACAATGATGCGGCCGGTGAAGGGCATGAGTCGAACGGCACGAACGAGTTCCAAGCCATTCATCACCGGCATGTGATGATCGGTGATCAGCAGATCGAAATCGTGGGGACCGCGCACCAGTCGTTCGCAGGCCGCGCTGCCGTCAGTACAGGTTTCCAACTGATGACCTTCCGGAACAAGCACCAAGCGCATCAGTTCGCGCAGCGCACCCAAGTCCTCGGCATAGAGCACACGCAGGCTTCGCCCTGGATTCTTGGTCGTGGAAGCGGAAGGCATGTGGCGGGCAGAATGAATGGTCGGGAACGTGGAAATGAGGGCGCGTCGCACGATCTTAGTCACGTCCGGAGCTCAAAGGTTTTGCGAAAAACGTCTGAATGAAAAACAGCATCCATCGCGGGCCTTTGGCGCGCGACGTAGGGCCGTTTCAACCTAGTGGCGCGAACAAATCCGAGCGATGGGCTCGCCAACGTGAATTTTTCTTCGCGCCCGAGGCGTTTTCGAGGGAGGGAGGCTCGAGCGGAGATGAACTCGTTCGCGCGGTGCGAACCGGGATCGCCCTTGCGAGACGACTCAGCCGGCACCATGCAGTTGCAGCTCGATCCCGCAGCGTGCGCGGTCGAACCGTTCCGTTGTCGGGGCGTGGCTCGTCCACGCCCTTGGTTCCCGCGGCGAGGAAAGGTCGCGGTCAAGCCACGCCCCTACGACCGACTGCCTATTTCCGACTCAGTGCGCGAGGTGTTCGCGGAGAAACGCGTCGATGAAACGAAGGCTCGCCGCGCTGGTGAAGGCGGGGCCGCCATGGGCGGAGCCGTGCTGGACCTTGAAAACGACAGGGCGGCCGAGACGTTCGTAGGCGCCCGCCAGTTCGTGCGACTGGTTGATCGGCATTTGCGGATCCTGGTCGCCGTGCATTAACAAGAGGGGCGGATCCTGCGCGTCCACGTGAAAAACCGGACTCGCGAGTTGTGCGATCGCGGGCAACGCATCGGGTTGGCCGCCGAGGAACAGGTCGAGTGCCGGGGCGCGCACGCTGATACCGTGAGGCGTCGATTGCTTGAGAATGGTCGTGAGATTGCTGGCGCCGTACAGGTCGACGATCGCCTGGACCGCGGAGGAGGTGTCGCGATTTTTTCCGACGGCGCCCTCGAGTTCCGGGTGTCCATTGGTCACACCCACGAGGGCGGCGAGGTGCCCGCCGGCGGAAGAACCTGCGATCACGAAACGGTGGGCCGGCAGACCCAGTTCGGTCGCGTGTGCGCGGAGGTAGCGGATGGCGGCCTTGATATCATGAATTTGTGCCGGGAATTTCGCCTGCGGGGACAAACGGTAGTCCACGCTCGCGATGGCCCAGCCGAGATCGACCAAGCCTCTGAGGTCGACGCCGTCGCGGGTGCCGCTCCGCCAGGCGCCGCCGTGGACCCAAACGATGAGTCCCGCGGGCGGACCGTCGGGACGGTGGAGGTCGAGCTTGAGTTCCGTGCCATCGACCGAGGCGAAGGGAATCCCGCGGACGATCTCACCGGCGCGAGCAGCGGCTGGGAGGAGCAGTGTGGCGAGCAGGGTGAAGAGGAGCGCCTGGCGGGAAAGGGCGCCTTGATGGCTCGATGGCGGGAGGGGCTTTGCGCCGCGACTGGATGGATCGAGCGGAAGGTCGGGGCGCAAAGCCGCGCCCACGCGCTTTGGATTGGCCGGGGTGCGCATCACTTCGCGGTATCGAGCAGTTTCATGAATTGCTCGGGATAACGCGTGCCGGCGACGGCGGAGGCGGGGAAGACCTGCTCGATTTCGGCCAAGTCGGCCGCGGAAAGCTTGAGGTCCAGCGCGCCGAGATTCTCGTCGAGGTTGCGGATCCGGCGTGTGCCCGGGATGGGCAGGATGAAATCGCCCTGGGCCAGCACCCACGCGAGCGCGAGCTGGCTGGCCGTGCAGCCCTTGCGCGCGGCCATTTCCTGGATGCGCGCGACGAGGGCGAGATTGCGGGCGAAATTCTCTCCCTGGAAGCGGGGTTGCGAGCGGCGCTGGTCGTCGGGAGCGAAGTCGTCGACGCTTTTGAATTGTCCGGTGAGAAAACCGCGGCCGAGCGGGCTGTAGGGCACGAACGCGATGCCGAGTTCGCGGCAGGCGGGAATGACTTTTTCCTCCACGTCGCGCGACCAGAGCGAGTACTCGCTTTGCACGGCGGCGATGGGATGGACGGCGCTGGCGCGGCGCAGGCTCGTGGCGCCGGCTTCCGAGAGACCGAGATGGCGGACCTTGCCGGCCTTCACGAGTTCGGCCATTGCGCCGACCGTTTCCTCGACGGGGATGGTCGCGTCGATGCGATGCGCGTAGTAGAGGTCGATGACGTCGATGCCGAGCCGTTGAAGGCTGGCGTCGCACGCCGCGCGGACGTAGTCGGGCTTGCCGTTGACGACGCGCTTGTGCGGATCGGCGCGGTCGCGGATGAAGCCGAATTTCGTCGCGAGGAAAACGTCGCTCCGGCGCGTCTTGAGAAGCTTGCCGAGCAGGATCTCGTTGTCGCCGTAGCCGTACATGTCGGCGGTGTCGAGGTGCGTGACCCCGCGGTCGAGCGCGTGATTGAGCGTGGCGAGCGACTCGGCCTCGTTGTGCGGGCCATAGAAGTCGGACATGCCCATGCAGCCGAGTCCGAGGGCGGGGAGGTGGGGTCCGTTTTTCCCGAGCTGGCGCTTTTCCATGACGCAGAGACTAGCCAGCGGAGGGTGGAAAGTAAACGTGGGGTGTGTCCTAACAGGTGAGTGGGCGGGAGCGGAAGGCGCAAGGGGCAGGGAGCAAGGGCAGGGCAGGGAGAGGCGTGGGTTCACCGTTGCGGTTAACCTTCGCCGCGAGCGGACGCGGGGATCGCCTGTAAACAGGCTCCTACTGAGTGGGCGGGAGCGCCAAGGGGCAAAGCGCGAGGAGCAGAGGGCGGGGGAAACAATATGACTTCGGACGATGGCGTGACCTTCTGGTGTAGGAGCCTGTTTACAGGCGATAGGGCTATCCGCCGCGAGCGAACGCGGGAATCGCCTGTAAACAGGCTCCTACAGGCCGATCATTTTGGGGCGGGCTGGATCCGCTGGAGGCGTTCGCGCAGGCCGGGGAAATCGGGCTTGAGGCGGAGCGCCTCCTCCCAATGGCGCGCGGCCTCGTCGCGCTGGCCGGTCAGGGCCCGCATATAGCCCAGACCCGCGTGGGCCTCCGCGTGGTCGGGTCGGATCTCGATGGCGCGCGCGTAGGCGTCCGCCGCCGGGCCGAACTTGCGCTGGCGGGCGAGGATTTCCGCGAGGGCCAGATGGGCGCTGAAAGAATCAGGCTGTAATTCCGCCGCGCGCATAAGGGCCGTTTCGGCCTCGGCGGCGCGGCCGAGCTGTTGGAGCAACAGGCCGCGCAGGTAATGGCCGCGCGCGTAGCGGGGGTTGGCATCGGTCAAGCGCTGGTAGGAATCCACGGCCTCGGCGAGGCGGCCGGTCTGCGCCTGCACGTTCGCGAGCGTGAGCCACGCCCAGTGGTTGTCGGGCGCCAGGTCGAGGGCGCGACGCGCGTGGTGCTCGGCGGCGTCCAGCGCCCCGGCCTCGTGGTAGGTGTAGCCGAGGTAAGCCTCCGCGTGGGCGCTGGTCGGGTCCATGGCGATGGCGCGTTGGTAGAGCGCCTCCGAGTCGCGCCAGAAATGTTGTTGTCGCCAGGTCAGCCCGACGCACGCGACAAGGACGAGCAGGGCGGCGGCGACTTGCACGCGATCGGGCAGGGCGGTGCGCCGCAGGATGCCACCCGCGGCCAGGTGCGCGCCCAGGATCGGGAGGTACGTGTAGCGGTCGGCCATCGCCTGCATGCCGACCTGCAGCAGTCCAAGGGCGGGGAGCAGCATGGCCAGGAACCAGACCCAGCCCGTGAGCAGCGAAGGCACGCGGTCGCGCCACCACCACGCGAGCGCGGTCACGGCCGCGACCAAGGCGAGCGCGGCAGCGACGGTGGCGGCGGGCCACGCGCCGGGGTGTTCATAGAAGAAGGCGAGATCGAGCGGCCACACGATGTTGCCGAGGTAGCGGGCGATCGAGACCACGGCGTTGCCCAACCGGTCGACCAGCGGCACGGCGAGCCCGAATGCGCTGATCTCGGCCTGCATGAGAATGGTCACCACCGAGATGATCGCGGAAAGGAGGAAGAACGGGATTTTCTCGAGGAGGACACCGCGGTGCCGCGGCCACCATCCGGAGGCAGGGCGGAGGGAAATCCGGCCAAGCGGCCAGACATCGAGCGCGAGCAGCACGAGCGGGAGCGTGACGACGGAAGGTTTGCACATCAGTCCGCCGAGAAAGAGCGCGAGGGCGAGGGCGTACGCGCGGCCGGCGGGTTGTCCGGCCCTGGCTCTTTCCGCGTAGCGAGCATGAGCCAGCAAGGTGAGCAGGAAGAAAAAACCGCTCATCACGTCCTTGCGCTCGGTGACCCACACGACGGACTCGACGCGCAGGGGATGCCACGCGAAGAGAGCCGCGGAAAACAAGGCGGCCCACCACCCGGCGCCGAACCGGCGCATCACGAGCACCGCGAGCACGCCATTGGCGGCGTGCCAGAGAATGCTGACGAGGCGGTGGCCGGTGGCGTTCGCGCCGAAGAGCTGCCAGTCTAGCATGTGGGAGAGCCAGGTAAGCGGATGCCAGTAGTCGGCGCGCCCGGTGAAGGCCCACACGACGCTGTCCCAGACAAGGCCCGCCTGCACGCGGGCATTGTTCGTGATGTAGGCGGGGTCGTCGTGGTTGATGAAGTCGTATCCGAGTGAACGGCCGAACACGGCCACGGTGCCGAGGAACAGGACCGTGCATGCGATCCAGGCATGCGAGTTCGGTCGGGCAGGCGTGTCGGGGCGGGGCACGCCATCTGCCTGCCGGGTGCGTCTCGGGTTGGCAAGAGCCCGGTGAGGCTGCGACGGTGTGGCTTGGTCGCGACCGGAGCAGCAGGCTTCGCCGCACGCCGACAGTCGCGCGCAGCCGCAAAGGGTGTCACCGCCGCAAGGGCGCGGGCGGGCTTGGCAACGACGGCGACGCGTGCTTCATTCGCCGCATGCGAACACCCCTTCTCGCGTTCCTGGCGGCTGCCGCCTGCCCCGCAATCAGCGCCCCCGCCGGTCGTGACTGGCCGGTTTATTTGGGCGACAAGGCGGCGAGCCATTACTCGTCGCTGAGCCAGATCACGCCGGAAAATGTCACGCAGCTGGAGGTCGCCTGGACTTTCCATGCGGGCGACCTGCGCGAAGGCGCCACGCAGATCCAGTGCAACCCGCTCGTGATCGACGGCGTGCTCTATGCGACCACACCGCAGTCGAAGGTGGTGGCGCTCGACGCGGCGACGGGCCGGGAGCTGTGGCGATTTGCGCCGGAAAATCCCAACGGGCTCAACCGCGGCCTGGCGTGGTGGAGCGAGGGGAGCGAGCGCCGGATCCTTTTCGGCAATGGTCAATGGTTGCATGCGATCGATCCGGCGACAGGGAAGCTGATCGAAACCTTCGGCACCGGCGGCCGCGTCGACCTCTCGCAGGGGCTCGGCCGTGATGCCACCGGCCTGGCGATCCAGGCGAACACGCCGGGCGTGGTTTTCCGCGATCTCATTGTCCTGGGTTTTCGCGCCGGCGAGGGCCCGGCGCCGGCCGCGCCGGGGCATATCCGGGCGTTCAACGTGCGCACGGGCGCCATCGCATGGACCTTTCGCACGATCCCGGCGCCGGGTGAGGCGGGTTATGAGACCTGGCCGGCCGATGCCTGGGAACGCGTCGGTGGCGCGAACGTGTGGACCGGCATGACGCTCGATGAGGAACGCGGGCTGGTGTTTTGTCCGGTCGGCTCCGCCGCGTTCGATTTCTGGGGCGGTGACCGGCATGGCGACAATCTCTATGCCAACTGCCTGCTCGCGCTGGATGCGGCGACCGGGCGCAAGGTGTGGCATTACCAGTTCGTGCGGCACGACGTATGGGATCGCGATCCGCCGGCGCCGCCGAACCTGCTCACGGTGCGCCGCGACGGTCGCGAGATCCCGGCTGTCGCGCAGACCACGAAGTCGGGGCATGTGTTTGTGTTCAACCGGGAGACGGGCGAGCCGCTGTTCCCCATCGAGGATGTGGCGGTGCCGAGTTCGGACCTGGCGGGCGAACTGACGGCGACGTCGCAGCCGCTGCCGGTGAAGCCGGCGCCGTTTGCGCGGCAGCATTTCACCGTGAACGAGATCACGAACCGCACCCCCGAGGCTCATCGCGCGGTCCTGGAACAGTTCTCGCGGTTGCGGCCGCACGTGCCGTACGCGCCCCCGAGCCGCCAGGGCACGATTATTTTTCCGGGGTATGACGGTGGAGCCGAATGGGGCGGATCGGCGGTCGATCCCTCGGGAGTCCTTTACGTGAACAGCAACGAGATGGCCTGGATCCTCACGATGGTGGAAACGGGCGGCGCCGGTTCACCGGGCGAGCAGGTTTATA
This sequence comes from Verrucomicrobiota bacterium, assembly GCA_023433275.1. Taxonomy (GTDB): domain Bacteria; phylum Verrucomicrobiota; class Verrucomicrobiia; order Opitutales; family Opitutaceae; genus Lacunisphaera. The sequence goes on from JAEZDN010000129.1 coordinate 20,391, forward strand.
GGCAGAACTGCATTGGTTGCCATGGCATGAATCGCGAAGGCAATCCGGCCGCGAGCATTCCGTCGCTCGTCGACGTGGGCACGCGCTTGTCGCGCGAGCAGACCCTTGAAGTCATCACGAATGGCCGGGGCGTGATGCCGCCGTGGGGTTTCCTCACGCCGGGGCAGCGCGATGCGGTAACGAGATTCATCCGCGGCGAGTCGCCGCCGGATCGGCACGACGACGGCTCCGCGCCGAAGGGCCCGGAGTGGGTCACCTGGATGCCCGACCGGCGCGCAGCGCCCACGCCGCCGCCGTACGCGCACACGGGTTACAACCGCTGGCTCGATCCGGAGGGTTACCCGGCGATCAAGCCGCCGTGGGGCACGTTGAACGCGATCGACCTGAACACGGGTGAATACCGCTGGAGCGTGCCGTTGGGTGAGTATGCCGAGTTGACCGCGCGCGGCGTGGCGCCGACGGGGACGGAAAATTACGGCGGACCGCTCGTGACGGCCGGCGGGGTGTTGTTCATTGGTGCGAGCCGGGACGAATATTTCCGCGCGTTCGACCCCGCGACCGGACGCGAGTTGTGGAAGGTGAAGCTTCCGGCGGGAGGGTATGCCACGCCCGCCACCTACGAGGTCGACGGACGGCAATACGTCGTCATCGCCTGCGGTGGCGGCAAAATGGGCACGAAGAGCGGCGACGCGTATGTGGCGTTCGCGCTGCCCAAAGCCAACTGAGTCACTGCGCGCCGACTCCGTGGATCCTTCACTGCGTTCAGGATGACGGTGGGGAGGCTTTGGGAATTTCGAATAAGGAAGCGGCTGAAAGGCGAGAGCTGGGAGCTGAGCCTGAGCGATGCAGGCAGAATGCGATTCCGCAGTGTGCGCGGTCGAACGGTTCGGTTGTAGGGGCGTGGCTCGTCCACGCCCTTGGTTCCCGCAGCGGAAAAAGGGGCGCGGTCAAGCCGCGCCCCTACATCCGATTGCATCTTTCCGGTTCAGAACTCGTTCAATTCATCAGCAGCAGCGATGGATCCACGAATTCGGTGTCGGGTCCGCCTGCTTGGATCCTTCGTTCCGCTCAGGATGACGGGTGTGGGTAGGATTTGGTTTTCCAGGATTTTATTCCGTCCACGAGGCAACCACGCGGCTTGCGCCCGGGCTGGGGATGACGCTCCATAATTCATGCCTACCCCAAATCTGAAAGCGGTTCTCCGACTGGTCGTTTGCCTCGCGGCCATTCCGGTCTTCGCCACCCCGTCAGCCCCGGTCCGCCTGTGGCCCGGCGAGGCGCCCGGGGAAACCAAAACGTGGCCGGCGGAAGGGGACACGACCAAGCCGACGGACCGGCTGGTGAATGGCGTGCCCATCGTGCGGCTCGGCAATGTTTCGAACCCGACCCTCACGGTGTACCGTCCGGATCCCGCGAAGGATACCGGTGCGGCCGTGATCGTGGCGCCGGGCGGCGGATATAGCATCCTGGCGTGGGAACTGGAGGGCACCGAAGTGTGCGAGTGGTTGAACTCGATCGGTGTCACCGGCGTGTTGCTCAAATATCGCGTGCCGGTGCGGCCCGATCGCGAGCGGCACGCCGCGCCGCTGGAGGATGCGCAGCGCGCGTTGAGCCTGGTGCGCCATCAGGCAAAGGAGTTGGGCCTCGACCCGCGTCGCATTGGCATGCTCGGGTTTTCAGCGGGCGCCCATCTGTCCGCCGCGCTGGCGGCCAATCATGCCACGCGGACGTACCCGACGGTCGACGCGGCGGACGCGGTGAGTTGCCGCCCGGATTTCCTCGTGCTGGTTTATCCGGGTGGATTCGTGAATCGCGACCAGGGCGACGCGTTGCGCGCGGAGGTCGCGCCCGCGAAGGGCGTGACGCCGCCGGTTTTCATCGTGATGACGCAGGACGATCCGGTGCGGGTCGAAGGGGCGCTGGCCTATTATCGGGCGTTGAAGGACGCGGAGGTGCCGACGGAGATGCACCTCTATCCAACCGGCGGGCACGGGTATGGCCTGCGCCGGACGGCCGACCAGGTCACGACGTGGCCGGATCGCGTGGCCGACTGGTTGAGAGCCGGCGGTTGGCTGACGCCGGCGCGGTGAGCCGTCGGGCGGGACGCGCGGTTTGCACGACGTGCCGGCCATTAGGTGGTCCGTTCGGAGCGGCTCGCCAGGGCGACTTGCCCCACCTCACCGGGGCGGGGTCGCCCCGGCTCCATTGACTGTCGATCAGGCGCCGGAAACCGGGGCCAGCACGGGATTGCCGGACACGGGATTGATGCTGCCGTCGGGGGCGTAGGTGAGCTCCTTCACTTTCACGCAGCGGAGATGATTCTTTCCGCCGGAGAGCGAGGCGTCGTGGTGGAAAAGCCACCATTTGCCCTGGAACTCGACGATGGAGTGGTGGGTGGTCCAGCCGATGACGGGTTCGAGGATCCGGCCGCGGTAGGTGAACGGCCCGCGGGGATTGTTGCTCGTGGCATACACGAGGTAGTGCGTGTTGCCCGTCGAGTAGGAGAGGTAGTAGGTGCCGCGGTATTTGTGCATCCACGGACCTTCGAAATAACGGCGGTCGTGGTCGCCGGCGAGGAGGGGCTGGCCGTTCTCGTCGAGGATCTTGATTTCCGTGACGTCGCCCTTGAAGGACTTCATGTCGTCGGCGAGTTCGGCGATGCGCGGGCCGATGGCTGGCTCGTGGTCGGCGGGTTCGGCGCCCTTGGGATCGTGGCTGCCGGTGCGCCATTGCTGCAGCTGGCCGCCCCATATGCCGCCCCAGGCGAGGAAGTAGCGGCCGTCATCGTCGGCCAGGCAACACGGGTCGATGCTATACGTGCCCTTGATGGGTTCGGGTTCGGCCTTGAACGGACCGGTGGGCTGGTCGCTGATCGCGACGCCGATGCGGAAGAGTCCGGCCTTGTCGCGCGCGGGGAAATACAGGTGGTAGCGGCCGTGGCGGTTGATGGCATCGGGCGCCCAGAGTTGCTTGCCGGCCCAGGGGATGTCCTTGAGGTCGAGCGCCACGCCGTGGTCGGTGACTGGTCCGCCGACACGGTCCATCGAGAAGACATGGTAGTCGACCATGTCGTATTGGTCGCCGAGATCGTTGTCGGCAATGTTCCCCTCGCGGTCGTGGGACGGATATAGGTACAGGCGGCCGTTGAAAACGCGCGCGGAGGGATCAGCCGTGTACAGATGGGAAATCAGGGGGTTGTCTGACATAAGCCCGACCATCGCGAGGGGGTTGGGGCATGGCCAGCGGCTCGCTACTCACTTATTAGACCAGATGGAATGCGGGGCCTGGTTACGGGCCGCTACGATACGCGGGCGGGCGCGGCCCCGCTCCCAAAACGATCCGGGGAGAGGTGTTGCGCGCACGCGCCAGGACTGATCGCGGGCGGCGCGTCCGCGCTTCAGGAACGATCCGCAGGCGGGGTCGCCTGCGCTCCAGCAAAGCAGCCCGGCAATAAAAAAGGCCGCCTCGCGGCGGCCTGGTTGGTGGAACGGGAAGACGAATCAGTTCGTGATGTCGTGTGTGTTGCTGCGCTCGCGAATGGGGGTGTAGACCTTGTACCATTCCTTCTGGGCATCGCTGTTGGAGTAAGCCTCGAGGGCGGCCTTGTCCTTGAATTCCATGACGAACACCGTGGACCAGTCGCCCTGTTTCTTGAAGGCGTTGGTCCAGACGCGGGTGATGCCCGGGTAGGCTTTCTGCAAGGTGTGCACGCCGTCGAGGGCGGCCTTGATCTGCTCGGGGGTGGCGTCGGCCTTCCACTTGACCGAAACGACGTGGATCACGGATTTCGGGGCGGATTCACCGGCGGTGGCGGTAACGGCACCGAGCGAGAGCAGGGTGGCGGCAGCGAGGAGGGTGAGGAGGATCTTCTTCATAGGGTACGGGGATTTTTGGTATGGCCGGAGCGGGACGCCCGACCGGAGGAGTAGAGGAATCGCGATTTCCGAATCCGCAAGGGCGTTCTGCACGGGCGGGTTGACGGTTAACCACGGGCGGCCGAAGGTGGCGCATGGCCCAACGGTTTGGCGCGATGACATTCTTGGTGCGGGAGTATGACGAAGCGGTGGCGTTCTTCACCACGAAGCTCGGCTTTCGGGTGGTGGAGGATACGCCGCTGGGGCCGGACAAGCGCTGGGTGCGGGTGGAACCGGCGGGCGCGGGCGGCCCGTCGTTGCTGCTCGCGCGGGCGGCGACGCCGGAACAGCAGGAGGCGGTGGGACGGCAGGCGGGTGGGCGGGTGTTCCTGTTTCTCGAGACGGATGATTTGGACCGCGACCACCGGGCGATGCTCGAGGCCGGCGTCGAATTTCTGGAGACCCCGCGCCGCGAGACTTACGGCACGGTGGTGGTGTTTCGAGACCTGTACGGCAACAAGTGGGACTTGATCGAACCGGTGGGACGGTGATCGGAGGGCGAGGTCACCGCCACCAGTGGAGAGGAGGGAGGTGCGGCCGCTTGGATCCTTCGCGTGGCTCAGGATGACGGTGAGGAGAGTTTAATTTCCGGCGATGGCTAGGAGCCCTTCGACGTTTCAACGTCGGGGCATAAAAGCCTTCGCGCGGATTCGAGTGCCCGCCGGGGCTCGGTCCTGGGAGCGACCAAGGGTGCGGACAGAATCTGCGAGCTCGCGGTCGTAGCGGCGTGAGGTCCCAGAATCGAGCAAGCTCGACCCCTCCCAGGAATGGTGGTGCTGCCGCTCAGGCGCGCAGCACGGCGAGCGCGTCGCGCCACGATTGGCGGGTGCGCAATTCGAATTCGGCGCGGCGCCCGAGAACCAGGCGGTTCACGGCCAGGGCGAAGCCCACGCAGGCCCAGACGGTGACGAACATGAGATGGAGGAAATGCGGCGGACGCGGGATGCCGGGGTCGGCCTTGTGCCACGCGGGCCAGCCGAACGACAGGGCTCCATAGAAGATCGCGCCGAAGACGAGGGTGGCAATCACCGCGCGGGCGTCCACGTTGCGGAAGAGCAGGCCGGTGATGAACGCGGCGAGGATCGGCATGCTGAACAGGCCGAGCAGTTGCTGGATCAACTGGATGATGCTTTCCGCGCCGGCATAGACCGGCACCATCACCACGGAGAAAATGGCAAAGCCGACCTGCAGCCACGTGCTGAGCCGCTTGATGGGCACATCGGGGTTGATGTATTTCTGGTGCAGGTCGCAGACGTAGAGCGACGCGGCGGAGTTGAGGGTGGAATTGTAGCTGCTCATCACGGCGGCGAACATCGCCGCGGCAAACGCGCCGGACAGCCAGGCGGGCAGCACATGCGTGACGATCGTGCCGTAGGTGGCGTCGCCCAGCGGCCCGAAGAGCTGGTAGGCGGCGAGGCCGGGAAGGATGACCATGGGCGGAACCAGAAACAGGCGGATGGCCGCGGCGCCGTATGCGCCCTTCTGCGCCTCGCGAATGTTGGGCGCCGCGAGGATGCGCTGCGTGATCGTCTGGTTGGTGCTCCAGTAATAGAGCTGCGTGAAGATCATGCCGGTGAGCAGGGTGGACCACGGCAGCACCGAGTCGGGCCCGCCGATGAGGGTCAGGCGTTCCGGCGGCACCGCGGAGAGATTCCAGTCCACGGCCTGCATGGAGAGAAACGCCACGAGGAGCGCCATGCCGAAGACCAGCACGCCGCACCACGTGTCGGACACGGCAACGGCGCGCAGGCCGCCGCTGATGGAGTAGGCGGCGCCGACGACGGCGGTCGCGGCCGCGATGACGATCAGCGACAGGTCGAGCGCGAACAGCGACTTCATCAGCAGGGAGCTGGTGTAGAGCATCGCCGGCAGGAAGATGAACACATTCCCGAGGAGGAAAATGGAGCCGACCGTCGCGCGGATGTGCTTGTTTTGATAGCGGCGCTCCAGGAGCTCGGTGACCGTGGTGCAGTTATACTTGTAGTAAAGTGGCACGAACACCTTCGCGAGGAGGATGAGCCCGGGCACGCCGGCCAGTTCCCAGCAGACCACGAGCAACATCTGGTTGCCGTTCCAGCCGACAAGGGTGTCGGTGCTGATATTGGTGAGCGTCAGCGACCCCGCGATGTAGACCCAGCTGAGCCCGCCACCGGCGAGGAAGTATTCCCGGGCCTCATTGCCACTGCGGTCGGCCTTGCGGCAATGCCACCACGTGATGACGGCGACGGCGGCGGTGAGGGCGAGGAAGACGAATACTTGGACCAGCGCGGAGTTGGACATGCGGGTGGGGTGACCGGGGTGCGGTGGGTTTGACGGGTCGGGAGAGCGATTCAACGGCGGATGAACGGGACAGTCCGGCAGGGCGATTGTCGCGCAGACATGACTGACTCAAGGCGGACTCACGCGGTCTGATGCATGAGAGCAAATTGGGATCCTCCAGAGCAGTTAAGTAAACCTGGGTCCGCTTGCTCATAGGTCGGACCTGGGTGTGACCTGGCGCGCGCGAGGTCGCCGCAAGCGACGACCCTACAGAAAAGCACGTCCCTCGCGGCCATCGTCGCGGCGAGTCGCCCCGGCCAGCGCCTGGGGGGCGCGTCGCTTCACCATCCTCGGGATTGAACCGGCCGAAGGCGGTCAAAATCGAATCGTGGCCGTCACGGGGAAGTGGTCGCTGGGAAATTGTGCGAGTCCCTCGTAGTCGATGATGCCGGCGGAGTCCACGGCGGCAGCGCCCCGCGTGAGGATCCAATCGATGCGCACGCCGTCGTGGCGCGGGGTGGCAAAGGCGTTGTATGTGTTGAGATCGGCATTGGTGCGCTCCGGGGCGGCGTCCCAGGTATCGACCAGCCCCGCGTCGCGGGTCAGGATTTCGTGGGCGACGCTCTTTCCGGCCGGGCAGTTGAAGTCGCCCGTGAGGACGACGGGCAGGTCGGGTTTCACCTGGGCGAGGCGGTCGCGGAGGAGGGCGGCGGATTTCTGGCGGGCCTCCTCGACCTCGTGGTCGAAATGGGTGTTCCACACTTCAAATTCGCGGCCGGTGGACTTGTCGCGCAGCCGCACCCAGCTGGCCATGCGGCGATATTTCGGACCCCACGTGATCGAGCCGATGACGTGGGGCGTGTCGGAAAGCCAGAAGTGATCGAACGCGACCGGTTCGAACCGGTCGCGACGGAAGAAGATCGCCGTGAACTCATCCTGGCTGCCGCCGCCGCGGCCGAGGCCGATCCATTCGTAATCGGGGAGACCGGCGGCCAGCTCGCGCAGCTGGAGATAGAGGCCTTCCTGGGTGCCGATGACGTCCGGGGTGTCGCGAGCGATCAACGCCTGCATGAGCGGGAGGCGGTCGGGCCACGCGTGGGGCGACTGGGGGCTCGCGTAGCGCAGGTTGTACGTCATGACCCGCAGCGCGAGCGGCGCGCCGAACGCGGGGAGCGCCGCCGCGGCGAAGGCGAGGAGGAGCGCGAGTCTCACGCCTCGACGATGGCCTTGAAGCCGCCGCAGACCATGCGTTTGAAATCGAAGGGCGAGTTCTCGGGGTTGCACATGCCCTGGGTCGCGGGATCCTTCATCACCTTCTTGTTCACGGCGTCGCGATGCGCGCGGGACTTGTAGGTGATGAAGGAGAACAGGACCGTTTCGCCGGCCTTGAGGTTGGTCAGCGAGGGGAAGGACGCGACCATGCCCTGGATCTTGAGGTCGTCGCCCACGGCCTCGACGTAGTCGAGCGCGCCGTGTTTTTTCCAGACCTTGCCGGCCGCGGAGGCGATGCGCCGGTAGGCCGGGAGGTTCTTTTTCTTAATCGGGATCACGAATCCATCAACGTAGCGTGGCATGGGATTTCCTTGTTTTGAGGGTGTAAGGAATCAGGTCCGAGCGATGAAGCCTGGGGGCTGAGTAATAAGGTGCGATGGGGAGGGAAAGATTTCGAACCTTAATTGGGCACGGAACTCAGGAATCGACGGTAGGAAAGAGGATAGTTCGTCGATGACCGGACCGGTAGGAGCCTGTTTACGAGGCGATCAAATCGTGGGCTGGCCGCGGGCGCGCTCATCGCCGGTAAACAGGCTCCTCCAGCCGAGCGGGACCGCGGGTCAGGCGAAGCGGGAACGATGCTGCTCGGCGTAGAACGGTTTCAGTCGGGCATGGGCGCTCCAGAACGGCGGGAGCGGTTTGCCCTCCAGGAGGGCGATGAGCAGGGAGAAATGGATGTGCCAGCCGGAGGCGTAGTTGGTGATCTCCGGCATGTCCTCGCCGGTGGAGCGGTGGGTGACGACCAGCAGGACCTGCTCGTCCTGGGGCGTGAGTTCGAACGTCACCTCGGAATCCTCGCTGCCAAAAGTGAAGACGAGCAGGCGGGGCGGCTCGCAGCGTCGGACGCGGCCCTCGAAGCTCACGCCGGGATCCTGGACCTGTTTGTAGTTGTCCGGTGGGGTTTCGCCTGGCGCGATCTTGGCATGGTGCATGACGAACTCGATCTTGCCGCCGGCGCGTTGCTCGGTGATCCCGCCCGCGAACCAGCGCGCGCGTTTCTCGGGATCGGTCAGGTAGGTCCAAACCCGTTCGATGGGTCCGGGCAGGAGGCGGATGAGGCGGACTTCACCGCGGGCGATGAATTCTCCGGGAGCTTGGTTGTCGGTCGTGGGGTTCATGGGAGGAGAGGGTTTGTTCGGGATTGAATGTAGGAGCCTGCTGGCAGGCGATGGGAGAGGAACAGCGACGGTGGCTGTTTCGGATCGCTTGCAAGCAGTCTCCTACCGAGCAGGCCGAGATGTACGGTGCGTGGATGTTCGGTGTTGGCTCGCGGCATTCATTTTTTGGAGGACTTTTTGGCGGCGGCGTCCTCGGCGCGCAGCTCGCGCTCGAGGGCGTCGAGGCGGCGCGACCAGAAGGAGCGGGTCTTTTCCAGCCAGGCGCCGAGTTCGTCGAGCCCGGCGGGATTGAGGCTCTGGATGCGGGACTGGCCTTCCGCGCGAGTGACGACCAGGCCGGCCTCGCGCAGCACGTTCAGGTGTTGCGAGATGGCCGGCGCGCTGACGTCGAAGGCGTCGACCAGTTCGCCGGTGGTGCGGTCCCGCTGCGCGAGCAGCTCGACGATGCGGCGGCGGGTGGGATCGGCGAGGGCGGGCAGGCTGAGCATGCCCAGACAGTTAAGCAAAAGCTTAATTAAGCAAATGCTAAATCAAACTTCCATTCTTGGCTCGTGCGGGGGAGGGCGCACACTTGGGTCATGCGACGAATTTTCCTGAGCGTGATTGTCCTGTTCCTCATGGGTTGCGCCCCGAAGGAGACGCCGCCCCCGCCGGCGCCCGCCAAGTCAGAGGTGCAGGTGAAGCGCGAGAAGTTCTTCGGCCTGGAAGCGGCCGCGGATCCGACCGTCGACTGGCGCAGCACGGGCCTGGGCGTGAAGATCCTGGTGCCCGGTGAAGGGACGCCGCCGACCTTGTCGGACCGCGTGCGCGTGCACTACACGGGGACGCTGGCGGATGGGACCGTGTTTGACGACACGCGCGCCAAGGAGAAGCCGGCGGAGTTTGCCGTCGGGCGGTTGGTGCGCGGGCTCGCCGACGGGCTGGGCTTCATGAAGCCGGGTGGCCGCGCCGTGTTTTATATCCCGCCGAGCCTCGGCTACGGCAGCATGCAGGCGGGCAACATTCCGCCGGTGTCGGGACTGATTTTCGATGTCGAGCTGATCGCGGTGTTGCCGGCGGAGTGAGTGGTGGTTGCGCCGGACCGTAGCGTACCGGGGCGGGGGCGCCCCGGCTCATTTCTGCTGGGTGCAGGGCGCTCGTGGTGACGGGGGTGTCCGGTACCGGCGTGTCCCAGCGACGATGCTCCATTACCGTCGTTCCGGCGCAATGATCCGGATCTCCGCCGCGAAGGCGGCGTGGGCGGCTGGGTCCACGGGGCGATGTTTCACTGCCGTGGACGCGGGATCGGCGGCGAGGTGATTGTTGCCTTTCCAGTTGCGCGCCGGGCGAATGGGGCGAGGGGCAAAACCTCCGCCGCAATTCGGACAGACATTGAAGAGCACCGTTTCGACGCATCGCGCGCAGAAGGTGCACTCGTAGGAGCAAATGCGGGCGTCGGTGGATTCGGGCGGCAACGCCGCGTTGCAGTTCTCGCAGGTGGGTCGCAGTTCGAGCATGCGAGAATCCAAGCGGTCCAGCGGAGCGAGACGATGATCGAATCGGTGGACGGCAGCACAGTCGGCGCGCAAACGACCGCACGACTGGAGGGCAATACCAGAGCGCCAAGGCCCGCGGAAAACGGGAAGGCCGTTCGCGTGATCGGGGACGGGCGCACCGCGCGCCGCGGCGTCGCTCAAAAAGTCGAGCACCCGGCGTCGACTACGGGGCGGTCGCGTCTTGGGACGCGTTCCTGACCGCGCCCGGCATGAAAAGCGGCGCCGGCGCGCGATCGGCGGGGGTCAGGGGTTGGGCCCAAATCGGGTAAAGCACATCCATCGAGGCGCGGGAGCGGTAGGGGTGATAATCGCCCCAATAGCTGGCGGGGTAGCCATCGCCCGACATGCGGGAGTATCCGACGCTGAGGGTGAGGCCGGTCACCGGGTCGTGATAACTGACCCAGCCGGACGCGCCGTGGAAGCTGCCGCCGGTGCCCGTGCCGACGGTGACCGACATGCCGCCATGGACGCGGGCGCGGCCTTTTTCGCTGAGAATATCGCCGTCGCGAAGGCGGGGGCGCGATTTGGGGACAGCGCGCGTGTAGGTTTCGGCGGAGACCGGGTCCTCGGAGTTTAGGAGGTCGAGGGCCGCGTCGCTTGCGACCAGGGGAGCGGGGGTCGTGGCGACCTCGCGGTCAGCCGCGGGAAGGGAACCGAGCAGTCCGGTGGCGAACCAGCCGACCGCGGCGATGGCGCGCGAAGAAAGCATGGCGCGTTCTGACCGGGGTTTCCGCGGGCGGTTCCGGCGACCGTCAGCGACGGTTGCGGTTTCGTTGGTGGAAAGCGCCGGCCTTGCGGTCGGGGCCGAAATTCTTGCCGCCACCGCCACCGCCACCGCCGCCACGACCGGACGGGCCGCCTTCCTTCGGACGGGCTTCGTTGACGGTCAGGGCGCGACCGTCGAGCTCCACGCCGTTCATCTTGGCGATCGCGGCCTGGGCTTCCTCGTCGGTGCTGAACGTGATGAAGCCAAACCCGCGCGGGCGGCCGGTTTCCCGGTCCGTGGCGAGAAAGATGTCGGTGATGGCACCGAACGGCTCGAAGGCGGTGCGGAGTTCGTCCTCGGTGACATTGTAGGACAGATTGGCGATGTATAGTTTGGAACCCATGGGATGTTAGCGCGGCGGACATTTCCGACAGTGCGGCCCCGGGGAACCGGGTTTCGGACGCCCGGGAGCCGGGACATCCACCAGTGGATACTGTCAGGCGAGCGTGTCGCGCGGCTCGAGTGTCGCCTGAAGGGCGTTGGGAGCGAGGGTAAAGGGGCTTCGGGTGAGGATATGGCATTCGCTAATGCCGGGGTGCCGCCGGCGGTGCCCGCGCGCGACCGATTGAGGGCCGGGACGGCATGGAGTTGACCCGCCCGGGTTGCCGAGGCCTGCTGGGAAATGGCGAGAAGCGTAGTCCTGGCCGGCACCCGGCGATGCGAGCGGTGCCAGTTTGCGCCCCGCTGGTGCGTGTGCGCCGGCTGGCGCGCCGTGGCGTGCCCGTTTGAGATCGACGTGTTGATCCACCATCGCGAGTTCAACCGACCGACCAGCACGGGTCGGCTGATCAATCGCGTGGTCCCGGCGTCACGGGCGCATGTGTTCCGGCGCGAGAAGCCCCCGGCGCGCTCCGACGTGCTCGTGCCGGGACGGGAAACCTGGATCCTGCACCCACGGGGCGAACCGCTGCCCACCGACGCGGACCCGGCGTCGCTCCAGGTGTTGTTGCTCGATGGCAGCTGGCGCGAGGCGGGGCGCATGTCGCAGGAAGTGGGTTCCTGGGGCCGGCTGATCCGTCTGCCCGAGGCGGGTCCCGGCCGTTATCACCTGCGCACGCACGAGCATGGGGGCAGGTATTCGACCGTGGAGGCGTTGCTCATGCTGCTCGGGGCGCTGGAGCTGAAGGAAGCCGAAGCGCAGCTCCGCCTTCAGTTCGAGCTGCATGTTTATGCCGGCCTGCGCACGCGCGGCGCCAAGGAGAAGGCGGCCGAATTCCTGGCGACTTCGCCGCTGCGCGAGGCGTTCCCGGAATTGTTGGATGAAATGCATCGCCGTCGCGCGAATACTTGAGACGCGGGGAACTCGGTGTTTCGAGACCAAGTCGGCGCGCCTGGTTTAAAATGTTCTAAGGCTTGTTTGCCGCGGGAGCGTGTCATAACCCTTGGGTTGGATCGCACGATTCGCCAACCCTCGTCTCCCGCCGCATGACCGTCCCGACCGTTCCTTCCGTCCCGGATTCAACCGCCACCATGACCGAGCGCGAGGCCGACTGGCTGGCGAACACCTATCGACCAAACGAGGCGAACCTCACCGTGCGCGCAGTCGTCGTGGGCATGCTCATCGGCGCCGCCATGTGCCTTTCGAACCTCTACGTGTTCTTCAAGACGGGCTGGAGCATGGGCGTGACGCTCACCGCGTGCATCCTGGCCTTCGGGTCGTTCCAGTTGTTGCAGGCCCTGCGCATCGTGAGGAAGCCGCTGGGCGCACTGGAAAACAACGCGCTGACGACCGTGGCCTCGGGCGCGGGTTACATGACGGGGGGTGGCAACATGGCGGCGTTCGGCGCGCTGTTCATGATCACCACGGTGCGGCCGGACACGATGCCGATGATCGTGTGGTTCGCCGTGATCGCGGCGCTGGGGGTTTTCGCCGCCATCCCGATCAAGCGCCAGTTGATCAACCAGGAAGGCTTGGCGTTCCCGACCGGCACCGCGACGGCGGAAACGATCCAGTCGATCCACACCGCGGCGGCCGGCGGCGGCGCCAGCAAGGCGGCGTGGCTGGGCGGCACGGCGGTGTTTGCCGCGGTGGTCACGTGGCTGCGCGACGCCATGCACTGGATCCCGGGGACCATCCCGTTGCCGCTGACGCTGGCGGGCCACAGCCTCGCGCAGTGGACCCTCGCGTTCAAGGCGGAGGTGGTGCTGCTCGGTGGCGGCGCGCTCATGAGTTTTCGCACCGGGTGGTCGCTGCTGGTGGGCGGGCTGTTGACGTATGGCGTGCTCGCGCCCGCGCTCGTGGCGCAGGGCATCGTGACTTCCGTCAGTTACAAGGCCATCGTCGCATGGACGCTCTGGCCGGGCGCGGCCTTGCTGGTGGCGTCGGGCCTCACGTCGTTTGCCCTGGATTACAAGAGCATCGCCCGGTCGTTTTCCGGGCTCACGCGGATATTCGGGCCGAAGTCAGCGCGGACGGACACCGGGCTCGCCGCGATCGAATGTCCCGAATGGTGGTTCCCCGTGGGCTTCATCGCGCTGGCGCCGGTGGTCACGGGCTTGATGGTGTGGCTGTTTCAAATTCCGCTCTGGGCCGGTTTGATTGCCGTGCCGCTGGCGGTGGTGATGGGTTTTGTCGCCGCGCGCGTCACGGGCGAAACGGATGTGACGCCAACCAAGGCCCTGGGGCCGGTCACGCAAATGGTGTATGGCGTCATCACGCCCGGGAATGTCGCGGGCAACATCATGTCGGCGAACGTCACGGGCGGCATCGGGCTGCACGCGGCGGACCTGCTCACGACGCTCAAGACGGGCTGGCTGCTCGGGGCGAAGCCGCGGCACCAGTTCTACGCGCAGTTGTTTGGCGTCGTGGTCGGAGCGATGATCGTGGTGCCCGCGTTCAACCTGATCCTGCCGGATCCGAGCGTGCTCGGTGGCGAGGCCTGGCCGGCGCCCTCGTGCGTCGTGTGGGCGGGTGTGTCGCAGGCGTTTTCCCACGGCATCGGGGCGCTCCATTCCTCCTCGAAGACGGCCATCGTGGTCGGCTTGGTGCTCGGTGTCGCGCTGGCGTTGTGCGAGAAATTCGCGCCGCGAAAAATCCGCCCGTTGATCCCATCGCCCTCCGGCCTGGGCATCGCGATGGTGATCCCGGGCAGCAATTGCATCTCGATGTTCCTGGGCGCGGCGGTGGCGGAGTGGTTGCGCCGGAAGAAACCCGCGCTGGCGGAAAAGACGGTGGTGCCCGTGGCGTCCGGCCTGATCGCCGGCGAGAGCCTGATGGGCATTTTGATCGCGATCCTGATTGTCACCGGCTTCATCGCGCAGTGAGCGAAGCACCCCGATTTTCTCCAACCCCTATGATACCCCGATTCCTCCAGGCCTGGCGGCGTGACAATTCAACCACGATGGCGGACTCGTCATCGCTTGGCCTGCGAGGCCCTCGGCGGCGGAGCGGGGCGATGGCGATGGCGGCGGCGTTGCTGGTGGGTGGGTCAGGGTTGTGCGCGTCGTCGGTGAAGTACGAGCCCACGTGGGAATCGCTCGATCGCCGGCCGATGCCGGGGTGGTACGCGGACGCGAAGTTTGGCATCTTCATTCACTGGGGCGTGTACTCGGTGCCGGCGTGGGGCACGACGGGCGAGTATGCCGAGTGGTACTGGCAGCGCGTGAATAATGCCGATCCCAAGCATGCGGCGTGGCGCGAGTTCGACTCGGCCAACTTCGGGGCCGGGCACGATTACAAGGATTTCGCCCCGCAGTTTCGCGCGGAGTTGTTCAAGCCGGAGCAGTGGGCCGACGTGTTTGTCCGCTCGGGAGCGAAGTACGTCGTGCTCACCTCGAAGCACCACGAGGGCTTCGCATTGTGGCCCAGCGCTGATGCGAGCCGCACCTGGGACCGGCCGTGGAACGCGGTGGAAATCGGGCCCAAGCGGGACCTGCTCGGCGATCTCGCGCAGGCGACGCGGGACCGGGGCCTGACGTTCGGCATCTATTTCTCGCTTTATGAATGGTTCAACCCGCTGTGGCTGTCGGACAAGCCGCGGTATGTGGCGGAGCACATGACGCCGCAGTTCAAGGACGTGGTGACGCGTTACCGGCCGTCGATCATCTTCAGCGATGGCGAGTGGGACCTGAAGGCGGAGCAATGGAAGAGCCCGGAGTTGCTGGCGTGGCTGTTCAATGAATCGCCTGTGCGCGACGAGGTCGTGATCAACGACCGCTGGGGCAGCGACACGCGGCACAGGCACGGGGGGTATTGGACGACGGAATACGCGGCGGGTATGAAGGACGGATCGCACCCGTGGGAGGAGAGCCGCGGCATGGCGCATTCCTATGGATTGAACCGCGCCGAGCGGGCCGATGACTACAAGACCGCTCGCGAGCTGATCCTCGTGTTGATCGACATCGTGAGCCGCGGCGGAAACTTCCTGCTGGATATCGGGCCGGCGGCGGACGGGACAATTCCGCCGCTCATGGAGGAACGGCTCCTCGAGATCGGCCAATGGCTCGAGGTGAATGGCGAGGCGATCCATGGCACGCGGACCGCGGCGCGGTCGTGTCAGTGGACCGACGGCAAACAACCGGAGCAGGCGTATGGCGAATACAAGGTGCGCTATGAATTGCTCGAGCAGGTGGGTCAGGAGTCCCGCGATGGCATGGCGGTGAAACAAGTTTTCTTCACGCAGAAGCCTGATGCGTTGTATGCGATCAGCGCGGGCTGGCCGGGAAAGACCCTCACGCTGCGCGGCGTGGCGCTGCCCGACGAGGCGGAGGTCACGATGCTGGGTGTGGCCGGGAAACTGAAGGTAACGCGCGCCGGTGACGACGTGGTCGTCACGATGCCTGATCTTGGCCCGGACCAGGCGCCGTGCCGGCATGCCTTCGTGGTGAAGATGCCGGGGGCGACGGTGCGGCCTTGAGGAGTGGGGCGGCAGAGGCGGAGCTTGGTCCGCCTCTCGAACGGCGGAGCAAGTCTGCGCCCCTCCTGGGAGGTTCCGGGACGAGGGCGTCCCGGCTCCAGTGAAGGAAGCCGCTGGCAAAAAAAGGAGGCCCGGAGGCCTCCTTGGGAGCTGGGGTGCCTTGCGGCCGGGCGGGCTTAGTCGGCGCGGGCCTTGGCGTAGGATGCTTGGAGGCGATCCCAAGCGGCGGCGACATCGTCGCGCGCGGCGGTCCACGTGTCGGCGGTGGCATTGCCGATGGCGGCGAGTTTCTGTTTATAATTCGCCTCGGAATCCTTGAGTTCCCTCATCGCGGCCTTGCGGCTGGCGGAGGCGGTGGCTTCGGAGTACTCCGCGCGCAGCTTGCTCATGCCGGCCTCGAGTTCCGCCTGCTTCGCCTTGAGCGTGGCGTTGAAATCGTTGCGCTTTTCGAAGGTGTAGTCCTTGACGTTATCCCAGCCGCGTTCGACGGCGGCCTTGGAGTCGGCGTAGGCCTCCTTGGTGGTGGCGGCGATGTCATCGCGGCTGCGCTCGGAGCAACCGGACAGGGCGAAGGCGGCGGCGAGGGAGGAAGCGAGGAGCAGTTTTGTTTTCATGGGATGCGGGTCTGGGTTGTGGGCAAAGGTTCCGGGCGCGCTGGGCCCGGAAGATCGGCATGGTTTCTTCTCTCATCGACCCGCGACGGGCCGCGGGGTTTCCCGGAGAGGCGAAATTTACCTCGGCACGGGCGTCAAGGATGAGCGACGGCCGTCCGCGCGGGAGTTGCCACGGTTGTCCACGGGCCAACACGCCCCAGGAGTCCGATCGGACTTTGCGCGCGTGCTCGAAGTCCCAAGCCGAACCGGCTGCATGCGACGGCTTCTGGCTGCAATGCCACCTTCCCAAGGCGCAGCAAGTCTGCGCCCCTACAAGATGACGGGGCCTTTAATCCTCCTCAAACAACGCGCGGGCGAGGGTGTGAGGGGGTGAAGGTGTGGAACCTGAGGATGGCAGGTTGACGAGGCACTCGAAAGTGGGGGACCGAGCAAGCTCGGCCGAACCGGAGGTGCGGCCCGCAGGACGCGGGCCCTCCAAGGGAACATCGACGGGCGCGCGCTAGGCGCGCCCCTACAGGTTTCGGGATTGGTTTTTGAATGCAGAAACCCGCGGGCGAGGTCGACCGCGCTCCAAGGGAGCCGCATACATCGGACCAGACCAGGTTCCAGCCCACGGGCGCGGCGGCAAAGACCAAGCCGGGAGACAGGACGAACCACAGCAGCCACAAAACACCGTCCGCCGTGGGCTTGGATTGAGACGAGCCGCCGGGAGCCTTACCGGTGCCGGGTTTTCCAGGCTTCGACGATCTGGCGGATGGTTTCCTCGAGGGACTGCGTGATGTCCCACGACGGGTAGTGCGCCTTCATCTTCCGCAGGTCGGAGTAATAGCAAATATGGTCGCCGGCGCGGTTCTGGTCCACGTAGGTGAAGACCTGGGCCTTGCCGGAGAATTTCTCGACGATCTTGAAGGCCTCGAGGATGGACGTGCTGTTGGCCTTGCCGCCGCCGAGGTTGTACACCTCGCCGGCGCGCGGGCTGGCGACGAACGCCGCCATGAAGCGCGCGACGTCGAGGGAGTGAATGTTGTCGCGCACCTGCTTCCCCTTGTAGCCGAAGACGCGGTACTCCTTGCCCTCGAGGTTGCACTTCACGAGGTAGCTGAGGAATCCGTGGAGCTCGACGCCGCTGTGATTCGGGCCGGTGAGACAGCCGCCGCGCAGGGCGCAGGTCGGGAGGTTGAAGTAGCGACCGTATTCCTGGACCATAACATCGGCGGCGACCTTGGACGCGCCGAAGAGCGAGTGCTTGGACTGGTCGATCGTGAAGGTCTCCGGAATGCCGTGCGCGTAGGCCGGGTCGGCGTAGTCCCAGCGGGTCTCGAGCTCGGTCAACTTGATGTTGTTGGGCGCATCGCCGTAGACCTTGTTCGTGCTCATGTGCACGAACGGGGATTCGGGGCAGGCCTGGCGGGCGGCCTCGAGGAAATTGAGCGTGCCGACCGCGTTGGTGTCGAAGTCGTCGAACGGGATGGCGGCGGCGCGGTCGTGCGAGGGCTGGGCCGCGGTGTGGACGATGACGGACGGCTTCACCGTCTTGACGAGGGCGAGGACGCCGGCGCGGTCGCGGATGTCGAGCTCGTGGTGGACGAACCCCTTGAGATCCTGGATCAGGCGGTTCTGATTCCAGCGCGTGTCGCCCTGGGGGCCGAAGAAAACCGCGCGTTGGTTGTTGTCGACGCCATGCACGGTGTAGCCGAGCGAGGCGAAATAAACGCAGACTTCCGAGCCGATGAGGCCCGAGGAACCGGTGACGAGGATAGTCTTGGCCATGGGAATGAGGGAAGGGCGAGACAGACACGAGCCGCGGGCGGTTTCCAGCTGAATTTGAGACCCGGAACGCGCTTGCGCTCGGGGCGGGATGCGACCGACATCGGGCATGATTTCAAGGGTGTTTCCGCATGCGGGCGCGCTGCTGGCGCTGGTCCTGGGAATGGGTCTGGCATCCGCGGCCCCGGCCGTGGAGCGCCGCGTCGGGGTCGAGGCGCCGGCGACGGTGGCGGCGGGCGCACCGATACAGGTTGTTTTGATCGCGTCGACGGATGCGGGGCAAGGCGAGCAGATCGGGCTGTTTCAGGCGGATTTTTCCGTGGACGGCGGCCGGACGTGGGAGGGGCTCTGCTATTTGGACAAGGTCGGCCCGGAAACACGGCAGGAGCGGACGCTCACGGCGGGGCCGTCGGGCACGGTGGTGAAGGTACGGCTTCGCGTGGCATTTCGCGACGGGCTGGCCGGGGATGTCGATTACCGGGGAGCTGCGCTGCGGTGGAGCGGCTCATGGACGAAATGGGCGGAACCGCCGGCGCGATGGGTGACCGTGGCGGTCAAGTAGTCGCGAGCGTCGACGTTGCGCGGGAAGTTTTCGCGTCTCCGCATGAGCGCGGCTGGCTGCCCAGTCGCAACTATCACGCGCTGCCATGCCAATCCCGCATACGCCGTCGCGACGGGCCACCCTCTTCATCGGGAATGATGCCGTTGACTGTAGGGGTGCGGCTTGACCGCACCTTTGACCGCTGCGGGAACCGAGGGCATGGACGAGCCACGTCCCTACAACGAACAGTTCCACCGCGCACGCTATGCGGGCTAGTGCAGATCGTATGCGCGTTGCAGGGCCTTGGCTCGCTCGACGTGCATGAATTCCAAGGCGGGCACGCGTGCGGCGGGATCGGACGTGGCCGGCGCGGCGAGCAGCGCGCGCAATTCCGTGCCGCGCCAGCCGGTGTATTCGGCCAACGTCGCGGGCCAGCCGCGCAGGCATAGCGCGACGAGGATGACCGTGAGAATCCCCGCGGCCCACGGGCGGACCCGCATGGCAGGCAACCGGTCAAGCATCGCGGCCAGCACCACGCCGGCGAAGGGCAGGATCGCGAGGAGGGAGCTGTATTGGTAGCGCGAGCTGAGCGCGGCCAGGAAACCGGTGTGATGGCGGCCGATGCCCAGGAGGATCGCGTTCCCCGCGTCGTAGGCGAGGAGCAGAACGAGAAGGGCGAAGACGCGTCCGCGCGCGAGGAGGAGGGCGGCCGCGACGAGGCCGAGCTTCCCGGCGGCGAGGAAGATGAGCGTCACCGGGTGCACCGACGATTCCAGGAGGGCGTGGCCGGGGTTGAGCAGGAAGTAACAAGCGCCGAATTCGAGAACATCGCCCCAGTGTCCGGCCAGCTGCTGGTGATTGCCGCTGGAGTTCAGCTTGATCACGAGGGCCACGGCGACCGCGGGCAGCACGCAAAGCACGGCGCCGGGCAAACTCCGCAAGAAGTCGCGGCCGTCGCGCGCGAGCAGGGCGGGAAGCACCAGCCCGAGCGAGACAATGGCGCCGGTGAGCACGCCGCGGGAGAATGAGCAGGCGCTGGCGGCGACGAGCAGGAAGAGCGGGAGATGAAGGCGCCAGGAAAACCAACCCGGGCGCGCGGTCCCGGGCGGGTTCCACTCCAGGGCGAGAAGCAGGAAGGTGGTGGCCAGGACGGCGGACCATTGCACCGACCAGCCAAGCGTTTCCATGTTGGCCGGCGTGAGTGAGAACACCAGGACGGCGGGTATCACCGCGAGGGAGGGAAGGCCGGCGCGTCGCAGCAGGCGGGTCAGGATCACGGTGTTGCCGGCGTGGGTCAGCCAGAGCAGCCAGAGCATCGCGGCGTAACTGCCGCCGAAGGACAAGGCGGCGCCGCCCCACAACAGCTTGAAGAGCGGGACGAAGTTCTCGGCGAAGACGAGCGTCGTCCATTGGGCGAGGCCCATCTGGGCGAGCTGGTCGAGCAGGAAGAAGTCGTCGCCGAACCAGAACAGCTTTCGGAATTCACCGTGCCAGACAAGGAACGGGGCGAGGGAGGCGGCGCCGGCCAGCCAGGGCAGGGCTCGATCGAAGCGGGTCGGCGCGGTCGGGGGCGGCTCCGCGGCGGCTGAGGAGGTGGAGGGGAGAGGACTGATCGCGGGCGCGAGGGCGCGGTTGCGCCAAGCCGCCACCGCGTCCCAAAGCACCGCGACCACGAACACGAGGAGCAGCGGATAAATGGGGGCGAACGAGCTGATGGTGTGGACGGGGAACGACGACGCCTCGATCATCGCGTGGATGAGGATCGACGCGGCGCACGCGCCCCACGCGGCGGCGGCGACGGTGAGCGGGAAGGTCCAGCGGCGGTGCACCACGAGCCAGAAGACGCGCACCAGAACCAGCGCCTGGGCGAACCAGAAGAGCCCGGCGAGCAGCGGACGAAGCGACTTCCCGATCGCGTGGAGGGTGTCGGTTTTCCAGACATTCAGCAGGTAGCGCCGCGCGCCGACCACGTCCAGCTCGCCCGCGGGCGGCGACAGGCGCTCGCGCGTGAGGTCGCGGAAGAGTTGCAGTTCCTCGGGCGAACCGGTGCTGAAGGGAGGGCGGCCGCCGAAGCGGCTGAAGCGGATGACGAAGTCGGCGAAGTCGCGGCTGGCGCGGACGAACGCCGGGGTTTGGGCGTCGCGCCACGGCGGCACGAAGCCGCTGCGCCGCGGACCGGCGGGCAGCACGCCGCGGTCGCAGGCCTCGTTGAGTTCGCGCGCGAGCCGGCCGTAGAACGCCAGCGCGGAGGCGGCGCTTGAACCGTGTCCGGCGCGCACGGTGGCCTCGCGCACGGCCCACATGACCCACCCGCCGCCGATCTGACCCTCGGCGGGAGGGATCTTGGTGAAAAACTCGGAGGAGCCTGCCCAACCGGCTGCGACGCCGGCGTCGAACTGCCGTTGGAGTTCCGCAAAGGCGGGACTGGCGGCGGCCATGGCCTCGCGTGCCTCGCGGGTGATGGGGACGAACGGGACCTCGGGTCCGACGCGCACGCGGAGCATGGCCCCGTAGGCATCCTTGAATTCAGCGGCGCGAAACTCGCAGGTGCCGAACCAGCCGTAGTGACTGTGGTTGAGGGCGCTGACGGCTGCGATGGGCGCCGCGGCGGCGGCGAGCGCGAGGGCCAGCCCGCCGATCGCGCGCCGGAAGGCGTCGCGCGAAACGCGCCACGCGCCCAGCAGGTAGGCCCCGGCGAGGAGCAGCACGCTCGGGGCGAGCCAGATCGCCTCCTCGCGCGTGAGATAGAACGCGCCGGCCGCGAGACCGGTGATCACGGCCCACGGAAAGTGGCGCCGCGACGGATCGGCGCGCCGGAGATAAAGCGCGACGAGCCCGCCGAGGATCAGCAGCGCGAGCGGACCGTACACGTGCTGACGCAGCACGCGGCCCATGCTCGGGCCATCGTAGGTCATCGGGTTCCATAGCAGGAGCGCGAAGATGGCGAAGCGGGCCGCGCCCGACGTGATCGCGGGGCGCAGGGCCCGGACGAAGGCCCCGCAGGCGGCCGCGTAGAATGCGTGTTGCGCGAGGAAGAGCGGCACGCCGAGGAGGAAAGTGGCGGCGATGAACAGCGAGTAGAATGGCCCCTTGGCGAGGGTGAGCTCGTTGTAGGGTCCGAGCCAGTCGCCCCGGACGATGTGCTGCGCGAGCTCAATGAACAGGCGGTCGTCATGCCCCGCGCTGCCGATGGCGTAGACGCCCTGTCCGCGGCTGAGCCAGAGCTTGGTCGCGGTGAGCGCGAGGGCGGCGGCCAGCCAGAATCGGTTCCGGAGCGCAGGCGTCATGAGGCGTCGGAGCGCGTGTCGAGGCGCAGCACGCCCAGGAAGAAGCTGGTGAGGATCATCTGGCTGCCGAGCACGAGGCTGAGCGCGCCGGGAATGACCCAGCGCAGCGTTTCCGCCGGCTGCAGCGGACCGAAGCCGCGATCGCCCCAGAACCACACGGCGCCGATGGACAGCGTGAGGCCGGCGACCACCAAGGCGGCGCCGGTGAGCAGGCCGGATTCGAGCGTGAGGTGGCGGAACCAGTCCTCGAAACCGGCCTCCGCGCGGCGCAGCCCGGCGCGCGTGGCGAAGAATTTGCTCAGCACGGCGAATGAAGCCGCCTGGAAGCCGATGAGCACGGCGACTGCGGCGAACAGGAGCGTGTGCACGTCGAGCGTGACGCGCCCGAGCGGCAGCGGCCCGGGGATGAGCGCCCCGCCGACGATGAGGCCGACGGCCATGAGCGCGATTCCCGGGTACCAGAAGAGCCAGCGCGGGCTGAACAGGAGCATGAAGCGCAGGTGGCGCCAGCCGTCGCGCCAAGGGCGGAGGTGGGGCGGGCGATCGCGGCCGTCCTTGCGCAGCACCGTGGGCACCTCCTCGACGCGGAGCCCGAAGAGGACGGACTTGATCACGATTTCGGAGGCGAGTTCCATGCCGGTGGTGCGAAGGTCCATGCGGCGGTACGCGTCGGCCGAGAACGCGCGCAGGCCGCAGTGAAAGTCGCCGATGCCGGTTTGGAAAAAGAGGCGGCCGATGAAGGAGAGGACGGGGTTGCCGATGTGGCGGTTTTTCCAGGGCATGGCGCCCGGCTCGATGCCGCCGAGGAAGCGGTTGCCCATGACGAGGTCGGCGCCGGCGCGCAGGCGTTCGACGAACCGGGGGAGGTGGCCGAAGTTGTAGCTGCCGTCGGCGTCCCCCATGAGGATGTAGCGGCCGCGGGCGGCGGCGATGCCCCCGCGCAGCGCGTTGCCGTAGCCCTTGGTGGCGATAGGCACGACGCGGGCGCCTGCCTCGGCGGCGAGTTGCCGGGAGTTGTCGGTGCTGCCGTTGTCGGCCACGACGACCTCGCCCGCGATGCCCGAGGCGGCGAGGGCGCCCATGGCCTCGCGCACGCAGCCGCGGATGGTGAGCGCCTCGTTGAGGCACGGGATCACGACGGTGAGTTCGAGGTTGGAACCAGGAGCGGGCGCGGGGGCGGACACGCCGGGGAGCAAAGCGACCGGGCAGGTCATGGCAAAGGCAGAAATGCCGGCGGTGCCGGGCCGGATGCGGGTGTTGACCTCGTGAGGGTTTTGCGGCCTCGTCGCGCTTTTCCCATGCGATTTTCCCTGCCTCCGAGCGACCTGAGCGACCCACTGGCATGAGCGTGGTCGCGGACATTCATGGGCGCTATGTCTTTGGCCGCCGCGTGCGGGTGCTGGCCGCGCACCTCGCCGAACTGCTCCCGCGCAATGCCACGGTGCTGGACGTGGGCTGCGGCGACGGCTCGCTCGCGCGCCTGATCGGCACCCTGCGGCCGGATGTCTCGATCCGGGGCATCGACCTGCTGGTGCGTCCGCAGACGGCGATCCCGGTCGAGGCGTTCGATGGCGCACATTTCCCCGCGGCGGACGGGTCGTATGACGTGGTGATGTTCGTCGACGTGCTGCACCACACGCACAACGCCGCGCAACTGCTCGGCGAGGCGCGGCGGGTGGCGCGGCAATTCATCCTGATCAAGGACCACACGCGCGACGGGTGGCTGGCGGGGGCGACGTTGCGATTCATGGATGCGGTGGGCAACGCGCGCTTCGGTGTGGCGCTGCCGTACAACTTTTGGTCGCTCGCGCAGTGGCGGGCGGCGTTTGACGAATTGGGATTGGAAACGGAGACGTGGCGGACGCGGCTCGGCCTTTATCCTGCGTGGGCGGATTGGTTGTTTGGTCGCTCGCTCCATTTCGTCGGGCGGTTGAGGCGGCGTTGAGGGTTGCGGTGGGAGGTGGGGTTTGGCCGGTCAGGGGCTTGGTTTGCGCAGCGGGAAGAGGGGGCGGTGGACCCGCCCCCCGACGAAGGGGGGTGGTGCATTTGG
>JAEZDN010000166.1 GCA_023433275.1 Verrucomicrobiota bacterium
CGCCTTGACCGCGCCCTTTTCTCGCTGCGGGAACCGACGGCGTGGACGAGCCACGCCCCTACACCTGAATCGTTCGACCTTCGCTCCGCTCAGGATGACGGCTCCGAACGCGTGTCCTACTTTTCCACATCCCGGAACATCCACCGCAGCATGTCCGGCAGCAACGCGCCGCCATGACTGTCATTGTGCGCGCCGTCGCCCCACTCGTGCTTCACGTCGTAGCGCGGCCCCTCGGTCTTCATGCGGTCGGCCCACGCATTGGCAAAATTCAGCGCGGACAGCATTTGCTGGTTCGCGAGGAACCAGTTGCCATGCGGATTATCCAGGTCGTTCGAGCCGTCCTGCAGGAAAATGCGAATGTTCTTCGGCGGGTTCTTGCGGATGAGCGTCGGGTAGAGGTCGCCGCCCGGGATCATCGGCTGGTTGCCCTTCGCCGGACGGTAGCCGATCGAGGTGTAGCTGCCGATCATGCTGATGACCTTGCGGAACGCATCCGGCCGCTCCCACGCCGTGGTCCAGGCGCAGATCGCGCCACTGCTCGTGCCGCCGATCGCGCGCAGGTTGACGTCGTCCGAGATATTGTAGGATTTCTTCAGCTCAGGGATGAACTCCTCGATCAACATGCGCGCATAAGCGTCGGTCAGCACGTCGTACTCCTGCGCGCGGTTGTTCGGATTGCCCATGTTGAGGTCATCCGGGTAGCGCTCGCTCAAATGGCCGGGCGTGATGAACAGCCCGATCATGACCGGAATCTCCTTCTTATGAATGAGGTTCTCCATGACCTGGTCCACGCGCAGCGGACCCTTCGGATTCAAGGCGCGCTGGCCGTCATGGAACACCAGCAGGCCCGCCGGCTTGTCCGCCGTGTACTGCGCCGGCACATAAATCCAGTAGCGTCGCACCGTGCCGCGAATGATCTGGCTCTTCCATTCCAGCGGCCCGATGAGCTGTCCCTTCGGCACGCCCTCCTGCGGCAGCGAGTCCGCCGTGAGCGGATAGTCACCCGGCTTGCGGGCGGGGACAGCCTCCTCGGAAAAGACATGGGCGCAAAGTAGGGAGAATAACAGCGGGATGACGATGAGGCGGGATTTCATGGGTAAAGGGAACGGACGGGCGACACGACTTCCCGTGCTAATGCGCGCGGCGGAATCAAATCAGATTGGATTCGCGTGCGGTGAGAATTCGTGTCGAAGCCTTGGGGTTGGGGAAAAACAGAGCCGAGAAGGTCGCATTCACTTCCTGAACGTCAATGCGCCGGATGCGCTCTTTGTAGAACACCCCGCGTTCGCCCTGGAGCCGGGGCGCCCCCGCCTCGGTCTGGCACGCTCCGGGCCCGTATTCCGCGCCGGCGCGTTTCGTCGATGGAGGGGCGCGGCTCGACCGCGCCCAAGGACACTCGCCAGCCTCAGACAGCTACGCGTAGCCCGCACCGGCAGGGCGAAAACCTCCGGCTGAACCGCCCCGCCCGCGTCTCGTGGGTTCGAAACGGATCCCGCCCCAAATCCCCATCGTTCTCGTTCTCCTAATCGTTCTCGTTCTCCTTCTTCCCCATCCCGCAGTCCGCTCCGCCTCACGCTTCCCCGCGCCCTCCTACTCATACGACTTAAGCAACGCCTCCAGCTCCGACTTTCGGGGCAGGAGCTTCCGCTGGTGATGATACCAACCCCAGGCCAGCGTGCCGACGACATACGCGGGATAGATCACGAACGCCGGGATCACCACCTCGCGACCCGCCTTCCCGACCTCCATCAACTGGTAAACGATGACCGGCAGCACCAGCACGCTCACGACGAGCAGCCCCGCGATGAACTTGTACCGCGTCCGCTCCGCCCGGTTCTCGTCAAGCAACGCCGCCACACTTGCCCTGATCGAGGCATCGTTGTGCCGGTGTTCGACGTAATGCCGCCAGTGCAGGCGTACCATGAACAGCCAGCCGATCCACGGCAGGAAAGAGAAGGGCACGATCGCCCATTCGCGCCCCAGGTCGACGCGGTCCAGCCCGGGCTCCGGCCAGAGCACGTGCAACACCAGCTTTCCGGTGATGAGGGCCATCGCGCTGAAGACCAGCGCGAGGAAGAGGACATTGCCGCGGCGGCGGCGTTTGAGGTCGGCAACGAATTGCATTTTCTGTTTCTCCAGTTCGGCCGGATTCGGCCGGTTGCGTGGCGAATGCCACATGGTTTCGATGTCAGCGAAGTTCATGCGAAATTTCCTCCATGGCGTCGGTCAGTTTCTGTTTCAGTCGGTTCAGCCGCACCCCGACATTGCTTTCGGTGAGGCCGTGAATCTCCGCCATCGCGGCGTACCCGACGCCGTCCAGGTGGAGCAAGATCAGCGAGCGGTCCACGGGCGGGAGCCGGCGAATTGCCGCGTAAAGATGTTTCAGCGCCTCGCCCTCGCGTCCGTCCGACGCGGGAGCCAACGGCGCTGGCGTCTCCAGGGCCTCGAACCGGCCGAGTCGCTGCCGGTAATTCCTCTGCGTGCGCTTCCACGTCAGCGCCGTGTTGTGGGCCACGCGATACAGGAAGGTCGCGGGCTGCGCCCCACCCCGGTACGCCGGCACCGCCCGCCACACCGCCAGGAGCAACTCCTGCATCAGATCGTGCCGGTCCGCGCCCTCGGCAAACCCGTTCGCCACGTGATGGAGCACGGCGGCGTGTTCCGCCAGCCAGCGGTCAAAGACGAGGTGTTGTTCAGCGGCCTGCATGGGTTGAGTTGCCCTGTTAGATGCCGCCCGGGTCCATTCCTTACACAAGCCGGAAGATTTGTCCGGGGTGGCCGAAGCCCGGAGGCCGCCTCGACCTGGCTGTTGTAGGAGCCTGCTTGCAGGCAATTCGCCGCGGGGCCGTTGGCGGGGTCCCTCCTCTCACGGGTCACCTCAGCAATGGCAGGGCGAGTCGTCCCGTCGAGCCGCCGGTCCCGGCTCGCCCGGAGAGCTCGCCCTACCGGCCCGCGCTGCCCAAAAACCCGCCCATCCACGCCTGCGCCTTCAACCACCGCACCAACTCATCGGCCATGATCCGGTGGTCGCTGACCCGCGGGTGCCGTTGGGACCAATGCGCGAAGGCATAATGGCTGATAGCCGGATCCGACGCCTCGAGCTCCTTCACCGCCGCCGCCCACGCGGCCTTCAGGTCCGGGCTTCGCGCCCCACCCCACATGCCGCCGCGCAACAACACGATCCGCGCCGACGGATAGGCGGCGCGCACCGATCGCACCAGCGCCACGTACTTTTCCACGAACGCCGGCGGAAACGGCCGACCTTCCATGCGCGTGAAGGCATCGTCGTTTTCGCCCAGGTTCACGCACACCACATCCGGCACCCAGCCCGCCAAATCGGCCCGGACCGACTGCGCGCGCGGATAAACTTTGTCCCACACCTCGCCCGCTTTCATCTCCACGTAGCCCTCGCACAGGCCCATGCCGCTCACGGCCATCGCGCGGTGATCGGCGCCCAGCGCCTGCGAGGTCAAATACCCGTAGCTCAACGCATGGTTGTGCGTGCGCCGGTCCTCCCACTGGTCGACCGCCCCATCCTCATTGTTGGCCCCCACGGTGATCGAGTCGCCCAGGAATTCCATCTTCAGGCGATAAGAGGGCGGCGCCGGCGCCCAGGCTTGCGCGCCCGGCGCAAGTTCCACACCACGAAAGGCCACCTGCCCCGCTTCCGCCTCGCTGCGCTTGAAAATCTCCAACCGGTGACGCCCTGGCGCCAGCGCGCGCGGCCACTCAAACCGCCCGGCCGACCCATCGGCCATCTCCGTCGCCCCGTCAATCGACACATTGAAGAAGTTCTGCCCTACCGCGGGGCCAAACACCACCGCCAGCTTTTCACCCTCGAAATCCAGGGCAATGCGCGTGCCCGCCCAGACCAGGACCGGTTGCACGGGGTCCGTCCGGTCAAGGCGGCCTTCATAGCGGATTCGGTCATCGGAAGCGGAAAGAAGCGTCATCGTCGGGGCGGCTCGCACCGAAACCAACAGCAGCAACAGGATCATCGCACGCGTCAGCGACGGGCAGGAGCGCATGGCCCGTCGGTAGCGATTCCCGGCCCCGCGGCAAGCCCCCGCTCCGTCCGGACACAATCGGGCTCAAGCCGCGGTCATCCGCGCCGATACGGGAATGGTTACCCATCCCCGCATGGCCCTCGCCGCTCCCCCCATTTCCGATGCCCTCGTCCAGGACTCGATCGTCCGCGCCGTGCGCAATGTCTGCGTCACCATGCTCAAACAGGAAGCCGGCCTCGTGGAGAAGGCCTCCGTCACCACCTACGAGGGCTTCAAGGAAAAGCCGCACGTCTTCGGCAGCGTCGGGTTCGTCGGGCTGATCGATGGCATCGTCTACCTTTGCATCCCGGACGATTTCGCCCAGGACGCCGCGACGCGCGTCCTCGGCATGAGCCCCGCCGAGGTCGAGATGAGCGGCGACGATGCGATCAAGGACGTCGTGGGCGAGATCACCAACATGACCGTCGGCGGGTTCAAGAACGCGCTCTGCAACGTCGGCTTCCCCTGCAAGCTCACGCTCCCGACGATCGTGCGCGGCGACAACCTGGCCGTCTCCGGCCTCAAGGGCGCCGCCCGCCACGTGTTCCACTTCGACTGCTCCGGCCACCGCCTGATCGCCGACATCCAGCTCAGGCAGGATTGACCGAGCTGTCAGCCATCAGCTTTCAGCGATCAGCAACTGGGCTTTGGCTGAAAGCTGACCGCTGAGTGCTGATCGCTAAGACGCGCCTCGCGCGGCCTCCAGTTCTTCCCACCGCGCGAAAGCCGTCGCGTGCTCGCGCTCGACGGTTTCCAGGCGCGCCTTCACTTCGGCGAACTTCGCCGCCTGGGTTTTGTAGAACGCCGGATCGGCGAGCTTCGCCGCCAGCTCCGCCTGCTCCTTTTCGAGAACCTCGATCTTCGCGGGCAACGTCTCGAGTTCCTTCTGCTCCTTGGCCGTGAGCTTCCTGGTCTTCTTCGCTGCTCCCGCCTCGCGGGGTGCGGACACCCCGCCCACCGGACTCGGGGCCGCTGTGGGGCGGGTGCCCTCACCCGCCAGCGCGATGGCCCGCGCGGCCTGCTTGGCCTTGTCCTGCATCCAATCCGTGTAACCGCCGGCGTAATCGCCGATGCGACCATCGCCCTCGAAGACGAGTGTGCTCGTGACGACCTCGTCGAGAAATTCGCGATCGTGGCTCACCAACAACAGCGTGCCCTGGAACTCGACGAGCAAGTCCTCGAGCAGGTCGAGCGTCTCGGCATCGAGGTCGTTCGTCGGCTCGTCGAGCACCAGCACGTTCGCCGGCTTGGTGAACAGGCGCGCCAGCAGCAGGCGGTTGCGCTCGCCGCCCGAGAGGACGCG
Organism: Verrucomicrobiota bacterium; assembly: GCA_023433275.1. GTDB lineage: Bacteria > Verrucomicrobiota > Verrucomicrobiia > Opitutales > Opitutaceae > Lacunisphaera. The sequence continues at coordinate 5,350 of JAEZDN010000166.1, forward strand.
GGCCGGCGTCCGGGCGCGGGTGGGCTCGAAGAGGAAATCCTGGAGGTAACTGATGACCGCGCGGGTGCGGCCGTCGATGGTGACGGTGGCGTTGCCGTTGGCGATGTTGTCGGCCACGGTCTTGTCGTCGTCGATCTGCGCCCGCAGCTGGTCAAAGTACACGACCTCGAGGTTGGTGCCGTGCTTCACCACGCCCTCGGTCGGCGCGAGCTGGCCGAGCAAGAGCTTGATGAGGGTCGTCTTGCCGGCGCCGTTCGGCCCCAGGATGCCGATCTTCTCGCCGCGCCGGATGATGGTGGAAAAATCACGGATCACCGGCGGCCCGTCGGCGGTGTACGAGTAGGTGACATTCTCCGCCTCGATTACCTTGACGCCGCTGCGGTCGGCCTCGGACAACTTGATCGTGGCGTTGCCGGTGCGATCGCGGCGCGCGCGCGCCTCGACGCGCATGGCCTTGAGCGCGTTGATGCGCGCCGTGGCGCGCGAACGCTGGGCCTTCACGCCGCGGCGGATCCATTCCTCCTCCTGCGCCAGCTTCTTGTCGAAGAGCGCGCGCTGTTTCTCCTCCGCTTCCAGCACGTCCTGCTTGCGCACGAGGTAGGTGTCGTAGTCGCACGCCCAGCCGGCCAGTCGCCCGCGATCGAGTTCCACGATGCGCGTCGAGATCCGCCGCAGGAAGGCGCGGTCGTGCGTGATGAACAAGAGCGTCGGCTTCTTCTCCAGCAGGAACTCCTCGAGCCAGAGGATCGATTCGAGATCCAAATGGTTGGTCGGCTCATCCAACAACAACAAGTCCGGCTGGCCGGCCAGCGCGCGCGCCAGCAAGGCCCGGCGCTTCAACCCGCCCGACAGGGCCGAGAATTCCTGGTCGGGCTTCAAGCCCGTCGCCGCGATCAAATCCTCCACGCGCACGTCGCGTTCCCAATCCTCCTCATGATGATCGTCATTGGGGCGCAACCCGGCGGACACGATGTCCTGCACCGAACCTGTCAGGTCCTGCGGCACTTCCTGCGTCAGGCGGCGATAAACCGCGTTCGCGGGACGGAAAACATCCCCCGTGTCAGGCTTCATCTCGCCCACGATGACCTTCATCAGCGTGGATTTGCCCGCGCCGTTGCGCCCGATCAGACAGATGCGCTCGCCGGGATCGACCTGGAAATTGACCTTTTCCAGGATGGCGGGACCTCCGAAGTGGAGGGTGACGTCGAGCAAAGTGAGAAGAGCGGCCATGGGAACGGCCCAACGTAGGTCGCCCCGACCCGACTGCAATCCAATCCTCCACGACCCGTTTCAGCCCGATTTCGGCTTGGAAAACAGAGGCTTTTCATCCGGTTCCCTTCCATCCGCGCCGCGATGAACCCTGCAGGAAGAACAGGGCGAGTCCTCCGAACGCGATGTCTCAAGCCTTCACGATCAGACCGTCCGTGGGCCGCGGCCCCGTAGCGGAAAACGTAAACTTTTCAGCGAGGGCCAAGCCACGTTTTGAAAGGCCGGCGGCCCGATCGACCTACTCGGACCGCTTCTCCGCCGAGGCCGACGATACTTCCCACTCCGCCCGGCTGAGGGAGTCGTCCTTGTCGGTGTCCAGCTCCCGGAAAATCTTGGCCCGATCCGGCCGCCCCTCGTTGTTGGCCAGGCCGAAGCCGCCATCGTCCGTGCGGGTGCCGCGGCGCTTGCCGTCCGCGATCCGCTCGAGCGCCTCGGTTTCTGACGAGGAAAACTCCACCGCCGAGATTCGTCCGTCGTGGTCGGTGTCCAGCCGGGCGAACGCGTCGTCCTCGCCTCCCTGGCCGTCCTGGCGCGGCGTCGGCTTGCGCTGGTCGTTATCAGCCCGTCCCGGCGACCCGGGCGCCCACACCTTCTCCTGCAAGGCATCCCGCGATTCCCGGGGCACCGTCGGCGAATCCGGCGTGCTGGAACCGGGCTGCTCGGACGCGCGCGACGCGAGCGTTGCCAGCGAGGAAACTGAAATCAGGGCCAGGAGGGAAAGGGGCGTTTTCATAACCCAATCTAGCCACGGCGCATCGTCCCGCTATCAGGCAGGAACCTGAAGATCACGTTTTCCCGCCGAAACCACTCAAGCGGACCGGTGGGACCGAGCTTGCTCGCGACAGATCCGCCAGGAGTCACGAACAAGCTCGTTCTCCAGGCGAAGGGGTCATGCCTTACCTCTTACCTTCCGCCGAGCCACGCCCACGTGCTGGCGGACAGAGACGCCCAAGCCCATCCAGCATTCGAGACATGAAAAAGCCGGGGCGCCAGGCCCCGGCTGGGAAATGATGGCTAGGGCTGGGCGACTCAGTTCTCGCTGTCTTCCGTGCCGCCGGAGCTGTTGCGCTTCGAGGCGTTCAGTTCGCTCTGGCTGAGATAACCGTCACCGTCGCGATCCAGCTGGCGGAACTTCTCCGCGGTGTGCTGACCGCTCGAGACGCCACCGGCGGCGCTGCCGCTGCTGCGGGCGGTCAGGCTGCCCGAGCCCTGGCTGGAGCTGGACGACTGGCTCGTGTACTCCGACTGCGAGATGCGACCGTCGCTGTCCGAATCAAGCAGCGAGAAGTTGCTGCCCGACTGACCCAGGCCCTGGCTGCCCGAAAGGCCCGAGTTGGTGTCGGTATCCGAGCCGGATACGGATGAGCCGGAGCTCGAAGTGCTGGAATCGGACGAGGAACCGGATCCCAAACCGCTCGTGTCCGGGCGATCCATGCCGGTGCTGGAGCCCGATCCGGTGCTGGAGCCGGAACCGGAGCCGGAGCCCGAACCGGATTGGGCGAGCGCGGGAACCGTGAGCACGGAAAGACCGGCGGCGATGACGAGAGTAGCGAGGGGATTGGATCGTTTCATGACTTATATGGGTTGATGATTGAGGAATAATTTCCTGACCGATGAACCCTGATCATAGCCCGGCTCCGCGTTCCGCGGTACCGGGGCCCCTGCGCGCCCATCCCCCGGGCATACCTGCACCCGCCCATAGGGGAAAGCGCTGCCGTCACCGTCCTCAGACCACTTTCCGCCAGCATTCGGTCGCGCGGCGGCGACCCCGCCTCGACTTCCCACCCGCTGATGAGTAATCTCCGGGCATGCGACTCGGCGAATTCATCCTCTCCCATCTGGACGCCATCCTCGTCGAATGGGATTCGTTCGCCCGCGAAATCTGGCCCCAATCGGATGCATCGGAGGCCACGCCCGGCGCCCTGCGTGACCACGCCGCCGAGATCCTCCGGGCGGCGGCGCGCGACATGGACACCGCGCAGTCCCCGGCCCAACAACAGGAAAAATCCGAGGGCGCCGGCGCCACCAGCGAAACGAGCGATATCCTCGACCGCGCCTCACTCGTCCACGCCCGCGGCCGGGCCAACTCCGGGTTCAACCTGCCCGAAGTGATCGCGGAATACCGCGCCCTGCGCGCCACCGTGATCCGGCTCTGGACCGCCACCCGCCCGAGTCCCGATCATCGCGACCTGGCGGACCTGACCCGCTTCAACGAGGCCATCGACCAATCCCTCGCCGAGGCCGTGCGCGGCTACATTGGAAAGGTCGAGGAGGCCCGCCGCATGTTTCTGGCGGTGCTGGGCCACGACCTCCGGAATCCCCTCTCCGCCGTCATCCTTTCGGCCGAGGCGCTCTGCGCCACCCCCACCCTCGATGCCGATTCCAAGGCCAGCGCCGCCCGCATCGCGTCGAGCGGGAAAGCCATGGGGCGCATGCTCGCCGACTTCCTGGACTTCACCCATTCCCAACTCGGCAAGGCCATGCCCGTCTTCCCCGCCCCGGCCGATCTCGCGCCGCTGTGCCGGGAGGTTGCCGCCGAGTTCAAGGACAGTCATCCCGACCGGTCGATCCGGGTCACCACGCGCGGCGACCTCCGCGGTATCTGGGACTGCGAACGCATCCGCCAGCTGGTTTCCAACCTCGTCGGCAATGCCATCCAACACGGCGATCCCCGCCCGATCGACCTCATCGCCCAGGAAAACGGCGGCAACGTCGAGCTCATCGTGCGCAACGAAGGCCGCCAGATCCCGGAGGATTTCCGGTCCCGCTTGTTTGAGCCGATGCTCCGGGGCGCCGATCCACACCGGCGCAAAGGCCGCCCCGTGGGCAGCATGGGTCTCGGCCTCCACATCGCCCGGGAAGTGGCGACCGCCCACCACGGCACGATCGAGGTCGAATCGACTCCCGCCGGCGTGACCACCTTCACGGTCCGCCTGCCCCGGCATCCGCCGCCCTCCTCCAGCTGACACGGCGATTGGCGACGCGCGTCGGCCTTTCGCGAAGTGGCGCCGTCAGGAATTCAGGAACGCGATGTCGGCCGCGGGGTCGGTGATCATGACACGAGCCCGGTCCGTTGCGAATGAACGGCCCGGCGATTCCCCGCCGGGTCCGCAACTAACCCGCATCAATCGTGGCTCGTGCCTGCTCAGCAATCCCAACCCTAAAACAACTCATGAAAGCCAGTACCGTTAACAAGACCCGTGGAGCCGGCAACGTGGCCGGCGGCAAGACGCGCCAGGCCGTCGGCAAAGCCACCAATAACCGTTCCATGCAGGCGAAGGGCGTTGCCCAGGAAGTCGGTGGTCGCATCCAGCGCGCCGTCGGCGAAAAGCAGGACCGCCGCGGCGATTAACCACCGGCGTGATTCATCCCCGAGGCGCGGCTTGAAGCCGCGCCTCGCCTTTTTTCGCCCCGAGCTTCGGCCCGGGCACCGGTCCGAATACTTCCCCGGCGCACCGTTGCCTCAACACCGCAGTCTCGGCTTCTCTCCCGCCGGACTTCCGATCGCGCTGCCACGGTCCCTCATCATGAAGGGGTGGGCGCATCGGGAATGGATCGTCCCTCACCGCCCCGCCAGGGCCGCTCTTCCGCCATAGAGGTTGAACGGCGCCCAAAATTGGGGATGTCGAAAATTCCCGGCGCGGCCTTGGATGAACTCCCGCTTCACCTCCGCGATCGCGAGATCGTGCGGCAAGCCCTGGATCAGGTGGTGATGGTAGAATCGCTGCATGAAATACACCGAGCTCGCGTCGCTCACCGGCCACAGGGAAGCGAGCACGTTGTCCGCCCCGGCGCTGAACAGCGAACTCGTGAGCCCGACCACGCCCTCGCCGGCAATGATGGCGCCCAGCCCCGTCTCGCAGGCGCTCAGCGTGACCAGCTCCGCACGAAGCGGCAGGTGCTGGATCTCCGTGATCTGCAGGTAACCGTCGCGATCCGCCGGGGTGCCCGGCCCGGGATTCTCATACGAAAGGATGATCCCCGACATTTCCGGCTTCTCGGGCATCGCCATGCCGTGGACCGCAAAGTGCAGCACGCGCGACTTGCGCAATTCGCCCTGTGCCGCGAGCGCCCGGATGTGACCTTCGCTCACCGCCCGTCCCACCTCGATGCGTGAGCCGGGCACCAGCTCGTTGATCATGAGCACCTCGGTCTTCGTGCCCGCCAGGTTCGTCTGCGGGCCAAAGCGCCCATAGGGGCTCCCGGAAAACACGGCCTGACGCACGCCCACCAGCTGGTCGAACTGCTGTTTCATTGCGGGCACGTTCGCCATCACCTGGTCGTAGGCCGACGGATCATACACCGCGCCACCAAAGGCCAGCATCGGCCGCTCGTATGCCACGGGCGCTCGTGCCGCCAGCGACTGCGAGACCAGCAGCGACGGCGTCAGCGTGACCGCATAATCCTCCACCACCGCCCTCCCCGCCGGACCGATGAGAATGTCGTAGGGCAAATACGCCAGCAGCCCGCTCGGCGACACCAGCAAGCGGCTTCGTCCCTCCAGGAGATCCGCGAACGGCTCGAACAACAGCGCGTGGAGAATCCCGGCGGTGGTGAACATGGGTTCCACCCGGCGGTTGGTCTGCTCCGGCGGCCCATAGATGCAATCGCGCAGGTACGCCACCACGCCCGCCAGGCCAATCTCGTCGCCCAGATCATAACGTCGCGCATCCACCGCTTGCTTCTGCGATGCGAGCACGTCCGCCAGCGGCAGGGTCTGCACCAGGTCACCCAGATGCGCCAGCGGCAATCGCACCACCTCGAGGCCCGCGGAGGTCACCGCGAACGCGATCGGCTCGGTGCGGCTCCAGTCGGCATTCGCGTAACTGACGATCGCCGTGTCCGCCGCCAGCTTCGCCGGGATCGTTTTCAGCCGATCGACCGTCGCCGCGAAGGTTTCATCAACCGCCGCGCCGGGCGTGAGCGTCTCGCGCAGCTGCCGCGCCTTCAGGGCCTCGCTGGCCGCGAGCGCGGACCACGCGTCCCCCTGCTGCACGTACGCCTCGGTCAGCCACCGGTAATAATCCGACTGCAACGCGAGGAACGCCTGTTTTTCCAGCGCCGATGCCGTGGCGCGGGTGGTTTCCACCAGGGCGGTGGCGCGCTGGAACGACTCGATGGCCGCGGCAGCCTTGCCCTGCGCCAGCTGGATTTCACCCAGCAGCCCCAGCGCCTCGAAACGGATCGCGGGAAAATCCTCGTAGCCCGTCAGGTCGATCACACCCGCGATGTCCGATTCCAGAAAGAGCGGCGTCTCGCCGACGCGCAACGCCTCGAGCGAGGCGCGCGCCTCGCCGAGGTCGGCGCGGTAGAGCTCATTGGGCGAGACCAGCTTGAACGCCAGCTGCCAGGCGAGGTTATAGTTCTCACGCGCCGCCTTGCGCTCGCCCAGCGCCAGCTGGCAATCCCCCAGCAACAGCAATCCCTGCGCCACCGCCCGGTCGCCCCGGGCGAGCCATTCACTGGAAGGCCGGCGGCGGCTGGTTCCCACCCGCCGCAGGTCGGTGCCCAGGGCCTCGAGCGCCAGGGCCCGCGCGCCGGGTTTGTCATTCAGGCCCAAGAGCACCCGGGCCATCTCCCGCTGCACCTGGCCGACTTCCGACAAGCTGTCCGTCGTCGCGAGCACCGCCTGTGCTTCCCGGTACTGCGCGAGGGCGCCTTGCAGGTCGCCCCATGCCGCCGTCGTGCGCGGCACCTCGAGCGCGAGCCGCGTGTGAATCGTCCTCTCCTTGGGGAACTTCGCCGCGAGCCCCTCCAGCCGGCGCAGGGTGTCGGCGGCGGTGCGGAAATCCCCTTGCCCCCGGGCCACTTCGATCAAGGCAAAGCCGGCCGTGAAATTATCCGGGTCCAGCTTCAGCGCCTCGTCGAGATCCGCGCGCGCCTGCTTCCAAAGCCCCAGCCGGCCGCGCATCGCGCCGCGGCGACTCAGCGAGGACACGCGGCTCGAGGTCGTTTGGGCGGCCTGCACGGCTCGATCGTACGCCTCCTCGGCCTCGCGAAACTTCTCCAGCGACTCCGCGCGGTATCCGGCGTTGAACGCGATGTTGTGCGGATCATCCAGCGCCGCCCGCAACTGCTCCGGCGTGGGCGGCTGCGCGTGGACCACGGACGGATGCGCAACCCAACTGGCCACAACAAGCGAAGCGACGATCCCGCCGAGCAAGGTCGCAACCGATCCGCGTCGGGCATTCAAACCCATGGAGCCGGCCCGCCCCCGGGCCGGTTGTCTTGCCCGGGGCGAGGGCTCCCCGGCTCCAGCAGACAGGTCCCTGTCGGGGCGGTGAGCTTGCCCATTCGATGAACTCAGGGCCTTGAGCCTGTCGAAAGGCTCACGCCACGTCGAAGGACGAAGCCGCGCCAGCAAGCTGACTGCCCACGAGAAAGAACCTGCCGTTCGCTTCATGAACCCTTATTTCTTTTGCGACATCTGGTAGGCGTAGCGCGCGGCGTCCATGAACTGCTTGTCGTTTTTCTTGTTGGGATCGAGATCCAGGATCGCTCCGGCCACGCGGGCGGAGAGATCCCAGTTCTTCACGCTGTAGGCCAGGGAGAAGATGGACGGCAACACGTTCAACTGGTCCGCTTTCGTCCGGCAGTAATCGAGGCTCTTCATGTAATGCTGGATGGCTGCCTGCGCATTACCCGCCTTGTAGGCGCGATCGGCGGCATCGAAGAGCACGCCTTGGCGCGTGGACGCGTGGGGCGCCTCGTCCGGTCGGAGCGAGTCCATCTCGTCGATCTCCTTCATGGCGGCATCGACGTTGCCCGCGCGGCTGTGCTGCTGCTGGCGGTAGGTGTGGATGAGGTAGGCGATGTCGGTGCTCTGCGGATAGGCCGCCTTGGCTTCATCGTGAATCCTGTCCGCGTCCGGGGCGTTGGCCCGGCGGGCCGCGATCAGGTAGTAGAAGTAGATGGTCTGCGTATTCAGGCCTTCCTTGATGCACTCGCGCGCCAGCTTGAGGGCGTCGGCGAACTTCTTCGCATCCGTGAGCTTCTCCAGCTCGGCTTCGCGGGTGGTGCTCACCGTGCCGGCCACGAATTCCTTCAGGCCGGCGGCCTCGAGCGCCGGGCCTTCCTCGGCGAGAAATTTCCGCGCGGCCGCCACCTTCTCGTTCGCATCCTGGATGTCGCGCATCGCGAGATATCGGGCGACAATCGGGCGGCGGGCCTGTTCGGCCTTGAGTTCGGCGGCAAGTTGGGCGGGGTCGATCTTCGGGGCGTCACCGTCGAGCGTCTGCAGCAGCTCGCCCGCGGCGGCGGACCAGCGGAAAAAACCGGGCGCGCCGAGATTGGCCGTCACGAGTTCGTCGCCATCCAGCGCCATCGCCACGCCCTGCGGGCCGCTCGGCACCTGGTAACGCGCCACCAGATCGCCGGTCTTGGCCGACCAAACACGAACCACGCCGTTGCGCGTGCCGGCGACGACCGACAGGTTTTCCCCCGTTCCCGTGAAGCCGACAAAGGCGTAGGCCTGGTTGTCGAGCGCCAGCTGGGATTTCTCCGGTTCGTCGGGATTCACAAAGTGATGGAGCTCCACGGTGCCGAAGAGTCCGCGACCGGTGACCAAGGCGACGTGCTCGGCTCCCTCGGTGAGGGCGATGGCGTTCACCGGGGCGCGGAAGCTCGGGTTGAACGAGCGGGAGGACACCGACTTTTCGGCCAGTTCCTGGGACGATTCGGGCAATGCGAGGATGTCGTAGCCCCAGCGAACGCGGCCGTCGCCCGTGTCGTTGAGCCCGCTGTAGGCCACGAGCGCATTGAGTCCCTTGGCGTCCATCGCCACCGCCGTGATGCGGCTGGAGGAATTCGCCTTGAAGAGCATTTCCCGGCCATCGTCGCTGATGGCGGGGGCTGCGCCCCACGCATAGACATATCGCTCGCGCTCGCTGGCGGAAGCCAGCGCGCCCACGAGCATCTGGTACGAGACCTGGTTCAAGACCTGGAACCGTGCCTCCGCGCCACCCGATGGCGGCTCCAGGCGAAACATGCCGCCGGTGGTGAAGGCGAACAGCCCGCCGTCGGCGCCCAGTGTCAGGCCACGGATGGGAAACTCGCTGCGGGCGCGGAACACCACCGCACCCGTCTTGAGATCGCGCGCCTCAACATTCAGGCCGTCGGTCGTGAAGGCCCCCCACCCTCCGCCAGCGGAAACCACCAGGTCATTGCACCCGTCGGCAATGCCCTCGTCGTCCGCCTTGCCGAGCCACTGGGCGAACACCGCCCGCCAGTTCTCGAGCATCACGGAATGGCCGACGGCGTCGGTGCGCTTCAGGCGCTCAAGCGCGACAACGAACTCAAACATCGCGCGATCCTGGATGGGCGCGTCCGCCGGGATGCCGGCCAGTTGCTGGTCGAGCTGCGCCTCCGACATCTTCGCCGTCTCCTTGTTGATATCGAGGACGCCCTGGATGAACTCTTCGCGCTTCTCAAGGATCTGGTCGGTCGGCTGCCCGTCGCGCCGCCACCCGAGGAACTTGTGCTCCGCGAGCACGCCCAGCGCGGGATGGATGGCGGCGGATGCGGCGATGAATTTTTCGTTTCGTTGCGCGGGAGAGGTCGCGCTGTATTCGAAGTTGGCGCTGTCGCCGAGGTTCAGCGAGCGGAAGAACATGATCCGCGGTCCCCCGCCGGCGGCGATGCGCAGGTCGATTTCGCGGTGCAGCTTGTACAGCGGTCCCTTGTAACCATCGACGATCTCGAACTCCTGGTGCGCGCGCAGGAAATTCTCCATCGACGCCTGCGGATTGAAGTTGGCGCTGCCCGCCTTGGTCGCGTGGCCCGCGGCGGTGAGGCGGAGCGGGGTCAGCGCGTTGTCGAGCATCGCCATGAGCTGTTTGCGATACTCCTGCAGGTCCGCGCCCAGCGTGTCGACTGGATCGGCATCGCGCGCATCCAGAAACTTTTCCGTGCGCGACATGATGTCGTTCAACTGCACCACGGAATACTGCATGAAGTTGCGCGCCGCATAGGCCCCGTTGGCCGCGCGAAACGCGATGATGTCAGCCTGGAGGTTTTTCCAGTAGGCAATCTCCGCGGGGGTGGCGGGCTTGGGGGCGGGCTCGGCGGCGCGGAGGACGGGCGCCACGAGGGCGACGAGCAGGAGAAGACGGAGGAGTTTCATTCGAACGGGTGCGGGTTGAGGTGACCACCCGTGAATCCGGGGCGGCGCCCGGATACTATCCGACCCCCGCCGGACGGACCATACGCAGATATACGTAACGGCGCGGAATCATGGTGGCGGCTGGAGCCGGGCCGCACTCGTCCCGGGACAATCAACCCTCCGCCGACGCAACGGTCGTAGCCCGGACCTGACTCAATCGTTGGGGGCGCAAACTCGCTGCGCTCCCGCTTCTTGGTGACGGAACCAGCCCCGTCTATTTCGTGGTGCGGACGCCGCGGTTGCGCTTGGCGGCCTCGAGCTCGTGGCGGCTGAGATAACCGTCGCCGTCACGATCCGCCTGGATGAATAGCGGCGTCGTGCTCGCGGAATTGTGGGCGCTGCCCGCCATCCCCGGGCCACTGACGCTCCGCTGGGCGTCATCATTCAAAGGCACGCCATCCACGCCGGTGCTGGCGCCGCTGCGGCCACCCGTGGATTCGGAACCGTTCCCCTGCGCCTGCGTCGGGGCCGCAACCTCCGTCGCCTTGTACTCGGCCGCGGATATCCGGCCGTCGCCGTTGGCGTCGAGCTGCTCGAAGTTCAAGTCCGCGCCGCCCGACAAGGCGGCCGAGGCACCCGCGTCAGCATTCATGCCCGTACCCGACCGCGGCGAACCCGGGCTGGGACTCGAACCGGTGTTGCTGCCCGACGCCGCGGACGGCGGGATCGGACGATCCAGCTCGGTGCCCGTGCCGGAGCCCGCACCCACCCCCGAACCCTGGGCCAGCGACGGGACGAGCAAGACGGCCAAACCGGCGGTGAGGGCGGTGAAAACGCGCAGGGACGGGAATTGGATTTTCATGCGGAAACGATAATCCCCCAGACCGCCTCGGAGTATCAGGTCGATCTTGCGGCCTGGCCGCAGCCGAAGCCCGATGGACCTATCGGGAATTTCGCGCATGAGGTGCCAGACTTTAATCACTCCAGTGTGGGCGAGGTGCCCTCACCCCGCTTTCGCGGTCACTTCCGGGTGCGTGGGGGTCCGACCGGCCCGAGCGCGCTGGGTGCCCCCACCCACCCCGCTTTCGCGGGCCCTGCCGGGTGAGGGCACCCGGCCCTCATCCGCTCGAGCCTCTCCTGCCGCGGTGCGAGAAATCGGCATCCCTGGATTGATCCAGCGTGCCGACCCTCTACTATGCCGCCATGGCCAAATCATCGCTGAAACGCCTCCCTCCGAAGAAACGTCCGCGCAAGGCCAAGGCCGGGACTCGGGGATCCGAGGCGCGCGCCGCGCTGCTCCCCGAACTCACCGGGACCGCTTTGGAAACCAAGGCTGCCATCGAGCGCGCGGGCGGCGTGGTCGTGGGACAGTACGCCGATCCCATCGGACAACATCCCCTGCTGCTCGCCGTGTTGCCGATCACCGCCATGGCGCCGACGCCCTTCCAGCGGGATGTCTCGGACATGCACCACAAGAAACTCGCCGATGTCATCGATCGGACCGGCATGTTCCTCGATCCCATCATCGCCATCACGGCGCCCCAGGAGGGCTTCTGGACGCCCAATGGCGGACACCGCCTGGCGGCCATGCGCCGGCTCGGCGCGAAATCGATCACCGCTCTCATCGTGCCCAAGCGCGAGGTCGCGTGGCAGATCCTCGCCCTCAACACCGAGAAGGCGCACAACCTGAAGGACAAATCCCTCGAGGTCATCCGCATCTTCCGCAATCTCCTCGAGGAAAATGCCGCCCGCGCGGAAAAGGACTTCGCCTACTACTTCGAGGAGGCTTCCCTCATCACGATGGGCCTCTGCTATGAACAGCAGGCCCGCTTCAGCGGCGGCGTCTATCATTCCTTCGTCCGCCGCCTCACCACGTTCACCGACGATTCCCTGACGAAGTCGCTCAAGACCCACGAGCGGCACGCCGGCATGCTGCTGGAACTCGATGCCCGGGTCGCCGAGGTCGTCGCGAAGCTGAAGGCGAAGGGCTTTGTGAGCCCTTACCTCAAGACCTTCGTCGTCGCGCGCTCGAACCCGCTTCGTTTCATGAAGGAGCCGCCCGAACTCGAAGACCTCATCAAGACGATTCGCGGCAAGGTCGAACGCTTCAACGTCGACAAGATCAAGCCCGAGGACATCACCGCATCCGGCGGCGGCGCGGCGGACGAGGAATAGTGCATCGCACGCAGATGCGGCGCGAGGCTGGAGCAACATACCCGCCACCGTCATCCTGAGCGGAGCGAAGGATCCAAGGGAAAGGACGGACGTGGTGCGCCGGCTCCTTGGATCCTTCACTGCGTTCAGGATGACGCTGCGGGAGCTTTTAGGTATTCCTAATATGGAGGCGGCTCAATCCTGAGCCCCGGAGCTACCGCCGGGCTTTCGCCCAATGAGCGGATGAATCTTGGAGAACTGAAAATATACCCGCCACCGTCATCCTGAGCGGAGCGAAGGATCCAAGGGAAAGGACGGACGTGGTGCGCCGGCTCCTTGGATCCTTCACTGCGTTCAGGATGACGCTGCGGGAGATTTTAGGTATCCCTAATATGGAGGCGGCTCAATCCTGAGCCCCCGGAGCAACCGTCGGGCTTTCGCCCGATGAGCGGATGAACTTTGGAGAACTGAAAATACAGCCTCCACCGTCATCCTGAGCGGAGCGAAGGATCCAAGGGAGAGGACGAACGTGCGCCCTACCGCGTGGATCGTTCGCTGCTCTCAGCAGGAATCATGCGGTTGGATGTAGGGGCGCGGCTTGACCGCGCCCTTTGCTCGCTGCGGGAACCGAGGGCGTGGACAAGTCACGCCCCTACAGCCGAACCGTTCGACCGCGCCCACTGCGAAATCGTGTTCTTAACTGCTTCGTTCCGGCTCAGGATGACGGTAGCGCTGGTTTGGCCCCGTTCGGACATTTCTTTGGGCCCTCGCCCCGACCGCCGAGCAACCCAGGCTCCGCCCCTACGACCCCTTGCCCTGCGCAGCCAGCAATTCCTCCAAGCGGGCCAAGCCGGTCGAAACCTTCCCCTCGCGGATCTCCGCCACGGCGTCGCTGACTTCGCTCACCCATCCGCGCGGCCGCGCCGCCTTCGCCTTCTTCCTCGGCGTTGGCGTCGGCGTCGACGCCCGTGCTGCGGGCCGCGAGGGAGGCTCGAACGCCACGATCTTGTTGTCGGCCTTTCCGCGCTCGGCCTTCGGAGCCGCCGAGGCCTTTTTCGCCCGCTTCGTCACGGCCGGGGCGCTCGCGCTCAGTTCGCCACCGAGCGCGTCGTAGTCGATGCCGACAATCCGCTTCCCGGCAAAGGCGCGCAGCGATTTCGGGAACAGGAGGTATTGCACGTCGCGGCCGGCGTGCAGGCCCACTTCCCCGTGGTCCTTCTTTCCGCCGCGCGTATTTTGATGCACGGACAACAGGCGGTTCGCCTTCGCCGCTTCCTGGAGCACCGCATCCTTGGCCGGTCCGCTCCAGCTCAAGTGCACCTCCGGCCGGCCGACACGAGCCACGAGATCCTTGAAGCGCGCCGTCGTCATGACACGCGCCGCAGCCGCGTGGATCCGATCTCCGGCGCCTCCAGGGGAAGCTCCAACTGGCCCCACTCCCCGCCCCGCGCGATCCAGTGCAACGCCGCCATCACCCCGGGTCCGATGTCGGGCACGCGCGTGAGATCATGGCCGGCCCGGACCTCCGCCAGCACGTTGCCGCGGAAGCGAGCGACCCGCGTCGCCGCCCGGCGGTAAGCCCGGACCTTGAAGGGATTCTCACCGCGTTCCTCGAGCATGCGGGCCACTTCCTTCAGCCGCCGAGCCACGTCGGCATTCGTCGCGGGCGTACGCGTGGTTCGCGCGCCTCCCAGCCGCCGCCGGGGCCATGCGGCCGAGCCGCTCCGCTGGCGGCCGGAACCCCGCGGGCTACCGGTGACTTTTCCATTCGCGGTCATTTTCCTTCGCGATCCGTTCCATCGTGCGTCCGGTCACGACCGACGTGTTCTCCCGCTTCTGCGACAACGGTTTCATGGCCACGCCCGATTTGGCGATGAGCCACACGGGTTTGTCATCGTCCGAACGAATGCGGAAAATGTGCCACTCGCCCTTCAGCTTCCGGCCATGCAGGCGCAGCTTCAGGTCGCCCTTGCCCAGGTTTCCACCGAGCAATTCATAACTGCCCTGGTCCCAGACCATCACCGTCCCACCGCCATACTGCCCGCGCGGAATCGTCCCCTCGAAATCGATGTAGCTGACCGGATGATCCTCCACCTCGAAGGCGGAGCGCTTCACCCCCAGCTCATAGGGCAGACCCTTGGGCACGGCCCACGATTTCAACGTGCCATCCATCTCCAGCCGGAAATCGAAATGCAGATGGCTCGCCGCGTGTTTCTGGATCACAAAGCGGTTTTGGTCCGCGCCCGGCTTCACCTTGCCTGGAGCCGGCTCCGCGGTCTTCGAGAAATCACGCTTCTCCGCATAGCGCCGCAGTGACCCGCTGCGCGGGGTGCTCTTGCTTTTCGACCCCCCTTTCGCCTTCCCGGCGGCTTCCGCCGTCGCCGTGTCCCCTTTCCCTCGCTCGCCGCCGCGGCGCTCCTTGCTGTCCGTTGGATCGAAGGATGCCATGCGCACCGCCCGACCCACCTGTTCAGGATCCAGTTTCAGGAAAGCCTTCGGCAGTTTCTGTTTCAGGCTCAACACCGGGGCAAACAGGTCGCCGTCCTTCCTCACCCGCTTCAAGACGTCATCCGGCGAAAAATAGAGGCTGTCGCGATCCTTCTTCTTCGCGGCGCGGGCGAGTTCCTCCCAGGTGACGGGAGTCGAAACGAACGGCTCCTCCCGTTTCCCGCGCAGGGAGTAGGCGCACACGGTGGTCTTCGAACCCGAGTTTTGCGACCAGTCGATCATGACGCGCCCCTTGCGCAGGGCCTTCGACATCGCGCTGACGATCAGCTTGGGATGACGCCGCTCCATCAACTCCGCCACGGACTTCGCGAATGGCGTCGCCACCGCATAGGTCGTCGGCGTGTGCAGCGGCAGGTACAGCTGCAGTCCCTTCGAGCCGGTGACCTTCGGGAACACCTCGAGACCGAGCTGGCCGAAGAGATCCTTCAGCAGGAATCCCACCTCGACGCAGCGCAGCAGGTCGGCCCCCTCCCCCGGGTCGAGGTCGAAGGCGAGATGCGTCGGCTGCTCGAGTTTGCCCGCACGATGGAGAAACGGATGAAACTCGATCGCCCCCAGGTTGGCGCACCACGCGAGGGTTTCGACATTGTCGATCAGGATGTAATTGATGACGCCCTCATGTTTTCGACGCGGCACGGGCGCGGTCTTGATCCAGTCGGGCGCGTGGCGGGGAGCATTCTTCTCATAAAAGCTCTCCCCCTTCACGCCTTCCGGGAAGCGTATCAGCGTGACCGGGCGGTTCTTCAGGTGGGGCAACATCGCCCCCGCAATGCCCGCGTAATACCCGATCATGTCCCGTTTCGTGAACCCGGTGGGGAAATACACCCGCTCCGGGTGGGTGATCGTCACTTTGCGTTTTGCACTCATGCCTGGTCACAGACCCCCCGCCGGGCAATGCGTTCGACACTCTTTCCGGAACCGCGACCCGGCCAAAGCGGACCAAGCGGCGTGCCCCGACCCAAGGATTCAATCCAGCGCGCCGCCTTCATCACCCCGATGAAGGCATTGGGCGTTCCCACCGTGCCGACCGGGGGCAGTTGGCATTGCGAGATCAAGTTCGACGGCTACCGCGCCATCGCGGTCCTTAACGCCGGCAAAGTCGAGCTGTGGTCCCGCAACGAAAAGCCCCTCGACCACCCCGAGGTCATTCCCGCCCTGGCCGCGCTCAAATGCCGCAACGCCGTGCTGGATGGCGAGGTCGTGGCGCTCGACGCCACCGGGCGCTCGAACTTCCAGGCGCTCCAAGGCCGCGACCTCGGCGAGCGTCCGCCCATCGTCTATTACGTTTTCGACCTGCTCCATTTGAACGGCGCATCCTGCCTGAAACTGCCGATCGAGGAACGGCGCGAGCTCCTGCGGCGCCTCGTGGGCAAGGCGTCGTCCGCGCTGCGGCTGTCGCCTTCCTACGACGTGGATCCGGCCGCCTTTTTCGCGGAGGCCAGGAAACAGAATCTCGAGGGCATGATCCTGAAGCGCACGGGCTCGCTCTACGAGGCGGGGCTGCGGTCCGGCACGTGGCTCAAGGTCAAGAACATCAACGAGCAGGAGTTCGTGATCGGCGGCTTCACGCCGCCCAATAACAGCCGGCTGGGCTTCGGCGCGATCCTGGTGGGCCACTACCAGGACGGCGAGCTGCGCTACGCCGGCAAGGTCGGAACCGGTTTCAACGCCACGCTGCTGCGCACCCTGCACCGCGATTTCCTGAAAATCAAAACCGACGAATGCCCGTTCGCCAACCTCCCGCTCGCCCACCGCTCCCGCTTCGGGCAGGGCATGACACGATCCGTGATGCGCACCGTCACCTGGCTCAAGCCCCGCCTGGTGGCCCAGGTAAAATTCACCGAATGGACCACCGAGGGCTTGCTGCGGCATCCCGTCTTCGTCGGCCTGCGCAAGGACAAGGCCGCAAAAGATGTCCGACGCGAAGCGCCCGCCGCCCACGCCGGAGAGTAACCCAAAAGCCGAAAGGAACGTGGGGAACCCTGCTAAACCCTTCACCGTCGTCCCCAGGCAAAGGAGGAACCGCCGGGCAGTTCTGTAGTAAGCGGAGATGAATTCGGGAGAGTACAAAACATACCCGCCACCGTCATCCTGAGCGGAGCGAAGGATCCAAGGGTAAGACGCGGGGCATGGGTGGAGCGTGGGGCAAAGCGTGGGGACGTGCGTGCGCCGGCTCCTTGGATCCTTCACTGCGTTCAGGATGACGCTTCGGGTGGTGTTAGGTGTTTCCAATAGGGCCGCGGCTCAATCCTGAGACCGGGAGTAACCGCCGGGCTTTCGCCCAATGAGCGGAGATGAACTTTGGAAAAATGGAAATACAACCGCCCCCGTCATCCTGAGCGGAGCGAAGGATCCAAGGGTAAGAACGGACGTGGTGCGCCGACTCCCTTGGATCCTTCACTGCGTTCAGGATGACGCTGCGGGTGGGGTTTAGGGATTCAAAGCCGGACGACTCATGCAGTCGGAATGCAATTCCGCCGCGTGCACGGTCGAACGATTCAGTTGCAGGGGCGTGGCTCGTCCACGCCCTCGGTTTCCGCAGCGAGAAAAGGGCGCGGTCAAGCCGCGCCCCTGCATCCAACCGCATCGTTCCGGCTAAGATGACGGAGCGCCCCCAGGCTCAAACGTCGTTCAATTCACCCGCAGCAGCGCGAAGGGTGCTCGCATCGCTCCTTCCGGGGCGGACAACGTAAGTTTTTCGCCGCAGATTGCCGGGTGAGGGCAACCCGGCCCACAGGGTTCTTGCCTCACGGAACGCGCGCGCGTTCCGCGCCTCCGTTTTTCCTCACGCGGCTTTTCGCCCGCGACCGCCCTTGGTTTTCGCCGATGACTTCGCCGCCTTGCCCTTCTTCGCGGGCTTGCGCGTCCCGCTTCCGGCCAGGCTCTCCTCCAGCACGGCCGCGAGATCGATGACGTTCGTGGCCGGCCTGGCCTTGTTCTTCGAGGGCAGCTCCTTCCCGCCGCTCTTGATCTTGGCGTCGATCAGCTTCATCAGCGCCGAACGATAGTCGTCGGAGTACCGCGCCGGGTCCCACTCCTCGCTCATCTGCTCGACCAGCGTGGTCGCCATTTTCAGCTCCTTCGCGCCGAGTTGCTTGCCCTCCGGCTTCGCCACCTCGCTGGGCGACACGAGCTCGTCCTTGAACCGCATGAGGTCGAGCACCAGCAAATCGCCATTCGCCTTCACCGCGGCCAGATGCTGCCGCGTGCGGATGATCACCTTGGCGATGCCCACCTTGTTGGTGGAGGCGAGCACCTCCCGCAGAAGCTTGTAGGCCGGCGCCCCACCCTTCTGCGCTTGGAGATAATAGGGCCGGTAAAAATAAACGGGGTTGATGTCCGGGAGGTCCACAAAATCCACGATGTCGATCGTGTCGGTGGCCTCGAGGTCGACCCGCTTGAAATCGTCGTCCTTGAGCACGACGAACTTTCCCTTCTCGTACTCGTACCCCTTCACAATCTCGTCCCACGGCACCTCCTTGCCGTCCACCTCGGCGACCCGCTTGTAGTTCACCGGGCTCAGGTCCTTGCCGCGCAACAGGCGGAATTTGAGTTCTTCCTGACGGCTCGCGTTGACGAGGGCGACGGGGATCGAAACGAGGCCGAAACTGATGGATCCTTTCCAGATTGCACGCATGGGGATGGGGAGTTGGTAGCCTTAGAGGCGCCGCCCCCCGCCCGGGTTCCCGTTTCCCTTTCCAGCAGCCCGGTGGCGAGTCATCCCGACGAGCCGCAACGGGAGCCGGCCCGCCCCCGGGGCCGGTTGGGAAACATGACCCGCGCAACGTGCCTCCACCCCACCGGGGCGAGGGCGCCCCGGCTCCATCGGGTCGGGCCACCTTCCCTCACCCGGTAGGGGCCGGGCTTGCTCGGTCTTGCGATGGATTAAGGCCCTACACGCGACGAGTCTGCCCGCTCAATCCTCCAACTCGTGCAGATAAAACGCCGCAATCTCCACGGAATCCAGGAAACCGTCGCGGTCCTTGTCGAGACGGCTGAACAATTCCGGCGTATTGCGCCCGTTGGCCGGCTTGACCAACACCGATCCGTCGGTCCGCGGCGCCGCGACAGTCGCCGTTTGACCGGGGGCCACGCCGTCGACACCGGCCAGGATCGTCGACGAGGTGAATTCAGCCAGATTGATGTGATCGTCATTGTCCCGATCGATGATCTCGAACTGCTGGGCGTTGATTTCCTTGATCGTTCCCGTCCCGCTGGTTTTCCCCGTCGCCGTCGAGCTGACGGGCGTCGTGTCCTCGGCGCGCGAGACCTCGGTGGGCGGAGCCGTCTCGGCTTGTGATTGCGCCTGTGCGAACAGGGCTGGGCCAGCGAGACCGACGGCGGCGGCGATAATAACGGATGTGATCTGTCGGGGATGTTTCATGGGAGGACGATGGGCGTTGAGGGTTGATGGGAATCAGGAACCAGGGACGGCACCTTACTGCCGGCGCGAATCGCTGGGTACCGGGTGGCGCCCCGATGCGCCCATGGGAACTTGATCCCTGCCGCGGAAACACTTCCGCGCGGCTGTCACGAAATCCTTGTGCGCGAGCGTCCGATCCGCGCGTCTTGCGGGATCAGACTTCGTTCCAATTTCGCGCACGCGTCGCCGCGTGTGCCTTGCAGCTATTCAGTTTGGTTGCCTCGCGAGGAAGCACGGCTCCGACTGCATGGCTCCAGCTCAGACTGGTCCCGCCCTCACGCGCTTCCGCTTGAAGGACGCACATTTTCCGCGCGCCGACCCACCCGGGCAACGGCTGCATGCAGGTGCTGCAGCTCCACGGGCTTCGTGAGATGCTCGGCGAAGCCGGCCGCACGCGCCCGCTGCACGTCCTTCTCGGCGCCGTAACCACTCATGCACACCGCATGAAGACCAGGGTCGCGGACGCGGATTTGCCGGATCAGTTCGCAGCCGTCGATGTCCGGCAAGCCGAGGTCCGACAGCAGGAGATCGAACCCGCCCGGCTGGAAAACCCCGAGCGCATCGCCGCCGGAATGAGCCGTCCGCACCTGGTGGCCGGCGCCCTGCAACAGGCGCGCGAGGACCCGAGCCGTGTCCGCGTGATCCTCGACGAGGAGGATTCTCAGCGGTGTGCGAACGACGGCCGGCTGCGCCACGGGTTTCGGGCGGCCCGGATCGGCTGGGGGCTCATTCGTCAGCACGGGCAGCTCAAAGGTGAAGGTTGCCCCGTGTCCGGCGCCGGCCGATTCGGCCCGCAGCGATCCACCATGCAATTCCGCGATGTTGCGCGCGATCGCCAGGCCGAGGCCCAGGCCGCCGCCCTCGTTGGGCCGGCCCTCGGTGCCAACCTGTTCGAACGGCAGGAAAATGCGCTCGAGGTCGTCTGGCGCGAGGCCGACGCCATGATCCTTCACCCGGATCCACCCGCGGCCGTCATACCGCCCGGCCGTGACAATTATCTCGCCGCCGGGCGGGCTGAACTTGACGGCATTCTTCAGCAGGTTCCACAGGATTTGCTGCAGGCGGGCGCCATCCCCGTCGACGATGCAGCCGTCGAGCGCGCCGAGATCGATGGAGAAACGCTGGTTCCGCGCGTCCAGGTCGGGCGCCGTGATATCGATCGCGCTCCGCACCAGGGCCAGGAGCCCAACCCGCTCGCGCTCCAGCACCAACTTGCCACGGCTGATGCGCGTCAGGTCGAGCAGGTCGTCGATCAGGCGGTTCTGGATGCTGACATTGCGCCGGATCATCGCCAGTTCCTCGCGGACGGCCGGCGCCAGGGTCTGGTCATTGGCCAAAGCCCCCGCCGCGGCCAGCACGGGCGTGAGCGGCGTGCGCAGCTCGTGGGAAAGCATGGCCAGGAAACGGTCCTTCGCCTGGTTCGCGGCCTCGGCGTCGCCCGCATGACGACGCAGCGCCGCCTGCCACCGGTGGGACTCGAGGATGAGCCCGCATTGTGCAGAGAGCCATTCGAGCAGGCGAAAATGCTCCGTCGTCCAGTGGGTGGGCTTGGTACTGCAGGCCGCCACGATGCCCTCGCGCTTGCCCGCGATGTGAAGAGGCGTGGCGAGCATGGACTGCACCGGGCCGGACGCGCCGAAGGGCGCGCTGAGCGCCGGCTCGGCCGCGAGCTTCGAGACGTACGCGGTCCGGTTCTCGTCGAACACGACGCGGGCGAGCGATCCCTCGATGGGCCAGCGTTCGGGCAGCCCCGGGATTTCCCCGGCACTCGCACGGAGCACGAGCTGTTCCTCCTTTTCGAGGACGACAACCGCCTCCGCGGGCGCCCCCATGATGGCCAGGGCACGGCGGCAAATGTCCGCGAGGCTGCCGGTGGCGGCCAGGGGCGTGCGCGACGACTCGAGCATCGACTGCAGCAGTTCCTCGCGTTTGGCCAGCCGCTGGTTCGCATCGGTGAGTTCCTCGTTTTGCTGCGCCAGCTCCTCGCTCTGCGCCTCGACCTCCTCGTGTTGCTGGGCGAGTTCCTCGCTTTGCGCCCGGATTTCCTCGTTCTGCTGGGAAAGCTCCTCCGCCTGGGTCTCGAGTTCCGCGTTCTGTTGCAACAGCCGCTCGGCCTGGAGTTCGAGTTCGGCGTTCTGCGCACTGATGCGCGCGTGCGCCTCCTCGACACGATCGCGATAGGCCATGATCATGTGCACCACCGCCGCTCCGAAAATGATGTTGAACAGGGTCGACCCGACGAACCAGCCGAGGTGCTCATCCGTGCCGGCCTCGGCCAGAAGCTGGACCTTGACCACGGTCATCCCCACGAAGGCCGCTGCCATGACCCACAGATGCCACCGCTGGCGCGACCAAACGCAGATGAACAACGGCAGCACGAAGGTGAGCGGGAACACCGTGTCGTGGAAGATGACGAGCCGGATGTACCCCCAAAGGGTTGTCAGGGTGACGACCGCAGCGGTGCTCAGGAGGACGTGGGGTTGGCGAAGGAAACTCATCAGGGTAAATGTTTGCGATAAATACTGGCCGCGAGCCGCCGCAAGGGCAGGTGGCGCGAGGGGTAGTCCGCCTTCCCGACAATGAGATAACCGCCCGGGGCCAGCTGGTCGGTGAGGGTGGCCCAAAGCCGCGCGGCCGGTTCCGGCTCGAGATAGATCGAGAGGTTGCGGCAAAGAATGATGTCCCACGGGCCCGGCTCCGTGCCAGCCAGCACATCGGCCTGTTTCCACCTGATGGCGGCCCGCACCGGCGCCGGCATTTCCCGGCGGTCATCCCACCCCGGCATCGCATCCGGCCAGGGCGCGCTCGTCGGCGGTGATTCACTCGGCGCAAAACAGCCTTCGCGTGCCCGCTCGATCGCATCGGACCGGCAGTCGGTGCCGAGCAGTTCGCATTCCCCAAGGCGACGCCGTTGCGCCAGCAGGAGGGCCACGGAATAAAGTTCCTGACCATCCGAGCACGCCACGCTCCAGATCCGCGGGCGCGCGGGGGCCGGGGGCAGGGCCGGGAGGACGTGGTCGTCCAGAAAGCGAAACACCGCCGGGTCGCGGAAGAATTCGGTCACCCCCAGTAGCACGGTGCTGGCCGCGGCGCGCGCCAGCCACGGCCGGCCGGCAATCCGCTCGAACGCTTCCGCTATCGTGGTGCACTGCAGCGCCCGAAGGCACGCTGGCAGGCGACGCATCAGGGCGCGATCCCGGTAATGCGTGGCATCGAGCCCGGCAGCCCGGAACAACTCGACGTAGAAAGCACGGGCTTCGGAAGGGACGGCCTTGTCCCCCAAACCCAAATATTCCTGCGGACGGACGGGCGCGGCGGGTGCCCGGGCTCGAGTCGGCGGACACGAGGGGTGCCCCTCGAAATGAAGGTATTGGTGCGCGGTTGCGCCACCGGTGATGGGAGCAATGGTCTCAGTCCCACCGGTCATGCGGTCCCTTCGGTGCGGCAACCCGATAGATGGCAGGTGCGCGTAGGCGCGTCGGGCAGTTCAATCATTGGGCAAGTACGAAAAAGTTGGGTGAACAGACACTGTTTTGACACCACCACGCATGGTCAAGGCCAACCAACCCATTTGCGGGTAGGCGTTCACCCCATTCCCTGCCGCGGGAAATCGCGGTTAAATACGTTCGGATGCCCGACCCCGAAAAGACCGCCTACCATTTCGAACAAGCCCCGAGCCGCGACGAACTCAAAGGAATCAGCGAAGCCCGCTACCGGGAGGGTTGGCGCAAGGCGAGCGAACCGCGGGAGCTGGAAATCCGCTTTCCGTCGGATCGCACCACCGTCATGTATTCCCAGACCTATACCCGCACGGAGGCCGGCCCGGATCGAATGCTCCGTTGCTTGGGAACCAGCGCGGGCGACCGATCGCGGGTTTTCTGGGGGGAGATTGCCCCGTGTGACCACTGGCTTCAGGTTTATCCCGACGAGGAGGCATTTTTCACGGCGTTGGAAGCGTACGTCACCGCCGGGCTGACCGCGGGCGAGGCCGTGGTGCTGATCGTCACGCCCGGGCACCGGGCCGGGCTCGAACAGAGACTGGCGGCACGCGGCATCGACCTGCTCGCCCTGCGCGCCGACGATCAGTATATCGTGCTCGACGCGGAGGAAACGCTGAGCCGTTTCATGGTGAACGGCTGGCCCGACGAGGCCCTTTTCCGCGAAACGGTGCGAGGCCTCCTGACCCGCGCCCGCGGTCGCCGGGACCAGCCCCGGCGCGTTCGGGCATTCGGCGAGATGGTGGCGATCCTCTGGGCGCGCAAGGAATGCGGCGCCACCGTGCGACTCGAGCACCTCTGGCACGTGCTGTGCCAGCTCGAGGACTTCGCCCTCTTCTGCGCCTACCCGCGCAGCGGTTTCACCCAGGGCCGCAAGCAGTCGCTGCAGGATATCTGCGCCGCCCACTCACGCATCATCGATTAGGGCGATTTCAATTGGCCGCGGGGGCTCGGCTTGGCCGAAAAACATGCAGTCGGATGTAGGGGCGCGGCTTGACCGCGCCCTTTTTTAGCTGCGGGAAGCAAGGGCGTGGACGAGCCACGCCCCTGCTATGAGGCCGAAAGGGTCGAGCAAAAAATAGCTCGCGCATGGCGCACTGGAGGGTGGTGCGCGAGAGGAAGGAAAGAGAGTTGGGGCCTTGAGCGGCGGGGACGTTCTCCGGCATGACGCGCCAGCGGCCTGGCGGTCCAACCTGCTATCCAAACGCCGGCGCGAAGCTCGGCGGATAAGATGACTTATGCGGAAGGGTGGCGGAGATGAACGGTCCCATCTACAAGCCGGGGCGGTAAGCCCCAAGGGGCGTAACGGACGCGTGCCATCCCCGCCACCCAAAGTCCCGTGACGCTCAACGCAGCTTCAGGCCAAGCTTCTCAGCGGTGCATTGCCCGGTGTTGATTCGCCACAAGTCGATGGCCAGACGCCTGGCCGAAGCCACGACGGCGCGCTTGCGCGCTCGTTTGCCGGTGGCCGCCCTCAGCTTTCGCAGCGGTGGATAGTCCGGCTGCCACTGCAACAGCCGCCAGCACGCTTCCACCAATTGATGGCGCACGCGCGGATTGCCATGCTTGGAGACCCCGCCTTGCCGACGACGCTCACCACTGGAGTGCTCACTGGGGCACAGCCCGGTGTAACTGGCCACCTGCCGGCGATTGTCGAAGCGATGCCAGTCGAGGATCTCACCGGCCAATAAGGCCGCGGTCAGTTCGCCGACGCCCTTGGGGATGATTTGACCGGCTGCCTGCTGCTCCACCCGCAGGCTCCATTGGCTGATTTGCTCGTCCAGGTGCACCGCCTGCGCCTGCCAGGTCTGCACCTGCGCTCTCAGCCACTCGGGCAGTTCGGCTTGGAACAGCGACCATTGCTTCGGCTCCCACCAGCCTGAGGGCGCGTGGATGCCCTGGCCGAGCATCAGGCCGTGCCCGCGGACCACGCAACGCTGCCGCTCCTTCACCAGGCTGCCCCGCTGACGCCCCACGGCGCGGCGTTGCTCCTGCTCGGGAGTCGGCACCTGCACCACGCTGAAGGCCTTCGTGTTGCCCCGCACATAGCGGTCCAACCGATCGCATAGCTCGCGCGCATCCCGGGCGTCGGTCTTCACCCGCTTGCCATGCTCATCCCAGCGCTGTGGCACCACCACGTAGTTGGTAACCCCCATCGCCGTCAGCTGCCGGTGCAGACCATAGCCGCACGGACCGGCCTCGTAGCAGCTAATCACCGCCTGCCCTCCGGTCACCAACCTCTCCACCCATCGCAGCAACTCCGGCCCACTCTTGCGCTGCGCCGGCTTCGGCACCAACCCCCCGTCCTGCCTCACCACCGTGATCTGCCCGGCATGCACGTCCAATCCCAACTTGATAGTCACTGCCGTCTGGACGGCAGCACGCTCCATCGTTATCTGGTCGTTGTTATTGTTCATTCAGCCGACAGGTTGACCGCTCTCGGGTCGCCTGTCGGCTTCATGTCATCTACAACGCGGCGACCCCGCCAAATGAAAACGCCCGCCGGAGGGCGGGCGGCAAGGGCGACGGAAATCGCGCTTAGTTCGTCTTCTTCGTCTTCTGATGGGTGCGCGCCAGGTCGAGGTGCTGGCGAAGCTTCGGCAGCGTCTTCTGCGCGAACGCGGCGACATCCGGATCCGAGGAGCGGCTCGCCTTCTCGAACAGGGCCACGGCTTCCTGATGGTCATCCACCATTTCGTCGAGGTACTCGTCGGCGACATCCTTGTCATTCTTGCTCCACTTCTTCGCGAAGTCGCCGTCATTGGCTGGCAGCGTGACGCCCTTCCTCGACGCGAGCGCCTTCAGCTCCTCGTTGGCGGCGGTATGATGCGCCACCATCATCTGGGCGTACTCCCGCACCGCGGGCGTCGTGAGCTTCGGCAACACCGCGCTGGAAACCTCAACTTCCTTCACGCCGGACTTGGCCGCCTTCTCGAAAAACTGGCGGTCATCGCGCGAGAGGTCGGCGGCCAGGGCGGAACAGGTGAACATCGCCGCGAGGGCGAACAAGGGGACAAGACGATTGGTTTTCATATGGAGTTGGGATGAGTTGGAACGATTTTGTTCATCGCCTTGGTCCACGTCGGCAGCCGCCCGGTTCCCCGGTCGAACCCGCACTGCCAGATGGGGCGTTTTCCGGGGCTCCCTACCCTCCCGTGCTGGCGAGCCCGCGTCCCTGCGGGCCGGCCTTGAAAAGACCGTAACCCGGCGCGCCGGTCGACTCACGGAAACGCGAAACCCCCGACCGGGGACCCGCTCACTCGTTCTTCAGCGACTGCATGAACGCCTCCGACTCGCGGATCGACGCTTCCATGTCCGCGATCAGACGCGAGATATCGGCCTCGAGGGTGCGCGTCGTGGTGTCCAGCGACGCGATGGCCCGGGCATTGAGATTGTGCTTCAGGAACAGCACCTGGTCGCGGAAGGTCGCCAGCACCGGCTCCATGCGGTCGGCAGCGCGGCGCATCAGGCGCATGAGGTCGTCGTAACGCCGGCGCGTGGTGTCCAGCTGCCGCTGGCTTTCGCCGCGCAGGCTGGCGTTGCTGTATTGCGACAACTCCTGTTTCCATTCGCGGAAGAGCGCCTCCGCCACGTCTTCCACCGCGGCAATGCGCTCATGCACCTCGCGGGCGCTGGCTTCGCTCCGCTCAAATTCACGATTCAGTGCGCTGTATTTCTTCTGCAAGTCCCCGCCATCCACCCGGGTAACGGCCAGGAAATGATCGAGCGCGCTGGCAAACTGTTCCTTGGCCTCACCCTGGGCTTCACGCGTGTCGTCCACCCGCGACACGAGCAGGTCCCGCTTGGCGAATCCGAATTTTTCCAGGGTATTGTAGTAGGTGGACGAGCATCCCGCGAGGAGGGCGGCGCCCAGCACGAGGACGATGGAGGCAGGTTTCATGATTAATAGGACTGCCGAAGGGCGAAACGGTGCCCGCGATTCAGCCATCTCCAGGCTATCGGCGGGCGCGCGACTGCGCGGACGCCATCTCGGCCTGGCTCAGGTAGCCATCCTTGTCCGCATCAAGCATCGCGAATTCGGTCTCGGTATTGGTGTTGGTCGACGGCAGTTGGGCCCCGCCGTGCGGCTGCGAGGCATGGGAAGGATCGGAAGGTTCCGTGATCGACCCGATGAATTCCGAACGCGAAAGGCGGCCATCATTGTCCAGATCGAGGGTGGTGAACGTTGTCGCGGACGCCGGCGTGCTGCCGGTCCGGGCCCCGCGGGCAAGCGATTCATCCGGCAGCACCGGCGGTGTCGCCGCGGGTCCGCGCCGGCTGGCGGTGTCCGCGTCCGCGCCGGCAGCTGCATCGTGCGGCACGGGGCCATGGAGGCTCGACGGAGGAGCGCTCACGCCGCCGGCTCGCGCCTCGGGCGGTTCCGCCTGCGATGGCGGCGGCGTGATGGGACGCGCGGGCGCGGGACTCGGGCTGCTGTTGGCATTGGAATTGCCGCTGGCGCTGGAGGCCTGGCCGAATAGCGACGCGCCGACCACGAGGCCGGCGCCGAGCGAGAGAACGGAAATCGTGCGGAATGTTTTCATGGCAAAGAGGAAGTCAGTGGGTGGTTTCGGGGTGGGCTGGCGTGAATGCGTAGCCCGCAACGTACCACAGTAGTCTCCCACGTGAGCGGCCGCCACCGGGGCGGCGCCCGGTGCGCGCTTCGGCAAACCTCCGCGGCAACCACCGCGCTGGCACCCACCCGCCCGGCGGGTTCCCACCCCATGCGTGGAACCTGCCCCCAGCCTTGAGTTCTTTCCAACGAGCACTCCGGCGCCTCCCTCCCGATCCCATGCATCCCCTCCTTCTCTCCCGCGGCATCCCCCCCTTCGGTCGTCTCGGCCTGGCGGCTTCGATCGCCCTGGTGTTGGGCTGGACGCCTCTCGTGGAGGGAGCAGACGACACCGCCTACGCCGTCCAGGTCACCGCCACCGCCCAATCCTCGCCCGCGGAAATCCGCCTCACGTGGACCCCCAGTTCAATCGCTTCCAACGGCTACGCCATTTCCCGGAAGGAGTCCGGCGCTACCACGTGGTCGCCTCTCATCAACCTCCCCGGCACGGCGCTGGGCCACACCGACACCGGCGTAGTGGCCGGACGCCTGTACGAATACCAGGTGGTTCGCCAGGCCGCGAACCTCACCGGCTACGGCTACGTTGCCGCCGCCGCCGCTCTGCCGCCGCCCGATGCCCGCGGCAAAGTCATCCTCGTGGTGGACAACTCGGTCGCCCCCGCGCTGGCAGCCGAAATAGACCAGCTCGTCTCCGATCTCGTGGGCGACGGCTGGACCGTGGCGCGGCGCGACGTGGGCCGCGGCGACCCGCCCGCCGCCGTGCGCGAGGCCATTCGCGCGGCGTACAACGAGGATCGCGCCAACGCACGGGCCGTCTACCTGCTCGGGCACATCCCGGTGGTGCGCTCAGGCAGCCTCAACGTGGACGGACACGGCGCACGACCAATGCCGGCGGATGCCTACTATGGCGACATGGATGGCAACTGGCCCGATGCCAATGGCGACGGCGTGCTCGATCCCAGCCGGCTGCCGTCGGACGTTGAACTGGCCGTGGGACGCGTCGACTTCGCCGACCTCCCCGGCTTTCCCGATGAAAACACCCTGCTGCGGCGTTACCTCAAAAAGAACCACGAGTTCCGTCACGCCATCCGCCGCGTCGCCCCGCGCGCCCTCATCGGGGATCGCATCGGAGACTTCGGGGGCGAGGCTTTTGGCGCCTCGGGCTTTCGCACCTTTCCCGCCTTGCTCGGCCCAGGCCGGATGACGTCCGCGAATACCGCCGACAATGCTCCCGCGGGCGAGCGCTGGATCTCACAGCTCAAGGGGGCAGACTGGCTCTGGGTTTATGGCGCCGGGGGCGGCGACGTCACCAGCATGAGCGGCCTCGGCCTGCACGGCGGCAATGATGACGTGTGGTCGTCGGATCTCCAGGAAGGCGCGCGCGGCATGTTTTACCTGATGTTCGGCAGCTGGCTCGTCGAATGGCACCGGCCCGGGAACATCATGCGTTCCGCCCTCGCCGCTCCCGACTACGGGCTTTCCGCGGCGTGGTCCGGCCGCCCGCACCTCTTTTTCCACCGCATGGCGTTGGGCGAAACCCTCGGCGATGCCATCCGGCTCAGCCAAAACAACAGCACCCTCTACTCGAACCACGTCAACCGGGAGACCCGCGGCGTCCACATCGCCTTGCTCGGTGATCCCACGCTGCGCATGCACGTGGTGGCGCCGCCCACCAATCTGCGCGAAGCCGGGTCCGGCAGCGCACCGTCCCTCACGTGGAGCGCCTCGTCCGACGCCTCCGCCGGCTATCACGTTTACCGCGCAACCAGCGCGCGCGGTCCGTTCACCCGCGTGACTTCATCGCCGGTCAGCGGCACAACGTTCACGGATCAAAATGCGCCCGCGGGACAATTCACCTATCAGGTGCGCGCCGTGCGCCTCGAAACCTCTGGAGGCGGAACCTACTACAATCTCAGCCAGGCGGCCTCGGCTCCCGTGTCGGTCACGACCCCTTCCCCCGGCGGAAACTCCGGCGGTACTCCGCCGCCCCCTCCGAGTGGAGGCTCGAGCAGCGGCAGCTCCCGGTCCTCGGGTTCCGGAGGCGGCGGCGCTCCCTCGCTCTGGTTTGTCTCGGTGCTGGCCGTGCTCGCGTGGTGCCGCCGGCGCCGCGTCGGCGATGCTTAGGAGCCGGGGTTGCCCCGTCCCAACGTCCACGCACCCGCGTCTCGTCTAGTTTTTCCCCTTCCGTGCCTCCGCCGACTCAACCGGTGTCACGCTCTTGCTGCTGCTCTCCTGCGTGCCCGGCGGGTTGACATCCCGGCTCCGGCTCGCGCCGCTGCCATCGTCCCCCCGGCTCTCCCTTAGCCGCCGTCCGGATTCGATTTCCTCCGTCGACAAATAGCCGTCCCGGTTGCGATCCAGGGCGTTGAACATCTCGGGAGTGAGCGCGTTCTGACCGGTACGGGCACTGGCCTCGCCCATCGGCCACCACGCTCCTTTCTCCTTCATGCTGCCCAGGTATTCGCTGCGGGAAATGCGACCGTCGCCGTCCGCGTCGGCCTTGCGATACCGCACCGTGTCGTCCGGCTCCGTCGCCGTGGCCAGGAGGAACGCTCCGGTCGCGGCGCCAATGGCAACCAACATGTTGAAACCCACGGCTGAACGGCGTTGTGGCGAAGTTTTCATGTTTCCAATTTACGCCGACGCGATGCCCCTGCCATCGGGCTGGGCGGTGGCCGGGCCATCGGGCGGCGCCCCGGCCAACAGCAACATGCCTTTGGGCCCGTCCTGATCCGCGTCCCAGGTTTCGCTCCGATGGCGAAACCCCGCCGCGCCGCTATCTTGTGAGGCGACGCACGCAACCGTCCTCCACCACCGATGAACTCCCCCAACCGCCACGTGCAACCCGACCAGAAACATGCCGACTGCATTGCCGCGTGCGGGGAGTGTCACGAAATCTGCGAGCGAATGATCTTCCAGCACTGCCTCGTGGAGGGCGGAAAACATGCCGCGCGGGACCACCTGACCTTGATGACCGATTGCGCCCAAATCTGCCGGACATCAGCGGATTTCCTCATCCGCGGATCGAAGCACCACGCGATCACGTGCCGCGCCTGCGCGGAGCTGTGCGACCGGTGCGCCGACGATTGCGAGCGCCTTGGCGGCATGGAGCCATGCGTGAGCGCCTGCCGGCGCTGCGCCGCTTCCTGCCGCGAGATGGCAGCTTGAGAATTTTGAGCGGCAACGCCTCCCGGACCGCTCAACCTGCGCCTGGCCGGCCCATTTGAAGGCTGGCCAGACTGCGCACCACGGCGACCACCTCGGCCGCCGCGACCGGCTTGGCGAGATGGGTCTGATAACCAGCCTGCAACGCGCGCATGCGGTCATCGGAACGCGCCAGCGCCGTCAGCGCCGCGGCGGGCACCGCCGCACCCTTGGGCAACTTGCGAATGCGCCGAATCAACTCGTAGCCGTCCTGCCCGGGCATGCCGATGTCGCTCAGGATCACGTCGGGCGAACATTCCGGAAAAAGCTTCAAGGCCTCCTCGGCCGACGTCGCTGTTTGCACCCGGGCGTTTCGTCCCGCCAGGATCCGGCGCAGGACCTCGAGGGAATCCCGGTCGTCATCGACGGCGAGGACCTTGATGCCGCCCAGATCATCCGGGATTTCCACGACCTGCGGCTCCGCGGGAGCCTCGACGGGTTGCGCCCGTTCCACATGGGCGAGTGCGATCGGCAGCGTGATGGTGAAGGTGGCGCCCTTGCCGCGACCGGCGCTGGCCGCGCGGACGGTGCCCGCATGAAGCTCGACCAGTTGTTTGACGAGCGCGAGGCCGATGCCCAGCCCGCCATGCTGACGCGTGGTCGAGGCATCCGCCTGGCGGAAGCGCTGGAACAGTTGGGGCATGAATGCGGGTTCAATGCCGATGCCGCTGTCGGCCACGACGATGTCGACGTGCGAATTCGTACGGCCGACGGTCACCATGACCTGACCCTCCTCCGGGGTGAATTTGATGGCGTTCGTGAGCAGGTTCCACACGGCCTGCTGGAGGCGCTTGACGTCCCCCATCATGCCGCCGTGGATCTCCTGCACGATGGACCTGAGCCGGATCTTTTTCAGGTCCGCCGAATGCTGCACGGAGGCGATCGCCTGCCGCACCACGGCGGAGATGTCCACCGGCTCCACGTTCAACGCCAGCTTGCCCGAGGAAATGCGCCCGAGGTCGAGCAGGTCGTCGATCAGCTGCGCCTGGATGCGCGCATTGCGCTCGATCACCTCGATTCCCTGCCGCACCTCGGCGGGATCGTCTGGCGCCATCTTGATCACCTCGATCCACCCCACGATCGCGTTCAGCGGTGTGCGCAGCTCATGGGAAACCGTGGCGATGAATTCGTCCTTCATGCGATTGGCATGCTCCGCCTGCGCCCGCGCGGTGCGCTCGCTCTCGAGCAATTGTTCCCGCTCCGCCGCGATCCGCTTCACGTGGGTGATATCCCGGGCGATCTTGGAGGCGCCGATGATTTCCCCGTCGATGTCCTTCACGGGGGAGATCGTGAGCGAGACATTGAACCGCTCCCCGTTCTTGCGCACCCGCACGGTCTCGAAATGATCCACGCGCTCGCCGCGACGCAGGCGGGCAAGGATGTCCACCTCCTCCTGCTTGCGGTCTTCCGGCAGGAGTTTGAGCACCGGCTGGCCGATGATCTCCGCGGCCGTGTAGCCAAAGATCCGCTCCGCGCCGGCGTTCCAACTGGTGATGATGCCTTCGAGGTTCTTGCTGACGATCGCGTCGTCGGACGAACTCACAATGGCCGCGAGGAGCAGGTCGGCGCGGCCCAGGCGATTCCGCTCGCCGACGTCGCGCGCAATGTTGGAAGCGCCGATCACGTTGCCGGCGGCGTCCCGCAGCGGTGAGATGGTGGCGGACACCTCAATCATCCGGCCGTTCTTGTGGAGCCGGACCGACTGGTAGTGCTCGACCGAGCGGCCGCGGCCCACTTCCTCGAGGATTCGGCGGATTTCCGCGTGCCGCGATTCCGCCACGAGGAAAAACCCGGGCCGGCCGAGCACCTCCGCGCGATTGTACCCGAGCATTCGCTCCGCCCCGGCGTTCCAGCTGGTGATGATGCCGTTCAGGTCGGTGCTGAAGACAGCATCATCCGTCGAATCGACGATGGCGGCGAGGAGGACCTCAGGGGGCGGGGAGGAAGCGTCAGGCTCCGGGGATTCAATGGGAGGTGTTTTTGGCCGGGGCTTCTTGAAACTCATGAAGATGGGTGTGCGTGGATTCGGGGAGCCGCCATTGCAGGGCACCGCAAACGCCAGCACAAACTTCTTAATTGGGGTGTATACCTACTGGCAGGTTTCCCAGCGCCGGATGCAAAGAAGCCCGCGGTGCACGCACGGCGGGCTCGAGGGACAGGCGTCGCGGACTTACTTCTTCTTGTTCTTGTGGCCCTCGGCGAACTCGCCCTGCGAGAGGAATCCATCGGCATTCCGATCGGCATCGCTGAAGGCCGATTCGCAGCTCGCGTCATACTCAGCCTTCGTGAGAAGCCCGTCGTGGTTGGCGTCGGCCATGCGCAGGTGATCGGCTCCGGCGTGCTTGCTGGCCTTCTTCATGTCCGCTTGGTCGCGCTTCAACGCGGAACCCGCCTCGATTTCGGACGCGCTGATTGTGCCGTCCCGGTTGGTGTCCATCTTGGAGAACTTCTGTTCCAATGCCTGGCGGTGTTCCTGCTTGGTGATGCGACCGTCGTTGTTGGTGTCCGCAGCCTTGAACTTGGATTCGCCCGACTCGTCTTTGGCGATGGCCGGGATCGCCAGCAGCGCGAAGCCGCAGGCGAGGAGGAGGGATGTCTGGGATGTCTTCATGGTGGTTCGTGGGATTGATGTTTCTCTTGCGAGTCGGCCACGCTACGCGAACGCCCGCGCCGGCGGTATCGGAGCGTTTCCCGGCGGGCATATCGGTGCAAAGGCAAGTCCTCGCTCCGGCGCGTCGCAAGCGGCCCGCCCCGCCCATCCGTTGCCCCGCGCGAATGAGCGCGGCCAACGCCTGCCGTCCGAAGCCGGTGAGCGCCTATCAGGTGGAACCACCGGCCATTGACCATCGCCCGCAGACATCCGTGTCCCGCCGCGCCTCCCGCGGGCCGCGGGGGCCAATCGTCAGGGCAGGAACAGCACGCACACGGCTTTCGGCACCCTGGCGGTGCGGCCCGTGGCGGCGAGCCGGCCCGTGTCGGGATCGACCTTGAAGACGACGAGGTTGTCGGTGGCCTGGTTCGCGCAGAGGAGCCAGGCCCCGTCGGGCGTAAGCGCGAAATTGCGCGGTTGATCACCGCCCGTCGGCACGTTCTCGATCCGCGTGAGCGTGCCCGCAGCCGCATCGCGGGCAAAGACCGCGATGCTGTTGTGGATGCGGTTGCCCGCGTACACGAAGCGACCCGAGGGATGAATCCGGATCTCCGACGCGGAATGCCGGCCCGCGTAGCCCTCGGGGAGCGTGGAGATCGTCTGGATGGTTTCCACCGCGCCACGCGCGGCATCATAACGGCCCACCGCGACCGTGCCGTCGAGCTCGTTGAGCACATAGAAATGTTTCCCGTCGGGGGAGAACGTGCTGTGACGCGGGCCGGCGCCCGGCGCGGCCGTCAGGAAGGCCGGCTCGTGCGGGGTCAGCGTGCCTTCCTCCGGGTGGACGCGGTAGGCCAGGACGCGGTCCAGACCAAGGTCGGCGGCGAACGCCAGGCGATTATCCGGCGAGAGCGTTACCGAATGGGCGTGGGGCTTTTCCTGGCGGTCGCTCCGCGGCCCGAGCGGGCCGGTGTGGGTCAGAACACTCGCGACTTTTCCCACCCGCCCGTCGTCGGCGAGGGGAAAGGACGCGACATACGGGTCGCCATAAGCCGCGACCATCACCAGCTGGCCGGTCGCATCGACCGCGATGTGACAAAGCTGGCCGCGACCGGTGGACTCCGTGTTGAGCGGAGTGAGCTCGAGGCTGGAGGCGTCGAGCGCGAAGGCGGCCACGCCACCGGTGCCGCCACCCCCTGGACCCGTCATGCGCGTGACGGCATAAAGCACGCGACCGCCCGGGTGCAGCGCAAGGAACTCCGGATTCGGCAGCTCCGCCACCAGCTGCGGCGCCGAAAGGGCACCGGTGTCAGCATTGAGCCGCACGGCGTAAATGCCGCGACTGTCCGCCGGACCGTCCCCGGTGTACGTGCCGAGGAGGGCGACGTGCTCGCGGGCAGCAACCAAACCAGCGGTGAAAAGGAAAACCAGGACGGCGGGCAAACAGGACTTCATGGGGGGCAAGGGAGAAGGAGAGCGACAAACCGGAGCGAGAGACAGGAACCCCGAACGCGTCCCGTCGCCAGTCGAAATCCCCCAACCTCGTTGGTCGCCACTCAGCTTCCTTGCGCGGTGATCCAGCGGTCCACGGCGGCCTCGAGCACGCTCAGCGGCACCGAGCCGTGGCTCAGCACTTCGTCGTGGAACGCACGAATATCGAACTTCGATCCGAGCGACTTTTCCGCCTTGGCTCGCAGTTCGCGCAGCTTGATCTCGCCAATCTTGTAGCTGAGGGCCTGCCCCGGGATGGCGATGTACCGCTCGACTTCCTGGATCGCAACCACCTCGCTCTGCGGGACGTTGTCCACGAAATAGGCGATGCTCTGCTCGCGCGTCCAACCCTTGGCGTGAAGGCCTGTGTCCACCACCAGCCGCACCGCGCGCCAGATCTCCGCTGACAGCCGGCCGATCCACTGCCACGGGTCCTCATACAAGCCCATCTCCTGGCCCAGCATTTCGCTGTAAAGGCCCCAGCCTTCGCTATACGCGGTCGTGCCACCGAAGCGACGGAACGCCGGCAGCGCGTCGTGCTCCTGCGCCAGGCTGATTTCGAAGTGATGCCCGGGAACGGCTTCATGCACAAAGAAAGCCGTCGTCGTAAACCGCGTGCGCGTCTCCGGCTTGTAGGCGTTGTAATAGAATACCCCGGGGCGCGAACCATCCGGCAGGCCCTGGTAGTACTGAGCCGGCGCGGCGCTCGCCTCGCGAAACGCCTCGACCGGACGGATCTCGTAGGGCGTCCTGGGGGTGCGGCCGAAGAAAGCGGGCACCTTCTCCTCCACCTTTGCCCGCAGGCCCTCGTAGGCGGCCTGGATCTCCTCGCGGCTGTTGAATCGCAATTCCGGGGCGGCGTTCAGGTGGACAAAGAGCTCCTTGAGCGAGCCCTTGAATCCAACGCGCTCCTTCGCCGCCTCGAACAACGCGCGGATGCGCTCCACCTCCGCGAGGCCGATGTCATGGATTTCATCGGGCGTGAGCTTCGTGGTGGTCGCGCTCCGCGCCAGGAAGCCATACCATTGGCGTCCGCCCGGCAGGTCGCCCAAGGCCACCGATTCCCGGCAGGCGGGCAGGTAGGTGTCGCGCATGAACGCGAGCAGCCGCTGGTAGGCGGGCACCAGGTTGTCCCGCGTGAACGTCGTGTAGGCGGCAGTCAGCCGCGCGCGGTCCGCGTCGCCGATCGCTTCCGGAAACTTCCGCACCGGCGACAGGAAAACGCTTTTTTCCAGGTCAGTCGTGCCGAGGCTCTCGAGCTGCGGCAGGATGGGCTTCGCGAGCGCCTGGGGCAGCACGATCCCCTTGCTCATGCCCTCGCGCATGTCGGCGATCACGCCGTCGACCCACGGCGCGAACCCGGCGGCGCGCGCAAGCCACTTTTCATAATCCTCCACCGTCTCGAACGGCTGCGCGAGCCGGCCGGAACCGAGCT
Source organism: Verrucomicrobiota bacterium (assembly GCA_023433275.1). GTDB lineage: Bacteria > Verrucomicrobiota > Verrucomicrobiia > Opitutales > Opitutaceae > Lacunisphaera. The sequence goes on from JAEZDN010000166.1 coordinate 41,594, forward strand.
GTGCCAGGAGCAGGTGCATGCTGCTCATCTGGTTCACGGGGAGGAGGTGCGACGGAAACTGCAGCCCTTCGAGCGACTGCTCCAGTTGGTATCGCAGGAGATCGAAGCTGATCCGGTCCTCCGCGGGCAGGCCGGCCGGATCGTAATCGCGCAGGCGCGCGAGATATTTCTCGGCCAAGGCGCGCGTCTCGGCGATGCCCTGGGCCGACGTGGTCGCGCCGAAGCGGTCGTTGTAGCGGTTGTCGCCGTTGAACGTGGCGCTGATCGGGTTGTCCCGGAGGTAGTCCTCCCAGTATTCCGTATACAACTGTTTCATGGTTTCCGGCGTGGCGGGGACGACGGCCGCGGCCAAACCGGCCACCGAGGCGAAGAGGGTAATCGAGACAAGGGTCAGGCGCAGGGGAATTCGCATGCCGCACCCCACCACGCCGCAGCTCCGGCATCAAGCCGGGTTTGGATGAACGGTTGGGCAGGTCCGGTCGGGGACCGGCCATCCCCTCCCGGGCGGCTGGCCCGGCGGCCGCCATCGCCGCATTGAGTTTTTCCGCTGTCGCGTTTTGCTCCCCGGATGACCAAGCGCCTCCCCGCCCTGCTTGCGCTCGCCAGCGTGCTGGCTTTTCCCCTGGCTCCCCTCCCCGCCGCGGAGCCCGCCAACCTCCACCACGCCAAACAGGCGGTCAGCCGCTACCTCGCTTCCGGCGAGTACGGGCGCGACGTCTCCCACGCCGCGGTCAAGGCGGGCAAACACTTTGCCCGGCGCGTGGCGCGGCCACTGCGCGAGGGCGAAAAACGCGCGATCGTCTTCGACATCGACGAGACGACCCTCACGAACATCTCGCACATCGCCGCCCAGGATTTCGGTTACGTCCCCGAGGTTTGGAGCCGCTGGGTCGCCTCCGGCCAGGCGAGGGCAATCGTGCCGGTGCAACTCATCTATGATGTGGCCGTCCAAAACAACGTCGCCGTCTTCTTCATCACGGGACGCGGGCCGGCCGACGCGCCCGGCACCGAGAGAAACCTGCGCGAGACCGGCTATCGCGTGTGGCAACAGATCCACTACAAACCCGCCGGCTATGAGGGCACCGCGCAGGCCTACAAGACCGCGGTGCGCAAAAAACTCGTCGAGGAGGGCTACACCATCCTGCTCAACATCGGCGATCAGCATAGCGATCTCGCCGGCGGCTACGCCGAGCGCACCGTCAAGCTCCCGAATCCGTTCTACTTTATCCCGTGAGCGGGGAGGCAAAGGCTGGAGAACTGAATGCCTGAAGGGCTGAACAGTTTCGGCCCACCCGGGGCGTGACCCGTCGTCACTTCCCGGCAACGCGCATCCACTCTCCCGCTTTCATCCCTCCAGCCTTTCATCCCTCCAGTCCTTCAGCCTTCGCCTTATGCTTCTACCGGCCCTGACCATTTTCCTCGGCGCGTTCCTGCTTTTCCTCGTGCAGCCGCTGATGGGAAAATACCTGCTGCCGTGGTTCGGCGGCGGCCCCGGCGTGTGGACCACGTGCCTGCTGTTTTTCCAAACCGTGCTCCTGGGAGGCTACGCCTACGCCCATTGGCTGTCCCGCCGCTTCGCGCCGCGCCGCCAGGCGTGGGTGCACCTCGCCCTACTGGTCCTCTCGCTCGCCTGGCTGCCGATCATGCCCGATGCCGGCTGGCAGCCCACCGGTTCCGGCCAGCCCGTCGCGCGCATCCTCATCCTGCTTGCGGCCTGTCTCGGCCTGCCGTACCTGCTCCTTTCCGCCACCGGTCCCCTGGTCCAACGTTGGTTCAGCCTCTCCCACCCCGGCGCATCGCCGTACCGGCTCTACGCGCTTTCCAACGCCGGCTCCCTCCTCGCGCTGCTGGCCTTCCCTTTTTTCTTCGAGCGCTTGTTCTCCCGCTCCGCCCTCGGGTGGGGCTGGTCCGCCGGCTTCGTCGCCTTTGCCATCCTCTGCGGCGCGCTCGCCTGGCGGGTGCGCGGATTGACCGTTGCTGCTGGAGGGCCGGTCTCCCTCCCGGCCACCCTGGATGAAACATCGCCCGCGTCTGCCGCCGAAACTCCCGCCCCCTCCTCCATCGACCGCTTGCATTGGTTCGTGCTGCCGGCGCTGGCCTCCCTGCTGCTGGTGGCCGTGACCAACAAGATCTGCCTCGAGATCGCGGCCATGCCCTTTCTCTGGATCCTGCCGCTGGCGGTCTATCTGCTCACGTTCATCCTTTGTTTCGATCACCCCCGCTGGTACGCCCGCAAGCTCTGGTGCGCCCTGCTCGTCGTCGGTTGCGGCGCCTCTGCCCGCTGCCTGCAGGATTCCTCCATCACGCTGCCGGTCCAGGCCGGGGTGTTTGTCGCCACCTTGCTGGCCGCCTGCATGGTGTGCCACGGCGAGCTCTATCGGCTGCGCCCCGCCGCAGCGCGGCTTACCGGCTTCTACCTCACCATCGCGACCGGCGGCGCGGCGGGCAGCGTCTTCGTGGCGCTCATCGCGCCGTTCCTGTTCGCCGACTATCGCGAATTCCAACTCGGGCTCGTGCTCGCGCTCTATTTCACCGGCACCGTCTGCCTGCTATACCGCAGCCGCTCCCTGGCAATCGGCGCCGCGCTCGGCCTGCTCGCCGTCCCGTTTGTCGTGCCACTCCTCCCGGCCGAGACCGGGCGGGGGCTGGTCGCCTGGGCGGGTTCCTGGGCGGTGGAAACCTTCCTGTTTTTCCGCACCCATCCCGCCGCCATCGGCGCCGTCCTGGTCATCATCTGCGTCGCCCTGCGGCAAGGGCGCCGCCTGAACCCCGGCGAATGGCGCCGGCGCATGGCCGCCGTCCCGATGTTGCTCCCCGTCCTGCTCGGCGTTGTCTTCGTCATGCAGGCCACGCGCGATGGCGCCAACGTGGTCGCCGCCGGCCGCAATTTCTACGGCGCCTACCGGATCCTGCTGTACAATGGCGACGATCCACGCGGTCGCTGCCTCATGCTGTCCCACGGCGGCATCGTCCACGGGATCGAGTTCAGCCATCCCGACTATGCCTCCTGGTCCACCAGCTACTATGGCGCCACCAGCGGCGTCGGTCGCGCGCTCGACTCGATCGAGGGTCGCCGGCGCGTCGGCCTGGTCGGTCTCGGCACGGGCACGCTGGCGAGCTACGGCCGCCCGGGCGATGTGTTCCGCTTCTACGAAATCGATCCGGCCATCGTTGCGGTCGCCCAGGAAACCTTCAGCTACCTGCGGCGCTCGGCGGCCGAAATCGAAATCGTCCTCGGCGACGCCCGCCTCACGCTCGCCGAGGAACTTCGTCGCGGCGCCAGCCAGCAGTTCGACTTGCTCGTGCTCGACGCCTTCAGTGGCGACGCGATCCCCGTCCATTTGCTGACCCGCGAGGTGTTGCCGCTCTACCTCGCTCACCTCAAGCCCGGCGGAATGATCGCGGTGCACATTTCCAACCGTCACCTCGACCTGCGGCCAGTCGTCGAGGCCCTGGCCCGGCACCACGATCTCGATGTCGTCAATATCAGCGACATCGTGAAGGAGGAGGACTGGTGGCTTTACGATACCAGCTGGATGCTGCTGGCGGCCGACGGTTCGCGGTTCCAGGCGGACATCTTCCGCCCCGCCGTGGAGGCGCCTCCCGACGACACTGCCAACTATGTCCTCTGGACCGACGACCGCGCCAGTTTGCTGGAGGTCCTGAAGTAAGGGGCATGGCTCGCGGCCGCCGGCTCGAAAGCCGGTGCCATGCAGTCGGGGTTGCGGGAGCGAGCCTGCTCGCGACAAATC
>JAEZDN010000018.1 GCA_023433275.1 Verrucomicrobiota bacterium
GCGCCACCCTCACATCAAACTCATCGGATCCACATCGAGCACCTGGAACACGTCATCCGGCCACTTCACCGTGCCCTGCAGCCGCACCAGCTCCGGCACGACCTTCGTGGCCGACGCGCAGAAATACCAGACCTGAAACCGATACTCGTCCTTCACCTTCTCGATCGGCGACGGCGCCGGCCCGCGGATTTCCACGGCACTCCCCAGTGCCTTCGCCACCTCCTTCACCCAGTGATCGGCGAAAAACTTGATCTTCTCGGGATTGAGGCCGCGAAAAATGTGATGAATCAGGTGCCGGTAAGGCGGATAATGAAACTGCTTCCTCACGCCCAGCTCCACCTCGGCAAACCCGTCGAAATCCGCCCGCTTCGCGTACTGGATCGCATCGGCCTTCGGCGTGAAGGTCTGCACCACCACCTCGCCGGCCTGGTCCCCGCGCCCCGCGCGCCCCGCGACCTGCACCAACAGCTGGAACGTCCGCTCATTCGCCCGGAAATCCGGCACATGCATCGACAGGTCCGCGTCCACCAATCCCACCAGCGTCACATTCGGAAAATCCAGCCCCTTCCCGATCATCTGCGTGCCGACCAGCACGTCGATCTTCCCGGCCCGGAACTCCGACAGGATCTGCCGGAACCGGTGCTTCTTCGCCATCGTGTCCGTGTCCATTCGCTCGAGCCGCGCCCGCGGCAACACGCGTCGCACCGCCTCCTCCACCCGCTGCGTGCCCAGGCCGCGCCAACGGATGTCCGGCGCCGCGCAGCTTGGACACACCGCCGGCGCTCCCCGCTGGTGTCCGCACAGGTGACACTTCAGCGTCTCGTCCGTCCGATGGTACGTCATCGACACGCTGCAATGCGGACACTGCTCCACGTGCCCGCATTTCCGACACTGCATGCTCGATGAGTAACCGCGCCGGTTGATGAACAGGATGGTCTGCTCGCGCCGCTCGAAGCGCGCCTGCATGTGATTCACCAGCAGCCGCGACAACGTCACCACCCCGCGCTGCCGCATCACCTCGATGCGCATGTCCACGATCTGGATGTCCGGCATCTTCTTGTCGTCGACCCGCCGCGTCAAAACATCGATCCGATACTTCCCGCTCCGCACGTTCGCCACCGACTCCAGCGACGGCGTGGCCGACCCGAGCACACACGTGGCGCCCGCCAGCTTCGCCCGGTAAACCGCCACGTCGCGACCATGATACCGCGGCGTCTCGTCCTGCTTGTACGCCGGCTCATGCTCCTCATCGACCACGATCAGCCGCAAATCCCGCACCGGCGCGAACACCGCCGAACGCGCCCCCACCACCACGCGCGCCTTCCCGGACGCGAGCGCCGTCCACCCATCGAGTCGCTCGCCCTCGCCGAGATGGCTGTGCCAGACGACCGTCGCATGCCCCGCCGATTCGAACCGGCCGCGTAGTCGCGACACGGTCTGCGGCGTCAACGCCACCTCGGGCACCAGGTAAATCGCGCTGCCCCCCGACGCGAGGACCTGCTCCACCGCGCGCAGATAAACCTCCGTTTTCCCCGAGCCCGTCACGCCGTGCAACAGGTGCACCGCGAACTTCCCCTTGGCCAGGCTGTCGCCGATCGACTTCACCACCGCCGCCTGCTCTTCGTTCAATTTCGGCGGCAAACCCGTCACCACCTCACCCCCGCTCCAGCCATCCGCATACGCCACCCGATCCACATGCCGCGCCTCCTCGCGGACCAGCCCGCGTTTGACCAGCGCCGAGAGGACCGCCGCCGTGACGTGCAACCGCGAAAGCACGAGGGACTTTTTGACCGGTTGAAACTGCTGCCCCAGGAACTCGATCACGCGCGCCTGCTGCGGTGCCTTTTTCCGCAGGCCCACCAGCTCCTCCGTCGTCGGCTTGCGCGCGGCCGCCACGTACTTCTCCTCCTTCAACCGCGTGCCATCCCGCACGGCCACCGGAATCATCGCCTCCAAAACCGACTCCATCCGCGCCGCGTAATACGCATGCATCCACTTCGCCAGCGCGAGCAGGTCCGGCGTCAGGGCCGGATGCTCCTGCAACACGGCGGAAATCGACTTCAATCGCTCGGCCGGCACATCCGCCACCGTGCCGACCTCGAGGACCAGTCCCACTTGCTGGCGATTCAGGATCGGCGCGCGCACCAGCGATCCCCTCTGCACCTCGGCGCGCAGATTTTCCGGCACCTTGTAGTGCAGGAGCTTGTCAAAACCCGCCAATGGCTGAACCCCCACAATCATGCGCGCCAGTGCGCGGGGTTGGGCGTCCGGAGTCAAGGGTTAGGCGGGAAAAGCCGGCCCTCCCGTTCCCCTTAACGCCTAAACCCTAACCCTTAACCGCGGGGCGCCCGCGCCAACCCACTTTGCTTTTGACACCCCGGACGGCGCCCGCCGACATAACCCCAGTGAGTCACGAATCCGCCCGCGAAAAATTCCAAGCCTTCCTCGTCGAGCAGGGACATCGCGTGACCAACCAGCGCCTGGCCATCTTCGATGCGGCCATGGCCCAGACCGACCACTTCACCGCCGAGCAACTCCTCGATCGCGCTCGCGCCATCGACGATTCCGTCTCCCGCGCCACCGTCTATCGCACCCTGCCGCTGATGACCGAAAGCCAGGTGCTCCGGGAAATCGACATCGGCACCGGCGAAAAATTCTACCGCCCCGCCGTCGATGGCGCGAACAGCCAGGTCGCCCAGGTGGTCTGCGTGGATTGCGACAAGATTTTCGAGATCAGCGCCCCGTTCATGGAATGGTACGGCAGCACCGTCTCCCTGAAACTCGGCCTCAAGCCCGTCTCCCAGCGCCTCCAAGTGAGCGCCCAGTGCATCGCCTTCCGCTCGAATGGCCGCTGCCCCAATCGATCGCCCAAATCCCAACCGCGCGACGCGGTGCGCCCGGCGCCGGCCAAATTCCGCTGAACCATTTTCGCCGAAGTCCGCCCGAGTCCCTGCACGGGCGACCTCCGGCTCCTGAGCTTCCTCCTTCCATGGCCCGGTCCATCAAACCCGATCCCCAGTTCGACATCGAATTCTACGAGGCCGTGCATCGCCGTTGCCCCAGCTACACCGAAGTGGTCGGCCTGCTCGGCGGCCTGTACACGAAGGTCGGCCGCATCGCCGACGGCCTGAAGATGGACCGGAAACTCGTGCGCCTCGAGCCCGACAACGCCACGGCCCACTACAACCTGGCCTGCAGCCTCGCTCTCTGCAAAAAGCGCCCCGCCGCCCTGAAGTCCCTCCGCAAGGCCGTGTCCCTCGGTTACGACGACATCGACTGGATGCTCCAGGACCCCGATCTCGAAATCCTCAAGGCGGACCCGGAATTCCAGCATCTCCTCGGGCAACTCAAGCCGCAGAGCTGAACCCGCCTCATGCCGGACCTCGACTTGTCGCCGCCTGACGGGTCACCTCCCGCAACGATGAAATTCATCCGGGGTCTCTTGTTCATCGCCATGCTCCCGCTGGGGGCGCTCGCGGTCTCCGCCCAGGAAGGAACCCCCTCCTCCATTCCGCTGGATATCCCCGCGCCCATCCCCGCCCCGCCAACGGCCCCCGCGCCCCCGGCCAACAATCCCTTCGCGGATGAATCCATTCCCGACCGCCTCCTCGAGCAGGCCGAGGGCCATTACTACAAGCGCGAGTATGTCGAGGCCCTGCGGGTGCTCGAGATGACCCTGCAGTTCGCCCCCGTGAAAGCGCGCGAAGCCTTCGAGGCCGCGCTGCGTTTCCAGGCATCGGGCGACGCCACCGGCGCGCTGCTCGCCTTCCAGGAGGCGTTCCACCGCTTTCCGAAACTGGTGAACATCTTCATCGGGATGGGCTTCGTCCGAAACGAAACGGGAGATTTCTACGGGGCGATCAAGGACTTCTCCACCGCGATCGAACTCCTGCCCATGGCCTACCTCGCCTACTCCGGCCGCGCCGAGGCGAAGATCGAACTCGACGATTTTGCCGGCGCCATCGAGGACTTCAGCGTCCAGATCCGCGCCGCCTACAAACCCGCCCTCGAGCGCGTCTACCTGAAACGCGGCCAGGCCCACCTCGTCCTCGGCAACATGGCCGAGGCCAACGAGGACTTCGCCGCGTCGATCCGCACCGACCCCGAATTCGCCACCGCCTACGTTTTCCACAGCTACACCCTGAAATACGACGGCAACATGGCGGAGGCCCTCGCCGCCCTCGATCGCGCCATCCAACTCGCCCCCGACTTCGGCCGCGCCTACAGCGCGCGCAGCTGGGTTCATCACGAACTGGGCCACACCGCGGAAGCGATCGCCGACGCCGACAAGTGCGTCGAGCTCCAGCCCGACATCCCCGAGTACGTGCTCAATCGCGCCATGCTCCGCGACATGCTCGAGGAGCCGGACCGCGCCCGCGAGGACTACGAGCGCGCCATCACCATGGCCAACGAGGACAAGAACAACGTCGTGTGGTTCTACGCCAGCTTTCACCTCGACCTCCTCTCGCGCCGCCTCGAATCCAAGCCCCGCGACGCTTACCTCGCCGACGCCTTCGCCTGGCCCGATTGCTGGCAAAAACGCATCGGCCTTTATCTCGCCGGCAAGATCAACGCGGACTCTTTCCTCAAGGACGCCGCCCAGGCCCAGCGCCGTCCCGAACGCACCAACCAGGAATGCGAGGCCCACTACTTCGTCGGCATGGTCAGCCTTCTCGCCGGCGATATCCCGACGGCCAAGCGTCACTTCGAGCTCAGCGTCGCGACCAACGACCTCCAAACCGTCGAACTCGGCCTCGCCCGGCTCCACCTCCGACGACTGGCCACCAACACAGCGACCCCACCGCCCTGACCGGCGACTCTTTTCGGAGTCGTGTGCCATCCATTGGATCGGCGATTCCCCTCTCTGAAGCCGGAACCAGGCAGTCGGAATGCGATGCCGCAATGTGCACGGTCGAGCGGTTCCGTTGCAGGGGCGTGGCTCGTCCACGCCCTCGGTTCCCCCTGACGCGTTTTTCCGATTGCGCCGGCCACGCCCGCACCCTCGACTCGCCCCGTGGTTGCCGAAGCTGATTATCGCATCAAACTCCCCGTCTTTGAGGGTCCCCTGGACCTCCTCCTTTTCCTCATCCGCAAGAGCGAACTGGACATTTACGACATCCCGATCTCGACGGTCACCAAGCAGTACCTCGACGCCATCTACGCGATGAAGGACCTGCAGATCGAGGTCGCCGGCGAGTTTTTCGTCATGGCCGCGACCCTGATGGAAATCAAGAGCCGCATGCTCCTGCCCAAGCATCAGCAGGCCGTCGATCCCAATGCCGAGGAGGACGACCTCGATCCCCGCTGGGAACTGGTCCACCAGCTCATCCAGTACAAGAAATTCAAGGAAGCCTCGGGCCAGCTCGGTCAGATGGCCCTCGACGCGCAGAACATGCTGCCGCGCCCCGCTTCGGCCTTCGCCCCCGCCTCGGAGCGCCCCCTCCGGCACGCCGACCGCATCGAGGTTTGGAACACCTTCAATCTCGTCCTCCGCCGCCTCGCCGAAAAACTCGTCGTCGGCGAAATCCACGCCGAACAGGTGACCGTCGCCGACCAGATGGAATACCTGCTGGAGCGCATCAAGACCCAGAAATCCTTCATCTTCTCCCAGCTCTTCGAGGAGAAGATCACCCTGCGCCGCCTCGTGGCCACCTTCCTCGCCGTGCTCGAGCTCACGCGCCTCAAGAAACTCCGCGTCCAGCAGGACGAGGCGTTCACGGACATCGTCTGCACCGCGGTCGAGGAAAGCGATATACCTGCCGCCGAACCCGAGCCGGCCGAAGCCGAACCCGCCGCCGAGGCGGGCGCCGCGCCCGCCGCTGCCCGCGCCGAAATCCCTCTTGAAACGGCCACGGAGCCGAGCACGGTGCCTGATCCCGATGAAGAAAGTAACCCAACGCCGTAAACCGGGCCCGGCCCATCTGCTGGGACTCGGCCTCGATCACCAGGATGGCCACAAGCGCCTCACCTCCGCCGAGGAATTCACCATCGTCGGCGGTTCCGAGGAGACGCATGGCCGGATGACCGAGACCGTGATCAAGACCTTCGAGACGCTCAAGAGCCGCGGAAAACACCTGCGCACCGTGCCGCCGCAGGAACTCGCCGAGATCATCCATCAATCGACTCCGCGCTGAGCGTGGTTCGTCGCGACTCGGCGGCCTGACTCTCCGAATTCGCGCGCGCTCCCGCCACTTGCCTTTCTCCAACCACTCACTTAACTCCCAGCCCATGTCCGACAAAATCGCCCACCTCGACACCGCCAACTTCGCCTCCGCCGTCGCCGGCGCGACGCCCACCCTCGTGGACTTCTGGGCTCCGTGGTGCGGACCCTGCAAGGCCATCGCCCCGATCCTCGATGAACTCGCCACCGAGCTCGACGGCAAGTTGAAGATCGCGAAGGTCAACGTGGACGACAACGGCGACCTCGCCGCCCAGTACGGCGTCCGGGCCATCCCGACCATGCTCCTCTTCAAGGACGGCCAGCTCGCCGACCAGTACGTGGGCATGATGGACAAGGCCTCCCTCAAGACGAAGCTCGCGGGCAAGATCTGAACCCCCTCATTCCTCTTTCAGGCGGGATCTCTCCGATCCCGCCTTTTTTGCGCCCACCCGCAAGCGATCGGCCCCATTCCGCTCCCGCCGTGGCCAATCCTGGAGCCGGGGCGCCCCCGCCCCGGTGGACCCGCCAGCGTGCAGGGTCGGTGCTTGCGTCGACCTCGCACACCCGGTCGGCGCAGGCATCGACGCTACAAAAAGACGCCATCACATGACTACGCTTTCAATTCATGCGACAAACCGATTCTCGACGCGGTCCACGCGACCGATGCCATGCTCGCCGCCTAAGTCGCTTTGGCTCCTTGGTAGGGGCCGACCTTGGTCGGTCCTCCTCCCTCACCGCCCCAACACCACTCCCGCACTCAGCAGGACGCCGAACGCCGCCAGATATAGCGCCGTGCGACCCAGCAGCACGATCTGCTCACCAGCGTCCCGCGACCGTGCGAGGTGCAAGGTCAGCCAAACCGCCGCGGGAGCCAGCAACACCGGCGCCAACACCGGCCACCGATAGCCACCCGTCAGCATCAACACCGGTCCGCACAGCAACGCGCCAAGGTGCGACAACCCATATTGCCAGCGCGCGAAGCTCCGCCCGAACCGAACCACCAGGGTTCGCTTTCCGGCCCGGGCATCCGTTGCCACGTCCCGATAATTGTTCGCCACCAAGATATTCGCGGCCAGCAAACCGATCGCCGCCGCGCAGGCTACCACGTCGACCCCCAACCTACCCGCCTGCACGTAGAAAGTGGCACCCACCGCCACGAGGCCGAAGAAGAGGAACACAAACACATCCCCCAGCCCGTTATATCCCAGGGGATAGGGCCCGCCGGTGTAAGCGACGGCGCAAAGGATGCTCACCACACCGATGGGCAGAAGAATCCACCCGCCCTCAATCACCAAGGCCAGCCCCACCACAAACGCGATGCCCAGCACGCCCCAGGTGGCCGCCAGCATCCTCGACGGCGAAATCAGTCCCGCCGCCACCGCCCGCCTGGGCCCAACCCGCTCCGCCGTGTCGGCTCCCTGCACAAAATCAAAATAGTCGTTCGCGAAATTCGTGCCGACCTGCACCAGCAGCGCGAACGCGAGGCAGATTGCCGCCTTGCCGAAATCCGCCAGCCCCCGCGCCTCCGCCAGCGCCGTGCCCACCATCACCGGGATCACCGCGGCCGGCAGCGTCCGCGGGCGCGCGGCTTCCACCCAGTGCCGCCATGCGCTTCCCGCGGCCATCTCAGGCGGTCTTCGGCTTCCGGGTGAAAATCACGACCGGACGCTTCGAGAGCAGGCTCGCCAGCGGCACCAGCAGCACCAATCCCGCCGCGATCGGATTCAGGACGATCGGCGCGCCGAAGAGGAAACCCATCAGCAACACGAGCAGGCCATACGCCGTCAGGAACAGGCGCGGATTGGGAATCACCGGATTGATCGCCAGCACGAGGATGAACGCAAACAGCCCGGTGTAATGTCCCGGATATCCCGCACACAGTCCGACAAACCAGAAGATCGGGGCGAAATAATTGTGCCGGTGCCCCTCGAGCCGCACGGCCTGGATGAAGGTCGCCGCCAGCAGCACGAGCCCCTGCACCGTCAGCATGATCGCCTCGGAGTCCTTGCCGGTCGCGGTGAACGCGAAGGCCGACAGGCTGTAGCCGCCCGCCAGCGCCCGAAAAAAATCGATGTAATTCCGCGGGGTCGTGAACTCCCGACGCGGATGAACCGACTTGTCGTCCGGATCGCGGGCGGTCTTGCCGGAAAATTTCTCCATCGCTGTCGTCGACCGGCGGCGCCGCTTGAACAACCGGCCTCCATGGCGCAACCACTGGCGCGGAAACCAGAGCATCGCAACCGCGAGCAGCAAGTAGGGCCAATGGATCACGAGTTCGTCGTTCATGAAAAGACCAGACTCCAATTGCATCCCCTGCCCTTGTCAAAGGCACATCACCCGGGTGGCGCGAGTCTCCCCGACGTGCCGCGAATCTCACGCACAACGCAAATTCGCCCGAGGGCCCGCTCCCCTCGATCCCGGGTACGCTCGACCCTTGGATCGACCTGCGAACGAAGTCGTCGCGAGCAGCGACCCTGCACCTCAGCCGGAACGAAGCAGTAGGAATGCGATTCCGCAATATGCGCGGTCGAACTGTTCGGTTGTAGGGGCGTGCCTCGTCCACGCCCTCGGTTCCCGCAGCGAGAAAAGGGCGCGGTCAAGCCGCGCCCCTACATCCAACTGCATGATTCCAGCTCATGCCTCCATTCGTGGTTAACCTGCCTTTCCCGCCCTTCCCCGTTCGCTCCATTCCCCTATCCACCACCCAACTCACGCTCCAACTCGCGGATCCGCTGCTCCACCACTTCACGCTGCGCCGCGGGATCGTCGGCCGGCAACCCAGGCAGGATCTGCCTCAACCACGCGAGCGCCGCCGCCGGCCGACCCAACGTGCGCAACAACTCGCCATGGATCCGCGCCGCATGCCACGGCGCTCCCGGCTGCTCCGCCGCCATCCGAAACAACCGGGCCGCTCCCTCCCGATCGCCCAATGCCCGCAATCGAATGTTCGCTTTCTCGATCAGCAACGCCGCGGATCGACCGTGCTCCCGCTCCGCCTCGTCCAGCCAGGCGAGCGCGATTTCTGCATGCTCGCGCTTCACGCGCTCCCGCACCGCCGCGGGCGCGCCAGTATCCAATCCCCACTCCGGCACATCATGCGCCAGCATCCGCGCGCCGTTCAGCCAGAAATACAGCGGACGGCCGTCCGCCCTCACCGTGAGTTCCAGCAACGCTCGCGTCGCGACCGCATCGCGCCGCTCCCACGCCAGGTTGGCCCGCAGCCAGCATCCGCCGGCAACCACTGCGCGGAACCCACCGATCACGGCCAGCCCAGAGCCCAACGCCGGTCGGCCTGCGCGTTCAGGCGCCAGCCTGGCTTCCAGCGGACGCATCAGCGCCACCACCGCCAACAGCACCAACCCGGGCACCCCGGCCCGGCGCCAGTCAGATCTCTCTTCGCGAAAAGACATAGGACGCCAGCCCGCCGAACAGAATCATGAACACCGCCCAATACCCCACGAGCCCGATCAGACGCATCGGCGCGAGCGCCGTGCCCATCAACACCGGCTCCGGATCGAACAGGCCCAGGTTGGGCCAGAATCGCAACCACGCCAGCCAGCCTTCCGCCGCCGTGAAGGGCCGCAAGTGCGCCACGACCGCGAGCATCAAGCCCGCGCAACTGGCAAACAATGCCGAACGCGCGTAGCTGCACACCAGCAGGGTCATGGCCGCAACCAGCGAGATCTTCAGCCACACGAGCGCGCTCGCCTGGAAAAGCACCGGAACCGAAACGAGTCCCAGCCCAAGCTGCGACGATCGCGCCTGCAGCACCGCGCCCAGCATCCCGCCCATCCCCGCCGTAAACAGCGCCAGCAACGCGGCGACTCCCGCCAGTTTCCCTGCGAGATACTCCCCGCGCCGCACCCGCCGCGTCAGCACGCACGCCGCCAGCCCACCCTCGAGATCCCGGAAATAAAGGTGGGCCATGCCCAGCGCCGCGAGCAACGCGCCGGCCAGGCTCCCGGCGCCCAACCCGAGATCCGCGATGAACTTCAGCTCCGCCGCGCCAAAATTAAAATCCCGCAACCACAGGGCGACGCCGACCAAGCCGGCGCCGAGCAGGGCCAACAACACCGTCAGCTGGAGCCGCAACGCCTCCGCCAGCGTCCGGCGCGCCACCAGAGCGGCCCGCCCGATCGCGCCGGGGCCTCCCGCGTTTATTGCATCAGGCATGTTGGCCATGACGCTTCTCCAGGTAAAACGACTCGAGGCGCGTCGCCGCCGGCGGCGTTCGGTCCAGTGTGCCCAGCAGCTCCGCGGTCGATCCGCTCGCCAGCAGGCGCCCGTCGGACAACAACGCCAGCCGGTCGCAGATCTGCTCCGCCTGCGCCAGCAAGTGCGACGTGAGAATCACCGTGCGCCCCTGTGCCGCCAGGTCGCGGATCAAGCGCACCATTGCCTGCCGGCCCTCGGGATCGAGGCCGCTGGCCGGCTCGTCGAGCAACACAACCTGCGGCTCATGCAACACGGCTTGGGCGAGACCCAGCCGCTGCAACATGCCTTTTGAATAGGTTTCCACCCGCCGCTCCGCCGCCGGCCCCAGCGCCGCCCAAAGCAGCACGGCCTTCACGCGCGCCTCTGCGTGGCGCGTCGGGATCGAACTGAGCCCGGCGCAATAACGCAGGAATTCCGCTCCGGTTTGATGCGTGGCCAGCCGAAGGGACTCCGGCAGGTAACCAATCAGGCTCCTCGCTTCGCCGCTTCCAGCCGGATGGCCCAGAATCATTGCCTGCCCGACACTCGGCCGGATCAGCCCGGCCAGGATCTTCAGCGTCGTGCTCTTGCCTGACCCATTCGGCCCCAGCAGCCCGAGCACCTGGCCCGGCGCCACCTTCAGCGTCAGCCGTTGCAGCGCTTGCACCTCCGTTCCCGACCCAAAGCGTCCGCGGGCATAGCACTTGGCCACGCCCTCCAAAGCAACGGCCCAGTGATCGCTGATGAGCATGAAGTCTGGCGTTATCTCATGGTGAAACCCGTGAATTGCGGCGGTCTGGTCTCTTGGATCTGCTCCACCTTGCGGATGTTCCCTTCCATCCGTTCCTGGATCGCCTGGATAAAATCCCTGACTTCCTGCGCCCGTCCCTCGGCCTCGAGCTGCACCCGGCCATCGGCCAGATTCGCCACCCAGCCGGAGACATCGAATTCCTTGGCCACTTGCAGGGTTTGGTACCGGAATCCCACGCCCTGCACCCGCCCGCTGAAATATACCGTCGCGTGATGGACTCCGGACATGCGGGCAGGAAAGCCGGCGCTTTTGCGGAGACAATCCTTTCCTGCCCACGCCGCGCGGAGTCCAGCTCCGCGCGGCTACCTGGGTTGGAAACGCGGCTCAGTTGCTGACCGGCAGGAACGAGTAATCGCGCCCATACTCGAGCATCTGGCCGAGGAAATCAGTCGGATACTCGATGCGCACGTCCACGATCGCGCCGTCCTTCACCACCGGCACCAGCTTCGGCTGGATGAACCCATAATAAGGCGCGACGTTCAGCGGCTCGTAACGGGCGTGCACTTCCTTGAGCAGGGCCTGGTCAACCTTCACGCCGTACTGCTCGACCAGCGCCTGCCCGCTCTCGAAATCACCCTCGGACTTGATCCGCTGGATCTCGGCCAGCAGCTGGCCGAACAGGGCACGCAGCTGGTTGTAATCGTTGATGCGGAAATAGGTTTTCCCGTCCCGCGTGAAGCGCTCGACGACTTTGTCCGGCTGCCCTTTCTCCAGGACCCACGCGGCCACGAGCTGGCGGTTGCGCATATGAGACTCCTCGAGGTTGTCGCCCGGCTTGATGCGGTAAAGCTGCTGCATGAGGCCGTTCATGATGTATTTGTCGTAGCTCGCCTTGCCCACCTCCACGGTCGGCATCACACCGATCTCCACGAGCTTCGGGTCCACCGCATAGTAAAGCGCAACCAGGTCGGCACGGGCTTCCTCGAGCGTGGCGCCATAGTTCTTCAACGCATCGGTGCCCGTCACACCGGGATTCAGCTTCCCGGAGGCGTGACCGATCACCTCGTGCATGTCCGTGTGCAATTCGCCGGCCAGCGCCGACCATTCCTTGAGGCGCGCGACCACCGCGGGGTCCGGGCTGAATTCGGCGGTCGCCGAGCCCAGCGATTGGGCGATGGCATAAGCCGTGATGATGTTTCCCAGGGAAACGGACTTGGAGCCATGCTGCTCGCGGATCCACTCGGCGTTCGGCAGGTTGATGCCGATCGGCGTGGCCGGGGCGGCGTCGCCCACCTCGCCGATCACGGTGATGACCTTGGCGGAAATCCCCGTGACCTTCGCCTTCCTGTGCTCCGGTCGGATGGGCGAATTGTCCTCGAACCACTGCGCCTGGTCCGAAATCGCGGCGATGCGCTTCGTGGCCTCCTCGTCGCGCATGGAAACGACCGACTCGAATGCGCCCCGCTTGCCGACGGCGTCCACATAGGTCTCGATGAACCCGTTCACGGCGTCGATGCGTGCCTCCGTCTCGCCGACCCAGGCAATGCAATACCGGTCGAAATCATTGATGTCGCCCGTCCGATAGTAACGAATCAGGTGCTCCAGCGCCTGTTTCTGGTTCTCCGTCTCGGCCACGCCGGCGGCCTTCTCGAGCCAGCCAACGACCTTCTCGATCGCCGGGCCGTACATGCCGCCCACCTTCCACGTGCGCTCCACCAGCTTGCCGTCGACCTTCGTCAGCTGCGAGTTCAGCCCGAACGTCATGCCCGGGTTCGCCGCGTTTTTCGCCATGTCGGCATAAAAGGCTTCGACCTCGGACGCGGTGACCCCGCGGTAGAAGTTATTGGCGGAGGCGACGACGTTGTCGACACCCGCGTCCAGGTTGGTGGCCTTCGCGTCCTGGGTCGCGTCGAACAGGATCGGATCGAGCACCCGCGCGAACTCGTCGGCCGTCCGGCCGGCGAGCGGCAACTGCGCGGCATCCGAGCGCGCGATCAAAGTCTTCAGATAGTCACGCGAGAACGTCGCGATGAATTTTGCGTTCGAATAATGATGGTGGATGCCGTTGGCGAAAAACACCTGCTTGGCGTAGCGCTCGAACGCCGTCCATTCGGCGCCGGTCCGCTCGCCCTGGAAACTGCGCAGGACACCCTCCAGGGTCTTGCGGACCAGAAGGTTGTTGGCGTTCTTCTGGTCCCAGAAAATATCGCGCCCGGACAAGCCCGCCTCGCACAGGTAATAGGCCAGCTTTTTCTGCTGCAGCGTGAGCTGCTCAAACCCGGGCACCTGGTACCGCAACACCTGGATGTCGGCGAAACGGTCCGCCATCACATCGAACTTATCGCCCTGGCTCGAGGCCCCGGCGCTCGTCAGCGCGCCCACGGTCACCGCAAGCAACGGCAGCATGAATTTTGTCATGTCATAAACCTTGCCCTAGCCTCTCGATCGCTGGCCAGAAAAAAGCAAATGCCGGGTCGCTGTGCGAACGCGCGCTCACGTTCCGCATCCGGCTCACCGGGCCGCCATCCCGCCCGTGGATCGCCAGGCGCCGAAACCCAATGTTCGTATTACGAACATTGGCCTCGGGAATTCCCTTTGATGCCCGAGGCGGTCCAAAAGCCAATATTTGCCGCCTTGGAGCCGCCCTTTTTTCCGGCCCCGGGCAAGCGCCGGCAACTCTGCGGGATAGGCAGCCCGCGGAAAATTTGTTCGGCACACTTGCGAGCCCCGTCGCCCGACCCACATTGCCGGTAATTTTATTTGCCAGCCGACAGGGCCTAAACACGCTCGCACTTATCACCGCCACCGGTGTCTTCCTTACATGACCAATCCTGATTCCGACGGGCTGTTCGACAATGACTGGGATGATTGCGGAGAACTCTCCTGGAGCGAGGCCGACTGGCAGAAGTACCTGGCCAACCAGGAAACCGCGGTTCGAGAGTACATCAAACACTACGACCAGTTGCCCGCTTCGATGGACCGCATTGACGAGGCCGCCCGCCGCATGGGTTGGGAACTCGCGGATGTCATGCCGGAATCGGCCGATGACGACGATCTCGACGAGGATGATGACTCCTTCGACGGCGAATGGGATCCCTACACCCTTCACCGCAATCCGGTCTATATTTCCACCCGCGCGCTTTATTTGAGCCTGCTGGCCCACTGGGAACGCATCGCTTCGCAACCGGATCGCGTTCCTCCGGCCTTGGGCATCAGCCTCCAATCGCTCCTTTATCGCGGTCACGAGGAAGCACTCCAGGCCGTGCAGGCGCTCGAGATGGGCGACTACACCCTCGCCGTCGTCCTCTTCAAGAAGGCCCTGCGCGAACTGAACCTCACCCTCGCGCGACTCGCCGAACCCGACGCCGCCGAGACACCCCACGCGCTGCGCTTCAAGGAATACGCCACACCCCGGCTCTTCGACCTCCGCGAGATCTGGCTGCGCGTGATGAACGAATGCCGCCAGGGCGGCAAGGCGCAGCCGGAATAATCCGGCGGGAGAATCCAGCAAACGCCAGGCGGGGCCCTCAACCCCGCCTTTTTATTGTGGAGGGCGCAGACTTGGTGCGCACTCGAGGCATGCGCCGCGATCAAGGGAAGGTAGCTGCCCGAACGGGTACATCTGCGCCCCCACCCTGGCATCCGCACAATACGGGCGTCCCTTCTACTTCCCTTTCTTCTTTTTGGATTTCCGTCCGTACGCCGCCTCTTTCTTCCCCGTGGCTTTGAAATCCCCGGACTTGAGCGCGTTGATCTGGTCCCGCAACAATGCAGCGCGCTCGAACTCGAGCCGGTTCGCGGCATCCTGCATTTCCTCCTCCAGTTCCGCGATGACCGCGGCCACGTCTCCGGCCGTCTCGGCCGCCGCCAGGACCTCCTCCTTGCCCGTGCCATCATAGGTGTGCAGGCTCGCCTGCACCCCCCGCTTCACGCTCCGCGGCGTGATCCCGTGCTGCTGGTTGTAGGCCAGTTGCTTTTCCCGCCGACGCGCGACCTCCTCCACCGTCCGCTTGATCGACTCGGTGATGTTGTCCGCATAAAAGATCACGCGCCCCTTCTCATGCCGCGCCGCCCGGCCCGCCGTCTGCATCAGGCTCGTGGCGCTCCGCAAAAAACCCTCCTTGTCCGCGTCGAGCACCGCCACCAGCGCCACCTCGGGCAGGTCGAGGCCCTCGCGCAGGAGGTTGATGCCGATCAGCACGTCGAAATTTCCCTGGCGCAGGTTGCGCAGGATTTCCACGCGCTCCAGCGCGTCGATGTCGGAATGCAGATACTCCACCCGCACCTTGGCGTCGCGCATGTACGAGGTGAGATCCTCGGACAACCGTTTCGTCAGGGTGGTCACCAGCACGCGCTCCCCCTGCTCCACCGCCCGCCGGACCTCGCCGATCAGGTCCTCCACCTGCCCCTTGGTCGGGCGGATCGTGATCTCCGGGTCGAGCAGCCCGGTCGGACGGATGACCTGCTCGGCAATGACCGTGGAAAGGCCCAGCTCAAAGGGCGCCGGCGTGGCCGACACATAAACCGTCTGTCCCGTGATCTGCTGGAACTCCGCGAAACTCTGGGGCCGGTTGTCGAGCGCCGACGGCAGCCGGAAACCGAAGTTCACGAGCGTCTGCTTGCGGGCCAGGTCGCCGTTATACATTCCGCCCACCTGCGGGATCGTCACGTGGCTTTCATCCACCAGCGTCAGGAAATCCTTCGGGAAGAAATCGATCAGGCAGAACGGCCGGTCGCCCCGCTGCCGGCCCGTCAGGTGCAGCGAGTAATTCTCAATCCCGCTGCAAAAGCCCATCTCCTGCAGCATTTCCAAATCGTACGTCGTGCGCATGCGCACGCGCTGCGCCTCGAGGTACTGCTGGTTCTTTTCGAAGAACGCGACGCGCTCCTCCAACTCGGCCTTGATCCGCGCGAGCGCCACGTCGAGCTTGCCCCGCGAGGTCACGTACTGGTTGGCCGGGTACAGGTCGAACTCGTCGATCTTGCGCAGCACCGCGCCGCTCACGGGCTCGAACTCCGTCAGCGCCTCGATCTCGTCGCCAAAAAATTCCACGCGCAAACCGTGCTCCAGGTACGCGGGCATGACGTCCACCGTGTCGCCCCGGACGCGGAACGCGCCTCGCTTCAGGTCGTAATCGTTTCGCTCGTACAGGTTGTCCACCAGCCGCTCGAGGAACTTGTTCCGGTTCATCGTCGCCCCGCGGCGCAGGCCGATGCGCATGTCGAAGAACTCCTGCGGCGAGCCCAGGCCATAGATGCACGACACGCTGGCGACGACGATCACGTCGCGCCGGCTCACCAGCGAACTCGTCGTCGCGATGCGCAGGCGCTCGATCTCCTCGTTGATCGACGAGTCCTTCTCGATGAAAGTGTCGCTCGACGGCACGTACGCCTCGGGCTGGTAGTAATCGTAGTAGCTGACGAAATACTCGACCGCGTTCTCGGGGAAAAACGCCTTGAACTCCGAGTAAAGCTGCGCCGCCAGCGTCTTGTTGTGCGAGATGATCAGCGCGGGCCGGTCCAGCTGCGCGATGACATTCGCCATGGTGAAAGTCTTCCCCGAACCGGTGACCCCCAGCAGCGTCTGGTGCCGGTTGCCGGCCCGCAGCGATTCCACCAGCGCCTTGATGGCCGCCGGCTGGTCTCCCGTGGGCTGATACTCGGAGTGAAGTTTGAACAAAGGCATAACCGGCTAAGCAGAATCAAAATCAGCCAAAAGGCTAACACGATGACCCGACACCCCTATGTCAGCAGCCAGGCCATCCCGAGGCGGAACCCGGTCTTCGGGCCGTTTGCGCGATGCCCGCCCTCCAACCCTGACCGAACCAAATTGCCAAAAAACCCCCTTTCGCCATGCTGTCGATCAACCAAAACGGCCGCATCGGCCCCATTCCCCCATGGCTCTCACGAACACGATCTACCAGTCCCCTGTCTTTCAGCAGGCCTGCACCCAATTCGACCTCGCCGCCGAAATCCTCGGGCTTGACCCGAGCGTCTGCGAACGAACCAAGCGCCCCCGCCGCTGCGTGGTCGTCTCCATGCCGGTCCGCATGGACGATGGTCGCGTCGAGATTTTCGAAGGCTACCGCGTGCAACACAACCTCTCCACCGGCCCGGCCAAGGGCGGCATCCGCTTTCACCAGGATGTCACCCTGGGCGAGGTCGCCGCCCTGGCCATGTGGATGAGCTGGAAATGCTCGCTCGCCGGCCTTCCTTACGGCGGAGCCAAGGGCGGCGTGGTCGTGGATCCACGCAAGCTTTCGCCCACCGAACTCGAGCGCCTGTCCCGCCGCTACATGCAGGAAATCCTGCCGTTCATCGGACCCAATGTCGATATCCCCGCGCCCGACGTCGGCACCAACGAACAGGTCATGGGCTGGATGATGGACACCTACTCGAACCACCGGGGCCACTTCGACCCCGGCGTGATCACCGGCAAGCCGATCGCGCTCGGCGGTTCTCTTGGCCGGCGCGAGGCCACCGGCGAGGGCGTCGCCTGGTTCGTGAAATCCTATTTGCAGGACATGGGCATCGAGCCCGAGAAAACCACCGTCGCCATCCAGGGCTTCGGCAACGTCGGCAGCGAGGCGGGCCACGCGCTCTATCACTGGGGCGCCGAGATCATCGCCATTTCCGATTACACCGGCGGCGTCTTCAACCCCAAGGGCCTCGACCTCAAGGCCGCCCAAGCCTGGATCAACGAGCACAAAACCCTGCAGGGCTTCCCCGGCGGCGATGCCATCACCAACGACCAACTCCTCGAACTCGACTGCACCGTCCTCATTCCCGCCGCCCTCGAACGCGTCATCACGGAAAAGAACGCGGGCAAACTGAAATGCCGCCTGCTCGCCGAGGGCGCCAACGGCCCCGTCACCAACAAGGCCGACGCCATTCTGGCCCAGCGCCCCGAGATCGAAATCGTGCCCGACGTACTCTGCAACTCCGGCGGCGTGATCGTCTCCTACTTCGAGTGGCTCCAAAACCAGCAGAACTACTATTGGACCAAGGCGGAGGTCTTCGACAAACTCTACCGCATGCTCGCCAAGGCGAAGGCCTCGGTTGAGGAAACGAAAAGAAAGTACAATTGCAGCCGCCGCACCGCCGCCTTGCTGCTCGGCATCGCCCGCGTCGCCGAAGCGAAGGCCCGGCGCGGCCTCTTCCCCTGATCCGGCTTGCCCTCCAGGGGTGCGGCCCGTCCGCGCCTTTTTCCCGCCCTCCTCAATCGGGCCCGCGCGTCCCCACTCGTTCCCACTCGCAGATTTCCCAGATCATCCCGCGAAAACGCCACGGGCTGTCCTGGCCCACCAGCCCCTCCCGCTCAGGAGCCTCCTGCAGCTGCCCGGCCTTCGCGATATAATCGTCCGCCGAATTCAGGAAACGATGGGAAAACTCCGGCTGCCAGATCTCGCCGGTCCACTGCGCGCACGCCGCGATCCGCCTCTGCGTCAGCCCCTGCCAGCGGTTAACCCAGTCCGCCAGCGGCCAGCAGCGCATTGCGGGCGTGGCGAACAAGCGCGCCTGCGCCGGCAGCAAGAGATACTGGCCCACGAACCACCCGCTGGCCCGCCCCACCTGCAACCACGCATCCCGCAGGCAGGCGTGCGCATCATCATTCGCCAGCCACGGGAGCAGGCCGTGGGTTTCAATGGTCAGGAACAGGACCGGTGTGCGCTGGAAGGATCGAAATGACGGGTTGGGCATGCGAGGAAGGCGGCCCGCCGGATCTCAGCACGAGGGAAAAACAATCCCTCGTCTCCATCGCCCGCCCAAACCACCTAAGATAAGGTGGCCGGCGGGACGTTCCTCACAGCACCATGAACGCGAAAACCACAATCAAGGTCGGCGCCAACGCGCCCAGAAAAAGCCCGAGCGGCGAAACGCCCTCGGGGAAATAGCGCTGCAGGATGGACTGCCCGGCCGGGTTCGGCGCGTTGGCGATCACCGTGAGCCCGCCCCCGGTCACGGCGCCCGCCACCACCGCGAATTTCAGCTCCTCACTGAAACCCGGCACGAGCGTCGCCAGATAGGTGATCAGCGCGTTGTCGTTGAACGCCGTCAGGATCGTCGCCCCCGCATACAACGGGACCTCCCCGAGGCTGCCCAACACGGGTTGGATCCACCACGCCTGCAGGCCGCCATGGATGACCAGGCCGGCCAGGAAGAACCCGACGAGCATCGGCCCCCGCAACTCCACCTTGCTCTGGTGGTGCGCCGTGGCCTGCGCGAAGGCCAGGTAGAACAGGAATCCGCCGATGAACAGCGCCGGATAATGCGCCGCCCACACGGTGAACCCGAGGAAAAACACATGCACGAGCGTCACCCACGCCGGCACCGGCTCCTCCGCCCGCTCCGCGGAACGATCCGCGGGTTTCAGACCCAGCAGCTCCTTTCGAAACACCAGGAAATACGCGGCATTCGACAGCACGATGCCCGCGATCGCGTGCCAGCCGAAATGCGTGAACATATACATCATGTCCCAACCCCACGCCGCCGCCACCATCAGCACCGGCGGGGCGGCAAAATGCGTCAGGGTCCCGCCAATCGAGATGTTCACGAACAGCAATCCCAGCGTCGCATACATCAGCTTGGGCGATGGCTTGAGGTCGTAGAACTGCCGGGCCAGCAACAGCGCCGCGATCGTCATCGCCGCCGGTTCGGTGATGAACGATCCCAGCAGCGGCCCCAGCGTGAGGATCGACAGCCACCAGGCCCACGGCCGGCCGCCCCCGAGTGAGGCCACCACCCGCAGGCACTGCTCCGCCAACCGCATCACGGGGCGCGTCGATGCCAGCGCCATGATCACCACCACAAACATCGGCTCCGTGAAATTCACCGTGTGGGAAATGTAATGAACCGCCGTGTCCACGCCCTTGAGCGCGGCGATCGCCACCGCCAGCGCGATGGCCCAGATGCCAAACACCGCCTCGACCTCGCTGAAGAAATGGAGGATCTGCCCCCAGAAACTCACTTCATCGGGCCGGCCGTCCTCGTTGCGGTCTCCCGGACGAACCTTAACCGCAAGCCGCTCGCGGTGCCGCTCCTCCACCACGTGGGCCCAATGCCGGATCTTGCCGGCGGCGAACGTGTGCATCACCGCGAGGACAAACAACGCCGTCGCCACCACGTTGAACGGCTCGGCCGCGGCCCGGCTCCTCAGCGTTTCCAAAATCCCGGGCTCCGCAGTCTCGGGGTAGGACGCCAGCGCGCGGGGAAATTCCACGGCCGGCTCGATCCCGGCGGCCGACAGGGACGAGAGCGCTGCAAACATCAGGCAGGTCAAAACGAGAAGACGCATGGGAATGACAGGTTTGAGTGGGAACGCGGGCCGGCGCTCCGGTTTATCGCAACAGGTCCGGCAATTCCGCCAGACTCATAATGAACGCATGCGCCCCGGCCTTGACCTTGGCGCGCTCGGCATAACGGCCAAAGCCGACGAACAGGTCAACCTCGTCCCGCGTTTCCAAGTCGCTCACGCCATCGCCCACCGCCACCACCCGCGTGGGCCGGAATTCCGTCTTCAACGCGCGAACAATCTCCGGTTTTCCCCCCTTCCGCGTGGCCGGATGGCGCTCGTCGAACCCGGCGTAGTTTCCCGCGGCATCAAAATCCAGCCGCACCGCCTCGATGCGCTCGATCCCGAGCAGGCGGGCCAGCGGCTCGATGGCCTGCGTGTAGCCGGCGCTCACGATCACCGGCGTCCACCCCGCGGCCTGGAGCGTGGCCACCGTTTCACGCGCGGTGGGCTCGATGTCCTTGATATAAAGCTGTCCCACCGCATCGGTCTCGGCCCGGCCCGGGCGAATGATCTCCAGCCGCCGCGCAAAGACCGACTCGAGCGGAATCTTCCCCTCCATGGCATCGTTGGTCATCGCCGCCACCTCCGACAGCACCGCCGGGCCGCGGAGGCGTGCAAGCTCGTCCACCCCTTCGATGGCACTGAGCGTGGAATCACAATCGAGACAAATAAGCTTCGGAAAATTAGCCACGGCGCACACGGAACACACAGAAGAAGCCCGAGGAAAGGCTTTTTGCCCGCGAATGACGCGAATGAGCACAGCCCAACCTCCCCATTCACCGCTCCGTCATCTGGCACGCTGGAGCAACCGATGCGATTGCCTGGTAAGCGGAGATGAACTCTGAAAATGCAAAATCACTCCCGCCACCCTCATCCCGAGACGCAGGCGCAACCGCTGGGTGATTCCCTGGTAAGCCGAGCTGGACTCAGAAAATGCAAAATCACTCCCGCCACCGTCATCCTGAGCAGAGCGAAGGATCCAAGGGAAAAGGACGGACGTGCGCCGACTCCGTGGATCCTTCACTGCGTTCAGGATGACGGTGGAGGTTTCAGGTATTTCCAGCAGGGAGGCGGCCCACAGGCTCAGAACCCGTTCGTTCACCAGCAGCTGCGCGAAGGATCCACGGCAAAGACGAATGTAAGCCGACTTCGCGGATCCTTCTCCCGCCGACGAGGAATCACGCTGACGATAGCGAGGGTTTGCCTGTTTCCAGAAACAACACGGCTCACCTGCGCCAAAACTCCTCCAGTTCATCAGCAGCGCGGCGAACGGTCCAAACGGAGGACAGCCTCTGCGCCCACGAAAGCTTTGATTTGCTGCCCTGCCTCAGGATGACGGGGATGAGGCTTGAATCAATCCGCGTACATCTGCGTCATCCGCGGAGAATCGCCACCTGGCCCAATAAAAAAGCCCTCCACATCGGGAGGGCTCGCAGATCAGTCCACGCGGACGCCTTACTTCACCTTCGTCGCGCGCTTGAACTTCGTGGTGAACTTCTCGACGCGGCCCGCGGTGTCCACGAGGCGCTTCTCGCCGGTGTAGGCGGGATGCGAATCCATGGTCACGTCGCGCACGACGACGAAATAGTCCTGCCCGTCGATCTTCTCGGTGCGGGCCGACTTCATCGTGGACTTCGTCAGGAATTTCTTGCCCGTTCCGATATCGAGGAAACAGACATTGTTGAGAGCGGGATGGCCTTCGGTCTTCACGGTAAAAGGAAGGGTTTAATCAGCCTTGGCGCGCCTTGTAACGCGGCTCGACTTTGTTGATGACGTAAATCTTGCCCTTGCGACGGACGACCTGGCAGGCCGGGTGGCGCAACTTGGCGGACTTGATGGAGGAAACAACTTTCATAAAGGAACAGAAGAAGGGGCTCCCACCAAGCCGTGTCAAAGGAAAATATATTTTCCTCATCCCCGGCCGCGTTCCTGGCCCCGCACCCTGCGCTCCAGCGACAGTCTGCTCGTAACCCCCTGATACTTCTAGTTTACCGTCGGATCTTCCGGCGCATCCGCGAGCATCTTCAAGTCGGGCTCGAGGTGACTGATCAGCCCGCGCCAGAGCGGCACGCCGTCGTGCTTGATCAACCAGTCTCCCTCGACCGGCGTCGTGATCCATGTGTCCTGTTTCAATTCATTTTCCAGCTGCCCCTTGCTCCAGCCCGCATAACCCAGGAAGGCCCGCATCGTCAGCCCCGGCCGCCCGATCAACTCGCGCGCCTGCTCCACCTCGATGCCGAACGTCAGCTGGAACGCCTGGTCATCCGCGATCCATTGCCAGCTCACCAGGATCAGGCTCTCCGTTTCCACTGGCCCGCCCGCATACAGGGGCACGCCCGCCAGCGGGCTCAGGGCGAAATCGGCATTCACCTCGCCCAATTGCCTCCCCATCGGGCGGTTGAGCACCACGCCCATCGCCCCGTCGGCATCGTGTCCCGAAAGCAACACCACCGTCCGGCGGAAATTCGGATCCTGCAGCACCGGATGCGCCAGCAACAGCTGGCCGGCGAGGCTCTGGTCTTTCCGCGATGTCCGGCGCTCCTTCATGACGACACGCCGGCGCTCACAGGCGCGTGATCTTCACGCCGGCGTCATCGAGGATCGGCTGCACCAGCAGGTCGTTGCGATAATCCTCATGAAACTTGATCTCCGCGATGCCCGCGGCCGCGAGCACCTTGATGCAATTGATGCATGGGTAATGCGTCACATACGCCGTGCAGCCATCCACGCTCGATCCGCGCCGCGCCGCGTCGGCGATGGCGTTCTGCTCCGCATGAACGGTCGCCTGCTCGTGGCCATCCCGCACCCGCGAGTTGTGCGGCGTGCCGGGCAGCCACCCGTTGTATCCCGCGGCAATCAGCCGGTTCTTGCGGTCGCCCGACGAGACGATCACGCATCCCACCTTCAAGCGGTCGCAGTTGGAGCGCGAGGCGATCAGTTTCGCCGTGGCCATGAAATATTCATCCCAACTGGGACGCCGGCCAAACGCCGCCGTGGCCTGGCCCACCAGATCAACGAGGTTACTGCCTTCTGACATCCCGCCCACGGTGGGATGGCCCCGTTCCGAGGCAAGGGGGAACTCGATTGCCCGCCCCTCCAGCCACAGGCGCCGCGCCTGCCGGGTTCTTGCCTTCACGATGTCGCCCGGTCCGCCCGCCCCCTTCGCACCGCGCCCCCGGAA
>JAEZDN010000063.1 GCA_023433275.1 Verrucomicrobiota bacterium
GACTTGCTGCGCCCTTCGTCCATTCGCGGCACAAGCCTCAGGGCGCAGCAAGTCTGCGCCCCTACGAGAAACGGAAATTGGCGCATACGATTCACCACGAAAGGTCGGATCCGCGTCGCGACTCGCCGCGCGCCGGTAGGGGCCGAGCTCGCTCGATCCATTTCCCGCGAACGCGCTGCATCCGAGCCGAGGACCGAGCAAGCTCGGCCCCTACCACTCGACGGAGCCGCGAGCTGATCCGTCCATAATCGCTTCCTGGTAGGGGCGCAGACTTGCTGCGCCCTTCGTCCATCCGCGGCGCATGCCTCAGGGCGCAGCAAGACTGCGCCCCTACGAGAAACGGAAATTGGCGCATACGATTCGCCACGAAAGGTCGGATCCGCGCCGCGACTCGCCGCGCGCCGGTAGGGGCCGAGCTCGCTCGTCCATTTTCCGCGAACGCGCCGCATCCGAGGACCGAGCAAGCTCGGCCCCTGCCAATCGACAGACGCGCGACTGATCCACCCGCGATAGTCGCTTCCTGGTAGGGGCGCAGACTTGCTGCGCCCTTCGTCCTCCCGCGGCGCATGCCTCAGGGCGCAGCAAGACTGCGCCCCTACGAGAAACGGAAATTGGCGCATACGACTCACGACGAAGGGTCCGGTCCGTGTCGCGACTCGCCGCGTGCCGGTAGGGGCCGAGCTCGCCCGGTCTATTTAAGGATGCGCGAAGAGCCCGCGGTAAACGCAAAAAACCCCCGGCGAAAGCCCGGGGGTTTCTTGACGGATAGAGATGGCCCCTTGAAGGGTACCGCGGTCTTCCGCCGGAGGCGTCCTGTTCGCCCGCCCTGACCGGGGGGGGCCGCGGGGGGGGGGGGCCGGCGTGGTTGGGCGAATCAGAACAACCACTGACTGGAGACCGTTTAGCCGATGAGGCGGAGGGCGACCTGCGCGCTCTGGTTGGCCTGGGACAGCATGGCGGTGCCGGACTGAACCAGGATGTTCCAACGCGCGAGCTGCGTGCTCTCGGACGCCACGTCCACATCGGTGATGCGGCTGTTGGCGGCCTCGAGGTTGGCCTTGTTGATCGTGAGGACCTCGGCCGCGAAACCCAGTCGGCTCTGCTCGGCGCCGTTTTCGGCGCGGAACGTCGCGACGCTCTGGATCGCATCGGTGATGTCCTCGAGATCGATGTCATCGAGCGAGGTAACCGTGCTGGCGGTGAGGGCACCCACGCCGCCGGCGGTGCCGCCGAGGTCGCGACCGTTCAGGGTCACTTCCTGGCCGCCATCCTCGGACACCTTGACCGTGAGGTCGCTGGAGCCGAACAGTTCAACGCTGTTGAACGTCTCGCCGGTGAGGGAATCGAGCTCGGCCTGGAGCGCGGTGAACTCGGAATCATAGTTCGCGAGATCGTCCGAGTTCTTGGTCGGGTCGCTGTAAAGGGTCTTCAACTCGCTCATGCGGTCGAGAACCTTGCCGGTGACCTTGAGGACGCCGTCCTGCGATTGCAGGAAGGAGACCGAGTTCCCGATGTTGCTGGCGGCGGCGCCCGAGCGCTTCGCGGCGGCAGACAGCTTCATCGACACGGCGAGACCGCCCGCATCATCGGACGGGTTGACGATTTTCGAACCGCTGGAAAGCCGGTTGAGGCTTTTCTGGAGGGCGGAGTTCGAGGCGGACAGGTTGTTGGCTGCAACCGTCGCCGCGTAGTTGGTATTAATCACGACTGACATGGTATCTATCCTTGATTTGTGCGACCTTCCGTCGTCGCCACGGACCCGGCATGCGGCGCCGGATCAGACCGTTCGAAGCGAATGCCTCAAAGGGGCAGCGCACCACGGGGGCACGCCGAAGGGGAAAGGAACATACAGACAACCGCACTTTTCCTACGCGGCGGGACCGGCAATCACTCCGGTCCCGCGCGGACTGGCGGGAACGCTTAGCCCTGGAGGAGACGGAGCGCGGTCTGCGCGCTCTGGTTCGCCTGGGCGAGCATCGCCGTGCCGCCCTGGACCAGGACGTTCCACCGGGCGAGCTGCGTGCTTTCGGACGCCACATCCACATCGGTGATGCGGCTGTTGGCGGATTCGAGGTTGGCCTTGTTGATCGTCAGCACCTCGAGGGCGAAGCCCAGGCGGCTCTGCTCGGCGCCGTTCTCGGCGCGGAACGTGGCGACGCTCTGGATCGCATCGGTGATGTCGGTCAGGTCGATGTCGGCCAGCGAGTCGACCGTGGAGGCGATCAGGGCGCCGATGCCCTCGGCGGTCGAGCTGAGGTCCTTTCCGGTGATCGTCACCTCCGAGGTGCCGTCCTCGGAAACGGGAACCCCGAGGTCGCTGGTCCCGAAGAGGGCGACGCTGTTGAACGCCTCGTCGGTGAGGGAATCGAGCTCCGCCTGCAGGGCCACGAACTCGGAATCGTAGTTCGCCAGGTCGTCGCTGTTCTTGGTCGGATCGCTGTAGAGGGTGAGCAGTTCACCCATGCGCTCGAGCACCTTGCCGGTGACCTTGAGCACGCCATCCTGCGATTGCAGGAAGGAAACGGAGTTGCCGATGTTGCTGGCGGCGGCGCCGGAGCGCTTGGCCGCGGCGGACAGTTTCATGGAGACGGCGAGGCCGCCCGCATCGTCCGCGGGGTTGACGATCTTCGAGCCGCTCGAAAGGCGGTTCATGCTCTTCTGGAGCATGGCGTTCGAGGCAGCGAGGTTGTTCGACGCGACGGTCGCGGCGAAGTTGGTGTTGATGACGACTGACATGGTATCTTCCTTGATTTTTGAGTTGCGACGTCCGTGTCGCATTCGGCTCTTGAGTAGCGGCTCCTGAGCGGTCCGGCCTTGGTTCTGATTCGCGGCAGGCCAGATAACGGCGCGGGGTGCGAAAAGATTTAGCGCGGATTGCGCGGATAAATTTTTTCAGACCCCAATTGTCGCGCGCGCCGCGGCCGGCATTTTCGCTCGGCCAAACGCCCCCTCAAACCGGCCTGCCGGAGACCCCAAAAAAATTTCTCGGCGGCTAAACTTTTTCCGGGGTTGTCCGATGAAGGAGTGGGGCAGTGTCCCCTTCCTCCCATGGCCTCCCTCCAACTCTCAGGACTCGCCTCCGGCCTCGACTGGAAATCCCTGGTCGACCAGCTGATGGAATTGGAGCGCGCGCCCATCAGCCGCATCGAGCGCGAGCAGTCGGTCAATACCCAGCAGACCAACGCCTTAAAGGACCTCAATACACGCCTGGCCACGCTCCAGACGGCCGCCACCTCGCTCAAGGACCAGACCCTTTTCTCGGGCCGGACCACCGCCTCGTCCACCACCAGCACCACGTGGAAGCTCAGCGCCACCTCCGGCACCGCCGCCGGCAGCTACGAATTCAACGTCACCCAACTCGCCACCAAGGCCCGGCGCGAGGGCGCCTCCGACATCACGTCCGGCCTGAACGCCTCCGCCGATGTCTCGGGCCTGACGCTCGCCACCCTGCGCACGGCCACCGCTCCCGTCGGCGGCACCTTCACGATCAATGGCGCGCAGGTGACCGTCGCCACCACCGACTCACTCGACGATGTCTTCCAAGCCATCTCGACCGCGACCGGCGGCGATGTGACCGCCAGCTACGACCCGGTCACCGACAAGATCACGCTGGATAGCGCCACCGACACCGAGATCGTCCTCGGCGCGGCCAACGACACGAGCAATCTCCTCGCCGTGCTGAAACTGGCCAACAACGGCGCCGGCTCCATCACGAGCCACGGCACGCTCGGCGCCGCGCGCACCAACAACACGCTCGCGAACGCCGGCCTCCGCACCGCCATCACCGCCGTCGACGGCGACGGCGCGGGCAGCTTCACCCTCAACGGCGTCACCGTTTCCTACAACGTCAACACCGACTCCCTCAGCACGATCCTGAAGCGCATCAACAGCTCGGGCGCGGGCGTCACCGCCACCTACGACGCGGTGAACGACCGCGTGTCGCTCGCCAATAATGCCACCGGCGACATCGGCATGACCCTCAGCGAGTCCGCCGGCGGCCTGCTGGGCGCGCTCGGTCTGACCAGCGGCCACACCAGCGTGCGCGGCGCCAACGCCGAGTTTTCCGTCAACGGCGGCGGGACCATCATCAGCACGAGCAACACCCTCGACGCCACCGCGCACGGGATCACGGGACTCTCCGTCACGGCCGACACCGAAGCCACGCAGACCATCACCGTCTCCGCCGACACCGCGAAGATGAAGGAGAAGATCGAGAGCTTTATCTCGGCCTACAACGCCGTCGGCCTCTTCATCGACGACAAGTCCAGGATCACTTCCGCCAACGGCAAGGTCACCGCCGCCGTCCTCAGCAACAATCGCGAGGTCCAGGTCTGGCAGCGCGATCTGCGCAACCTCGCCTTCAACGCCATTTCGGGCGGCGGGGCGATCAACCAGCTCGACGACCTGGGCATCGCCGTGGATCGCGACGGGCGCCTCTCGGTCAAGGATTCCGCCAAGCTCGACAGCGCGCTGGCCAACAACGCGACGGAGGTTGAAAGCTTCTTCACCACCGCCTCCACCGGGTTCGCGGCGAAGTTCGACACGCTGGTCGACACCATGATCGATTCGGGCGATGCCGCGCAGGAGCGCCTGGCTTCGACCAACAGCGCGCTCGATCGCCAGATCGCCGACCTCGAGCGGCGACTCACGCAACAGCGCGAGCTCCTCACCAGCAGCTTCATCGCCATGGAATCCGCCCAGTCGCGCATCCAGCAGCAAAGCGCCGCCATCACCAACGCCTTTGGCGGCGGCACCAGCTCCAAATGAACCCGCGGATCCACCTGCCTCGCGCCCTTCTGGCCACGCTCGCGCTGGGCGCGCTCCTGGGCTGCAGTTCCGTCAATTCATTGGTCGATCCGCTCGCCGTGGATCCCTCCCTCGGCTACAATCCCGTCAACTATCGCGGCGATGCGCGGCTGCCGGCCGACCTTCACCGCGTCGCTGTCCTGCCGGTGCACGGGGGCACGGTGGCCGGCCCCGAGTCTGCCGCCGCGCTCGACCGGGTGGTGCTGGCGGCGCTGCAGCAACAACAGCGCTTCGAGGTCGTTCCCATCTCGCGCGCGGATTGCCACCGGGTGTTCGGCGCCACCGATTTTTCCTCGGTGGAGGCCCTGCCGCACGGTTTCTTGGAGGAACTCGCCCGGCGCTACGCCGTCGACGCCGTCCTGTTCGTCGACCTCACGGTTTACCGACCCTACCAGCCGATCGCCCTCGGTTTCCGCTCGAAACTCGCCGCCATCCACGACGTGCGCATGGTCTGGGCCTTCGACGAACTGTTCTCCGCCGAGGACCCGCGCCTGCGCCGGACCATCCGCTCCCGTCAGCGTCATGCCGTCGAGTCGTCGCGCGTCGACCCCACGCCTGCGGTCCTGCAAAGTCCCGCCGGTTTCGGCGCCGTGGCTGCCGAACTGATGTTCCGCACCCTGCCGCCCCGCTGAGTCGGGCCGGTTCAACCCAACCCCGAATGGACACGAAGGAACACGAATGGGATGGATCTGCTGGCGAGGGCGCGTTGCATGGGATCTCGTCGAGCGAATCCTGGCGCGGGCCCTGTTCCCCCGGCGATCCGTGTCACTTGGTGTCCCTTCGTGGTTTCCACTGTCTGGATCAGGCTGGTGTTTTTCGCTTCCTGCAAAACGCTTACGTGCAGTTTACTTCTTTCGCGCTAAAGTCCCGCCCGCCGGCGACGATTAACCTCTTATCTCCAACGGCGTTCCCTGTAACAACAGTCAGCGGCTGACCGTGTTTCATCACAACGAAAGCCCATGATCAATTCCGCGTCTTCATCCGACCGAGTGCTGCGCCCCGAGGGCGTCGTGCTCCATGCCAAGGCCCCCCAGGCCGGCGGGCCCGCGCCCGATCGCTTCTCGCCTGAAAACACCGCCGCGCTCAAGGCCGCGCTGCAGGAACAGCCCGCGATCCGCCCCGAGGTGGTGGCCCGCGGCCGCGCCCTCGCCGCCGACCCGTCATGGCCGACCCCGGAGGTCCTCCGCTCCGTCGGTAGCGCCATCCTGTCATCCCCGGATCCCATCGAGCAGGCCGACTGAGCTCCATGTACGCCCAGGATCACGCGCGCACCTACCGCGCCAATTCCATCCTCACCGCCAGCCCGGGCCAGCTTGTGCTCATGCTGTTTGATGCGGCGCTCAACTCGCTCGCCATCGCCCGCAAGGCCTGCGACGCGACCGCCACCGACCCGCGTCAGTTCGAGGTTGCCAACACCCAGATCGTCAAGGCGCAGAAGATCATCGCCGAGCTCCAGGGCACGCTGAACCTCGAGGCCGGCGGCGAGTTCGCCCGCACGATGCACTCCCTCTACGACTATTACGACCGCCGCCTGCTGGAGGCCAACCTCCGCAAACAGTCCGCGCCGATCGCCGAGGTGGAGCGCCTCCTCGGCGAGGTTCGCAACGCCTGGTTCGAGATGCTTCGCCAGCAGGATTCGGCCGTCCCCGCCGGGGCCCTCCATCACGTCGCCTGACGATGGAAACGCCCCTGCAGGCCGCCACGCGACTTCTGTCCGCGCTCGAGGAGCTGGCGGCGCAGGAAACCCTGCTGATCCGGACGATGGATTTCGTCGAGGCCGTCGCCGTGCAGGAACGCTCGGCGCCGCTCGTGGAAAAACTGTGCGCGCTCGCCGCCACGCCCGAGGTGCGGACCTTGCGCCCGCGGGTCGACGCGCTGCTCGATCGCTCCGGTCAGAACCATCACTTTCTCGATACCCAGCTCGCACGCCTGCAGGGTGAGCTCGCCCGCGTGAACGAGGCCCGCGGCCGCCTGCGCCGCGTCGCCCCCGCCTACGGCACCCCGCCCGCCGTCACCCAATCCCGCCTGAACACGGCCGCCTGACCCGCGCCAAACCGCGCGAGTCCCTGGAGCCGGGGCGCCCTCGCCCCGGTGGGCCATCACCCACGCCGCGATTCCCGCGTCCTGCTTCGTGCCCGTTTCAAAATCAGGGTAGGGGCGCAGTCTTGCTGCGCCCTTCGCACGCTCACGGCGCAATCCTGCGGCCGCAAAAAATCCCGCCTCCTAAAAATCCCTCCCGGCAGGCGTCGAGCTCGCTCGGTCCTCGCGACCTCGTCTCTCCCTATTCATCCACGGACCGCCCCAGGTTGGTCTCCCGATCGGGCCGGCCCATCCAGAACCCAAACCCCAAACCCCAGACCCCAAATCCCAGACCCGATAAAAAACTTCACCCCACCGCCGCTTCCGCCCCGATCACCGCCGCGGGTTCCGCTTCGGCCTCCATCGCGGGTTCAGTCGCGGCGACAATCGCCACCGCCGGCGGGCCGGCCATCCACTTGGCGGCCAGGCGCCGCGCCTCGGTCTTCCATTCGCAACCGGGCTTGGCAAAAATCGAGTGCAACACGGTGGGCTCGCTGCCGGCCCACGAGAGCTCGGCCTTCAGGCAGGCCGCGCCATCCGCGAGCGCATAGCTCTGCAACAGCACGGCTCCGCGTGGCTTCACGCTTCCGTCGGGCAGATCCACATTCAATTGCAGGCGGGCGAGACCGCTGCGGTAGTTGACCGCACGGCTGGTTTTCCAGCTGCCGTCATCCGGCGAGGGATCGTCCGCGTGGAGCGAGCGTTCGAAATCGGAGAGGAAGGAGAGCAGGCGGGAATGCATGGAGCGGATGGAAAGGGACTCGGCGCACCCGCCACCATCGGTCGGGTCCAGCCAAACTTGAGAAAAATATTTCCATCCGCGCGAGAATAGGCGTTGAACCTCCCGCGGCCGAACCCTACGTCTTGCGGCCCCCCGTCAACGAAGCCTCATGCCGTTCGAGAAAGTCCTCATCGTGGAAGACGAACCGGTGGTGCGGAACCTCCTCCAGGAGATCTTCACCCGGCGCAAGTTCGCCGTGTCCGTCGCCGAGACCCTGGCCCAGGCCGAGGCTATCACCCTGCGCGAATCCTTTGACCTCGTGATGCTCGACATCCGTCTGCCCGATGGCGACGGCCACCACTTCCTCGAGCGCCTCGCGACGCTGCCCGAACACCCGCTCGTCGTCATGGTCACGGGTTACGGCACGATCGAATCCGCCGTGGCCTGCATGCGCGCCGGCGCCTTCGACTACCTCGTCAAACCCTTCCGGCCCTCGCAAATCGACATCCTGATCAAGCGCGGGCAGTCGTTCCGCCAGCTCGAGCAGGTCAACCAGCTCCTCAGCGACGACCAGGACGACGCCCTCATCGTCGGCCGCAGCCCGGTCATGAACCGCCTGCGCCAGCTCATCGAGCGCGTCGCGCCGACGGATGCCACGGTGCTCATCACGGGGGAGAACGGCACCGGCAAGGAAATGGTGGCCCGCGAACTCTACCGCCGCAGCCCCCGCCGCACCCAGCCGTTCATCAAGGTCAACTGTGCCGCCATCTCGGAAAATCTCATCGAGAGCGAGTTCTTCGGCCACGAGAAGGGCGCCTTCACCGGTGCCACCGACCGCCGCGCGGGCCGCTTCGAACTGGCCCACCAGGGCACCCTCCTCCTCGACGAGGTGAGCGAGATCCCCGGCGCGCTCCAAGCCAAGCTCCTGCGCGTCCTCCAGGAGCGCGAGTTCGAGCGCGTCGGCGGCAGCCGCACCATCAAGGTCAACGTGCGCATCATCGCGACGTCCAACCGCGACATGCTCTCCTACATCGAGAAGGGCTCCTTCCGGCAGGATCTTTATTACCGCCTGAATGTTTTCCCCGTGCATGTCCCCGCGCTCCGCGAGCGTCCCGAGGACATCATGATGCTCGCGGAACACTTTCTGGCCCGTTGCAGCCGTCGCTTCGGCACGAAGACCAGTGGTTTCTCGCCCACCGCCGAGGCGGCCATGCTCGCCTATCGCTGGCCGGGCAACGTTCGCGAACTCCAGAACACCATCGAGCGCGCCGTCATCCTCACCGAGCCCAGCCGCCCCGTTTCCGCGGCCGCCCTCGGCCTGCCCACCGTCGGCGGCGCCGCCTCCGGCGAATCCCTCCTGACCGCCGAGCCCTTCGATTTCGAGCGCGCCCCCGAGGCCGCCGTGCCCGAGGCCATGGCCGATTCCGGCCCCGTGCCCGTGCGCACCATCGCCGAGATGGAAAAACAGGCCATCAAGGCCGCGCTCCAGCAAACCGACGGCAACCGCACCAAGGCCGCCGATCTCCTCGGCATCAGCATCCGCACCCTCCGCAATAAATTGCAGGAGTACCGCGCCGAGGGCGACCTCATCGGCGCCGAGACCGACGAGGAATAGGGTAGGGTCGTCCTCCGGACGAGCCGCTCTTCGTGGTGGTGCCGTCTCGCTCCGCCCTCAGCCCCGGCTGACCTTCGTAGGGGCGCAGACTTGCTGCGCCCTCAGCATGCGCGCCGCGAAATACCTCCCGCGCATCCCTCAAACCGGTAGGGGCCGAGCTCGCTCGGTCCATATGCCCGAATCACGCATCGTGATCTTCGTAGGGGCGCAGTCTTGCTGCGCCCTGATCCACGAGCCGCGAACCAACTTCCTAGTGGGGCCGAGCTCGCTCGGTCCTCTCTGCCCACCGTCCACTGTCGACCGTCCACGGCGCACCGCCCGCCCTCCACCGCCCACCGCCCTCCCGCACAAATCCCGCGCATCCCTCCTAAAGTCCCGTCCGCGCACGCCGATATTCGGAGGAGCGAACGATCGCTTCTTCGCGCCCACCATGCCCGCTGCCATCCAAGATATCTCCGAAACCCTGATCCGGGATAACATCAATCGTGCGGTCTGCGACGTCTTCAAGACGATGCTGCACCGCGCTGCCCGCATGGGCGAGGTCGCCGTCTCCGGCGGACCCGACGAGGCGCCGCCCTCGCTGCGCGATGAGAACCTCGCCGCCAATCCCCAGGTCGTCGGCACCGTCGGCTTCATCGGCGAGGTCAACGGGCTCATCTACCTCTACTTCGAGGGCGACTTCGCCAAGCACTGCACCGGCCACATGCTCGGCATGACGGATGCCGAGGTCGACGAATCCGGCGACGAGGTGATCAACGACGCCATCGGCGAGATCACCAACATGACCGTCGGCAGCTTCAAGAACGGTCTCAGCGACCGCGGCTTCCCCTGCAAGCTCACCATCCCCTCCATCCTGCGCGGGCGCAATTTCTGCATCGAGCCGATCAGCGATTCGCAGCGCTTCATCTACTCCTTCGACTGCGAGGGTGAGCGGCTTGTGGCCGACATCCTCCTCAAGGTCGGCGAATGATTCCCACACCCTCTCACCCATGCGCAACAAGATCCTGACCGTTGATGATTCCAAGACCGTCCGCATCATCGTGCGGAAGACTTTCAAGAGCTACGATTGTGAGATTCTCGAGGCCGGCAACGGCGTGGAGGGCCTCGCCCTCGCCGCGAAGGCCATGCCCGATCTCATCCTCCTCGACGTGACCATGCCCGTCATGGATGGCGTCGAGATGCTCACCAAGCTCAAGGCGGATCCCCAGCTCAAGGGCATCCCGGTCATGATGCTCACCGCCGAGGGCGGCCGCGACCACGTGCTCAAGATCGCCAAGATCGGCGTGCGCGATTACATCGTGAAGCCTTTCGAGGAGGACGTCCTCATCGAGAAGGCCGGCCGCATCATCGACCTCAAGCCGCTCACCGACGGCCCCGCCAAGGCGCGCTCCCTCACCGACCCGGCCACGATCCTCGTCGTCGAGGACAAGCCCGCGATCATCCAGCAGATCCAGGAGGGCCTGAAGCACACGCCCTGGAAGATCGTCGGCGCCGCCACCCAGGGCGAGGCCATCGACTTTTGTTCCAAGACGCCGCCCGACCTCGCGATCCTGAGCCTCTCGCTCCCCGAGGAATCGGCCTTCGCGCTCTTCCGTCTCATGCGCACGAACGTGAAGACGAAGTACACCCCCGTCTTCGGCCTCGTCGTGAAAACCGAGACCGGCACCCTGCAGCAGGCGCAGACCGTGGGCTTCACCACCGTGATCACCAAGCCGATCGACGCCGCGGACCTCGAGTCGCGCATCGCCAAGGCCATGAATCTCGACACCTCGACGCGCTATTTCAACGTCCAGGACGGTTTCTTCCACTTCAAGATGCCGGAGAACTGCACCCCGGCCGCCCTCGCGGAGATCGCGACCTACCTGAAGCCGAAGCTCACCGAGGCCGTGGACGCCGGCCACAATCGCGTTGTCATCAACTGCGAGTCCCTGAAGTCGCTGCACATGGGTGTGATCAAGCAATTGGTTTCCGCCATGCAGCTCTGCAAGGACACCGGCGTGAACTTCGCGCTGGTGGGCAACAGTCAGCTGACGTCGGAGTGCAAAGGCTTCGAGGAAACGCGCACCTGGAACTTCCACGACACCGTCGCCGAAGCCAAAGCCAGCCTCGCCCCCAAGCCCCAGCCCGCCGCGAACCCCGCCCCGGCCCTGGCGACGGCCTGAGCGCGGTCGAAATTCGTTTCCCTCTCCCCACGGCGCCCACCCGGGCGCCGTTTATTGTTTGGCGCGCGGAACGCAATTCCCTGGAGCCGGGGCGCCCCCGCCCCGGTGGGTTTCACTCGCGCCGCCCACGTCAAACTCCCAACCGGCCCGAGGGCGGGCCGGCTCCACGCTTCGCGTATTCACGCCCTGCCGCGCAACGCTGCTTTGAACTGGAGCCGGGGCGCCCCCGCCCCGGTGGGTTTCACCGATCGATCAGGTTCAAACGTCCCTTCCAAGGCCAGTCATCCGGATTCCCACACAGCCCCTTTCTGACCGGATTGAATGCCACGTAGCCCCATTTTTCGCGATAGCTCTCCTCGGAGCGAAGAAACCGGTCGAAATAATCAGGCTGCCAAAAGGCTTCGGTGAGGCCCAGCGCTGGCCTCAGCGCGCGCGAGCTGAGCGACTTCCATCCCCCAATCCAGTTAGCCAACGGCTTGGCGTCATCACCGCATTTCGCGAACAAGTGGACGTGGTCAGGCATCAATAGGTAATCTCCGACAAACCACCCATCGCGCTGCGACGAGCGCCGCCAGATATCGGTCAATACCTCAAAGGGGACCCGATCCGATAGCACAGGTAGTCGTCGATGTGTGACCACGGTCACGAAAACCAGCGGGTGCCGCGCGAAGGCAGTCACATGGGCGAGGCGACGGCGCGCAGTCACGAGCGTCACTCTGCCCGCCGCATTTCAAAAGACCATTGGCGTAACCACCTAATTTCCGGCTTCGAATAGTCAGCTCCCTCACGACCAGCGCCGATTCCACAAACACCGGCCCGAGGGCGGGCCGGCTCCAAGCTTCGCGAATCCCAACGCCAATGCCCTTCACGTTCCCGATCCCAAATCCTCAACCTCTCACCGCCCAAGAAACCCTCACCCCACCGCTTCCGCCATCTCCCGCACCGCCTCCGGCGCCACCACGCGGTCGATGTCGAGCAGGGTCTTCACCTGGCCCTTCACCTTCGCCAGGCCGAGCAAGTACGACGTGTCGACCCGGCACCCGAACTCCGGCGTCGGCTCGATCTCTTGGTCGGTGAGCGTGACCACTTCCTCCACGCCGTCGACGATCAGCCCCATCTGCACGGGTTGCCCGCTGGCGGGACGCACCTGCACCACCACGATGCACGTGCGCTCGGTGAACGCCGCCTCAAGGCCAAACTTCACGCGCAAATCCACAATGGGGATCACCCGGCCACGCAGGTTGATCACACCCTTCACGTAGGGCGGCAGCTGCGGCACGGGCGTGATCTTCAGCATCCGGATGATCTCGCGGACTTTCAGCACCGCGATGCCATACGCTTCGTGCGCTAGGCCGACGGTGAGGTACTTGCCGGCATGGCGCGCGGCATTCGTGAGGGGGGCGGCGGTTGTGCTCATAAAAAGGGGCGGGATAACCCGCACCCCTTCATCGGCCGCTCCCCGGGCGAATTGAGCGCGATTCTCCCGTCCAGCCCTGTTTTACCTCAAGCGATGCCGTGTTTCGCCGATTAGCGCTCCAACCATCCCACCTGGGTTCATGCCTAAGTCTCCCGAGAAATACGCGGCCCTCGAAAACGCCGTCAACCGCCTGGCCTCCGAGTCCATGCTCGCCACCGCCGGGCGCGACGACGGCCTCGTGCCGTCCTACAGCCTAGTCGGCGAATTGTGCGAACTCTGCGCCCAACAGCCCGCCCTCCGCGAGCCGCTCGCCGCCCTCCTCGCCGCGCTCGAACAAAGCCTCGACACCGCGCAGCCCTTCACCGACGCGTTGCTCACCCGGCTCCGCTCCACGGTCGAGTGGCTCGGCCCCGCGATCGAGGCCGTGCGCCAGGACACCCCCGTCCCGCCCGCTCCCGGGGCGCCGGCCGCTGGCCCCGCTCCCGCCACCCCCGCCGCCACGAAGCCGGCGGGAGGCGACGTGCTGATGAAGTTCGAACTCGAGGACAACCAGGAGCTCCTCACCGAATTCCATGCCGAGGTCGTCGATCACCTCCAGCAGATCGAGGCCGCGCTCCTCCTGCTCGATCACGAGCCCGACAATCCCGAGGCGCTCAATTCCATCTTCCGCTCCTTCCACACCATCAAGGGCAACGCCGGCTTCCTCGGCCTCGTGCCGATGCACACGCTCGCCCACGAGGTGGAATCGCTGCTCGACCTCGCGCGCAACAACCAGCTCCGGCTGAGCTCCGTCATCATCACCGAGATCCTGCGCAGCCGCGACGCCCTCCAGGCCCTCACCCAACAGGTCGGCATCGCCCTCGAGAAAGCCAGCCTGCCCACCGAGATCATCCCCGTCAGTCACCTCATCGCCGCCGTCAAGCGCCTCGCGGTGCCTGACGCCGCCGCGCCCGCTGAAAAGACCGCCGCCGATACCCCGGGTAGAGCGATTCCTCCCGACGTGCCGCAGGACGTTGAATCCTCCGCCACCCCCGATTCCTGTCCACCGACACCCGCCCTCGCCGAATCAGGTGGGGCGAATCGTCCCGATGAGCCGTCGCCCAACTGCGATGCCACCTCCGCCATCGAGTCCGCCGTTCCCGCTCCTGTCGCCGCCCCCGTCGCTACCGCGCCCGCTGCCCCCGTCGCCGCCCAATCTGCACCCACGAACGCGACCAAGTCCTCCGCCGCACCCGAGAAAGCCGCTTCCTCCGGACAGACCGTCCGCGTCAGCACGGAGAAACTCGACTCGCTCATGGATGTTGTCGGCGAACTCGTGATCGTCCAAAGCCAGATCATGGAGTCCGCCCGCGCGCTCGGCATGGAGGGCGGTTCGCCCCTCCAGCGCAACGTCACCCATCTCACCCGCCTCACCAAGGAACTGCAGCACACCGCGATGGCGCTGCGCATGATCCCGATCAAGCCGACCTTCCAGAAAATGGAACGCCTCGCGCGCGACCTCGCCCGCAGCTGCGTCAAGAAGGTCGCCTTCGCCACGTCGGGCGATGAGACCGAACTCGATCGCACCGTCGTCGAGGAAATCGCCGATCCGCTCGTGCACATGGTGCGCAACGCCATGGACCACGGCCTCGAGCCCGCCGCAGACCGACTCGCCGCCGGCAAGCCCGAGACCGGCACCGTCCACCTCAGCGCCTATCACCAGGGCAGCAACATCGTGATCGAGCTCCGCGACGACGGGCGTGGCATCAATCCCGACAAGATTTTCGCCAAGGCGGTGGAGAAGGGGATTATCCCCGCCAACGCCTCCCTGAGCCGCGAGGAGATCTTCAACCTCATCTTCGCCCCCGGTTTCTC
The DNA here is from genome assembly GCA_023433275.1 of Verrucomicrobiota bacterium. Classification (GTDB taxonomy): domain Bacteria; phylum Verrucomicrobiota; class Verrucomicrobiia; order Opitutales; family Opitutaceae; genus Lacunisphaera. The sequence goes on from JAEZDN010000063.1 coordinate 14,655, forward strand.
CACCGCCGAAAAAGTCACCGCCGTTTCCGGCCGCGGCGTGGGCATGGACGTGGTGAAGCGCAACATCGAGAAGCTCCGCGGCAAGATCGAGATCACGTCCGAAGTGGGGAAGGGGTCCGTCTTCAAGATCAAGCTCCCGCTCACCATGGCCATCATCGACGGCCTGGTCGTCCGCGTGGGCGCCGACCGCTTCATCCTTCCGGCCACTTCCGTGCAGATGGCCCTGCGCCCCGCGCAAAGCGCGATCTCAACCGTCCAGGGCACGGGCGAGGTCATGGACCTCCGCGGCCGCATCCTGCCGCTGCACCGCCTGCATCGCCGGTTCAACATCGCCGCCGATGTGGAAAATCCTTGGGAAGGCATCGTGGTCATCATCGAGCATTCCGGCCGCACGTCCGCGCTGCTCGTCGACGAGATGGTCAGCAAACAGGAAGTCGTGATCAAGAGCCTCGGCTCCTTCATGCAAGGCCTGCCCGGCGTCTCCGGCGGCGCCATCCTCGGCGACGGCAACATCGCCCTGATCCTCGACCCCGCCTCCATCCTCCAAGCCGCCTGATTCATTAGCCACGAATGAACACGAAGGCACACGAATGGGCCCGGACCCATTCATTCCGTCAGCCTGCGACCCCGGAACAACCGAGTGACGGTCGCGCCGTGGGCGGAGAGGGGTCTGAGAGAATATCAACCATACCCGCTGCCGTCATCCTGAGCGAGGCGAAGGATCCAAGTGAACGGACGATTGTCCGCCGACTCCGTGGATCCTTCGCTTCGCTCAGGATAACGTTGGCGGCGAGTTGCCTGTTTCCGAGCCTCCTTCGTGCCCATTTGTGTCCCTTCGTGGTTTAACTCCGTTTCCCTTTCCCATGAGCGCCCCCATGCCTCCGACCCTCGAGAAAGTCTGCGAAGCCGCGCTCAAGCTGCCCTGCGCGCCGTCGCTCCTGCCGCGGCTGTCCCAAGCCCTGCAGAGCGACTCCAGCTCGTCGCAGGACATCGAGCGCCTGATTTCCCTCGATCCCTCGCTGGCTGCCTGCACGTTGCGCCTCGCCAATTCCGCCGCCATGGGCCGCGGCAGCGTGGCCACGGTGGAGGAGGCGGTGTTCCGGCTCGGCGCAAAGGAAATTTATCGTCTCGCCGCGCTCGCGCTGGTCGGACGCTGGGAAGGCGGAGTGAAGACCGGCCTGCGCTGGTCACCGGGCGATTTCAGCCGTCATGCCCTCTGTACCGCGATTGCCGCGGAGGTGCTGGCCGACACGACCGAACGCATCGACCCGCAAATCGCATACACCGCCGGCCTGGTGTGCGATGTGGGCAAGCTCGCCCTGGCGCATAGCTGCCACGATTTCTATCCTGCCGTGCGCGTCTGCGCCGAGCAGACCAAATGCACGTGGGAACAAGCCGAGCGCACCGTGCTGGGCTACCACCACGCTGATGCCGGCGTGCGCCTGCTCCGCGCTTGGAATTTCCCGCCGCTGTTCGTGCAGTCGGTCGAGCACCAGTTCGTCCCGACGACCGCGCCGGCCACGGCGTTGCCTCTCCTCGCCCATTTGCACGCCGCGAAGTATCTCGCGACCTCGATGGGTCCCGGCGTGATGGAGGAGGGTTTCCTGACGGCGATCCACGGTGGTTTCCTCACCGAGTGGGGATTCACGACCGACATCCTCGATTCCGCGCTGCCGATCGTCCTCGATAAAGCCTCCGCCCGCCTCGGCGAAAAGCTAAACACCGGCGCCATCACGCTGTAAGGGTATTCCGTTAGGGCAATCTTGGTCCGCGGGTATATCGAGTCCCCCGGTCAGGCCGCGTATCCCGGTAGGGGCCGAGCTCGCTCGGTCGTTGAATCAAAGGTAGGGGCGCAGTCTTGCTGCGCCCTGAGGCACGTGCGCGAAGGACCCGAAGGCCCAGCGAATCTGCTCCGTCCCCTGGAGCCGGGGCGCCCTCGCCCCGGTTTTTCATAATACATCGCCTCGCGCAAAGGACGCCAAGTCGCCTGCACTCGCCTGCGTTGAAGCTGATTGCGATCTCAGGTTCGACCCTACAGCGCGCCGAACCATAGTCCCTAATCTCTCCTCGGTGTATCCCGCGTTTTCGCGGTCTAATCCCTTCCCCGAATTCGTCCTCCTCCGCGCCCTTGGCGACCTCTGCGCGAGGCCCTGTCTGATTCAGAAAGTTCAGATATCCGAATAGGAACTGATGTCCCCATCCCTAAAGCCAGACAACTCGCCCCGGTATTTCTCAATTCATTGCCTCGCACAAAGGACGCAAAGGACGCGAAGTCGATCTGGGTCTATTCCAGCCAAATCTCAATGTCCGACGGACGTTAAGTTCCCATGCCGTCTGTGTATTTCGTATTTCCGTCGTTTAATCCCTTCCGCGAATTCATCCTCCTCCGCGCCCTTGGCGCCCTCTGCGCGAGGCCCTGTCTTATCCAGAAAGTCCACATCCCCGACCCCCAATCACCCCAGTGCAACCTGAGTTTTCCCGCTCGGCGTCACGAGGCTCACATTGCCCGTGCCCAATTCCAGGTGCACCGTGCGGTTGAAATTCCCCCCGGTGTCGCGGTGCACGACTCGCAGGCCATTGGCCGCAACAAAGTCCATGGTCGCGCGGACATTGCGTTCGCCGATCCGAAACGGATCCTGGCCGGCGATGACGCTCGCACCACCCGCCACGAACAGGTTCAGGCGCGGCCGCTCTGCCTTGAGCCCCAGCAGGGCCTTGAAAAACAGCGGCAGTCCCGTGTCGGCAAACATTGCGGGCTGCGTGATGGCCTTCTGGGGCGAAACCGACGCCTCCGGCAGCATGAGGTGCAGAATTCCTCCGCATTTCATCATCGGGTCGTACGCGATCACGCCGACGCAGGACCCCAGCGCATAGGTGCTCAGCATCGCGGCGCTGGAATTCGATACCGCGAGGTCACCCACACCGACGACCACCCGTTGGGCGAAGAGGGAGGCTACGGACGCGGCGCCGCTCATGTCTGGCACGCCGGGGCGGCCTGCGCGCTGGCCCCGGCAGGTAAATGGGTGAAAAAAGGCATTAATGACGGCACGACTGCCGGTATTCCTAAAGTCGTCTCCCCCGCCGCAAACTTTAGCCCCGCCAAGGAAAACCCGCGCGAATCCGGAAGGGCGAGTCGTCCCCGACAAACCGCCCGCCCCAAAAGCTGGAACGCCCTTCCCCCCGCGCGCCACGTCGAAGCCGTCCCAATCCAGTGCCTTGTTGGAGGGGCGCGGCTCGACCGCGCCCTTTGCTCGCACGGCACTCCCGATCTCGATGCCTGATTCCCCTCTATGAAGAGGGGTGGCGCGCGGCGACGGGGTGTGTGGCTTCTCCCAATCGTACTCAACCCGCCATCCCCCGTGCCGATAAACCCCTCAGCAGGTTCAATGTTTGTTAGGTGTGGGGAAAGCCCGCCGGTCCGCCGGCGGGCTTTCCTTTTCTTTGGTCTCCGTAGGGGTCGAGTTTGCTCGGTCTTTTCCGGCGGTGCGATCAATCCCTCAGCGACCTCACAACCGAGCCTTCAATCCCTCGACGCTTTTCCGCCATTTCTCCGCATCCTCGGAATCTTCCCAAAGCTCGCTCACTTCCGAATTCTTGCCCAGGACGCGGTCGAGCGCGTCCCGCGCCGTTTTCCGCAGCGCATCGGTCGCCTTGCCGGACAATCGCTTGGCGATGGCGGCAACGTCTTCCGGCAGGGTGGGAGAGGGGCGCCCCTGCATCGCGGCCAACACCTCGCAGGCGGCGATGGCATTGCAGCCTTCGGTCACCTCCAGGTAGCCGCGGTTTTCGGCGGCGAGCGCGACTGCCCGCTGGACGGCGCGAAGCCCGCCGGGCTTGAGTTCGTTCTCGACCCAGTCGAGGGCGTCGTCGTTGGCAAAACTATCGTGCGCCCAGGCTCCGGAGTTGCCCCGGTTGATCCTGCGAATGCGGACCGGGAGCCGGGGGAGGTTAAAGCATGATCCTTCTGCAGGCCGTCTATTATCGATGTCTTGCCGCCGCTCGGCCCGTGGGCAAAATCTTGGTTCATTCCATCGCTAAGGTAAGAAACACGCCGATGTATGTACCCTCGAATCGATCTGCCTTCGGATATTCCGGCGACCGCCTCTGAAATGACTCCCGAGCAAGCGCGGGGCGATTTTGCATGTTTCTGCGGGGCGTTCATACCAGGTATCTCCCGCACGGAGCGTGGTGTGGCGGCTTCAGCTCTTATCGATTGATGAGAGCAACATTCATAGCGGTGCTCGTTGTCTCGGGTGCTTCACTCGTTGGCTGCCGGCCACGCAGTGCGCCACCAACGGGCCACGCGGAAGACATGGTCGAGAAAACTGTGGCTCGGCATCTCATCACAGGATACTTTCTGAAGAAGGAACTGGCGCTCCAACATGGGGCCTTCTTTCTGATTGTTCCTCCTGAACGTGAAGGCCGCTTGGCAGGCTTTATGGCGGACTTTCGCCCCCGGGTGGAACTTGGTGACAGGAATATGATAAGGGAAAAGTCTGAGCGCGTGGTTTTGCGTGACGCCCTCACTGGGCTGCCAAGCGTTCTGGTGCATGTATCAGTTCCAAAGGTCGACGGCTCGGAGGCGACCGTCGAAGCCTTTACAGAGGGTCCGGGAGGTGGCGCCTATTATACCTTTACCCTTGGGCATACCACGAAAGGGTGGGTTATATCGAAAGAAACCGGGGTCTTCCCATAGGCCGTAGGGGATGACGCTTCCGAAGATCTTTCTCTTCTGAGGCGACCTACCAATCGCGCCACGCTCGCTGGCCTCCCTGATCCTAGTGGGTCCTGTGATCGTCCTGGTTTCCACCAGACACCGCCAAGTAGACGCGACATCAGGGCAATCTCAGAAGAACAATTGCCGTCATGAAAGCCCAACCAAGCGGCATGAGCGCGAAGATGCCAAAGCTTAAATTCGCGAGTGTCTTCATCTTGGTTTCGCCGAGTTGGGATGCTGTGCTAGTTAGGGGTTTTATTCGTAGTTTCGAAGTCGCCTCTCAGCTTTATCAGCGCGGCGAGATCTGCTTCTGTCAGCTCATCATATGTCGGTCCGCCCAAGAGCTCCGTCACCAAATAAAACTCTTCGACGTTTTTTATGCGCCCGCGCGAAATTATATGCCGATATTTCTTCTTCAAAAGCATCCTTAGCTTGCTAAGCGTCGGTAGGTTTTTGGAGGCGAGAGCTTCATCCGCTTTCCTGCGTATTTCGGGGTGTATAAACGGCAAGGCTCCGAGGATGGGTTGTAACCGCTCGAGCGCATCCGCTCGTCGACTATCCTTCGTCGCCTCGCGCATACTTGCGAGAACACTGGCCGATTGGCCTTCGGCTGCGAGGTATATTAGGAACGCCTCGGTTAGGACAGAAGTTGAAATAGCCATTTTCTATCGTTTTGGCTCAGTCGCGCCGGTTTGCTGGAGCTATTTCGGCAACGCCTTTGCATACTACTGCCCCGACCTCGTGATTTCGCAATCCGTCGGTCGTTATAGATGAGCCCTGACGGTGACGGGCCCGGAGGTTCGCTGGGGTGCTTGGATGAGTGTTCTTCTTCAACGCCATACCTCTCCGCGTTCCGTTGAACCAGAACGAGCTTAGTTGCGCTCAGTTTTCGGCTCGATGTTTTGGGTTTCGATCACTTTTCCGTCTGGATCTAGAATCGTGGCGAACGAATCGAAGAATACCACGACGCTCTTCAGCTTGCCGTTGGAGTCGAATCGATCACCGCGGATCAGACGACCATCGGGTGAGTAGAAAGGGATTTCCGTGTAAAGTAGTGATCCGGTGCCGTCATAAACGCTGAACTTCGTAACGCGGCCCGTGTCGTCGACTTGATAGACACCGCGTGTCTTAACACTCCCGTCCGGATTTTTCGTGATGTATTCCGGTTTCGCACTGGCGATCACGGCGAATGCAAGGGAGAGAATGAGAACGGCGGTGGTGATGTGCTTCGTCATGGATACGATTCGTTCTACCGAACTCTGTCATTCAAACTACGTAGAAAGCCTACGCCGGCTTGGCCCGCCTCGGGGAGAAGGGTCGATAGTCGGTTGCACTTCAACTTCCGAATTCCCGTCGAAGGCATTCATGGTCTCGCGCGGAGCACGCGGACCCGCGGTGGCAGCCTACGCCGAACGAACCTCGTCTCCTCCGTGCCCTCTGTGTCTCTGTGCGAGACGTCTGCCTTGTTCAGAAAAGTCAGCCCGCCGACACGCCCTTTCCGTGGCACTGCCTCATTCAGAAAGTTCAGTCGCCGGATCAGGTCGCAATTCCAGCTTAGAGCTTTGAGCTAAGAGCTTTGTGCTCTGAGCTGACCGCTTACCGCCACCGCTTAGCTTACCGCTGACCGCTTACCGCTGATAGCTGATAGCTGATAGCTGATAGCTTTCCGCTTACAGCTTACAGCTTACCGCTTACCGCTTACAGCTTACAACTTCCCGCCTACCCCCTCCTCACGAATACACCAGCAACCGCTGGCTGATCGGCGCGATCTGGTTGTGATCCCGGATCTTGTTGATCGTACCGGGGCCGAGCAACTGGCCCTCGCCGATCAACAACAACCCGTGCGGGCTGTAGATGCCGCTCGCGAGCACCATGCCGGGCTCCAACTCCTCGAGCAGGATCTCCCGCACGCTGCGCGGCAGGTTCACCAGGTTCGAAACCTTCAGGAAAAGCCGCACCGCCTCCGGATCGTACAACGTGCCCGACTTCGCGAGCAACTGGTCGATCGCCGCCTGCTTGGGCAGGCCCGATTCGACATAACCCACCGCCACGGCCAGACACCGCGCCGCCCACGGGATCCGCTTGCCCGCTAGGCCGTCGGGATAACCGGTGCCGTCGAAACGCTCGTGGTGTCCGCGGATGATCGCGCCGATCTCGGGCCGCGGGTCCACCAGCGAGGCGAGCGTCTGGCTGTACACCGGGTGATTTTGCATCATCGCGCGCTCGCGCTCGGTCAGGCTCGCCGGCGCGGTGCGGAACGTCCGCAACAGCTCCCGCGGCACGCCGATCAGGCCGAGGTCGCACAACCACGCCGCCGCGTGGAGCGCCGAGCGCTCCGGCTCGTTGAAATGCTCCGTCTCGCCCATCTTGTTGGCGAATTCCACCAGCAACTTCGCCTGCCCGCCCAGCACCGGGTCGTACGCGGTGAGAATGCGTCGGCACAGCTCCAGCGAACTTTCATAACGCGAGGAAAGCTCCGTGTTGGCCACGTCCAGCTTCGCGCGCTCCAATTCCAGGTCCTTCACCTTCTGCTCGAGCTCTCCATTGGCCACCGTGAGCCGCGCGTTGAGCTCCTGCGTGCGCGCGGAGAGCACGTCGTTGCGCACGATCAGGTCATGGCGCTGGATGGCGTTGCGCACCGTGGCGAGGAGCTCCTCGCGCAGCCACGGCTTGGCGACGAATCGGAAAATCTCACCCTTGTTGATCGCCTCGACGATGGTCGGCAGGGCCAGGACCGCCGTGATGAGAATGCGCGACGCATTCGGGTGCGTCTTCCGGCTCTCGACCAGGAAATCCAAGCCGAGCATCTCGGGCATGCGCTGGTCGGAAATGATCACGGCAAACTGCCGCTCGGCGAGGATGGCGAGCGCCTTGACCGGGCTGGAACACGCCACGACATGGTACCGCTCGCGCTCGAGCGTTTCCTTCAAGGCGCCAAGGACGACCGGCTCGTCGTCCACGATGAGAATGGTGTGATTGTGGGGCTGGTCACTCATGACGGGTGGCGGCGGATTCCGGCCGCGGTTGGGAGAGGGGAGCGAGAAAACGGGCGATCAGGTGCGGGGCGATCCGGTCGAGCGGCAGCTGGCGCTGGGCGGCGCCGTTTTCCCACGCGGCTTTCGGCATGCCATAGACCACGCAACTGGCCTCGTCCTGGGCGAAGGTGCTCGCGCCTTTTTCGCGCAGCCGCAACAGGCCCTCGGCGCCGTCCTTGCCCATGCCCGTGAGGACACCGGCCACGGCGTGCGGCGCCGCGCCGCAATCCGCGGCGGACTTGAACAGGAGGTCGACGGCCGGGCGTTGGTGCCAGATCTGCGGCCCATCCACCACGCGCACACGGTAGTGGTCGCCCTGCCAGGCGAGCATCAGGTGATAATTACCGGGGGCGATCAGCGCCAGGTTGGGCTCCAGCCGCTCGCCGTCGACGGCCTCGCGCACGGGAAACGCGCACACGCCGTTCAACCGGTCCGCGTACGCGCGGGAGAAGCCGGCGGGGATGTGCTGGACGATCGCGATGCCGGGCAGGCCGGCGGGGAGGCCGGTGAGGACTTCGCGCAGGGATTCCGGTCCCCCGGTCGAGGCGCCGAGCAGGATGCACGAGCGCGGGTCCCGCGTGAGCGCGCCGGGCAGGGCGCGTGATGTCACCGCGGGCGCGAAGCCGGGTTTCCGAATGCGCGCCTGGACCGCGGTCTTCACCATCGCGATGAGCGCGGGCCCCAGGTTGCCAAAGGAGCTCGAGCCGCTCGGCTTGCCCAACACGTCGACCGCGCCGAGGCGCAGGGCCTCGAACGCGAAGTCGGACCCGCGCTGCGTCAGGGAGCTGAGCACGATGACGGGCATCGGCCGATGCTCCATGAGCAGGCGCAGGAAAGTCAGTCCGTCCATGCGTGGCATTTCGAGGTCGAGCGTCAGCACGTCGGGCCGCAACTCGCGGATGCGATCGCGGGCCTGGTACGGGTCCGCGGCGCTGCCCACGACCTCGATCGCCGGGTCGGCGCCGAGCGTGTCGGTCGCGATCTTGCGGACAAAGGCTGAGTCATCCACGACCAGCACCCTGATTTTGCGCGCGGGGAGCATGATCAGGAAACCGGCGCGCGCCGATACGTGGCCGGCCGCACCGTTTGCAGCGGGTGGTTGATGCCGGTCAGGCTCTCCGCGTGACCCACGAGCAGGTAGCCCCCGGGCACCAGCCGCCGCGCGAGCCGGTTGACCAGTTCCTCCTGCGTCGGGCGGTCGAAATAGATCATGACGTTGCGGCAGAAGATCACGTGGAAGGACTCATTGAGCGGCGAGTCGCGTTCCAGGAGGTTGAGCTGGTGAAAGGATAGGCGCTCGCGCAGCTCGGCGCGCACGCGGTAACTGCCGGCGCGCGGGCCGATGCCTTTCTGGAAATGTTTGCGCACGGTCGGGGAGGGGAGACGGCCCACGACGTCCTCGGAATAGATCCCATCGCTGGCGCGCGCCAGGATGCTGTGCGAGATGTCGGTGCACTGGATGTGCCAGTCCCAGGCCGGGGGCATCGCCTCGGACAGCGTCATCGCCAGGGAGTAGGGCTCCTCGCCCGAGGAACACGCGGCGCTCCACGCGAGGAAACGCGGCCAGCGCTCGGCGGGCCGGCGCTGGTTCATTTCCGGGATGATCTGGCTCCGCACGAAATCGAAGTGGGCGTTCTCGCGGAAGAAGAACGTGTGGTTCGTCGAAATGGCGTCGATGAGGTGCGACAGCTCCTCGCCGGCGGTGGGCGAGCGCAGCAACTGGCAGTACTCAGTCACGGAGCCGAGTTTGGTCGCGCGCAGCCGCTTGCCCAGGCGCGCCGACACCATCTCGCGCTTTCCAGCGTCAAGACAGATGCGGCTCCGCTTGTACACCAACTGGCGGATGAAATCGAACTCACTTTCCCTCATAAGGTATTACCCTCATCACATCGGCCCCGAATTCTGGAAATTAAGCCCTTCCTCAACGGGAAGCGAGGTGCCCGGCCCCATGGGGAACCCGCTCCCGCCGCCCATCCCCACCATCCTGGAGCCGGGGCGCCCTCGCCCCGGTGGGAACCCCGCACCGCCCACCCAATCCGGAGGGGCCGAGCTCGCTCGGTCCTGTCCCGGGTTCTCCCATCTCCATCCTGGAGCCGGGGCGCCCTCGCCCCGGTGGGATGCCGCCTTCGCGCTCCTCCTATCGCCCCCGACCGGCCCGAGGGGTGCGGGCTCCCGTGACTCGCGCTGCGGTGTCTCGCGTAGGGGGGGGGGGGAGAGGGGGCCCCCCC
>JAEZDN010000077.1 GCA_023433275.1 Verrucomicrobiota bacterium
GCTTTCGTTCCACCGGGGCGGGGGCGCCCCGGCTCCAGGGAAGTGAGCGGCACGGTTCCAGGGAAGTGGGGGCGTTCTGGCTTCAGGAGGACTCGTGAGCGTGAAGAAAGATGCGGGGTGAGGGCACCCCGCCCACAAGAGGGCGCGGTCGAGCCGCGCCCCTACATGGAGTGCGGGCACCCGCCTACAAGGGGGAGGAGTCGCCTTACCTCAGAACTTTAGGAGTTCGACTTCGATGCTGAAGGAGAAGGAGCTTTCGCGGCGGGGGCCGTCGTAGAAGGAGACTTCGTAATTAACGGCCCAGGTCTGCCCGAGGCGGTGCCAGATGCCGTAACTCTGCTCGTTGAGGCGGTGGTTGCGGGCGTCGTAGCGCCAAAGGGCGGCGATGTCGAAGGACTCGTTGAGGCGACGGCGGTACTCGAAGAGGTATTCCTCGTAATTGGATTTCAGGAAATGCGTCGCGAGGCGGAGGGACCACCATTCCTGGTCGACGAGGACGAGGCCGGTGTTGAGTTCCTGAGAGCTGGGCTGGTGCGGGTCGAGGCGATGATAAACCTCGAAGCGCAGCCAGGGCGCAGGCGTGAGCGCCAGCTCGGTGTGGAGGTCGGAAAAACCGTGGACGCCGGGCGGCGGGTCGAACTGGTAGTCGGCGGCGAAGGTGAGGGCGGCGAGATTGCGCGAGCCGTAGGCGGCGTCGCGGGTTTGGAGGACCTGCCCGAGCGAGAGGCGCGCGGTGTTGAGTGCGGTCAGGTCGTCGATGAAGCGCGAATCGCCGATGGAGAGCGGCTGCAGGTAGGTGGAGAACGCGCGGCGGTCGATGGGTGGGATGTAGGCGCGGCCGTGTCCGGCCTTGGGCGCGTAGCGATAGGAAAGGCGCGGCTCAACGAGGTGGCGGAGGCCGTTGATTTCCCAGATCTCGTTCTCGTAGTCGAACGTGCGGCTGGCGAGCAGGCGCGTGTCGAAGCCGACCTCGCCGATGGTGCGGGTGTACTCGTCGCGTCCGCCGATGGCGTCGGTATAGTGCGTGACGCGCGCGCCGGCCACGGGCGTGAAGGTGAACCACGGCGTGGGGGCGACGGGGCGGGCGAGTCCGTAGTAGGCGTCGTAGCGGGTGGTGCGGCGCTTCGGGTCGAGGCCGAAGGCGTCGGACTCGAGCACGGCGGCGCTGGCGTTGAGGCGTTGGTAGGCGCCGAGGAAGGCGGGGGAAGGCAGGAGGTCGAAGCGGAGTTCGGGCAGGCGTTCCTGCAGGCGGTGGTAGCGGTTGGGATGAAAGCGCGCGAAGGCGCTGACGGAGGCGTTGTCGGTGGTGTAAGCCGCCTCGAGGAAAGAGTCGGGCTGCTGGTTGTGACGGAATTCCTTGCTGCGGAAATCGCGCAGGACCTCGGAGTCGCTCCAGGAGTTGTAGGTGCCGTCGAGGGTGAAGTGTTCGCCGATGGACTGGCGGTGTTCCCACGTGATGAACTCGCGGTCGCGAGGGACGGGGCGGCCGAGGATGTCGGTGCGGCGGGCGCCGCTGTCGCTGATATAGCCCGAGCGGAAAAAGCCATCGACGGAACCGTCGGCGGACGCGCGGTGGTAAGCGCCGGCGGGGCCGGCCATGACGCCGCGGGCGGAGTAGAGGCCGAGGTCGGCGCCGAGCTTCACGCCGTTGGCGACGGGGAGATCGAGGCCGAGTTCAGCGAACACGCCGAGGCGGCCGCGGTAGCCGACGTGGGCGGAAACGAAGGAGAGGAAATCGGCGTCGAGCGAGTGCTTGAAGCGCGGCAGGCTGAAGAAGCGGCGGCCGAGGAGGCCCACGCCCACGCCGTCGGCGTCGATGATGCGGTCCTGCGAGTAGGTGAGCTTCGTGGCGGTGACGGCCGGGGAGTAGGAAGCGTTCTCGCGGAAGAAGACGGTGGCGTTGGTGAAGACGAGGGCGTCGAGGGTGCCGGAGACGGATTCGCCGGAGAGGTAGACGGGAAAGCGGCCGGCGCGGAGATTGCGGGCGGTGAGTTGTTTGGTGGCGATGTTATAGGTGCCCTCGTCGGCGAGGAGGCGGCGATCCTCGGTGGTGATGACGAGATTGCCGCGGGCGGAAGCGGTGCGGGTGGCGGCGTTGTAGCGAATCTCGTCGGCAGTGAGGATGAGGTTGTCGGCGGTCAGGCGGGCATCGCCGGTGACGACGGCTTCCTGGGTGGTGGCATCGTAGGTGAAATCGCGGCCCTTGAGGTCCGGCTGGACGGGCTGGTCGGCCGCGTGCGCGGAGCCGAGGAGCACGAGGGCGCCCAGGAGGACGGAGAGGCGAAGCATGCGGAAGGCAGGCATGAAAGGGGAGTGTAGGCGGGTACGGGTTGGCGCAACGACGATTTGGCGCGGGGGGCGCGGGGTGCGCGGGGTGCGCGCAGGGCCGGTGCGTACGGGCAGGGTGAGAGGAAGGGCGTGGTCGAGCCATGCCCCTACAGTTGGAGCGGGCGCAGTGCCTGCGGTGAGCGTCGCTTCGGGGCGACTCGCTGTGAGGTTCCCGTGGGACCCCACACACCCCGTCGCTGCGCGCCACCCCTCTTCATAGAGGGGAGTCAAGGCGTGGCGATCGGACGTGGCATTCTTGAAATCGGTGCCTGAGGAAATAGTTGGGTAGGCGGGCGTGCGGGGGAGGTGCGAGACGGAGGGCGTGGTCGAGCCACGCCCCTGCAGTTGGAGCGGACGCAGTGCCTGCGATGCGCGGCTAGTCGGGACGACGCGCCCTACCTGGGCGGGCGGGCTCGTTTCGGCTAGACGCGGGCGGGGTCCGGGGCACTGTGGAAGGCACCTGTGATTATTCCGGAAACAGAACTCAAGGCGTTCCTGCACAATCACCAAGCCAACCCGCACGGCTGGCTCGGGATGCATCCGGCGAAGGTGAAGCGCAAGTCGGGCGTGATCGTGCGGGCCTTCCGCCGCGATGCGGCGAAGTGCTCGGTGGTGGAACTCGACGCGCCGGGTCAGCCGGTGTGGCCGATGGAGCAGCTCGCGCCCGAGGGGTTTTTCGAGGTGTTCATCCCGGGGAAGAAAATTTTCCGTCATCAGCTGCGGTACGAGACGACGTGGGGCGACATCCACCAGATCTACAATGCGTACTCGTTCCTGCCGACGTTGTCGGAGCAGGACCTTTATCTGTTCAACGAGGGCAACGAGCACCGCATTTACGAGAAGCTCGGCGCGCACCCGAAGATTTTGGGCGAGGTGCCCGGCACGGCGTTCGCGGTGTGGGCGCCAGCGGCGTCGCGGGTGTCGCTCGTCGGCAATTTCAACGGCTGGGATCCTCGCTATCATCCGATGCGGCCGCTCGGCGGCTCGGGCGTGTGGGAATTGTTCGCGCCCGACGTGGGCGAGGGTGAGCTCTACAAGTTCGCGATCTGGGACCAGCACGGGACGATGCGGCTGAAGACGGACCCGTATGGCACGCGCTTCGAGGGGCCGCCGAACAACGCGGCGATCGTGCACGCGACGAACCGCCATCAATGGGGCGATGGCGAGTGGATCGCGCGGCGCGCGGCGCAGGCCGGGCAGGCGGATCGTCCGATGTCGATCTACGAGATCCACGTGGGGTCGTGGAAGCGGAACCTCGACGAGGCGGGGCGGCCGTACAATTACCGCGAGCTGGCGCCGTTGCTGGCGGATTACGTGGTGGAGATGGGATTCACGCACGTCGAGGTGATGCCGGTGGCGGAGTTCCCGTTTCCGGGCTCGTGGGGTTACCAGGTGACGGGCTATTTCGCGCCGACGCACCGCTGGGGCACGCCGGAGGATTTCCAGTTTTTCGTGGACCACCTGCACCAGCGCGGCGTGGGCGTGATCGTGGACTGGGTGCCGGCGCATTTTCCGCGCGACGCGTTCGCTCTGGCGGAGTTCGACGGCACGCACCTGTACGAGCACGCGGACCCGCGGCTGGGCGCGCACCAGGACTGGGGCACGCTGATCTTCAATTATGGACGGCACGAGGTGCGGTGTTTCCTGGTCGCGAGCGCGCTGTCGTGGCTCGAGCGCTATCACATCGACGGGCTGCGCGTGGACGCGGTGGCGTCGATGCTGTACCTGGATTACTCGCGCAAGGAAGGGGAGTGGATCCCGAACCGCTACGGCGGGCGCGAGAACATCGAGGCCATCGCTTTTCTGCGGCAGGTGAACGACCTGGTGCACCATTATTATCCGGGCGTGCTGACGATCGCGGAGGAATCGACGGCGTTCGCGAAAGTCAGCCATCCGACCTCTGAGGGCGGGCTCGGCTTCGACTACAAGTGGAACATGGGGCTGATGCACGACACGCTCCTGTATTTCCAGAAGGACCCGATCCATCGCAAGTGGTCGCACGACAAGCTGACCTTCGGGATGATCTACCAGTATTCGGAGAAGTTCATCACGGTGTATTCCCACGACGAGGTGGTGCACCTGAAGGCGTCGATGCTGGGCAAGATGGGCGCCGCGACGATGGCGGACAAGGCGGCGACGCTGCGCGCGCTGTATGGGTACGTCTGGTTGTACCCGGGCAAGAAGCTGCTCTTCATGGGTAGCGAATTCGGGCAGCGGTCGGAGTGGAATTACGATGCGGGGCTCGAGTGGCATCTGTTGCAACATCCCGAGCATGAGGGTTTGCGCGCGCTGGTGCGCGACCTGAACAAGCTTTACGTGAGCGAGCCGGTGCTGAGCACGACGGATTACCGTCCGGATTGCTTTCGCTGGGTGAACGCCAGCGACGGCGACAACAGCACGATCAGTTTCCTGCGGATGGATCCGGCGGGGCAGACCTCGTGGCTGGTGGTGTGCAATTTCACGCCGCTGACGCGGACGCGTTATCATGTGGGCGTGCCGCACCGCGGGTATTGGCGCGAGATATTGAACACGAATTCCTCGTATTACGGCGGCGCCGGATTCGGCAATTATGGCGGGCGTCCGGCCGCGACGGTGCCGGCGGATGGGTTCGAGCAATCGCTCAGCCTGACGTTGCCGGGATTGTCGGTGTTGGTGTTCAAGTGGTCGGCGGCGGCGGAAGCGCCGGTGTGAGGGTGGTGGGCCGGGAGTGTTGTGGAGGTGGCGGGGGTGCGTGGCGGCGGGTGTCGAG
>JAEZDN010000111.1 GCA_023433275.1 Verrucomicrobiota bacterium
GCTCCAGGGGTGGGGGACGCGGGTTCGGAGGTAGCCGGCCTCGGTGAGGCTGGAAGAACGGGGTCAGCAACCCTAGCCACGGGGGGAGATGCCTTCGGCGCGGCAGCGGCGGCGGCCTTGGCGGCGGCGGCGGCTTTCGCCTTTTCCTCGGCGGCGGCGCGTTCGGCGGCGAGGCGGGCGTCGACTTCGGCGGCTTCCTCGGGGCGGATCTGGTGGAAGTAGCTGTTGGGTTTGGCGAGTTCCTCGCGGTTGAGGAGGAGGCCTTCGAAGCGGTTGGTGGCGGCGATCTCGAAGACGTGGTCCATCTTGATGGCGTCGAAGGGACAAACCTCCACGCAGAGCTGGCAGCTCATGCAGACGGCGGTGTCGATGGCGAAGACGGCGGGGTAGAGCTGGGGTTTGCCGGTGGCGTCGGGCTTCTTGTCCTTGCTCTTCTCAATGTAGATGCACTGGGGCGGGCATTCCTTCTCGCAGATCTGGCAGGCGACGCAGCGCAGCGTGCCCATCGGGTCGGTGGCGTTCTCGGTGACGAGGAAGGGAAAGTTGCGGTAGGCGGCGGGCAGGCTGGCGGGAACGTCGGGGTATTCCTGGGTTACCAGGCGCGCCGGATCATGGTAACTCCCCACGAAGTTTTTCGCGGTGACGGCGAGACCCTTGAGAATTCCGGTGCCGAGCATGGGGAAAAAAGTTAGAAGGAAGAGGGATGAAGGAAGAAGTGGAGGAGGCGGAAAGGGGCGGTTGGTTTCTTAATTCTTCCTTCTTAATTCTTAATTGGTTTTCAGCGGTCCACTTCGCCGAGGACGATGTCGATGGAGCCGAGGATGACGACGGCGTCGGCGATGGTGTGGCCGAGGCACATTTCCTCGAGGAGGGTGAGGTTGATGAGGGAAGGCGGGCGCACGCGGTAGCGGTACGGATTCGGGGAGCCGTCGCTGATGAGGTGGAAACCGAGTTCCCCCTTGGGGCCCTCGAGGCGGCCGTAGGCTTCGCCGGGCTTGGGGCGGAAGCCGCGCAGCTTCGCCTTGGGGTCCATGATGGGGCCCGCGGGAAGATCGCGGAAGGCCTGCTGGAGGATTTTGACGGATTCGCGCATCTCGAGAATGCGGAGCATGTAGCGGTCGTAGGTGTCGCCGTGCGCGCCGAGCGGCACGCGGAAGTCGAAGCGCGGGTAGAAGCCGTAGCCGTCGACCTTGCGGAGGTCGTAGTCGACGCCGCTGGCGCGGAGGCAGGGGCCGGTGATGCCGGCGTTGATGGCGTCGGCGGCGCGGAGAAGTCCGACGCCCTGCGTGCGCGCGAGCATGATCTCGTTGCCCGTGAGCATGGTCTCGTACTCGTCGAGGAAGCGGGGAAAGCGGTCGACGAGGGCGGAGGCGGCGGCGAGCCAGGCGGGGGAGGGGTCGACGCGGCAGCCGCCGAAGCGCTGGTAGTTGCACATCATGCGCGAGCCGCTGAGGGACTCGAACAGGTCGAGGATCTTCTCGCGCTCGCGGAAGGCGTAGAGGAGCGGCGTGAAGGAGGTGCCGAGGTCGTTGAAGAGGAAGCCGACGAGGCAGCTGTGGTTCACGAGGCGCGTGAGTTCCGCCATGATGATGCGGAGATATTGCGCGCGATCGGGGACGGCCTGGCCGGAGAGCTTCTCGACGGCGAGGGCGTAGGCCCAGTTGTTCGACATCGAGCAGAGGTAGTCGAGCCGGTCGGTGTAGGGCATCGACGCGAGGTAGCTGGTGCCCTCGGCGATCTTCTCGTGATTGCGGTGGAGGTAGCCGAAAACGGGCTTGAGCCTCACGATGCGCTCGCCGTCGAGCGTGACGATCATGCGGAACACGCCGTGGGTGGACGGGTGTTGCGGGCCCATGGAGACCTCGAGAAGGTCGCCGTGGAATTCATCGTGGACGGCGCGCACAAGCGGGCCGGAAGCACCGCCGAGGAGGACGCTGGGATCCGAGCTTTCAGATTTCAAATTCGAGAAAGCGGAAGGGAGCGAGGGCCGGGGTCCGGTGACGGACGGGGCAGCGCGCATCTCGGCGTCGAGGTCGGATTGGTCGGAGCAGCTCATGGGGTGGGCTGCGGGTTATCGCGGGGCGGGGGCGCCCCGGCTCCAGGTTGGGGAGGAGCGGGATAGTGGGCTTTGGCGCGGTCGAGGACGGCGCCGTGGGGGGTGGGTTCCCATTCGAAATCGTCGGGGGCGACGTAATCACGACGCATGGGGTGGTCCTTGAAGCCGTCCCACATGAGCAAGCGGCGGAGGTCGGGGTGGCCCTCGAACACGATGCCGTAGAGGTCGTAGATCTCGCGTTCCTGGAAATCGCAGGAGCGCCACACGGGGGTGAGCGACGGGAGGGTCACCTGGTCGGAGCGGTTGCCGGTGCGCAGTCGCAGGACGACAGGAGCGCTGCTCTTTAGCGCGATCGAGTAGAGGTGGTACACAGCCTCGAGGCAGCCCGGCTGGAGGCGCGTGGATTTCTCGTCGATGACCTTGTCGGGGCCGCCGGCGGGGTCGGGCACGGATTTCTTGATCGTTTCGACGACTTCCTTGTCGGGCCAGTCGACGCCGGTGACGTTGGCGCAGTAGTCGAGGCGCAGCGCGGGATCGTCGCGGAGAAAGAGCGCAATCTCGCGGGCGGAGGCCGCGTCGAGCAGGAGGGAGTGTTCCGCCGCGGGACCGGGATTCGGGACGAGCTCGACCTTCGCCGCGGGGAAGCGGGCGAGGAGGCGGTCGCGAATTTGTTCGAGGGATTCCAAAGGGAGAGAAGGAGAGAGAAAGTTAAAGAGGACGAATCAGGCCTTGCGGGGGAGGGTGGGCGGCTGGAAGAGGGTGGGATTGTTGGGCGGGACGAGGTCGCTCGGGCCGTAGTCGGGGATGGGGAATTCGCCGGGATCCTGCGGGCGCAGGTGGGGCGCGGCGTCGGGGCCGGCGAGGCGGCTTGCCTTGATTTTTTCCTGCAGCTGCGTGAGGCCGTGGAGGAGGGCCTCGGGTCGGGGCGGGCAGCCGGGGATGTAGATGTCGACGGGGATGAAGCGATCGATGCCCTTGAGGACGTTGTAGCCCTGTTTGAACGGGCCGCCGGAAATCGCGCAGGCGCCCATGGCGATGCAGTGTTTCGGCTCGGGCATCTGGTTCCAGAGCCGGACGACGAGGGGCGCCATTTTCTTCGTGACGGTGCCGGAGACGATCATGAGGTCGGCCTGGCGAGGGGAGGGGCGGAAGATCTCGGCGCCGAAGCGGGCGATGTCGAAGCGCGCGGTGGCGGCGGCGATCATCTCGATGGCGCAGCAGGCGAGCCCGAACTGGAGGGGCCAGATGGAATTGCTGCGGCCCCAGTTGTAGAGTTCCTCGAGGCTGGTGAGGAGGATGCCGTGGCGGCGGAGTTCCTCGCGCTCATCCTTGGTCAGGGCGGTCGGATCCGGGGCGGGGGAGGCGGGAAGGGCGGGTTGAGGCGCGGCACCGGGCGCGGTGGGATCGGGCGTGGAAGGGGAGTTGCTCATCTTATTTCCAGTCGAGGTGGCCGCGGGCCCAGGCCCACACCAGGCCCTCCGCCAGGAGGAGGATGAAGACCAGCATGGCGACGAGAGCGCCGGTCGAGAGGCCGGTGAACGCGACGGCGAACGGCAGGAGGAAGAGGATCTCGACGTCGAAGATGAGGAACAGGATCGCGTAGAGATAGTAGTGGGCCTTGAACTGGATCCAAGAGTCGCCAGTCGGGGGCAGGCCGCATTCATAGGTGGCGTTCTTGACCGGGCCCGGGCGTGGCGGCTGGAAAAACTTCACCCAGAGGCGGGCGACACCCAGCAGCAGGAGTGGGAAGGCGAGGGCGACGCCAAGGAAGAGGGCGAGAAACGCGTGGGGGTGTTCGCTCACAACAACCCGGAGCATTGGAAAATGTCGGACGGATTCAATGGCTAAGCGGATTCGTCGGTTGCGAGAAGCTGGTCATTCCTTGCGAACGCGTCCGCGCGCGAGCGGGTCGTCGCTCCGCGGACGAACCAAGATATGCGGCGGCCTCATCAAGGCATGAGGAGAGGGCGCGGATGATTTGTGGCAGAATGATTCCGAACCCTCAACCCCCCTGCCGAACATGGCCACGCTCACCGATCGTCTTCCCCTTAATGTTGCCGGACGTTTCTTCGTCGATTCCTCGTGCATTGATTGCGACCAATGTCGCACCGAGGCGCCGGATTTTTTTGGGCGCGATGCCGACAATGGCACGTCCTATGTGCAGCGCCAGCCCGTGACGGCGGAGGAAATCGCGCAGGTGGAGCAGGCGGCCGCCAACTGTGCCACGAATTCGATCGGGGACGAAGCGGCGGGTTGAGGAGGGATTGGACCGCGGCGACGCAGCGGGGAAGGGGAGCGGTCGAGCGCGCCCCGACATCCGGCTGGATGATTTGGCTAGGACTTCAACCAGGGGAGCTTGTCGAGATCGGCGTTGCCGCCGGTGACGATGAGGCCGAGGCGGCGGCCGGCGGCGGGGATTTTCTTTTCGAGCATCGCGGCGTAGGGCACGGCGGCGGAGGGCTCGATGACCATGTGCAGGGCCTCCCACACGGCGCGCATGGCGGCGACGATGGACATCTCGGAGACGGTGACGATGTCATCCACGTGTTGTTGGATGATGGGAAAATTCCGTGCCCCGGTGCAATTGGTGCGCAGGCCGTCGGCGAGGGTGGCGGGGGTGGGAATGGAGATGCGGCGTCCGGCGCGGAAGGATTGCTGGACGTCGTTGGCGAGTTCCGGTTCGACGCCGATGACCTGGATGCCGGGGCGAAGGGCCTTCGCGGCGACGGCGGTGCCGCAGAGGAGGCCGCCGCCGCCGACGGGGCAGAGGATGACGTCGAGATCGGGCTGGTCCTCGAGCAGCTCGATGGTGGCGGTGCCCTGGCCGGCCGCGACGCGGAGGTCGTCGAACGGATGGACGATGGTGGCGCCGGTCTGGCGGGCGACGCGGGCGCAGGCTTCCTCGCGGGCGGTGAGGTTGGGTTCGCAGAAGGTGATCCAGCCGCCGTAGTGGCCGACGTTGCGCACCTTGGATTCGGCGGCGCCGGCGGGCATGACGATGTGGGCGGTGATGCCGCGCAGCTGGGCGGCGCGGGCGAGGGCGGCGGCGTGGTTGCCGGAGGAGTGGGTGACGACCCCGGACGCGGCCTCGGCGTCGGTGAGGGAGAAGACGGCGTTGCACGCACCGCGGGACTTGAAGGCGCCGGCTTCCTGGAAGTTCTCGCATTTGAAGAACAGGGAGGCGCCGGCGGCTGCGTCGAGCCGCTCGCTCGTGAGGACAGGGGTGCGCTTGGTGAACGGACGGATGCGTTCGTGGGCGGACTGGATGTCGGCGAAGGGGAGGGAGTCGGTCATCGGAACAGGCATGGGGGGTAACCGTGAAATTCACGAAACACACGAAAAGAAAGTCGGCGCGGGGAGGGATCGACGGATGGACACGATCGACGCAATGGAAGGGATGGACCGGGAGGCGCCAGGGTGGCGGGGGCGCGGAGGTGGCACGCAGTCAAAAACGGCCTTGGGTTCGGGGGGGATTTTCCTAGCTTCGGGGGCATGACCGTCAAAAAGCTTCTCCACACCCGCATGCGCGTGAATGACATCGAGCGTTCCGTGAAATTCTACACCGAGGCGCTCGGCCTCACGGCGTCGCGCCGGCACACGTCGCCGCGCGGCGCGCAGCTGGTTTTCCTGACCACGCCGAACAGCGAGGAGGAGATCGAGCTTTGCCAGATGCCTGCGGGGGCGGAGCCGGTGAAGGTGCAGTCGGATTTGATGCACCTGGCCTTTGAGGTGGACGATCTCGAGGCGTTTGCCGCGGCGGCCAAGGCCAAGGGTTATGCGTTGAGCGACGGGCCGACGAAGACGGGCAGCGGATCGGTGATCGCGTTCATCGATGCGCCCGAGGGCTACGAAGTGGAATTGATCCAGAAGGCGAAGTGAGCGCGGATGCCCCCAAGGCGGGCGCGGGCGGTGGCTGGGCCTCGGCCTGGCCCGACGCGCTGGCCTTTGCGGGCGGCCTGGCGCTGGCGTGGCATTTTCGCTGGGAGACGCGTGACCTAGTGTGGAGCCTGTGGTTGTCGAGCCTGGTGGTTGGCTACGCGATGATCGTCTGGATGCTGATCCGTCCGGTGGTCGTGGTGGGAAGCAGGGCATGGGGCGTGCGGGATTCGTTGGGGGGCGAGGGCATGGGATCGGTGCTGCTGGCCGGTGCGGCCGCGGGACTGGGCGGGCTTTTCCTGCTGGCGTTCTTCACCGTGCATTTCGGCGGGTTTCATTTCGTGCACTCGGTGTTCCTGAAGGCATTTTTTCCGCTGGAGGCCGGGGCGGAGCGCGGCACGCCGGGGCTGGCGTTTTATGGCGAAGTTTTCCAGCGGTATTGGTGGTTCCTGCCGGCGGCGGCGATCGCGGAGCGCGGGGCATTTCGGATGGAGCCGGAGCAGGACGAGGGAGCGCCGGACACGGCGGTGACGGTGCAGGCGATCGCGGCGCGTCAGGCGAAGCAGGCGGCGAAGGGCGGCATGACGGGGATGATGGCGCCGTACAAGAACGTGATCCGGCTGCACCTGTTGATTTTTTTCTTCGCGGCGGCGAGCATGCTGAAGCTCGATAGTTTTCTCGTGTATGCGGTGGTGTATGCCGCGTATTTTTTCCCGTGGCGGTTGGTGAGGAAGAACGCAGCCGGGTGAGGGTTCAGGGGTTGGGGCAAGTCCGTCGTATCGCTTGGAAGTGCCGGGTGGGGGCACCCGGCCCACAGGGAAGGCGGGAACTGCCGGGTGAGGGCACCCGGTCCACAGGGGAGACCGAGAGGGGCGGATCCTGCGGGAGAAAGTGGCGGCTAGCGGGCGCCGAATTTTCGTTCCCAGCTGAAGAGGAATTGTTGGGCGAGACCGGCGAGGGGGCCGAAGTGGGTGCGGCCAAAATGGGCGACTTGGGCGGGTTTCCAACCGTCGAGGCCGTAGCGACGGGCGAGGGATTTGAGCACCCAGGTGTCGACAGGAAAGGCTTCGAGTTTTCCGGCGCCAAAGAGCAGCACGCAGTCGGCGACTTTTTCGCCGACGCCGGGAAGTTCCATCAATCGCGCCTTCGCGGCGAGGTAGGGAAGCGCTTCGGTTTCGTCGAGCCAGCCGGGCCGGCTGGCGAGGAAGCGGGCGGTTTCGGCGATGTAACGCGCGCGGAAGCCGAGGAGGCAGGCGCGGAGATCCTTCTCGGGAATTTGGGCCAGCTCGGTCCAGGTGGGCAACGAGCGGACGACCGGGTTGGCGGGTTCAGTTTTGCCTGAGGCGGGGCCCTGCGGGTGCCGGGTCTTTCGTGGGGTGAGCGGAGCGCCGTGGCGTTCGGCCAGGAGGGCGCACATCTGCTTGATCTGGACGATTTGCTTCGTGGCGCTGCAAAGGAAGCCGAGCAGGGTTTCGCCGAAGGGCTGCCGCAGGATGCGGAGCCCGGGGAAGGCGGCGATGCATTGGGCGAGGTGGGGATCGCTGCGCCAGGGAAGAGAGTCGGTCAGCGCCGCCCAATCGCGCTCGCAGGCGAAATACCGGTGGACCGCAGCGGGCGCTCCGCGGTCGGCGCCGCGCCATTCGACGGCGCGATCGTGCAGGCGCAATTCAACGAGATGTCCGGACCAGGTGCCGATCCACAATCCACGCGACGAGGGCTCCCCGTTTGTCGGGACGCGATGCCAGCGGAAGGATTGTCCGCCATCGACGGTTTCGCGAAGCACGTCCTCGTTCGGGGTCCAGCCGGCGAGCGATTGCCAGTTGGTCCAACTGGGTTGGGCGGCGCGGCGGGGCATGGGCGAGGGCGGTGGGCAGTGGGCGGTGCGACGGTGGACGGTGACTCTTTCTTATTTCGTCGGGGGGCGGTCCCAGAGGTAGCTTTTTTCGGTGGCCAGGACGCGGCCGTCGGCGCCGGTGAGATCCAGTTTCCACGCGACGGGATCGGCGCCGCGGTCGGTCCAGTCGGCGCCGGTGAGGCCGAGGTGGAAGACCGTGGACCCCGCCTTGAGTTGCACGGGGAACGTGTGGACGGTCGGGCTGGCGGAAGCGTCGGTGATGAGTTGGAGGCGGGCCGTGACGGCGCGGGAGGCGTCGGCGTTGGCGGTGCGGACAAGAAAGTAGTAACCGCTGCGTTCGCCGGGTTGCGTGCGCAGAACCGCCTCGCCGCCGGTGTTTTCGCGGCGGGTGAAGTATTCTGAAATGCGCTTGAACGAGGCGGCATCGCGCCAGCCGGCGTAGACGCGGACGATGCTGAGGTCGCCGTCCTGGGCCAGGGCGGCGAGGGGCAGCGCGACGCCAACGAGCATCGATGAAAGGCCGAGACGGAGGGCGCGGGCGAACATGGAAACGTTTTTCATAGGCGGGGCAGGGACAGGCAAGGTCGGATGTTCCAAGGGAATCGCGGATTGAAACGAGGCCGGTCGGAAAGCGGTTCTACTCGAGATATACTTTCTTGTATTGGTGCAGGCCGAGGAGGGAAGGTTCCCAGCCGCGGACCGAGCGATGAATCAGGTAGGCGCGGACGCCGAAGAAAACGGGAGCGATGGGGGCCTGTTCGAGGAGGCGGGACTCGGCTTGTTGGAAGAGCTCGTGACGGGCCGCAGCATCG
Source organism: Verrucomicrobiota bacterium (assembly GCA_023433275.1). Taxonomy (GTDB): domain Bacteria; phylum Verrucomicrobiota; class Verrucomicrobiia; order Opitutales; family Opitutaceae; genus Lacunisphaera. The sequence goes on from JAEZDN010000111.1 coordinate 8,600, forward strand.
GGGGCGTGGGCGGCGCGTTGGATGAGATCATCGTAGGCGGGGTCGGCCCAGCCGGTCCAGTTGTTGCCGCCGTTGGAGACGAAGAGGTCGAGGAACGTGACGGGATCGACGAAGTCGCCGATCCAGCCGGCGCCGGAAATCGCGTAGTTGAGGGTTTGTTGGTTTTGGACCCAGGTTTTCTGTTCCAGCGGGGATACGGTGAGTGTCAGGCCGAGTTCCTTGCGCCATTGCGCTTGCAGGACTTCGGCGACGCGGGGTTGGTGCTCGTCGTTGCGCACCTGGAGATCGAGGACGGGCAGGCCGCGGCCTTCGGGGTAACCGGCCTCGGCCAGGAGGCCGCGGGCGGCGGAGAAATCGGTGGGCACGGAGGCGCGTGCGGTGTAGCCGGCGCTATCGGGCGGGGTGAAGGAGCGGGCGGCCGTGCCGGCGCCGCGGAGGACGCTGGAGGCGATGGCGTCGCGGTCGATGGCGAGGGAGAGGGCGCGGCGCACGCGGGGGTCGTCGAAGGGGGCTCGCGTGGTGTTGAACCGGAGGAAGATCGCCTGAAGAAACGGATCGAGGCGGAGCGCGGCGGGGTCGTCGCGCCGGTAGGGGGCGAGTTTGGACGTGGGCAGGCTGTAGGTGACGTGCACCTGGCCGGCGCGGAAGTTGCGTTCCTCAACCTCGGGGCTTTCGGTGGGGAAGAAGACGATGCGTTCCAGGCGGACGGCGCCGGCGTCCCAGTATGTGGGGCTTTTCGTTGCGACGAGGCGGGCCTGCGGGCTCCATTCCGCGAGCGTGAACGGACCGTTGCCCACCAAGTTTTCGGGACGGGTCCAGGCGGGGAGGCGTTGGTGCAGATCACCGAAGCGCGCGAGCACGCGCGGGTTGATGGGAAACCAGACGGGCTGCGCGGTGAGGGCGGGCAGGTACGGGGTGGGGCGCTCGAGGGAGATCCGCAGGGTGTGATCGTCGAGCGCCTCCGCGCCGAGAGCGGTGGGATCCGTGATCCGGCCGGTGTTCAGGGCCTCGGCGTTGCGGAGCGGGTAGAGGAGGTACGCGTATTCGGCGGCGAGGGATGGCGCGAGCACGCGACGCCAGGAAGCGACGAAGTCGCCGGCAGTGAGAGGATCGCCGTTGGACCAGCGGGCATTCGGGCGCAGATGAAAGGTGTAGGTGAGGCCATCGGCGCTGACGTCCCACTTCCCGGCGGCGGCGGGGACGGGTTGCGAGGTGCGCTCGTCGAGGGCGCAGAGACCCTCGAAGAGGGCGACGGCGATGTTCTGGTCGGTGTAGGCGGAGATGAGTTGGGGATCGAGTTCCTGCGGTTCGGCGAGGTTGCCCAGCAGAAGGGTGCGCGAGGCGAGCGCGGACTGGACGGGAGTCTCCCTTTTCGCGCAGCCGGCGGCCAGGAGGCAGAGGAGGAATGACAGGAGCCGGAGCAGACCGTGGGACATGAAGGAAATTTAAGCGAGCGAAGGGGGACCCGGCAAGGGGGCGGCCGGAATTATTCCATGTCCAATCCTAATATTCCGGGTATCCATCCGTGGAAGGAGCAGGTCGCGTGAACAACGAACCCCACCAGTCCGATGAAAGTGCCGATGCCAGCTCCCTTGTGCAAACCGCCGTGTCCCGCCACCGGGCGCCGCTCCTGCGCTATGCCACGCGTCTCCTCCATGGGGATGCGGGCCGGGCGGAGGATGTGGTGCAGGACACCTTTGTCCGCCTCATGGCCCAGCCGCCCGGAGCGGTGGACGGGCACGTCGCGGAGTGGTTGTTCACGGTATGCCGGCATCGCGTCACGGACGTCCTGCGCAAGGAGGGCCGCATGAGCCTCTTTGTCGAAGGCCAGGCCGAGCGCCTGGTGGCGGCGGAGCCCCGGCCGGGAGCGGGATTGGAGCGCGCCGAGCAGCAGGCGGCGGTGTTGAGGCTCATCGACGGGTTGCCGCGCAACCAGCAGGAGGTGGTGCGGCTGAAGTTCCAGAACGGATTCAGTTACCAGGAGATCAGCCGGATCACGTCACTGTCGGTGACGAACGTCGGATTCATCCTCCACACCGCGATCAAGAAGCTGCGCCAGCAAATGGTCGCGCAACCGGAATAAGTAAATGCCATGAACCAAGACACGATTTTGCCCGATGACCCGCGCCTGACGGCGTATGCCCTCAACGAGATGACGCCGGCGGAGCGGGCGGACTTTGAACGTCTGCTGCAGGCCGATCCCGCTGCGCTGCGCGCGGTGGAAGAAATCCAGGCTGCGGGCGCGATGCTGGCGTCGGCGCTGGAGGCGGAGCCGTTGCCGCAGACGGCCGGAGTTTCGCAGGAGGCCATCCTGGCCGGCGGCGATTTGCGCCGGATCGATGGGGGCAAGGCCGGGATGAAGAAAACACCGACGCCGCCGATCCGCTTTCCGCAATTCTACTACGTGGTGAGCGGGCTGGCGGCGGCGTGCTTCGCGGTGTTCTTTGTCTATTGGCAACAGAGCCAGCCCGGGCCCGGGGTGTCGAAGCAGTATGTCGAAATGGACCTGGGCAAAACCAAGGGGACGGAGGAGGCGGTCAGTGTGGCATTGCCCAACGTGCCACCGCCGGCGGTGACCATGGGAACGCAGCTTGATCCAGTCCCCGCGGCGGCGACCCCGGTGCTGTCGAGCTTTCAGGAATCGATGCCTGCGCCCGCCGTGACGAGCGACCTGTCGCTCGCGGCGAGCAGTGCCGTTGTTGCTCGTTCCACCCCGTCGCCATCGGCATCGCCCACCACGGGCACTGCGGCACAGGAGGAAACGGTGCCGTTGAGTCCGTTCAGCGTGAAAGGAGACGAACGCGGGTATGCGGTGGCGACCACGGTTGCCGGGAGCCGGCTCTCGACGGAGGTCAGGGACATCGGGAGTGTCGTCGCGGTGGTCAACCAGCAGTTCCTGCGCGACCAAGCACAGGCTGCTGAGGAACGCAGCAAGGCGACGCGGGCGGCGGGTCGGCCGGCGGCGTCGGCGCGGATGACGGAGCCGATGAATTTCGCACTGCCCGGCGAGCCAGCTTTTAGCACGGAGGCCTACGCGCACCGGAAGGACAGCGATTATCTCCGCGTGGCGGATCATCCGTTGTCCACGTTCTCCGTGGACGTGGACACGGCGTCGTATGCGAACGTGCGGCGTTTCCTCACGCAGGGGCGGCGTCCGCCCGTCGATGCGGTGCGCATCGAGGAACTGGTGAACTATTTCAATTACAGCTACGGGCAGCCGGAAGGGACGGTGCCGTTCGCGGCGCACCTCGAGGTGGCGTCGGCGCCGTGGGCCCCGGCGCACCGGCTGGTGCGCGTGGGGCTCAAGGGACGGGAGGTCAGCGATGGCTCGCGGCCGGCGGCGAACCTGGTGTTCCTGCTGGATGTATCCGGCTCGATGCACAGCGCGCACAAGCTGCCGCTGGTGAAGCAAGCGCTCCGCCTGCTGGTCGAGAAGCTGCGGCCGGATGACCGGGTGGCGATCGCGGTCTACGCGGGAGCGTCGGGGATGGCGCTGCCGTCCACACCGCTCGGGCGCAAGGCGGAGATCCTGGAAGCGATCGACCGGCTCGAGGCGGGTGGGTCGACGAACGGCGCGATGGGGATCCATCTGGCGTACGACATGGCGAAAGCGAACTTCGTGGCGGGCGGCGTGAACCGCGTGATTCTCGCGACCGATGGTGATTTCAATGTCGGTACCACGAGCGAGGGCGAGCTCGTGCGGTTGGTGGAGGAGAAGGCGAAGAGTGGCGTGTTCCTGAGTGTGCTGGGATTCGGCATGGGCAACCTGAAGGACAGCACGCTCGAGCAGATCGCCGACAAGGGGAACGGCAACTACGCGTACATCGACACGCTGGCCGAGGCGCGGAAGGCGCTGGTGGAGCAGGCGGGCGGCACGCTGGTGACGATCGCGAAGGACGTGAAGATCCAGGTGGAGTTCAATCCCGCGCAGGTGGCCGCGTACCGGCTCATCGGCTATGAGAACCGGATGCTGGCCAAGGAGGATTTCAACAACGACGCGGTGGATGCCGGGGAGATCGGGGCGGGCCACACGGTGACGGCGCTTTATGAAGTGGTGCCGGCGGGCGCGGAGACGGTGGTGGAGGCGCCGGCGGTGGATGAGTTGAAATACCAAGCGGTCAGCGGTCAGCGGTTAGCGGTCAGCCAAGACAGGACTGAAAGCCGAAAGCTGAATGCTGAAAGCTCCGCCAGCGGCGAGTTGCTGACGGTGAAGATTCGCTACAAGGAGCCGGCGGGGGACGTGAGTAGCAAGGTGGAGTTCGCGTTGCGTGACACGGGGGCGCGGTTTGAGGACGCCAGCCAGGATTTCAAGTTTGCGGCGGCGGTGGCGGGCTTCGGCTTGGTGCTGCGCGACTCCCCGCACAAGGGCTCGCTCACGCTCGCCGACGTGGCGGCGTGGGGCCGCGCTGGCTTGGGCAGCGATGCGGGCGGGTACCGCGGAGAATTCCTCGGGCTGGTCGACCGGGCGCAGGCGCTGTTGCAGTAGCGGTCAGGTGATTCCCGTCATCCCTAACGTAACGACGGATCCAGGAGTCCATGCACATACGTCCTTTCCTTGTTCCTCGCATGGCTGCTGACGAACGGAACGAGTTTTGGCCGGGGAGTCGTCGCCATATTGGAAACACCTAAAAGTTCCTTCCCCCGTCATCCTGAACGCAGTGAAGGATCCACGGAGTCGGGGCAGGGGCGTCCTTTCCCGTGGATCCTTCGCTCCGCTCAGGATGACGGGGGTGGTCGAGTTTTCCATTCTCCAAAGTTCATCTCCGCTCGGTATGCAACCGTCCAGCGGTTGCTCCCGGTCTCAGCCGGACTGATGTAGTTGAACCGCAGATGAACACAGATAAACACGAATGGGGACCGAGGTGGCGTCATCACTGAACCCAAACTTCATTTCACTACCCGGAACGATGGAATAAACCGCGAGCTCTTGATGGCAGTAAGCCATTTTGATCTGTGCTGATCGGTGTCTATCTGTGGTTTCCCCTGAATTGTTCCGGCTCAGGGTGAAGGTGCGGGTTATATTCCGTGAATTCGGGGCATCGCGGGCGGGGTGGCCTGCACGCCAGGGGTACGCGGCGTCTTGACTCAGCGCCGGCGGCGGGCGGCGAGGATCACGAAGCCGAGCCCGAGGGCCATCAGGGCGTAGGTCGACGGCTCGGGGACGGCGGCGAAAGTCAGGGACAGGTGAAAGCTGGTCTGGTCGTGATGGAGGTTGAAGCTGGCCTCCCAACCGGGCGCGACGAGTCCCGAGGCATCGATCACGAGGTTTTCGTCGAGCACGAGGTCGCCGACGATTCCACTGTGATAGGACAGGAAAATGAGGGAATACTCCGTGCCTTGCTCGATGCCGGTGAGGACGCCCGGCGAACCGGCGAGATCGAGGGAAATCAGCTTGAGCGTGAGGGGGGCGGACGTGGTGGAGTTGATGAACAGGGTGTTGGAGGAAACGACGTTCACCTGGTCGTGCTCGACCGAGCCGTTTTCATGAAGGAGAAGTTCGATCTCCAGGACGGAATTCTCGTTGAGCGTAAGATCGTTGAAGCTCAGGGAGCCGATGCGATTGTCGGAAGCGAGGCCCGGTGAGAGGATGCCGCCGCTGGCCAGGAGTGCGCCGTCCCCGATGATGGCGTCGTTGAGGAAGCCCTCGCCCGCGAGGCGTCCGCCCGCGTTGACCATGACGGAAATATAGAGGCTGGCGTTGGTCTTGAGCGCGAGGGTGCCGGTGGCGTTGACCGTGACGTCGCCGTTGCCCAAGGCGCTCGAGCCGGTGACCGCGAGGGTGCCGCCATCGATGGTGGTGCCGCCTTCCCAGGCGTTGCTGCCGGTGAGCGTGAGGGTACCCAGGCCTTGCTTGATGAGTCCGGCGTTGGCGTTGTTGGTTTCGTAGATCGCGCCGGCGAAACTCGTATCGACGTCCTGGTCGATGGTCAGCTCCATGGCCTCGCTGGCCAGATTCAGGGCGCCCTCGCTTCCGCCGTAGAGCCCGTGGATCACGGGGGCGTCGGCGTTGAAAACAACGGTTCCACCCGAGCTGCCGAAACCGATTTTGCCCAGGCCGGCGGCGGTGTCGGACTCAATCTCGAGCGTGCCACCAGCCACATAGAGGTCGCCCGCGAACGAGTTGTTGCCCGAGAGCGTGAGGAGGCCGGCGCCGGTCTTATAAATTCCGGCCGTGCCGGAAATGTCGCCCCGCAGGTCCAGCGTGTTGGAATTCGAAATGTCGATGGCGGCCGAGCCGGCGCCCTGGTCCAGGTGGATCGGATTGTGGAGCTCGAGATCGGCCTCGCTGCCCGCGGTGCCTAGCGTGGTGCCGTTGTGCAGCTTCAGGGCCCCTGATCCGATGGGGCCGAAAATGATGCCGCCCTCCCCGATATAGGAGGATGAACCCACGAGAAGCGTGCCGGCCTGCAGGTTGAAGCCGCCCTGAAAATCATTCTCGCTGAGCTCGCTAAACTCGCCGGCGTAGATGTCGTGAGAGCCCAGCACCACGGTGCCGGCGCCCGTCTTGGTCAGGGACGACGCGTGGGAGATGTCGCCGTACAGCCGCAGGGTGGAATTCGCGCCGGCGTGGATGGTGACGTTGGAATTCGCGGCGGGATCGAGATCGATGAGGTTATAGAGTGTGATGTCCTGGCCCGCGGCGGCGCCGAGGGTGGTGCCGTTGAAGAGCAGGAGCGTGTCGCCGCCGACAGGACCGTACACGCCGTCGTAGTTGCTGGAAGAGGAGGAAAGCAGGAGGGTGCCGGCGTTGACGGCGACGCCGCCATGGAAGCCGGATACGCCGCCGAGGGTGAGGGTGCCCGTGCCATCCTTGTTGATGCGGGTGGCGTGCCAGCTGGTGATGATCGTGCCGAGGAGCGCGAGGTCGCCGCTGGCGGTGCTGATGGTCACCTCGCCCGGTTCCGCTGAAGATGAGAGGGATATCCCGTTGTGAAGGGTGACGGTGCCGGTGTTGACGCCGAGGGTGGCGCCAGAGGCCAGAACCAACGTGCCGGTGCCGGCCGGACCCGATAGGATCGAAAACCCCTCGCTGATGGGGGAAGCGAAGGAGCTGCTGCCCAGCAGGAGCGTGCCGGCCGACACGGTGACGCCACCGTCGAAGGTGCTTTGGCCGGAAAGCGCGAGTGTCCCATCGCCCGACTTTTCCAAACCGGCGCCCGCGCCGTCGACCTTGCCCCCGACGAGAACGGAGGTGTTGGCGGCGATGTCGACGAAGTGGGTGCCCTCGGTGAGGGTGAGGTCAAGGGTGGGGTTGAACACGACATTGCCGCCGGAAGTCGCGACCAAGAGATCGCCGAGCAGCGTCAGGGTGGCCGGGCCATCGGCGCCTTGGAAAGTGTAGCTGGGCCGGTCGTTGTCGGCGAACGTGATATTGGTCAGCGCGAGGCCGTCGGCCACGCGGACGGTGGTGGTCGGCGACAAACCGAAGACAACGCTATCGGATCCGTCGCCCAGGAGTTGTCCGGACCAGTTCGCGGGGTCGGCGGCGTCGCCGATGCCGTCCAGGTCGCCGAGCCAGTTGAGGCCGAGGATGGCGTGGAGCGGGGTGATCGCCACCAAGGCCAGGAAGGCCAGGCCCGGCAAGACAGGTTGGGAACGGCGCTTCATAATGCCGGGGAGACTGACCAGGCTCGGTGTCGGCTCAAGGCTCATCCGGCCGTGGAAGCGCTAGAAGCTTTTAAATAGTTCGAATCACCGCATGCGCGGGCGAACGGAGGCGGGACCCAGCAATTGGATGGTGATCATGCCCCGACCGGGGCGAGGGCGCCCCGGCTCCTAGGCGATGGCCAGTCTGAGACTGGCCCTACCGGCGGCGGCGGACCGTGCAGACGACGAAGGCGAGTCCGAGGGCGAGCAAGGCGTAGGTGGAGGGCTCGGGGACGGGGGAGAAGTTCAGCAGGAGGTGCCCGGCGCCGTCGTCGGAAAGGTAGAACCAGCCGTCGCCTTCAGCGGAGGAAATGCTGTTGGCAAAGCCGGTGACATCGATGTCGAACTTTTCGGGATCGAAGCCTTCGAGGGCGTCGTAGGTGAAGATGGTCCAGGCATAGGCCTGGCTCGCGTCGAAGTTGGCCGCCAGGCCGGCGGAGCCGGCGAGGTTCACGGAGATCACCTTGAGGGTGAAACGGTCGGAGGTGGTGGCGTTGACGACGAGGGTGCCGGCCGGCGCCTCGAGGCCCACGTTCACGATATCGTGCTGGAATTGGCCGTTCTGGTCGGCGTTACGGATGTGCCATTCGTAGTTGCCGCCGGCGTCCAGTTCCAAGTGGTCGAAGGCGAGAGAACCGATGTTGCCCGAGTCGGAAAGTCCCGGGGAGACGATGGCGCCGCCGCCGATTGTGACTTCGCTGAAGAAGGCGCCGCGGCCGGCGAGGCGTCCGCCGTCCGCCACGACCACCGGGTTGTAAACCCACTGCTGGTGATTGGAGGTTTCGCGGTCCAGCGCGAGGGTTCCGCCCTGGACGCGGATCGTGTTGTTACTGTTACCGAGAAAGAAGTTTTGTCCGATCACCAAGGTCCCCTGATCGACTTGAATGTGGACGGCGGGGTCGCCGGCGGAGTCCTGGATCCCGGAATTCACGTTCCAACTCCCCTCATCGAGGCGGAGGGTGGCGGACCCGCTCTTGACGATGCGGAGGGTGTCGTTCCCCTCGCCGCCGGTGTTGAAGTAGCCGCGGAAGAAGCCGTCGGAGGTCTGATTGATGGTTGCGATCGTGCCGGCGTGCTCGAATCGCAGGATGCCGTAGGACTCGTTGCTGACGAGGCCGCCGATAACCGGGGTGGCGGTGGTGAACGTGGCGTAATTGCTGGAAGCGTTGCCAAAGCCCAGTGGGCCCGAGCCCAGGGCGTGATCGTGGGCGACGATGACCTTGGCTCCGTCCGAAACGTAGACGCCGCCGCTGAAGGTGTTGCTGCCGGCCAGCGTGAGGACGAAGCCTTCGTCAGATTCCTCGCCCACGTAGAGAGCGCCGGACCCGCTGATCGTGCCGGACAGCCTGAAGTCGGCGTCGCCGCCCACCTCCAAGGCGGGCGCGTTGAGGACAATGGAATTGGCAATGATGAAATCGTCGTCGTCGGCCGCAACGGCAAGAAGCGGGGCGGGCATCTCGGCGCCGTCGATCTCGTCCAGCGTGAAGTTGACCGGCGCCACGGTGAGCGTGCCCTCACCCAGCGCATGGGTGTGGTCGGAAACGTCCGAGGTATCCTGCCCGACCATGAGGCGCCCGCCGTAGAGGGTGACGCCACCGGTGAGGCGGCCGGCATTGTTGCCGGAGACCAGCACGGTGGAGTATTCCTCGCGATTCCTGTCGCCGAACGCGCCGAGCGAGTCCGGATGTCCGATGACGAGGGAGGCGGTTGTGCCAAGGGTGCCGGCGACCTCGAGGGCGCCGCCCTTGTAGGCGGCGAAGCGATGGACGTTATCGGAGCTCGGAGCGATGGTGCCCGTCAGACGGACGGCCGCGGAGACATAGCCGTCACCAAAGATGGGGAACGACGCGGTGCCCAGGTAGGCCCCGCCCGTGAGCGAACCCAGGTTGACGCCGGTGAGATCGACGGTGCGTTGCGACATGGAGGTGGGCGCGATGTCGAAGCCGATGATGCCGGGGGTGGTGGCGCCGAAGCGTGCGAGGTAGCTGTTGATGGCGGTGGCGTCGGTGCTGTGGGCCGGGTCCTCGCTGCCGAGGTAGGCGCCAGCGTTCACGGTGAGGGTGGCTGCGCCAGGGAGGGCGCCGGTCGCGAAGACCGCGCCGGAGTTGGTGACGTTGACGGCCGAGATCGCGTTGCTGGGATTGGTGAAGCGAACGGTGAGGGGAAGCTCCGCGGGGGAATTCAGTTCCAAGGTGCGGCCGGAGGTGAGGACCGAGTTCACCTGGAGCCAGCCGCCGCCACCGCCAAAGCGGTAATTATTGTTGTAGGGCGTGATGGTGATGTTTTCCCCAAGAATGGCCGAGGTCGCCGAGCCGAGACGCACAGAGGGATTGAAGCCAGAGAGATCGATGGAGGCGGCGGTGTTGAAGTGATCGGGCGATTCGGCGTGCAATTCGGAATCGAAGCCGATGGTGCCGGTGGAGGCGGAGTTGATTTGGCTGATGAAGCCGCCGACGTTGTTGTCCACACCGATGCCGGCATAGCCATTGGCCCCGATGAGGATGCCGCCGGGCGTGCCGGGAGTGTTGTCCTCGCCGCCGAAGACGAGAATGCCCTTCGTCACCGTGGTGCCGCCGGACCAGTTGCTGCTGCCATAAAGGATGATGCCGCTGGTCGAATCGACGGTGAGTTTGGCGTGCCCATCGCCGTCGGTGATATCGCCCTCGATGACGGTGACGTCGCCCGACGTGCGGAAGGTGGTGTCTGAATTCAGGGTCACGTTGCCCGCGAGGGCCAGGGTGACGTCGTTCTCGGAGTTGAACACGCCATTCAAGACGAACGCGTTGCCCAGCAAAACGTAGTCGTAGTCCCCGTAGTCGGACCAGCCATGGACTTGGAAGGTGGGGCGATAGGTGGTGTCGGGACCGATGATGACGGTGCCCGAGCCGACGGACGGAGAATAAAAGCCCTCGCCGGGGCGGAGGATGATGGAGCCTTCGTTGAATTGCAGACCGCCGCTCCAGCCGTCGCTGGCGGAACCCAAGTCGAGCAGGCCCGCGCCGGACTTCGTGATTTTGCCGGTGCCCGTGATGAAGGCGTTATTGTAGAATTCGACCCGGCCGTTGGCCCCGATGCTCCAAGTCTGGTCGGCGGCGATGTTGATCCCGAGGTTCTGCTGAAAAGCCAGGTGGTTTTCAAACGGCGTGGAGTAGAAGAGACCGCCGTAGAGGTGAAGATAGACCGGATCAGGAGACACGAATTCGTCGAAATTCGATTGCGGTCCGACGAAATGGTAGTGACCGGTGACGGTCAGGGAATGGATGTCGGAATTGGTGTAGAACGAACCCGCCCCGAAGCTCACGTGGTCGGTGCCGCTATCGGGGAAGATGAGGGCTTCGGCCTCGCCAACGAAACTGGGCGCGTTGCCGCCGATCCAGTTGGGGGCGTGGTTGGCGCCGGGATTGCCGCTGAACCCGGCCCAAGTGAACTCAGTAACGACGGCTTGGGACACGCTGGTGGAGAAGATCGCCACACACAGGAGGGGGAGGAGGAGGGGCCGGCTCATGGCCGGACATTATGTTCAAGGTCGTGTCGCTCAAGGCTATACTGCAAAAGCGTGGCTTCTGGCGGGGTTGTCGACTTGTCCCGGGTTTTTCCGGCAAGTGATTGGCGGCTGTGGGCTTGCAATGGAATCGGTGGCGTCGTGTGCTGCCGGCATGGCGATCTTCGGACCCTTTGCGCAAATCAGAAACCAAGTGAGCGACCCGCGTTTTGCCGTCGCGCTGGCGTATGTGGAGGAGGTGTTGCGAGCGGAATCCGAGGCGCGGATGCGCATCGCGCGAGTGGGGGTGGGAACGACGGAGCGGATCGAATTGGCCGGCGGCGCGTTTGCGCTGGAGCAGGCGTACGAGCCCAAGGCGCGGGTGGATGGATTCTTCGAATCGCACCGCCGCTACATCGATGTCCAGGTGATTGTGGACGGCGAGGAGTTGATGGAAGTGGAAGACGTGTCGCGTCTGGTGGTGACGCTGCCGTACGAAGCCGAGCGTGACTTGATCAAGTACGCGGATTCCGCCGAGGCGGCGGTGTTGAAGATGCGCGTGGGGGATGTGGCGGTCTTCTTTCCGGAGGACGGGCACATGCCCTCGCTGCGCTGGCGGGGCGCGGGGTTGGTGCGAAAGACGGTGGTGAAGGTGCCGGTGGCATGAATTACCGTCACCATTATCACGCCGGCAATTATGCCGACGTGTTCAAGCACGTGCTCTTGCTGCAGCTGATCCGCGCCATGCAGCGCAAGGAGAAGGGTTTTCTCTACCTCGACACGCATGCGGGTCGAGGCGGTTATGACCTGTCGGTACCGTCGGTGCTGCCGGATGGACGCGAGCGCGAGCCGGAGTACCCGGCGGGGATTGGTCGCCTGTGGGGTGGCGCCGGGCTGCCGCCGGCGGTGGACGAATACCTCGGGATCGTGCGACGGTTCAACGACCGGCGGGGTGAAACGGGAGTGGAGCTGAAGTGTTATCCCGGCTCGCCGTGGATCGCGAAACTGGCGCTGCGACCGCAGGACCGGGCGGTGTTGTGCGAATTGCGCCCGGATGACGCGGAGGCGTTGGATTTCGATTTTGCCCGGGAGCGCGGCGTGAAGGTGCTCCAGCTGGATGGTTACGTGGGCCTGAAGGCGCAGCTGCCGCCGCCGGAAAAGCGGGCGCTGGTCCTGATCGATCCGCCGTTCGAGGACAAAGGGGAGTTCGCCGGGATCGAGCGGGGCGTGGCCGAAGCGCTACGGCGGCTGCCCGGGGCGGTGGTTGCGATCTGGTATCCGATCACCGAGCGGGCGCGCACGGATGAGTTCCAGCGGGCGCTGACGGATTTCGGCGTCCCGGCATTGTTCGCCGAGCTGGCGATCGCGGGGGATGGGGCGCGGTTGAGAATGAAGGGCTGCGGCCTGCTGGTGCTCAACCCGCCGTGGCAGATCGAGGCGGAATTCCGCGCCGTCCTGCCCACGTTGGTGCAAAAACTGCGGGTCGACGAAGGCGCGGGCGGGGTGGTGCGCTGGCTGGTGCCGGAAAAGTGAGGGGGCGTTGCGCCGCCGATCCGCTGGCATTCCGAAGGACCGAGCAAGCCCGGCTCTACCTGAAAAAAGCGAGCCGCGGTGGGCTCGCTGGGGAATTCAGCCTTGGGCTGGACGCTGGGTCAGGCGCGTGGCCATGAACGGCAGCGGTTCAGGAGTGACGTTGGGCTCCACCATGGCGGGTGCCTTGAAGAGGGGCCGGTTCCAGACAACGTCGCGCGTGAGCGCCTGCCGCACGGTCGCAAACGCCTTGGCCGCCGGGTGGGCGGAGCGCTTGAGGTGATTGTGCGGGAAATAATTCATGTTGGTGAGTTGGGTCCGGCTTGGTCGGAGCCGGTGTAGTTAAGAACCCCGGAGCGTGCGAGGAGTTCCAAAATTGTTTGAAAAATCAGGGCGCGCATCCGCGACGGATGCGCGCCCCGGAAATCGCCGCGGGATCAGGCCACCTGGCGCTGGCGGGTGGACGGAGCGGCGAGGGCCGACCGGCGTTTCGGCAGCACGATGGTGAGCACGCCCTTGGCGATATAGGCACGGAGCGAGTCGAAGTCGTAGCCGCTGCCCAGGCGCAGGGTGAGTCGGTAGTCGCGCTGCGCCGATTCCAAGTGCAACGGCTGCCAGTTCACGCGGACGTGCTGCGCCTTGCGGGCGGTGACGACCAGGTCGTTGCCCTGGGTCGTCAAGTCCACGCCGGAGGCTTCGACGCCCGGGACGTAGACGGCGAGCTTGAGCGATTGCGGGAGATCCATGCACTCATAGTGCGGCGAGCGGAATTCCGCCGGGAAGGCGGACCGGTTCGTCAGGCTACGGGCAGGGAACCTCTGATTCTCGTTGCGGTGGATGATCGTATGCATGGGCGGAAAGGATGGAAAAATGGGAAGACGGGCTCGTCGGTTTTCACCGGCGGGCTCCTGGGGGTGGCGATTTACCTCGGTGGGGTTCGCGTCAGGCCAGGCAGCCCGGAACGGAATGTTTAACGGCCCAAATGGACACGCGGCCGCACTGCTGCGACTGGCGCAGGCCAAAGCACATGACGGCCTTCGTAAGCGAAGTGCCGGCATCGGTGCGTTTGACTGGAGTGGCGGTGGCCATGGGAGATGGTGAAAAGATGCGCGGGATCGCTCCGTTGCTCAAGGGGTAATTTAAGCCGGAAGCGTGCCAACCATGTCATCACGGGGAATCTTGCACCGGCACAGTTTGGACGGCAGGGTGACCAGATGAACTCCATGACCGATGAGACTGCCACGGTGGGTGAGCTGCGCGCGCGGGTGCTGGCCTTTGCGCGGGAGCGCGAGTGGGAGCAGTTTCACTCGCCCAAGAACCTCAGCATGGCGCTGGCGGCGGAGGCCGGGGAATTGATGGAGCATTTTCTCTGGACCGAGTCGCGCGACCCGGCCGCGGTCCTGGCGGACGCGAAGAAACGCCACAAGATCGAGGACGAACTGGCTGACGTGGTCATCTACGCCTTGGAGTTTGCCAACATTGGCGGCATCGACCTGGCGAAGGCGATCGAAGCGAAGCTGGCGCAGAACGCGGCGAAGTATCCGGTGGAAAAGGCGAAGGGGCGGTCGGTCAAGTATACCGAGCTTTGAGGCGGACCCCAGCGAGGTCGCGGTGGCTTCATGGCCGCGACTGGTGATGGTTGTGGGCGGGGTGCCCTCACCCCGCGAGGCAGGCTGCACCAAGCGCGCGACCACATGCGGAACAACGGCGACCAGGGGTGCCCTC
>JAEZDN010000035.1 GCA_023433275.1 Verrucomicrobiota bacterium
ACAGGCGATCGGGACATTCGTGGGGGCAACGAGCGCGCCCATCGCCTGTAAACAGGCTCCTACAACGGCTTTTGCGCTACGCGATGTGATGGGTAGGGGCGCAGTCTTGCTGCGCCCGTTCGCGAGGGGGAGGGATGGGCGCAGCCAAGTCTGCGCCCCTACGGATTGCGTCCCTGCAGGGTAAGGGTGTTCCGACTTTCAATGAGGGCGATGAGCGGCGTTTCCTGTAGGAGCCTGTTTACAGGCGATCAGAACGTTCGTGGTCAACGAGCGCGCCCATCGCCTGTAAACAGGCTCCTACAACGGCTTTGTCGCTACGCGATGTGATGGGTAGGGGCGCAGTCTTGCTGCGCCCTTTCGCGAGGGGGAGGGCGGGCGCAGCCAAGTCTGCGCCGCTACGGATTGCGTCCCTGTGGGGTAAGGGTGTCCGACTTTCAATGAGGGCGATGAGCGGCGATTCCTGTAGGAGCCTGTTTACAGGCGATCGGGACATTCGTGGGGGCAACGAGCGCGCCCATCGCCTGTAAACAGGCTCCTACAACGGCTTTTGCGCTACGCGATGTGATGGGTAGGGGCGCAGTCTTGCTGCGCCCTTTCGCGAGGGGAGAAGGGCGCAGCAAGTCTGCGCCCCTACGGATTGCGTCCCTTCAGGGGAGGAGTGTTCCGCCTTTCAAGAGGGCGATGAGCGGCGTTTCCTGTAGGAGCCTGTTTACAGGCGATCAGGACGTTCGTGGGGGCAACGAGCGCGCTCATCGCCTGTAAACAGGCTCCTACAACGGCTTTGTCGCTATGCGATCTGATGGGTAGGGGCGCAGTCTTGCTGCGCCCTTTCGCGAGGGGGAGGAGGGCGCAGCCAAGTCTGCGCCCCTACGGATTGCGTCCCTTCAGGTAGGAGTGTTCCGACTTTCAATGAGGGCGATGAGCGGCGCTTCCTGTAGGAGCCTGTTTACAGGCGATCAGGACGTTCGTGGGCAACGAGTGCGCCCATCGCCTGTGAACAGGCTCCTACACCCGCATCCGCACACCGGACGGCCTCAATGCACGCTGGCGTACGCGCTGAGGATCAAGTCCTCGCCGGAGGCGGCTTTGGCGTGGAGCCGGAAAGCGGCGTTGGCGATTTCCCGCGTGGACTTGGGCGTGACGTGGAGGCGGTAGTGCCGCCCGGCCTCGACGGTTTCCAGACGATGGGAGAACTCCTCGCTGGTGGCCTGCGCGTGCGAAATCGTCAGCTCGATGCCGGGCGTGACCACGATGTCCACGGCCTGTTCGCGGGCGGGCCCGTCGACCGGCCATTCCACGCTGCGCGGCGTGAGGCTGGCGACCTCGGCGACATTGAACTCGACGGCCAGGGCAACCGGGGGCGTGCCTTCGTTGGTGGTGACCAGAATCGTACG
This sequence comes from Verrucomicrobiota bacterium, assembly GCA_023433275.1. Classification (GTDB taxonomy): domain Bacteria; phylum Verrucomicrobiota; class Verrucomicrobiia; order Opitutales; family Opitutaceae; genus Lacunisphaera. Next base: position 1,395 of record JAEZDN010000035.1, read on the forward strand.
CCGGTAGATCCCGAAGCGGTCGCCGACCGTGAAGCGGGCGTTGATGCGACCACTCTCGCCGGGCGCGATGATGGCGGCGCTGGGGGCGACATCGAGGCAGTCACAACTGGATTCGACGTTGGTGATCGAGACCGGCTGCGCGCTGGTGTTGGTGAACTCGAACGCGGCGTCGGTCGTCTTCTGGAGCGGGGCAACCTCGAAGGAAAGGTGCCTGGTCTTCCACTCGAGCGCGGACGCGGACGCGGCGGCGGCAAGACAGAGCAGGACCTGGGATAGGCGGCGGATCATGGGCAGGGGAATAGCCGGGCCCCGGGTCGACTGCAATCGCCGTCTGGCTCAGCGCGCCTGTTTCAACGCCCCGGCCACGCGCTCGAACTCGGCGCGAAGGGTGGGGAAGGTCGCGGCGGCGTCGGCGAAGGCGGCGGCCTTGCCCTGCTGCTCCATGGTTTGCGCGATGCGCCCGAGCTCGCCGGCGCCGAAGTTGCTGCAACTGCCCTTGATCGTGTGCGCGGCGCGCGTCAGCAGCACGGCATCGGAGGTGGCGAGGCTCTTTTCCAACTCGGCGAAGCGCTGGGGCACGTCCTCGAGGAAGACGTCGATCAGTTCCCGGAGGAAAGCCGGGTCATCGGGATTCAATTCGCGGAGGGCGGCCAGGGCCTCGGGATCAATGGGGGAATTCATGGGAAGATTCAGGAGGCCCACTCGAACGACGTGTTCTGTTCGATCTCCTCAATGGTGGTAAGGCCCAGCAGGACCTTGCGCAAGCCATCGTAGCGGAGGGGGCGATAGCCGACCTTGGCCGCCGCGCGCGTGATTTCCTGCGCACTCCGGCCTTCGGAAATCAGCTGGCGGATTTCCTCGGTGATCAGGACCAGTTCATGGAACGCCACGCGGCCCTTGTAGCCGGTGCCACGGCAATGCGGGCAACCACGACCCCGGTAAAACGGCACCTCGGTCAGGCCTTCCTCGAGGAAGTACCTCAGGAGCACGTCGCGGGAGGGATAATAGGCTTCCTTGCAACGGTCACAGATGCGGGCCGCCAGCCGCTGCGCCAGCACGCCGATGACCGAGGGCGCGACCATGTAGGGCTCGACGCCGATTTCCATCAAGCGGACGATGGCCTGGGCCGCGGTGTTGGTGTGCAGGGTGGCGAAGACGAGGTGACCGGTCAGCGCGGCCTCGGTGGCGATCTTGGCGGTCTCGAGATCGCGGATCTCGCCGATGAGGATGACGTCCGGATCCTGGCGCAGGAGGGACCGGAGGATGGAGGAGAACTTCAGGTCGATGTGCGAGTTGACCTGGCTCTGCGTGACGCCGGGCAGCTGGATCTCGACCGGGTCCTCGATCGTCGAGATGTTGATGCCGGGCTGGTTGATCTCGTGGAGCGCGGAATAAAGCGTGGTGGTCTTGCCGCTGCCGGTCGGGCCGGTGACGAAGATGATGCCGCTCGGGTTCTGCACGAGCCGGCGGAAGGGCGCGAGGATCGGCTGCGAGATGAGCATCTTGTCGAGCGTCATCATCGACTTCTTGCCCGTGGCCGCGAGCACGCGGATGACGACCTTCTCGCCGTTCACCGTGGGCAGCGACGAGAAACGGAAGTTGGCCTTGGTGGTCCCGATGTTCAGCGAGAACCGGCCGTCCTGCGGGAAGCGCGTCTCGGCGATGTTGAGCGAGCACAGGATCTTGAGGCGCGCGACGATGGCGCTGTGCAGCTTGCGGGAAAACGTGAGCACCTCGCGCATCATGCCGTCGACGCGGAACCGGATGCGCGAATGGAGTTCCTGCGGCTCGATGTGGATGTCGGTGGCGCGCTCGCGCAGCGCGAAATAGACCAGCTCGTCGAGCACGCGCACGAGCGAGGCCGACTCCGCGACCGCCTCGAACTGGTCGCCGTTGCCCTCGTTGCGGCCGAAGAAGCTCTCGTTCTCGAGGCCGGTGAGGCTTTCCGTGAGGGATTTTTCGGTGGAATACTGGATCGAGATCGCGTCCTCGATCTCGCAGGGCAGGCAGAAGACCGGGCTGACGGGGACCTGGGCGATCTGTTCGATGCGGCGGACGAGGTCCTTGTCGTTCGGCGTGGCGAGGGCGACCGTGAGCACGCCGTCGATGAGGTAGAGGCCCAGCGCCTTGACCTTGCGGGCAATCGCCAGGGGGATTTTCTCGACCGCCTCGTCGGTGATGGCCGAGGCGAGCACGTCGACGTAGGCGATCCCGATGGAGTTGGACCAGAGCCGGCAGGCTTCCTCCTTGGTCAGGATCTTGCCGTCGATGATCGCCTGGAGATGGGCGAGGGTGCCGGCGCCGTGCACGTTGCCGGTCGCCTCGAGTTCGGCGCTCGAGTCGAAACCGGGCTGGCTCAGGACCAGGCGCAGGAACTCACTGTTTTCCGGATTTTGCGGCACGGCGGGGACGGTTTTTCTGGAACAGCTTGGCGATCTCGACCTGCTCGAGTTTTTCCATGGCGAAGGCGGACGCGTCGCGCTCGAGCTTCACCTCGCGCAGCAGGTCGGGGAGGGAATAGCGCACCTCGGTCAGACCGGGGATCGCGATTGGGGCGGGCGGCTTGGCTCCGGGCTGGCTCATGGGGTGGGCGGCTCCTCGTCGCCAAAGCAGTCCTCGAATATTTCCTTGAAGCGGGCGGTCAGTTCCTCGCGCGGCGTGTCCTTGCGGATGTAGTCCACCGCGCCGAGGCGGAGGCATTCCTCCACGGTTTGCCGGTTGGCCAGCGAGGTGAGCATCACGACCAGGGCGTCGGGATCGGCCTGCTTGATCTGCGCGAGCGCCTGCAGGCCGTCGAGGTTGGGCATGTTCACGTCGAGCAGGACGAGGTCCGGCTTCTGCTCCGCGTACAGCCGGACGGCAACGGCGCCGTCTCCCGCCTCGAGGATCTGGGGCGCGCCATATTGCCTGAGCACCAGGCCGATGAATTTCCGGATGTGGGGCTCGTCGTCCGTGAGAAGAATTTTTCCGGGGTATTTCATGAGGCGAGGGGAAACGAGATCTTGAACAGGCCGCCGCCGGACGGTGCGCTGCCGGCCGAAATGCTGCCGCCGTGGGCCTCCATGATGCGCTTGCAGATCGCCAGGCCGAGGCCGGTGCTTTTTTCGCCGGCGGTGGGTTTCACCGAGGTCTGGCTGAAATCCTTGAACAGCTTGTGCCGCTCGCCCTCGGGGATGCCGGGTCCCTGGTCGTGCACGAGGATCGAGTAGGTGGTGCGGTCGCTCTCGGTCGTGACCGAGATCGTCGAGTTCGGCGGGGAGAACTTGATCGCGTTGCTCAGGAGATTGTCGATGACCTGCCGCACCTTGTCGGCGTCGAGCGGGAGTTCGACGCTGGCGTCCAGCTCCGCGAGCTCGATGCGCGAGCCCTTCTTGGCGGCGTTGATGTTGTTCAGGTAAACCGATTTCATGATCAACTCGGCGATGGGTCGGAGCTCCGGGTGGATCTTCAGCTCGCCGGATTCGATGACGGAGAGATCGAGGAGCTCGTTGACCATGGCCAGCATGGACTGGCTGGTGTCCTGGATGGTCTGCACGAGGTCCAACTGGTCGGGCGTGAGCTGGCCGACGGTGCCGTCGCACAGGAAATCCGCGAGGCCGCGGATCGAGGCGAGGGGATTGCGCAGGTCGTGGGCCACGATGCCGAGCAACTTGTTTTTCGAGGCGTTGGCGGCGCTGAGCTGGCTGACGAGCTGGCGCTGCTGTTCGTTGAGCAAACGGTTCTGCAGGTGCGTGCGCAGGCGCGCCAGCGCTTCGCGGGCCTTGAATGGCTTCGGCAGGTAATCGACGCCGCCGGCCGCGAGGCCCTCGACGACGTCATCGGATTCGGATTTGGCCGTGATGAAGATGACCGGCGCGAGCGCGTCGCCATGACGCGTGCGAAGCGCGCGACACGTGTCGAACCCGTTGATGCCCGGCATCACGACGTCGAGCAGCACCAGGTCGGGGCGGAAGGATTCATAAAGCTCGAGCGCCTCTTCGCCGGAGTGCGCCGCTTTCAGTTCATAACCTTCCGGGCCGAGGATGGTTGTGAGGATGCGCACATTCAGCCGATCGTCGTCGACAATCAGGATTCTCCGGCCAGCCAGGTCCGGCTTGGGCGTCTCAGCAGGGGAAGTCATTGGGGATGCGCAAGCGCTTATACGGCACATGCTAATCGTACCTGAGCAGGAAACAACCCGCAGTTGTTATATCAGGCAATCCTGATGCGATGATATTTTACTTGCTTGCCCCGTGCCCGCTAGCGTTGTCTGCGCCATGGCAAATTCCTTTGTGTTTTCCTCCGAGTCGGTTGGCGAAGGCCATCCCGATAAAGTCGCTGACCTGATCTCCGACAGCGTGCTCGATGCCTGCCTGGCGCAGGACAAGCTGAGCCGCGTCGCCTGCGAGACCATGGTCAAGTCCAACATGGTCATCCTGGCCGGCGAGATCACGACCAAGGCCAAGCTCAACTACGAGGCCATCGTGCGCGCGGCCATCCGCGAGATCGGCTACGTCAACAACGACGACGTCTTCCACGCCGACCAGGTGTTCATCAACAATTACCTCACGGCGCAGTCCCCCGACATCGCGCAGGGCGTCGACGCCCGCAAGGTGAAGGGCAAGAAGACCGCCGAGCAGGGCGCCGGCGACCAGGGCATCATGTTCGGCTACGCGTGCAACGAGACGCCCGAGCTCATGCCGACCCCGATCATGTTCGCGCACCGCCTGGGCCGCGAGCTCACCAAGATCCGCAAGTCCGGCAAGGCGCCGTGGCTGCGCCCGGACGCGAAGTCCCAGGTTTCCATCCGTTACGAGAACGACATCCCGGTCGAGGTCGTGAACGTCGTCATCTCCACGCAGCACGCGGCCAGCGCCGAGCATGCGATGATCGAGAAATATCTCATCGAGAACGTCATCAAGAAGGTCATCCCGGCCCGCATGCTGACGAAGAAGACCGAGTACCTCATCAACCCCACCGGCCGCTTCGTCATCGGCGGCCCGCAGGGCGATTCCGGCCTCACCGGTCGCAAGATCATCGTCGACACCTACGGCGGCTGGGGCCGTCACGGTGGCGGCGCCTTCTCTGGCAAGGATCCGTCGAAGGTCGACCGTTCCGCCGCCTACATGGGTCGCTGGGTCGCCAAGAACATCGTCGCCGCCGGCCTCGCCACGCACGCCGAGATCCAGTTCGCCTACGCCATCGGCCACCCGCAGCCGGTCTCCGTCCGCGTCGAGACCTTCGGCACCGCGAAGCTCGGCATCTCCGACGAGCAGATCACGGCGGCCGTGACCAAGACCTTCAGCTTCAAGCCGGCCGACATCGTCGCCCAGCTCAACCTCCTTCGCCCGATCTACCGTCAGACGACCAACTACGGCCACTTCGGCAAGCGCGGTCTCCCGTGGGAGGAGACCAACAAGGCCGCCGCCCTGCGCGCGGCCATCTAACCACCCGACGGATTCCCGGTGGGCGGGCCCGGGTGCGATATTCCGCACCTGGCCTTTCGCTCCCGGCCCGGATCCTGAAACCCAGAAACCAGAACCCAAATCCATTCATGGCTTCCTCCACTTCCGCTTCTCCCGCCCCCGATCATCACGTCAAGGACCTCTCCCTCGCTGACTGGGGCCGCAAGGAAATCTCCGTCGCCGAGCACGAGATGCCCGGCCTGGTTTCCGTCCGCAAGAAATTCGGCCCGGGCAAACCCCTCAAGGGCGTACGCATCACCGGCTCGCTGCACATGACGATCCAGACCGCGGTCCTCATCGAGACGCTCAAGGAACTTGGCGCCGACGTGCGCTGGTGCTCCTGCAATATCTTCTCGACCCAGGACCACGCCGCCGCGGCCATCGCGAAATCCGGCACGCCCGTCTTCGCCTGGAAGGGCGAGACACTCGAGGAATACTGGGATCTCACCCTCAAGGCCGTCACCTTCCCGGGCGGCAAGGGCCCGCAGCTCGTCGTCGACGACGGCGGCGACGTCACGCTCCTCATTCACAAGGGCTGCGAACTCGAGGAGGGCAGCGACTGGGTCAACACCCCGTCCGGCTCCCACGAGGAACAGGTCATCAAGAACCTGCTCAAGCGCGTCCATCAGGAGGACCCGCGCAAGTGGACCACGATGGTGAAGGAATGGCGCGGCGTCTCCGAGGAGACGACCACCGGCGTGCACCGCCTCTACCAGATGATGGAGAAGGGCAAGCTCCGCGTTCCCGCCATCAACGTCAACGACTCGGTCACGAAGTCGAAGTTCGACAATCTCTACGGCTGCCGCGAGTCGCTCGCCGACGGCCTGAAGCGCGCCACCGACGTCATGATCGCGGGCAAGGTTGCCTGCGTGTGCGGCTACGGCGACGTGGGCAAGGGCTCCGCGTTCTCGCTCAAGGGCTTTGGCGCCCGCGTGATCGTCACCGAGATCGACCCCATCAACGCCCTGCAGGCCGCGATGGAGGGCTTCGAGGTGAACACGATCGAGTCCACGCTCGGCACCGCCGACATCTACGTCACGACGACCGGCAACAAGGACATCATCACCCTGGAGCACATGCGCCGCATGAAGGACCAGGCGATCGTCTGCAACATCGGCCATTTCGACAACGAGATCCAGGTCGACAAGCTCAACGCCTCCGACGCGAAACGCACGAACATCAAGCCGCAGTACGACATGTACACGTTCCCGACCGGGAACAGCATCTACATGCTCGCCGAAGGCCGTCTCGTGAACCTGGGTTGCGCCACCGGCCACCCGTCCTTCGTGATGTCCAATTCCTTCACCAACCAGACGCTCGCGCAGCTGGACCTGTGGAAGAACAAGGACACGTACAAGGTGGGCGTTTATCGCCTCCCGAAGCACCTCGACGAGGAAGTCGCGCGCCTGCACCTCGAGAAGATCGGCGCCAAGCTGACCGTCCTCACCAAGGAACAGGCCGAATATCTCGGCGTGCCGGTTGACGGCCCGTACAAGCCCGAGCATTATCGGTATTGAGGATTAACTTTCAGCGCCCGGCGTCAAAGCCGGGTGCCTGAGTCAGGCCTGACCAAGCAAACCACCAAAGCCCGCGTCGCGAGACGCGGGCTTTTCCTTTTTCGGGGCGGGAGGAGTCCTCGCCGCGCGGAATCGCCCTCGCTGGATGACACGCGTCGCTGCGCGCCGTGCCGTGGGATAGGGGGCCCTTCAATCGTTCTCTTAATCGTAATCTTTCTCTTTCTCTCGTTTGTCTTGCGTCTCCATCCACCGCCCACCGTCGACCGTTCACCTGCCGCTCTGTGGGCGGGGTGCCCTCACCCCGCATTCGCGCCCGACGCGCGGCGATGCTTGCGAATTGAATGATGCGGCAAGCCGGGTGAGGGCACCCGGCCCACAACCGGGCCCGCGCTCCTCCGTCTTTCCCTCCATCGTTCTCTTAATCGTAATCTTTCTCTTTCTCTCGGTTTGTCCCACCGCCCTCCGTCGGTCCACCTGCTACTCTGTGGGCGGGGTGCCATCACCCCGCAGGGAACCAATTCAATTTTTCCGCGGATGGCGCGGATCGACGCGGATGGGCGAGGATGAACGTGGATGAGGAGGATCTCTGTGTCTCTGTGCGAAAATATCGATTCGATGGCGGAGGATTGCGGAAAGAGAATTGGCGCACAGAGGCACAGAGGCGCAGAGATCGAAAGAGGCAGGGAACTGAGAAATATGGGGGCAGTGGTGGGGCTGACATCCTCTGTATTATCTGTGTTCATCTGTGGTTAAACTGCATGAGTCCGGCCTGATGGAGGGGAATTTGATTTTGGTAGGGGCGCAGTCTTGCTGCGCCCTTACGCGCGGGGGAGGGCGCAGCAAGTCTGCGCCCCTACGGGAAGAGATGTGCGCGGCAAGGACCGACACGAGGTCGGCCCCTACCAAGAATGCACGGCCCCGCAGGGACGCGGGCCCTCCACTCTGTGCGACAGCAGCTTTCAGCTCTAAGCTCTAAGCTATCAGCGGTCAGGTTTGCTCCATCCTCCGCCCGAAGGGCACCCGAGTCTGTCGGCCTCCGGCCATCGCTACGCGACGCCATCTCCGCGCTCCCCGCGCTCCGTCAGGTTTCTCCGAACGCCTCCCATCCTCAGGTTTCACACCCTCACACCCTCACACCCTCGCCTTTCACCCCCTCAGCTCTCAGCTATCAGCTATCAGCTCTCAGGTCTCACCGTGCCTGGTGCTGCGGCCCCTTACGCCAAATCGTACGTCCGTCCCTTCTTCACCACCTTCAGCCTGGTGCCGAACAGCCGCGACAATCGCGCCGACGTGAGCAGCTGCGCCTTCGGGCCGTCGCCGACGATGCGACCCTCCTGCATGAGGATGACGCGCTCGATCTCGGGGATGACGTCCGCGATGTGGTGCGTTACGAGCAGCAGACTGCGGCCCGCGCGGGCGAGCTTGCGGAGGAGGTCGCGGAATTCGCGCACGGCGCCCGGGTCCAGGCTGTTGGTCGGCTCGTCGAGGATCAGCGCCTCGGGATCGTGAACCAACGCGCGGCCGATCATGGCGCGGCGTTGCTCGCCGGACGACATTTCCGAAACGGCGCGATGCGCGAGGTGACTGATTTCCAGGAAACGCAGGATTTCCCGGGCGTGCTTTTCCTGCGCCGGCTTCACCCGATGGTGCGGCCAGAGTCCGATGCTGTTGAAGTAGCCGGACAACACGAGCTCGCGGGCCGTCACGCGGCGCAGCGTGACCTCATGGGAGAGGTTGTGCAGCTGGTCGAGCGCCACGATGCCGAAGTGGCCGCGCAGGTCGTTGATGTCCCAATCGTCGTGGCCGAGCAGTTGGAAACGCAGGCCCGGCCGGTCGAGGGGATAGATCTCGCGGGTGATGGCCTTGATCAGGGTGGACTTGCCGGAACCGTTGGGTCCGAGCAGGGCGACGTGCTCGCCGCGTCGGATCTGCAGGCTGAAGTCGCGCAATACGTAGGCATCCCCGCGCGGAACGGTGAGGTGCTCGAAATCGAGGAGGAGAGGGGAGGCCACGGAGTTTTCAACCACAGATGAACAAGGATGAACACGGATAAAATTCCGAAGGGTTGGAACCACGAAACACGCGAAAGATACGAAAAGAAACGATGGTTGAAGTGTCGGAGGTGCCTTATGCCCCGACCTTCATCACCAGCTTGGTTCGCCGAGGTTATGGGTTAGGAGTTTGGGGTTATTGGCGACCCGTGCATCGCTCATGGTCGGGGTCCCGAATGGAGCGCGGTCGACCTCGGCCGCGGGGTTGTCGGAGTTGTTGTCGCCCCGGCCCGAGCAAAAAGCCCTTGCACTTGCTTGGTGGGCTCGTTTCCCTGCCCGCTCAGTTTCGGAGAGATGGCCGAGTGGCTGAAGGCACAGCTTTGCTAAAGCTGCATAGGGGAAACTCTATCGAGGGTTCGAATCCCTCTCTCTCCGCCATCTTCCGTCTGCGGGAGATGGCGGCCTGGCGAAGCCAGGAAGGCGCGAGGCGCCGCGAGAGGGGATAGGGGCAAATCCAACGGATTTGGGGCGAAGCCCTGAGTGAAA